>JAUNDV010000002.1:0-58532 GCA_030525875.1 Eubacteriales bacterium
ATTCTTCGAGTCTTTTATCTTTCGGTATTTGATTTTTGAGATACTCATCTGGCTGAAGCTTTTTGCTTCAGCTTTTTTTTGTGATTTTGAACTTGTGCAAGCTAGTTATCTTTTTTATAATGAATAAAGTAGCAATATAAACGAAATAGAGATGACGGATAAAATATTTTACGGAGAAAATATGGAAAAAACGAAACATAGGCAGCATATAGTTACATATTCGTTAATAGGATTGAATATAATATATTTTTTATTTTTATCAATGCTTGGTGATACAGAGACAGATATTGATATGATGATAAAGTATGGTGCAATGTATGAACCTCTTTTGCTTGAGAAGGGGGAATATTTTAGATTGCTTTCATCATGTTTTATGCATTTTGGCATTGAACACTTAGTTAGCAATATGTTAGTTTTGTTTTTGATGGGCGATAATCTGGAGAGATACCTTGGTCATATAAAATTCCTTATTTTGTATATTGCCTCTGGAATAATAGGAAATGTTGTAAGCCTGTATTATCACAATATAATAGGAGAGTTTGTGGTGTCAGCAGGTGCCAGTGGTGCTGTATTTGGAGTGTCAGGGGCAATCTTGTGGATCCTTATGCGAAATAAAGGACAGCTTGATGAACTTTCATTAAATAGAATACTTTTGATGATAGGTATGAATATATATATTGGAGTCACAGGAAGCGGCGTTGATAATGCTGCGCATATAGGAGGATTACTCAGCGGATTTATCTTAGCTGTTTTATTTTACAGAATGCCAAAGAAGAGAAGCCGTGGCGAATGGGATTATATGTGAGGAAAATTTCGTGGAAGGTTTCAAGCGTTTTAAAAAATAGTGTTGACAAATTTTAAATTTAATAGTACAATCTTTTTGTTGTCGCATAGACACGTGCCTCAATAGCTCAGTTGGTTAGAGCATCTGACTGTTAATCAGGGGGTCATAGGTTCAAGTCCTATTTGGGGCGTTATAAAATTATATACGGCGCCATGGTCAAGCGGTTAAGACACCACCCTTTCACGGTGGTATCACGAGTTCGATTCTCGTTGGCGTCATTTATCAAACTGAAATCCATTTGGGTTTCAGTTTTTGTTTATTTCCAATATTTTGTATAAATCTTTTTGCTTATCTGAAATCTTTTGCATAAGTCTTTTCGTAGAATCTGAAATTAGTTCATAAATGCAAATCCGATAAATTATTAGTGGATGATTTTTTTTATAAAAGAGTATATAATTTAATGAGATTATAATGTGAAAGGAATTATTTTATCATGAGAGACGATAATTGTATTTTCTGTAAAATAGCAAATGGAGATATTCCTTCAGATACTATATATGAAGATGAGGAGTTTAGAGTTATTTTGGATTTAAGTCCTGCATCAAAGGGACATGCACTTATTCTTCCAAAGACACATGCGGCTAATCTTTTTGAATTGGATGATGAGATTTGTGCAAAGGTGCTTATTTTGGCAAAGAAAATTGGAAAGGCTATGCAGACTGCACTTTGTTGTGATGGAATAAATATAGTTCAGAATAATGGAGAGGCAGCCGGTCAGACGGTTATGCATTTTCATGTGCATATTATACCTAGATATAATGGAGAAAAGCAGATAGTGGCATGGGAGCCTAAGCAGTCAATTCCAGAAGAACAGAGAGAAATCGTTGAGAAAATAAAGACTGCCTTGATTTAAGATTCTAAATACAAAATATACGAATAATATACACTAAAAGTAATATTTAAGAAGGGTTATATATAATGGGAGAAGATTTAAAATATTTATCTGTTCCGCTTCCTGAAAATATATTAAAGTTAAAATGGGGCGGAAGATTTGAAGATTGTCTTAAAGCAATAGATCGAAGACTTATGGACGATAAAACCTCAGATGTAATGAAAAATAGACTTTTATACGAGAAGGAATTGCTTCAGAGAATACCAGAGCAGTATCCATTTAGTTATGCTGAGGCTTTAAAGAAGCTTAGAGATAATATAGCTGATTTTAAAGATGAAGAATTAAAAGAACTATGGGAATCAGATGCCTGCGAGTGGATATTTAAGGATGGAGAAGTGTATTTTCATCAGCTTTTCTATGAAAATCTCATAAAGACAAGACCTCAATATAAAGAACGAGTGATTGTTAAGGATGAATATGCAAAGAATAATGCTAAGATGCTCTGTCAGAATGTTGAGATAATGAAGGCAAATGGAGAAAGAAAGCTCCGTATGCATTTAAAAACTACGATAAGGTTCAAGGAATCGGCTAAAGAAAAAATAATGAATAAAAAAGTCAGAGTCTTTATGCCTTTACCAGTACTTTATCAGCAGATGGAAGATTTTAAACTTATAAATAGATCTATGGAACCTGTTGCAGTAGCTCCGGCTGATTATCCACAAAGATCAATTGTGTTTGAAACTATATACACCGGAAAAGAAGAGTTTTCAACGGAATACGAGGTTACAAACAGGACAGTTTATCATAACCCTGATCCTGAGACGGTTTTGGAGGCACAGCCATCATTTTATCTTGGAGAAGAACTGCCTCATATAAGAAAAACACCATTTATTGAAATGCTGACAAAGGAAGTTGTTGGAGATGAACAGAATCCTTTGCTTAAGGCGTGGAAGATATATGATTATATAACCTCACATGTCATGTATTCATTTGTAAGAAGCTATAGTACAGTTTATGATATTCCAGAATATGTTGCTTCAGGTCTTAAGGGTGATTGCGGATTTCAGGCACTTATGTTCATCTCAATGTGTAGATGTGCAGGTGTGCCAGCAAGATGGCAGTCTGGACTGTATGCAACTCCTTTAGATACAGGTTCACATGACTGGGCAGAGTATTATGTGGCTCCTTATGGATGGATGTTTGCAGATTGTTCATTTGGAGGAAGTGCATATAGAGATAACGATGAAGAGAGAAGAAAATACTATAGATGTAATCTGGATCCTTATCGTATCTGTTATGCCTCAGAATTCCAGCATCCTTTTGTAATGCCTTGCGATGCACTTAGAAATGATCCTTATGATAACCAGGTCGGAGAGATCATATGCGATGGACAAGCTCTTTTATATGAAGACTTTGATACAGTTTATGAGCTTGAGATAACAGAATAGAAATAATTAACTATGAAAATAGTACACATAAGTGTATAATGAATAAGATAATTAAAAATAATCCAGAAAAGAGATGAGGGAATTTGACTGAAAAGAAATTTAAGATAATAAGCGACAGCTGTTGTGATCTGACAGAAGATATAGTAAAAAAACTTGATATAGACATAGTTTCGCTTTATGTGGCATTTGGTGATGGTAAATATCTCAGAGATCATGTAGATTTTACATATGAGGAGTTTTATCAGAGGATGCATGATAATCCGTCAGATTACCCTAAGACCTCTCTTCCAGGGATTGATGATTACATGAAGGCCTGGGAGCCATATGTGAAAAAAGGGATACCTGTTATGAGTATTTCCATGACATCAAAGATGAGTGGATCTTTTAATTCAGCCAGAACTGCAAAAGAAGAAATGATGGAAATATATCCTGAGGCAGAAATAGAGGTTATTGATTCTCTTTCTCTTACTATACTTGAAGGATTGCTGGTTTATGAAGCTTGTAAATTAAGAGATTCAGGGATGGAGCTTGGAGATGCAGCAGAGAAGCTTAAGAGCTATATTCCAGATGGAAGAGCGTATTTTACAGTAGCAGATCTTTCCTACCTTTCTAAAGGAGGAAGGATAGGAAATCTTGTAAAGCTTGCAGCTGTAGGACTTGGTATTAAGCCAGTGATTCTTTTTAATGATGGTAACATAAGTCTTTCAATGATAACAAGAAGCCGCACAAAGTCATTAAAGGAGCTCGGTATAAAATGTGCAGAATATTTTATTAATGAGCATGAAAATCCTGAAGATTATTATGTGGGCATAGCTTATGGATTTGACAGTGAAGCCGCTGTAAAAGTAAAAGAAGCTTTTACAGAAAGGCTGGAAAAAGAAGGCCTCAAATCAGAACCTTCGATTTCACGTCTTGGAACTATGGTAGGAGCACATAACGGCCCATATCTTGTTGGCATTGCTGTTTTAAAAAAGCACTGATATCGATTCCGTTGAGGTAATTATTATGGCAGATTTAAGTAATCCCATAAATTTTCTTTCTAAAGCCTTGGAGGAAACCTTGGTTTTGGAAAATGAAAAAGCAAAGCTTGCAGAGCTTACAGATAAAAAAAATCTTGCAGAAAAGAATCTTACAATATTAAAAAAGGATATAAGCAGGGAAAAGGAAAAAACTGTAAAAAGTCGAAGAGAGGATATTGAGGACAGCTTTGATAAGCAGATAAAGTCAATAGAATCGGATATAAGGACTGTTAATGAAAAAAGAAGCAAGGCAAGAAATAGCGGAGTAAAAAGCAGAATAGATGAACATACAAAGACATATAAGGATGATATAAAAAATATCAGAGGTCTTATAAAAGAAAAATTCAAAAAGGCTGGACTTTCACAGATATATAATAATAAATTTTTCTTTTCTTTGTATATGCCACATAGTGTAGGCGAGTGGACTACTGCTATAATTACTTTTTTAATAGTTTTCTGTCTTGTGCCGATAATTATAATTAACATGCAGTTTACAGAGAAAACACCTTCTTTTTATAGTATATTAGTGTATACTTTGGATATACTGGTTTTTGGAAGTATATATGTATTTATAGGAAATAAGGTAAGAATAAAGCATAACGATACTCTTAAAAGCTGCAGAGAGCTGATGGATCAGATTAATAAGGATAAAAAGAGTATCAAAAAAGTAACCAGACAAATCAGACGGGATAAGGATGATTCCTTATATGATCTGGGTGCATTTGACGATGAGCTGACACAACATCGTCAAAAATGCGAAACCGTCAATATACAAAAGGATGAGGCCTTAAACAAGTTTGATGCAGTTACAAAGCAGGTTCTTATGGATGAGATAGATTCAAGATATATAGATGAACTTGCAAACAGGACGGCACAGCTTGAACAGTTAAAGCTTGATTTTAAATCGTTAAGTGACAGTGTTGAAGAAAAAACTCTTTATGTAAATGATCAGTATGGCCAATATATAGGCGTAAGCAATATAAGCAGTGAAAAAATCAGACAGATGATAGAAATGATCAGAAATAAAGAGGCAGGCAGCATAAGCGAAGCTGCATCCAGAGTATAAGTACGAAAACACATATGAGGAGAAATAATATATGGAAAAGTTACTGACAATAAGGGAAATATTTAAAGACAGAGAAAAATACATAGATCAGGATGTAGCTATAGGTGGCTGGGTACGCTCTGTAAGAGATTCAAAAACCTTTGGATTTATAGTTGTAAATGATGGAACATATTTTGAGCCTATTCAGGTAGTTTATCATGACAGCATGGATAATTTTCAGTCTGTTTCAAAATTAAATGTAGGGTCAGCCATAATTGTAAGAGGTAAGCTTGTAGCAACGCCTGAAGCAAAGCAGCCTTTTGAAATACAGGCAGACAAGGTTGAGATAGAAGGCGCTTCAACACCTGATTATCCGCTTCAGAAAAAGAGACATACATTAGAATATCTTAGAACAATGACTCATTTGAGACCAAGAACAAATACCTTTATGGCTGTGTTCAGAGTAAGAAGCCTTGTGGCTTATGCTATACACCAGTTCTTCCAGGATAGAGGTTTTGTATACGTTCATACACCTATCATCACCTCGTCAGACTGTGAGGGAGCAGGTGAAATGTTCCAGGTTACAACGCTTGATCTTGACAGAATTGCCAAGGGAAACAGCGATAAAGTAGATTATTCAAAGGATTTCTTTGGAAAGCCAACATTTATGACTGTATCAGGACAGCTTAATGTAGAAACATATGCTATGGCATTTAGAAATGTTTATACATTTGGACCTACCTTCCGTGCAGAGAATTCAAATACAACAAGGCATGCGGCAGAATTCTGGATGGTTGAGCCAGAGCTTGCATTTGCAGATCTTAACGATACTATGGATGTCGAAGAGGCATTACTTAAGTATATTATCAGATATGTACTTGAAAATGCACCTGAGGAGATGAAGTTCTTTGACAGCTTTGTTGAAAAGGGACTTATTGACAGACTTAACAATATTCTTGAAAATGAATTTGTAAGAATAACATATACAGAGGCGGTAGAATTACTGGTAAAGCATAATGATAAGTTTGAAAATCCAGTTGAGTGGGGATGCGATCTTCAGACAGAGCATGAGAGATATCTTACAGAGAAGATATACTGTAAGCCAGTATTTGTAACAGATTATCCTAAGGATATAAAGGCGTTCTATATGAAGCAGAACGATGACGGAAAGACTGTAGCAGCAGTAGACTGCCTTGTTCCGGGAGTAGGAGAGATCATGGGTGGTTCTCAGAGAGAGGATGACTATGATAAGCTTGTAAAGCGTATGGAAGAGATGAAGTTAGATCCTAAGGACTACCAGTTCTATCTGGATCTTAGAAAATATGGAACAGTAAGACATTCAGGATTCGGACTTGGATTCGAGAGAGCAGTAATGTATCTTACAGGTATGCAGAATATAAGAGACGTAATACCGTTCCCTAGAACAACTGGTACATGTGAATTATAAGCAGGATTTACAACAGGTCAGAGGCAGGCAAAGAGATTTGCTGCTTTTGACCTGTTTTATTTTTATTTGAGGTTGGTATGAGATTTATACATTTGAGTGATGTTGGACTGGGAAAAAATACGGAAAGTGGAAAGTTCTGGGGAAGAGACAGAGCTGTAGAGATAGTAAATACCTTGAGGAGAACTGTGGATAAAGCCACTGAAACGGCATGTGAATTGTTGATAATATCCGGAGGACTTTTTTCACATCAGCCTGTAAGCTCAGAACTTGAAGAAATTAATAGATTATTTTTATCTATTCCTTACGTAGAAGTTATAATTGTAGCAGGAGAAAGTGATATACTTAAGAAAAATAGTCCGGTTAATAGCTTTTTATGGGCACCAAATGTTCACTATGTTATTTCAGAAGGTATTGAGCGAATAGAATTTAAAAAATTCAATGCCGCAGTTTACGCTAAATCCGTTTCTTTAAGGCAGGAGGAAAATATTCCAGGTTTTAGAAGTCTTTTAAAGGAAGCATTTTCAGAAAATCAGGAAACTATATGTATGCTGGTGTCTGCAGAACCAAACTATAATGAAGTTGCTTCTGTTATCAGTGATGTATCAAATGAAAAATATTTAAAGCGTATATCTTATGCTGCACTTGGTGGTGTAAACCGCCATCAGGAGGTGCTCAGATCCAAAGTATATTATAGCGGAGGACTTGAACCTAAAGGGATGCAGGATACAGGGGAGCACGGCTTTTATATAGGAGATATCAGTAATGCAACAGGTCAGCTTATTAAGCTTGAATTTATTCCTATTGCCGAGACCTCGTATGTTTCATTAAATATAGAGGTAGATGAAAATACAACTGCTTCAGGACTGCTCGAGATGCTTAGAAGTGAAATGGATAAAAGGGGCAGAAAGAATATTTATAAAATTCATATATTTGGAAAGAAGAATCCAGATGAGAGCTTTCAGCCAGAAAGGCTTGAAAAAGAATATCGTATTGCTGAAATTATGGATGAAAGTGAACCACAATATGATTTTTCACTTTTATTTCAGGAACATCCTCAGGACATGATAGGGTATTATATAAGTAAGCTTATAAAAAATGAAGAAGATGTTTCAGAGATAGAACGTAAGGCGATGTTTTATGGTATTGATGCATTGCTAAAAACTTCTGAACAAAAAGGAAAAGAGTAATTATGAGATTTATTGAGCTTAAAATAGATGGATTTGGAAAATTTACAGATCTAAACATCAAATTCAAGCCAGGGATAAATATTATATTCGGAAGAAATGAGGCTGGGAAGTCCACACTTCATACTTTTCTCAGAGCAATGCTGTTTGGTATAGACCAAAGACCAGGAAGATCAGGGAAAAAGGCTTTGTATGAAAGACTTGAGCCTTGGGATAATCCTGAAAGATACAAAGGAAGTCTTACAGTCAAGCACAAGGGTGAAAAATACAGAATAGAAAGAGATTTCAGTATTTCTCCAAAGAATTTAAGAATATTCAGAGTGTCAGATGAAAAAGAAATAGAAGATCCAAAGAAACTCTTAAAGGAAATGCTGTGTGGGCTTACAGAAACTGGCTATATAAATACTATAAGCATAGGTCAGCTTGGCGCTACTACAGAAAAAAGTATGGCTGAGGAAATAAAGAGATATATATCTAATCTCAATACCTCTGGAAGCTCAGAACTGAATGCGGCAGCAGCAATAGAGTACCTGAACGAGCAGAAGGCCTTTATTAATCAGAATTATCAGCCGGATGCGGTAAAGGCATATGCTGGAACTATAGGAAAAATAAAAAATCTCGAAGCTATTTTAAGTAAGCCTGAAAATGAAAATAAGATTCTTAAGTATACAGGAGAGAGAGACAGACTAAAGAATGAAATTGTTGAGCTCGAAATAAGAAAGGATGAGCTTCAGGATTCGATTCAAAAGGGAGAAAAAATTCTTTTTGAAAACAATTTTAAGAATGTGGCTGCTATAGAGAATTTCAGAGAAGAAGTGAAACATAAATATGATGAATATATCATCATAAAGAAGAAGGCAGAGCAGAAATATAGAAAATATGTTCCTATACTACTCATAATTCTGGCAGCAGCATTTTCAGGAATTGCCTTATACAGATCTGGTAGCAGTGAGTTCTTGATATTTGGAATACCGGCGGCAGTACTTACACTTATTTCCGTAGTAATGTTTACATTTTCAAAGAAAATTTCGAAGAAATATGTGATTAAGAAAAAAGAATTGTCAGATATATTCAGCGAACAGCTTGGAAATGAAGCCATAGATGAAAATTCCTGTTCAAATTTGGATGAGAGGTTAAATGGCTTTGTTAAGCTGTGCAAGGCAATAGAAGAATCTTCTAAGGAAAAGGAAAATATAGATGAACAGCTGATAAAGCTAAGCAGAAAGCAGAATGTATGTCAGGAGGATATCGAAAGACAGCAGGAGATAAGATTTGCAGTTGAGCAAAATCTCATGCAGCTAAATGCATTAAAGAATCAGGCAGAGGAACTTAAATACATAATTGCCGAAAATAACAGAATAAAAGAAAAGACAGATGCTATGGAGATTGCGGCAGAGAAGATTATGTCGCTTAGCAAAAGTATTAGAAACTCTATGGGAATATATATGAATAAAGAAGCCGGACGTCTTATATCCGAAATAACAGGAAGGGCATACGAAAGTATAGATATAGATGAAAATATGTCGGTTTTCCTTAATAAAAACGGAAGAATGATACCTGTAGAACAGGTTAGCTCGGGTACTATAGATCAGGTCTATCTTGCTCTTAGGCTTTCGGCAGTAAGACTTATAGAGGGAAAGGAGGATGTGCTCCCGCTTATATTTGACGATAGCTTTGTTTTATATGATGATGAACGTTTAAGACATGCAATTTCATTTATAAGCTCCGAATATAAAGGGCAGATTTTAATTTTTACCTGTCATCACAGAGAAGAAAATGCTCTTTATGACGAGGAAAAGGGATTTAATTTGGTTAAATTAGCAGACTAACAAAAAAACTGATAAAAATTAACAAAAAAAAATAAATAAAATAATATGTTTTATTCACATTAAACAAAACGTGTGATATAATATTTTCATAATTTATTTAGGGATTTCCTATTGATTTGTAAAGAGGTGGTATTGTGATTAAGAAAGAAATGATTGCCATGCTTTTGGCTGGTGGACAAGGAAGCAGACTAGGTGTGCTTACAAAGAGTGTTGCAAAACCTGCTGTAGCTTTTGGAGGAAAATATAGCATTATAGACTTTCCTCTTTCTAACTGTATCAATTCAGGCGTTGACACTGTAGGTGTTTTGACCCAGTATCAGCCATTGAGACTTAATTCGCATATAGGTATAGGTATGCCTTGGGATCTTGACAGAAATTATGGAGGCGTAGCTGTACTTCCTCCACACGAAACAAGTGCAGGATCAGACTGGTATTCAGGAACTGCCAATGCGATATATCAGAACCTTGAATATATGGAAGCATATAATCCTGATTATGTACTGATTCTTTCAGGTGACCATATTTATAAGATGGACTATGAAGTAATGCTGGATTACCACAAGGCATCAAATGCAGATCTTACTATTGCTACTATGCCGGTTCCTTGGGAAGAGGCAAGCAGATTTGGTCTTGTTATAACAGATGAAACAGGAAGAATTAAGGAATTCGAAGAGAAGCCGGCTGAGCCACATTCTAATCTGGCTTCAATGGGTATTTACATTTTCAATTGGAAGATTCTTAAAGAGGCACTTATTAAGCTTAAAGATGAACCTAATTGTGATTTTGGAAAGCATGTAATTCCTTATATCAGAGAGCATGAGGGAAGAATTTTTGCTTATGAGTTCAATGAGTATTGGAAGGATGTAGGAACTTTAGGTTCATACTGGCAGGCTAATATGGAGCTTGTAGATATAATTCCTGAATTTAATCTTTATGAGGAATACTGGAAGATATATACCAAGTGTGAAAATATCAAGCCACAGTATCTTGGACCAGATTCAGAGGTATCTAGAAGTATAATTTCAGAAGGCTGTGAGATTTATGGAAAGGTAGAAAATTCTGTAATAGGTGCAGGAGTAGTAATTAAGGAAGGTGCTGTAGTTAAGGATTCTATCATTATGGCTGATACAGAGATAGGAGAAGGCACTGTTGTAGAGAAGGCAATTATTGCAGAAAAATCAGTTATTGGAAAGAATTGTGTACTCGGAGCATTTGAATATGCAGAATCCAAGCTGGATAAGAAGGTTTACCAGTTTGATCTCGTTACAATTGCAGAGAAAACAGTTATTCCTGACAATGTTACAATAGGAAAGAATACTGCTATTAAGGGCGTTACATGTGCGGAAGACTATCCTGACGGACTTCTTGAAAGCGGAGGATATATCATGAAGGAGGTAGAAGCATAATGAGAGCAGTAGGAGTAATTTTAGCAGGCGGTAATTCAAAGAGAATGAAGGAACTCAGCAACAAGAGAGCAATTGCTGCAATGCCTGTTGCAGGTGGGTTCAGAAGTATAGATTTTACACTCAGCAATATGTCAAATTCACATATTCAGACTGTTGCTGTACTTACACAGTATAATTCAAGATCACTTAATCTTCATCTTAATTCATCCAAATGGTGGGATTTTGGAAGAAAGCAGGGCGGATTATATGTATTTAATCCAACAATAACTGCTGAATCAAGTGACTGGTACAAGGGCACAGCTGATGCACTTTATCAGAACCTTAGCTTTTTAAAGCATAGCCATGAGCCATATGTAGTAATAGCTTCCGGAGATGGAATTTATAAGCTTGACTATAACAAGGTACTGGAATATCACATTGAGAAGAAGGCAGATATCACAGTAGTTTGTAAGAAGATGGAAGATGAAGAGGATGTAACAAGATTTGGCTGCCTCAAGATAAATGACGAAGGAAGAATTACTGATTTTGAAGAAAAACCTATCAAATCAGACTCTAATACAATAAGCTGCGGAATATATGTTATAAGAAGAAGACATCTTATTGAGCTTATTGAAAAGTGCATTGAAGATGACAGATATGACTTTGTTCAGGATATTCTTGTAAGATATAAGAATTTAAAGAGAATATATGCATATAAGATGGATGGATACTGGTCAAATATTGCAAGTGTAGATTCATATTATAAGACAAATATGGATTTCCTTAAGCCTGATGTAAGACATTATTTTGCTGAGGATCCACAGATCTATACAAAGATAGAGGATCTTCCTCCTGCAAAATATAATCCAGGATCATCCGTTAAGAATTCACTTGTTGCAAGCGGATGTATATTAAATGGTACAGTTGAGAATTCTCTTTTATTCAAGGATGTTTATGTAGGTAATAACTGCGTTATAAAGAATTCTATCGTTCTTAATAATGTATATATCGGAGATAATACTGTATTGGAAAATTGTATTGTTGAGTCTAGGGATGTTATCAGAGCTAATTCAACATATATAGGCACACCGGAGTCAATCAAGATAGTTGTAGAGAAAAATGACAGGTATGCCGTATAATCATTTGAGTACGATTTAAAAGCTCAATAGGTTATAAGAAATAATGTAGTAAGTTGGGGGATGGTAATTATGAAAATAACAGATGTCAGAGTTAGAAAGGTTTTTAGAGATGGAAAGATGAGAGGCTTGGCATCAATAACAATTGATGATGTATTTGTTGTTCATGACATTAAGATCATTGAGGGAGACAATGGTTTGTTTATTGCAATGCCAAGCAGAAAATCAAAGGATGGAGAATATAGGGATATTGCTCATCCAATTAACTCTGATACAAGAAATATTATTCAGGAGCGTGTGCTTGAAGCTTACAACACAGCTGATGAAGATACAGAAATTGAATAATTATTAAAACCATTAGCGGCCGGATACTTGATAAATCCGGCCGCTAATATTATACTGTAAATATATAAAAATTGGATACAAAACTTATATTTTGAATTTATCAGGACTGTTATTTTCTTCGAAATAATCTTTATAATCGATATTTATAATATCCTGCATTCGAATCATGGAATAGCTTAGATGATTTTTCATGCATTTGTTTAGATTTGTTATATCGCCTGACTGAATCAGATCAAATATTTCATGATGTTCGGATATAATGCGTGGGAAGTCAGTCTCTGATTCAAAATCAAGTTTTCTGAATCTGGTATAGTGGAGCTGTTCAGACTGTAAGACGTCCCAGAGATAGTCTTTACCTGTAGATGAAAACCATATACTGTGGAGATTTGCATCTGCATGATAAAACTGATCCTTCGAAAAGTTATCATCAAGTATCATTGCTTCCTGACGTCGGATCTGGTGTTTGATATCTTCAAGTATAAGAGGTGTCTTGACTTTGATGAAATCGTCTATGACCATAGTTTCAACAGCTATACGCATATAGATCATTTGCTTTATATTATTTAGATTCAAAAGTGGTATATAAAAGCCCTTATAAGGAATGTTAAGCAGAAATTCCTGGTTTTGAAGCATTTTCAATGCATTTCTTACAGGAGTTCTTGAAACCTGAAAGCGTTCGCATATTTCAGTTTCACTTATAATCTGTCCGGGTTTTAGCTGTAAGGTGAGTATATCATTTTTGATAGTCTGATATACGAGTTCATCACGATTTTTTGTATCCATATTCATATCCTGCCTACAAAATAAAATTATGCTTTTATTATATACAATTAAAGAAAAAAAATAAAGTGTATACAATATTAAACAGCAGTTAAACAGCAGATATTATAAAGATACCAAAGCTGTATAAATTAAATAAAACAGAACAAAAACAGGAGGAACAAAATGTTTTATTCATCAGTAAAAATAACAGAAAACATGAAGAAATATCCAGAGGCTATTCAGAAGGCAGTAGAGTGGCTTAAGACCAATGATCTCGAGCATATGGAAGCTGGAAAGTACGAGATCGACGGAAAGAAGATGTATGCAAATATCTCTGATACAAAGACAGAGCCAGTTGCAGACAGAAAGCCTGAAGCACACAAGAAGTACATTGATGTACAGTATCTTGTAACAGGTGAGGAAAAGCTCGGCTTTGTAAACATTTCAGAGGAATATGTTCCTGTAACTGTAAATGAGGAGAAGGATGTTCTTTTCTATGCTCATGAGGATATTAAGGGAGAGAATTTTGTGACTGCAAAGCCAGGAGATTTCAGCGTATTTTTCCCAAGTGATATTCACAGACCTGGTTGTGCTGTAAATGAGCCTATGGCTATAAGAAAGGCAATCGTTAAAGTAAGCACAGAGCTTATCTGATATTTATTTAAAATCTATTTGAAATCTATTTAAAATGAAGTTTTATTGGCGCTTGTAACAATAGCGCCAATATTTTTTTGTGCAAAAGGATACTTGAACTCATTTGTATATAGTGGTATTATAAAAATATAAGTTGTATACAAATTAACTATTATAAATACAAAGTCTTTTAGAGCTATTTTAAAGGAGAAGGTCATGGTAGATATCAGATATTCAGCAAACCAGAGAGATGTTAAGAGATATACTCAGGAAGAGCTTAGAAATGAATTTCTTATAACAGATCTTTATGTTCCAGATAAGATTAAGGCTGTATATTCACATGTAGACCGTATGGTTACATTTGGATGCATGCCAGTTGAGAAAAGAGTATCAATTGATGACGGCATAGATTGTTGGAGCAATTTTGGAACACATTATATTCTTGAGAGAAGAGAAATAGGTATTTTCAATATCGGTGGAACAGGAACTATAACTGCTGATGGCGTCAGCTACGAGTTAGGATATAAGGACTGTCTTTATATCACCAGAGGAACCAGGGAAGTATTCTTTGAAAGCAAGGATAAGACAAAGCCAGCAAAGTTTTATATGGTTTCAGCACCAGCTCATTGCTCATATGAAACAAAGCTTATCACAATTAAGGAAGCAGCAAAGAAGCCTCTTGGATCAGCTGAAACATCTAATAAGAGAGTTATTAATCAGTTTATTCATCCATCAGTAATTAAGACCTGTCAGCTTTCTATGGGTATGACAGAGCTTGAGCCAGGAAGCGTATGGAATACTATGCCAGCGCATACACATGAGAGACGCATGGAGGTTTACATGTATTTTGAGGTTCCTGAGGATCAGGCTGTTATGCATTTTATGGGAGAACCTAGTGAGACAAGACATATTGTCATGAAAAATGAAGAAGCGGTTATAAGTCCATCATGGAGCATTCATGCAGGAGCTGGAACCAGCAACTATACCTTTATATGGGCCATGGGTGGAGAAAATCAGGAATTTGACGATATGGATAATCTCAAGACAACAGATCTTAGATAAACCACATCAAAAAATGCAAAGGTAAAAGCAAATATAAAAGTAAGAATAAAAGCAAATATAAAAAGCGAAAAGAAAGAACAAATATAAAAGTAAAAAATATATACAAAAGGAGAAATGAAAATGTCTTACATGGATAAGTTTTCACTTGAAGGCAAAGTTGCACTTGTAACAGGTGCTTCTTACGGAATTGGTTTTGCTATCGCAACAGCATTTGCAAAGGCAGGAGCAACAATTGTTTTTAATGATTTAAGACAGGATCTTGTTGATAAGGGACTTGCAGCATATAAGGAGCTTGGCATTGATGCACATGGATATGTATGCAATGTTACTGATGAGACAGCTGTAAATGAGCTTGTTGCTAAGGTAGAGAAGGAAGTAGGAGTTATTGACATTCTTGTAAACAATGCAGGAATCATTAAGCGTATTCCTATGTGCGATATGACAGCTGATGAGTTCAGACAGGTTATAGACGTAGACCTTAATGCTCCATTTATCGTAGCAAAGGCAGTTATCCCATCAATGATCAAGAAGGGCCACGGAAAGATCATTAATATCTGTTCAATGATGAGTGAGCTTGGAAGAGAAACTGTTTCAGCTTATGCAGCAGCAAAGGGCGGACTTAAGATGCTTACAAAGAATATTGCATCAGAGTATGGTGAGTATAATATTCAGTGTAATGGTATAGGACCTGGTTATATTGCAACACCTCAGACAGCTCCTCTTAGAGAGAAGCAGGCTGATGGAAGCAGACATCCATTTGACCAGTTTATTATTGCTAAGACACCTGCAGCAAGATGGGGAAATCCAGAGGATCTTGCAGGTCCAGCAGTTTTCCTTGCTTCAGAAGCATCTGATTTTGTAAATGGACATATCCTTTACGTAGATGGAGGAATTCTTGCTTATATCGGCAAGCAGCCTTGATAAACAGAGCAGATAAATGAGGCCGGTAAATACGGTAAGTCCAGCAGGTATAATTGCTTGCAATAGAAAATAGCTTATGATAAAATTCACTGTAGTAATAGCTGCAGTGAATTTTTATTTTCATAATAGGTGTGTTATTCGTCTATATTCCTATTATTGCAGTATTGAAAGACATGATATTAAAGTTCCGAAGAATGTCCCTCTTAGAGGAAAATCTTCGGGTTTTAGTGTGTTAAATAGCCAAGGAGGTTTTATGGGAACAAATTACAGCGCAAGCAGATCAGATTATGATGTTATTATCATTGGAGCGGGTCCATCAGGTATTTTCTGTGCTTATACTTTGATTGAGGCAAGACCGGACATGAAGATCCTTATGATAGAAAAGGGTCGTCCTATAGAGAAGAGAGTCTGCCCTAAGAGAGTTACAAAGACATGTGTTGGCTGCCATCCATGTAATATAACAACAGGTTTTGCGGGAGCGGGAGCATTTTCAGATGGAAAGCTTTCACTGTCTCCTGATGTAGGAGGAACTCTTCCTGATATCCTTGGATATGACAAGGCAATAGAGCTTATAAATGAATCAGATCAGATATATCTTAAGTTTGGTGCTGATACAAATGTACACGGTGTAAATAAGCAGAAAGAGATCGAGGAGATTAGAAGAAGAGCAATCAAGGCAAATCTTAAGCTTGTAGAGTGTCCTATCAGACACCTTGGAACAGAGGAAGGATACAAAATCTATCAGAGAATTCAGAACTATTTACTTGATAAGGGAGTTGAGATGGCCTTCAATACAATGGTTACTGATATCGTGATAGAAGATGGCAAGGCAACAGCTGTTGTTACAGATAAGGGAGATACTATTTACGCTCCTGAAATCGTTGCAGGAATAGGAAGAGAGGGTTCTGACTGGTTCTGCCAGATCTGCCACAGCCATGACATAGAGACAGAGGTTGGTACAGTTGATATCGGAGTAAGAGTAGAAGTAAGAGATGAAATCATGGAGTTTATAAACAAGAATCTCTATGAGGCGAAGCTCATCTACTACACCCCTACCTTTGATGACAAGGTAAGAACCTTCTGCAGCAATCCTTCAGGAGAGGTAGCTACAGAGTATTATGACGATGGACTTGCAGTTGTAAATGGACATGCATATAAGTCACAGGATATGAAGACAAACAATACAAACTTTGCTCTTCTTGTATCTAAGAATTTTACAAAGCCATTTAAGACTCCTATCGAATATGGTAAGCATGTTGCACAGCTTTCAAATATGCTTTGTGATGGCAAGATACTTGTTCAGACCTTTGGAGATTTCCTCAGAGGACGTCGTACAACAGAAGAGAGACTTTGCAGAAATAATATTATTCCAACCTTAAAGGATGCGGTTCCTGGAGACCTTAGCCTTGTACTTCCATATAGAATTATGCTTGATATAAAGGAAATGCTTCTGGCTCTTGATAAGGTTACACCTGGAATTGCCGGAGATGAGACTCTCTTATATGGAGTTGAAGTTAAGTTCTATTCAAACAGAGTAGTTGTAAATAAGGATTTTGAAACATCTGTAAAGGGACTTCGTGCTATCGGAGATGGTGCAAGTGTTACAAGAGGACTCCAGCAGGCAAGTGCAAATGGAATAAGTGTAGCACGTTCTATACTTGAGAAAAAATAATTTACAAAGGATGATTTAAAATGTACATAATAGCAGGACTTGGAAATCCAGATAAAAAATATGAAGGGACAAGGCATAATGCTGGTTTTGAAGCTATAGATAAGCTCGCAGATAAGCTGGGAGTAAAGCTCTCAGAGAAAAAATTCAAGGGCCTTTGTCAGACTATAAGTCTTAATGGAGACAAGTATTTGCTTCTTAAGCCATTAACCTATATGAATAATTCTGGAGAGTCTGTAAGAGCGGCAGCAGATTTTTATAAGATAGCTCCTGAAAATATAATTATATTATATGATGATATAAATTTTGAGTGCGGAAGGATGCGTATCAGAGGCAGCGGTTCTGCAGGCGGTCACAACGGGATGAAGAGCATTATCGCACATCTTGGAAGTGATAAATTTCCAAGAGTAAGGATAGGTGTAGGAGGCCTTTCTGAAAATGAAGATATGATTTCACATGTTCTTGGAAAGTATAATAAAAAAGACAGAGAGGTTATGGACAAAGTTTCTACGGTGGCAGCTGAAGCGGCTTTATGTATAGCAGAAAAGGGATTTGAAGAAGCAATGAATCAATTTAATGGTTTAAATCTTGCGGAGTGAAAATCATAATGTATAATGCTTTAAAACAAATTGAATCATTTAATAATGCAGAACGGGAGCTTAAAAAAGCTCCCGTTCCAATTAGTATATCAGGATGCATAGAATCACAAAAGGTTCAGGTGGCAGCAGAATTAGGAAAAGAATATTCATGGAAGCTCTTTATATGCAAGGACGAAAAGACAGCACAGGATATAGTCGGAGATTACAAGAATTTTGAAGATAATGTCTGGTTCTATCCAGCCAAGGATATGCTTTTCTACAGCTCTGATATACATAGAGGGGTGATAACAAACCAGAGAATGGAAGCGCTTAAGCATCTTATGGAAGATGAGAGCGGAGTTATTGTCACAACCATAGATGGAATAATGGATAAAATATCCTCAGAAAAGGAAGTTTCAGGCGAGAAACTTGTTTTGAGAGAGGGTATGATACTTAATATAGGAAATTTTGCATCTATTTTCCAGAAGCTTGGATACGAAAGAAATTTTCAGGTAGAGCTTAAGGGGCAGTATAGTATAAGAGGCGGAATAGTAGACATATATCCTGTAACAGCAGATGAGCCATACAGAATAGAACTGTTTGACGATGAAATTGATACTATAAGAAGCTTTGATATAGAATCACAGAGGTCTATAGACAGAGTAGAGGAGCTCTTAATATACCCTGCCGATGAAAAAAGTGGAAAAGGAGAAGTATCTCTTATAAGCTATTTTTCTGATACAGCTTTAATATTTATGGATAATCCTGAGAGAATCAGGCAAAGAGCCATAAGTGTCGAGGAGGAATTTAGAGAAAGCATGGAGCATAGAATGCTCGATGAGAAATACTTTTCCCAGGAAGAAGATGAAAATGAATTTGTAGCGGATATATTTTCAGCTGAAGAAATACTTGATAGCTTACGAAACAGGAGATCCGTACTATTTGCCGGTTTGAATGAAAGTCTCAAGGACTTTGGTGCACAAAGAGATTTTATTATAAATACTGCAACGCAGGGAAGCTACAAGGAAAGCTTCGAAATGCTTATTGCCGATCTAAAAAAATATGCAGATCAGGGATACAGGATAAGTATACTTACACCATCGCATACAAGAACTTCAAGACTCGCCGAAAATCTACGAGATTATGGCATTAAAGCATTTTGTCCGGATGAAAATGATAAAAATGATCTGAAGCCGGGAGAAGCAGAGGTTATCTACGGATGTCTGAGTCATGGATATTTATATCCGGATGTAAAATATGCACTTTTTACTGAAAGTGATATGTTTGGTGCTTCAAAAGCCAGAAAGAAAAAGAAGAGAGAAAAATTCAGCGGACAAAAGCTTGATAGCCTTAGCGAGTTACAGGTAGGAGATTATGTAGTCCATGAGAGCCATGGTATAGGAATATACAAGTGCATAGAGCATATAGAACGAGAAGGGAATGGAAAGGACTATATAAAGGTCGAATATGCTGATGGAGGAAATCTGTATATTCCGGCTACAAAACTTAATCTGGTACAGAAATTTGCAGGAGCAGAGGCAAAGAAGCCAAAACTCAATAAGTTGAATGGCACTGACTGGACAAAGACAAGACAGAGAGTAACACGTGCTGTAAATGATATAGCAAAGGAACTCATACAGCTGTATGCAAGCAGAATTCATGCTGACGGATTTAGATATAGCGAGGATACTGTATGGCAGCAGGAGTTTGAGGAGATGTTTCCATTTGAAGAAACAGATGATCAGATAGCGGCAATAAATGCAGTAAAGGCGGATATGGAAAGCGGAAGGATCATGGACAGGCTTATCTGTGGTGATGTAGGCTATGGAAAAACAGAAATTGCACTGAGAGCAGCATTTAAGGCTGTACAGGATGGAAAGCAGGTTGCCTATCTTGTTCCTACAACTATACTTGCAAAACAGCACTATAACACCTTTGTGGAAAGAATCAAGAATTTTCCTATAGAAGTCGATCTTATGTGCAGATTCAAATCAGCTGCGGAAAACAAGCTAACAGCAGAAAAGCTTAAGGCTGGAAAGGTTGATATTGTAATAGGAACGCATAGAATTCTTTCAAAAGACGTAGAATTTAAAAATATAGGTCTGCTTATCATAGATGAGGAGCAAAGATTTGGAGTAGCGCACAAAGAGAAAATAAAACAGCTTAAAAACAATATAGATGTACTCACTCTTACAGCCACACCTATTCCTAGAACCTTGCACATGTCACTTGCAGGAATAAGAGATATGTCTGTGCTGGAAGAGCCTCCAATAGACAGACTTCCTATTCAGACCTATGTTATGGGATATAACAATGAACTTGTCAGGGAAGCAGTTACCAGAGAAACACAAAGAGGCGGACAGGTTTATTATGTATATAACCGGGTAAAGGATATTGAAGAAAAAACAGACAGTCTGAGGAGACTTTTGCCGGATATTAACATAGAGTATGCGCATGGTCAGATGAATGAAAGAGAACTTGAACGCATAATGCTGGATTTTATAAGCGGTGAGATAGATATGCTTGTATCTACTACTATTATAGAAACCGGACTCAATATACCAAATGCAAATACACTTATAGTTGACGGCGCAGAAAAAATGGGTCTCTCACAGCTTTATCAGATAAGAGGAAGAGTCGGAAGATCAAATAAAACCTCATACGCATTTCTTATGTATAGAAGAGACAAGATCTTGTCTGAGGAAGCAGAAAAAAGATTAAAGGCAATCCGGGAATTTACCGAATTTGGAGCAGGAATAAAAATTGCCATGAGAGATCTTGAGATAAGAGGCGCTGGAAATGTACTCGGAGCGGAGCAGCATGGACAGATGGAAGCAGTTGGATATGAGATGTACTGTAAGCTTTTAAACCGTGCTGTGAAACTTCTTAAGGGAACAGAGGATGAGCACGATATCTTTGAAACTACTATAGATTGCGATATAGATGCTTTTATACCAGACAGCTATATAATGAGCGAATATCAGAAATTAGATGTATATAAACGAATTGCTGATATAAAAAATGAAGAAGAATGTCTGGATATTCAGGATGAGCTTACAGATAGATTTGGAGATATTCCTGATTCTGTGATGAACCTTCTTACAATAGCACAGTTTAAGGCAGATGCACACAGAGCCTATGCGACGGATATAACTATAAGGAAAAATAGCTTTACAATTGAAATGTATCAAAGAGCCGATATAAGGACTGAGGCTATTCCGGAGCTTATTGTAAAGGAAAGAGGCCGATTAAAGTTCATGCAGGGAGCAAATCCTAAATTTATATATGAAGATAAAAAGAATATATATAGCGATGCAGGAACAATGCTTGGAAAGGCCCGGGAGCTAATTTATGCATTGAATAAGGAAAGCAAGTAAAAACGCTTGAAAAACTGTTTAAAAACTAAGCCAATAAAGGTCTAAAACCTTGACAAAGGTGCAAAAAAAATATATAACCTTTACAATACATTATTTTGCGATAATGTTGTTTAGAGTGTAATTCTATATTAAAAATCGTATGTTTGTAAAGGGAATTACTTTAGTCGAATAAAACTTTAGGAGGATGACTTAATGAATAAGAATGAGTTAGTAAGCGCTGTTGCTGAGCAGAGCGGAGTGTCAAAGAAGGATGTAGAGAAGGTTATCAAGGCTATGACATCAGCAATTCATGAAGAGCTTGCAAATGGTGGAAAGGTACAGATTCCTGATCTTGGAGCATTCAAGTGCAATGATAGAAAAGAGAGAACTGTTCGTAATCCTAAGACTGGTGAGACAATGGTTTCTCCTGCTTGCAAGGTAGCAAAGTTCACAGCTGCCAAGGCATTAAAGGAGTGTGTAAATAAATAAGCGATGAGACTTGATAAATATCTAAAGGTATCACGTCTTATAAAAAGACGTACAGTTGCCTGTGATGCCTGCAATGCCGGAAGAGTCAGTGTCAATGATAAGGTGCAGAAGGCATCCTACGATGTTAAACCTGGTGATATCATAGAGATAAAGTTTGGAGAGAAATCTGTAAAGGCAGAGGTACTTTCTATTGAAGAAACGGTAAAGAAGGAAGAAGCAAAGGAGCTTTTTAGATATCTTTAAAGATGAGTAACAGGCATTATAAAAAAAACAATCTAAATAACAAGCTGGCGTTGTTTGGAATAACGCTTGTTGTTATCCTGTTGGCTTTTACTATTGGTATAAGAAGCAGGAGCCTTAAAGAGCAGGAGCAGATGTATCAGATGAAGGAAGATACGCTTTCTAAAGAGATAAAAAAAGAGGAAGAGCGTACGGAACTTCTGAATGAAAAGAAAAAGACATCGAATTCTCTGGATTCCATAGAGGAAATAGCGAGAGAACATGGTTTTATATATAAAGACGAGATTGTTTTTAAAAGTGATGAAGAGTAGTGCCGTTTGATCAAAGCTTAATAAACAGAGACAGAAAGGGTGTTATTACCGTTATCTGTCTCTTTTTGATTGTATCTAAAAACAATATAGTTTATACTGATTTTTATGGATAAATTAATTAATGAGGTATTAAAAAGAATAAGAAAAGAAGCTGTTTTAAGGGCTGGAGATGCTGTACTTGTGGGCTTTTCAGGCGGTGCAGATTCGGTTTGTCTGCTGGATATGCTGGCATCAGTTAGAAGACTCCTGAAAATAGAAGTTTATGCCATGCATATCAATCATCAGTTAAGAGGTGATGAGGCAGAAAGAGACGAACTTTTTTGCAGAGAGTTTGCCAGAGAGGCAGCAGTTGATTTTACCTGTAAGAGATTAGATGTCTTGTCATATCAGGAAGAGAAGAAACTGTCTCTTGAGGAAGCAGCCAGAATACTAAGATACGATGCACTAGAACAAAGACAGAAGGAACTTTCTTTAGCTACAGGTAAGAAGGTGTGGATAGCTACAGCCCACCATGCAGATGATCAGGCAGAGACCATACTTATGAATATGCTTAGAGGAAGCGGACTTAAGGGAATGGGTGGCATGAGACCTGCAAGGGACTGCATTTTGAGGCCACTCCTTGGTATTGGCAAAAAAGATATACTTGCTTATATTGAGCGAAATTCTCTTAGCTATGTTACGGATAGCACTAATCTGTGCAATGATTATACCAGAAATAAAATAAGAAATGAGATACTTCCTGTACTTAATAGGGATGTAAATACAAGGGCTTCAGAGCACATAAACAGCATTGGAGATATATGCAGAGAGGCGGATGATTATTTTACCCGTATCGCAAGAGAATATATTGAAAATGAAGCGGAAATTCTAGAGGATGGAAGAGCTATTTTACTCAATCAAAATGTCTTAAAAGAAAAAGACAAAATAATAAGAAGGTATGTTATAATTGAAGGGCTCCGGAGTCTTAATATACCGCTTAAGGATTGGGGAGAAAGGCATTTTGAGGACATAGATGCTTTGCTTTTTATGAGCAAGGGAGCACATGTAGATCTGCCAGGAAAAATAATGGCAGAAAATAAATATAAAGAGACAATAATTTATAATAAATTTTAGTGAGGAGGACAGATTATGTCATATACAATTTCAAAACTTATACCAGAGGACGAGCTTAGAGAGGGAATAAAGAAGGTTGCTGAGAGAATTAACAATGATTATGGAGATAAGGATGTTCATCTTGTCTGTGTTTTAAAGGGCGGAGTTTATTTCCTTACCGAGCTTTCAAAGTATCTTAAGATGAATGTTTCAATAGACTTTATGTCTGTATCAAGCTATGGTTCATCTACAGTTTCATCAGGCGTAGTAAAGATAATAAAGGATCTGGACGAGCCTATTAAGGATAAAAATGTTATCGTAGTTGAAGATATAGTTGATACAGGAAATACTCTTTCATATCTTATCTCTATGCTTAAGGACAGAGAGCCTGCATCTATCAAGCTCTGCACAATGCTGGATAAGCCAAGCAGAAGAGAGAAGGACATAGATGCTGATTATACTGCATTTACAATTCCAGACAAATTTGTACTTGGATTTGGACTCGACTTTGATCAGAAGTATAGAAATCTTCCATATATAGGAGTTGTAGAGTTCGATGAACAATAAGACACCAAGACTATCTTTGCCATTGACTCTGCTTATGATAGGATTGATAGCGTTAACCTTCGTTCCGTTTAAGGTCTTTTCACAGAGACTGTCAGGAACGGAACTTAAAAACATGCTTTCGCATCCGGAACTCATAAGAGAGGTTACAATTGAAGTTAATGCAAATAATGATGCAGGAGAAATAATTATTTTCCTGAATGATAACAAATCTGTCAAGGCAACAATAGTTGATATTCCTCAGTATGAGCTTATGCTTGAAGATATGGGTATTACATATACGATTGAGCCTGCTTCAGATGGTTTTATAAGCATGCTTCCTACTATAATGTCGATTTTAATGATGTTCTTCTTCCTTATGATGATACTTAATCTAAGAGGCGGAGGTGGCGGAGCAAATGCAAAGCTTATGAATTTTGGAAAGAGCAGGGCAAGGCTTGCCGAGGATTCAGGAGTTAATTTCTCAAATGTCGCTGGCATGGAAGAGGAAAAAGAAGAGCTTAAGGAGATAGTTGAATTTCTGAAGCATCCGATTAAGTTCAGGGACATGGGAGCCAGAATTCCAAAGGGTGTAATACTTGTAGGTTCTCCGGGAACAGGTAAGACCTTACTTGCAAAGGCCACTGCAGGAGAGGCGAATGTGCCTTTCTATAGCATTTCTGGTTCTGATTTTGTAGAAATGTATGTTGGTGTTGGTGCTGCCAGAGTGAGAGACCTTTTTGGAGAGGCGAAGAAGAACAGTCCGTGCATTATTTTCATAGATGAGATAGATGCTGTAGCGAGAAGAAGAGGTACAGGCGTAGGCGGTTCTCATGACGAGAGAGAGCAGACGCTTAATCAGATGCTTGTTGAAATGGATGGCTTTGCGCAGAATCAGGGAATTATAGTTATGGCTGCAACAAACCGTGTAGACATACTTGATCCTGCCATCATGAGACCGGGAAGGTTTGATCGTAAGGTAACAGTCGGAAAGCCTGACGTGAAGGCGAGAGAAGAGATACTTAGACTGCATGCAAAAAATAAGCATCTCGAAGAGGATGTTGACCTTAGAAGAGTTGCACAGACGACAGCTGGATTTACCGGTGCTGATCTTGAAAATCTGCTTAATGAAGCTGCTATTGCGGCAACAATGGACAGCAGAGAGCTAGTATGTCAAAGAGACATTAACAATGCATTTATAAAGGCTGGAATAGGCACAGAAAAGAAGTCCAGAGTTATTTCTGAAAGGGATAAGAAAATAACTGCATATCATGAGACTGGACATGCTATACTGTTCCATCTTCTCAAGGATGTTGGACCTGTACATATAATAAGTATAATACCTACAGGAGACGGGGCTGCCGGATATACAATGCCTCTTCCTGACAGTGAGGATCAGTTTACAACAAAGACACAGTTAAAGCATATGATGATGGCTGCCATGGGTGGCAGAATTGCAGAAGAGCTTATATGTGATGATATTACTACAGGCGCTTCACAGGACATCAAGCAGGTTACCGGCATTGCAAGAGCCATGGTTACAAAGTTTGGAATGAGTGATGAAATAGGAATGATCTATTGTGAAGAGGGAAGTGATGATGTATTCCTCGGATACGATATCGCCCATACAAAGAACTATGGAGACAATATGCTTAGCAGAATCGACAATGAAGTCAAGAGACTTGTCGATGAAAGTTATAGAGAAGCTAAGAAGCTCATCATGGAAAACATGGATGTCCTCGAAGCAAGCTGCAAACTCCTTATAGAAAAGGAAAAAATCACTGGAGAAGAGTTCGCTGAACTTTTTAGTAATAAGTAACAAAATGAATTGTTAAAGTTACACAAAAAGAGTTTTTGAAGGTGAATAATTTTATTTATTATGAAAGATGACACAAACAGGGGTTTTTGTTATTATAATAGACGTAACCCCCAATACATTATATAGTTTTGCTACACCCCATAAGAAACGAAATACCTTCTCCTGAAAGCGTCAACCCGTTGTTGGCGCTTTCTTTATATCCATTATTGTTTTATTTGAACAAGGCCACCGGAATAATCCGGTGGCCTTAAATATTTGCTGTTAGTCGGTCCACATTATATTGTGCTCACCTTCAGCCCAGTTTATATATACCTTTGATGAGTATGGGGACAGGTGACATCTTAAAAATCCGTGTTTAGGACTTCTGTGATGAAATCCGACATTATATCTGGTATCATCTGCTGACATAACTCTGCTAAGTGTCATGCTGTCTGTGACACCAAGCTGCCATACAGGTATCTGTATATCTCTTTCGTCATTGAGAGCGTTTATGACTGTTAAAGCAATTTTGTCATCCAGCATTCGTCCGTAAGCGATTATTCCGTCTGCTGAATATACTTCCTTCCATGATCCATATCTGAAAACGTCATTTTTATGAAGATCTACCATATAGGTATGGAAGTCGAGCAGGTGGTAATTTTCATTTCCCCAAGGATAAGTACGTCTTGAGTCCGGATCTGTCCATCCGCAAAGTCCGACTTCGTCACCATAGTAGATGGTTGGAGCACCGGGCCAGGTCATCTGAATAACTACGGCTGCACAGAAAAGCCCAAGATTTATATTTTTTGAGGCGGCTTCAGCACCTACGCTGGCAAGTCTTCCTACAGTCTTATTTGTTCGTGTAAGGAAGCGTGAGTGATCATGGTTGCTTAATTCGTTCATGGATGAAAGAATTGAAGCTGTCTGCATTGAACACTGGGCATATTTCATGGTTTCGAAAAAGCTCTGCGCATCTCCGCACAAATCAGGATTATAGCTGTCGCTGTGCTTTTCCATACCTGTTATATACCAGCCGACAGGCTCCATAAAAGCATCATAGTTCATTATGCTGTCCCATTGATCGCCCTGAAGCCATTCGTAGGAGTCGCCATAGTGTTCTGCGAATATTACGGCATCCGGATTGGTGGATTTTACTGCCTTACGGAAGTTTTGCCAAAAATGATGATTGTACTCCTTGCTGTGACCAAGATCGGCAGCGACATCAAGCCTCCATCCATCAGCACAAAATGGCTCACTTATCCATTTTCGTGCGATATTCATCATATAGCTTTCAAGCTCAGGAGCTTCTTCATAATTAAGCTTTGGAAGAGTGGTATTACCCCACCATTTTTCGTAGCTTTTATTTTCAGGCCATGCCTGTTCGCTCTTATCCTCGAAGTTGAAATAGCTGACGTAAGGACTCTTGGCAGAATGATAAGCGCCATCGGCATATCCCGGTAAATTTTTATATATTGAATCCTCGTCCATCATTTTACTGAAGGAACCGCAGTGGTTAAATACTCCATCCATTATTACCTTAATTCCGGCTTCGTGGCATTTTTGCACAAAATCTATGTAGAATCTGTCAGAGGAGTGAAGGTTTTGCTGGTCCGCAGAACGTGTTGCATAATCTCCATCTTTGGTAATAACAGTATAATGCGGGTCGATATGTTCATAATCCTGAGTATCATACTTGTGGTTTGACGGGCTTACAAACAGCGGGTTAAAGTAGATTGCTTCAACACCGAGGGCCTTCAAATAGTTGAGGTTGTTTAGCACCCCTTGCAGATCTCCGCCGTAGAAACGCCCTACATCTAAGGTGCTTATAGGTGCGTGCCAGTCGCAAACACGCTCAGCTTCCTTGTCAAGATAAGTATATTCGCCTGTAATGACATCATTTGAAGGATCTCCATTTGAAAATCTGTCTGTAAATATCTGGTATATTACACAGCCCTGCATCCATCTTGGAACATGGAATCCGGGAGTTATGCAGAAATAATATTTGTCGTTGAGCTGGTTGTCTGTACCAAGTCTGGTATAGGTACAGACCTCTTCATCTCTTATGGCTTTAAAATAGTATTTTATCTGCTGCTCAGAGATGTTAAGGTCGATTTCATAATAATCAAATATATCATCTGAAGAAATCCATGACATTTCAAATGACTCTTCAGTACCGTTTTTAAGCACAACAATAAAGACTGTATCCAAATTGTCCTTAAGTGCCCGAAAACGGATTGTAACTGTATCACCAGGATCACATTCTGGTGGTATTCTATAATTTATAGTGCCATCTGAAAATAGGGCCTCTTTATTAATTGAAAATGTATCCATATTTAAGCTTTCTAAATCTGTTTTTATTTTATTATATCATGAGATGTAATAAAAATAGAATTAGAAAATATGAGAAATGCGTATTGAAAGGTATTAGAAATATAAAAGTGAAGTGGAAATAAACTTTTCACTTCATAATAAAAGAAATAAAAAAGAAATTTATAAAAAAGTGTTGACAAATCTGTATATAAAAGGTAAAATATCAACGTTGTCTGACGGTACTAAATTACTCAAGACATGAGCCTCGGTAGCTCAGTTGGTAGAGCAATGGACTGAAAATCCATGTGTCGCTGGTTCGATTCCTGCCTGAGGCACGCGGACATATGTGCCGGAACAAATATTTTATTAGCGCGAGTGGCTCAGTGGTGGAGCGTCGCCTTGCCAAGGCGAAGGTCGCGGGTTCGATCCCCGTCTCGCGCTCTTTTCTTTTTAACGCATGTTCTTGCTTAGTAGGAACATGCGTTATTTTGTGTGAATAAATACTTTTGTGTTATTTCATCTTTTCAGGTCAGCAAACAACTCATCAAGGCCATTGTAACCTTTTACAGACGGGTCTTTTGCAATCCTTTCTGCTTCCAGCATGGCAGCAATCGTTTCTTTATTTGGTTGCTCTAACTTTACTTCAAATGGAATTCCACCTTCGCGAAGAGATTGGCGCACAAAGATGTTAAAAGCTGTAGTCAGATTCATACCGAGTTCAGCAAATAATGTATCTGCCTGAGCTTTTAAATCTGTGTCCATACGAATGCTGATGTTTGTAGTATTTCCAGCCATATAATCAACTCCTTTCTCCTGATGTTTGTATTATATGATATTTGCACGAAGAAAACAATGCAATGCACGAATATTTAATAATAAATTTATCTAAAAAAGATTTTATTCAAATCCATAAAAGTTGTTGATGCCTTTCACAAGTTAATACTGCATTACATTGATTTTGCAGTGAATATTATTTGCTCTTGCGATGTCAGCATAATAATGTTCGTTGCTGTGTCCTCATCGTCATTCGGGGCAGACGATGTGTCTGTGCCTACATTTGCATCGATTTCCATCTCAAAAATTTATTCCATAAAAAACCAGTCAGGTAATTTCATCTGACTGGTTTTTTGTAAAATCAACAAAGGAGGAAAATTTCGTGAAGTGGAAATGGAAGCATTCGCTTGACGGAAGGAGAGAAATGATTTAAAATATATGTACACAAATACGTACATATATTACGTATACAAAGATTAAGAGGAGGTTTCAGCATGGTAGCAACAAAACCACTTGATTTAAGAAGCAATCTGAAAAAATATATGGACTGTGCATTTAGTGGAGAGATTGTTGTCATTACTCGTCCTAAACAGGAAAATGTGGTTATGATTTCAGAAGACGCCTATAACAAACTGGAAAAGGCAAGTCGTAATGCGGAGTATTTAGAACATCTCGACCGCAGTTATCAGCAGCATGCAGCCAATCAAACGATTACATTCTCCTTAGAAGAATTAAGAGAAATGGAGTCGGATGACTGGAAACCTACGCAGAAAGTAAAGGAGTTTATGGAGCAAGTAGTGAATGAATGATTTTACATTTTCAAGTGAAGGATTTGCTGATTATCTTTACTGGCAGACACAAGATAAAAAGACATTAAAGAAAATCAATTCCTTGTTAGAGGATATCCGACGGAATGGAGTTATGCAGGGAATAGGAAAACCGGAGCCATTGAAGCACCGTTCAGGTTACAGCCGGCGAATAGATGAAGCCAACCGTCTTGTGTATGAAATGGATGAATTGCAGAATATACGCATTATCAGTTGTAAGGGACATTACGAGGACTAAACTTACCACTATAGAGCGTAAAAGAAGAAAAAACGTGTAAAACCACCTGATTTTGTGTGCAAGAATTTTTTGCAAGAGGCCAAAATCCCTGTATTTATGGGATAAAACGAGAGCATGAAAATCACCTTGCCAAGGCGAAGGTTGCGGGTTCGATCCCCGTCCAGCGCTCATGGATGTTTAATAATCAGTAATCTTAGCAATTTCTTAAAATACGGACAGGAGTATGACAGTGATTTTTAGAGGAATAATGCTATTGCTTATTTCTGTTGTAGTCGTATATTATAGTTTTTTATTAGTTAGCTTTTTGTTAATTTCACATCGAAAAAAGTATATTGATAAAAAATGTATATATACGGTATGCTATATCATAATTATGGCAGTAGTGGGTGGAATGTATTTTTTGAAGCTAACACAGATATAGCTATAGGCATTTTATTGATTACAGTAGTAGTGACGAGTTTTGTTGGAAAGCATATTTTAAGGCTTTCGGATATAAAAAACAAAAATCGGGATTAGTGAAATATAAAAGTACAAGTATTGGTGGAACACCGGTTTCGTCACAGACACGCTCGCATACCTTTTTATTTATCTTACCGAGAATAATGATAAGCTCATCCTCAGTTTCAAATTCTCCATCATATGGTATTAACCAGGCAAGAAACTTATTTAGAGTCTCAACTTTACCTTTGGTGAAAGCGTGACGGGGTTGACAAAGCTTGATTTTAAAGCCCATATCCTTTGCAAAAGCTCTCATCTCATTACTGATGTTAGCCCTATTGCCATCACGATTGACAACAGATGACATGTTGTCAAAAAGGATTTCTTTGGGTACACCATCGGTAGTTTTAAATGATGCTATCAGGCAGTCAAATACATCCTGTCTTGTTTTATATAGTTTGTAAGTAAAGATGGGGTATCTAGAATAACCCAGTTTATAATCAAACACCTGAAAGGTGAATGGTTCTCCATAATGATTATGAAGGGGAACATCTTCCTTACAATCAACCTGTGCCTGAACTCCAATATCTGTTTCATAACGAGGATGGCTTCATCTTGAATGAATTCATAGACCGTTCTGACATTTGCCCCTCTAAGTGAAAGCTTTGTCTTGATAAGGTCATAATGCTCATCAAGTCTGCTAGATTTATTGTGATGTTTAGGCTTGCCTTCGTATCCGTCATAATACCTTTTGACAGTCCTGCGATCCAAATCATACTGACGAGTAAGTTCTGAGAAATTTGGTTTTATACTGCAGATAATATAGAATACTGAAAAACGGCAAAAAAGAAAGAGAATATTATTTGCGAGTATTTGATATTTTGCCGATAATGTGATATACTATAAAAATTGAGAAGAAATATACTGATTTATTTAAGAGAACAGAATGGAGTTGAGTATTGCAGTTGACTAAAATATTATTTGGAAATATAACGGAGGAGAGCAGATGCGATACCTTTCAGTTACTGAAATAGCGAAAAAATGGGATGTGTCGGAACGCAGCGTAAGAAATTACTGTGCTCACGGACGTGTTAATGGTGCGTTCCTTACCGGCAAGACCTGGAACATCCCCGAAAATGCGGAGAAGCCGGAGCGTTCAAATAAAAAGAAAGAACAGCCAATTACATTGCTGGATATTCTGCAAGAGCAGAAAGCAAGTAATCATTCTGGTGGCATTTACCATAAGACACAGATTGATTTAACATACAACTCCAATCACATTGAAGGCAGCCGTCTGACCCATGATCAGACCAGATATATCTTTGAAACCAATACCATCGGTGTAGAAAAAGATGTTCTGAATGTGGACGATGTGATTGAAACGGCAAATCACTTCCGATGCATTGATATGATTATTGATAACGCCAAGGCAACGCTGACAGAAAAGTTTATCAAAGAACTTCATCTGATTTTGAAGAGTGGTACCAGCGATTGCAGAAAAGATTGGTTTGCTGTAGGTGATTATAAAAAAATGCCGAATGAAGTTGGTGGTATGGATACTGCACTTCCGGAAGAAGTTTCAGATAAAATGAAAACTCTGCTGACAGAGTACAATGGAAAAAAAGCAAAGACTTTTGAGGATATTATGGACTTCCATGTAAAGTTTGAGCGAATCCATCCGTTTCAGGATGGAAACGGTCGTGTAGGCAGACTGATTATGTTTAAGGAGTGTCTGAAATATAATATTGTGCCGTTTATTATTGAAGATGATTTGAAAATGTTTTATTATCGTGGCTTGAAAGAATGGAATCGTGAAAAAGGTTATCTGACAGATACATGTTTGACGGCACAGGATAAGTATAAAGCGTATTTGGATTATTTTAGGATCAAGTATTAACCCAAGGTACGATTGCCAAAGTCAGCGTTTCAGCATGGTAGCAACAAAACCACTTGATTTAAGAAGCAATCTGAAAAAATATATGGACTGTGCATTTGGCGGAGAGCATACGAGGAGCTTGTAAGTAATAAATCCATCTAGAGAAGTCCTTATTCAAATCCATAAAAGCTGTTGATGCCCTTCACAAGTCCTTCAACCTGTTTTTTGAGTTGCTTTTCGCTATGGTCAGAGCATTGATTTCCTAATTCTATATCTACTGAAGGAATATAACTGTATGAGGTCTGTGTCAGATCCATATCCAAGCTTCTACTTTTCCATATTTTCATGCCACTGTCAGCTAATCCGTTAATAAGACATTCGCCAAGAGCCTCTGATTGTTTCCATGAAGCTTTGACTGTGTCAAGGTATTTCAAACCATCAGGAACGGACATATAAAAGCAACCCTTGTCATAATCAAGTCCGTCTCCGTCCCAATGAAGTGCGATATGGCAGTCTGCTACGTTGTTGCATATAACAGTTCTGGCTACATTGTCAAGCTGTACATCATCACCATCTCTAAGCATCAAAACATCATAACCATTAGCGAGCAGGCTGTCCTTGAGAAGCTGCGCGGCCTTTAGGGTTATGTCACTTTCTTTGATACCATCTTTAAATGTCATGCCTGATGATACGGCAACTGCCTTTGTAGAGCCTTTGGATGTTGTTCCGCCTGTAAGCTTGGCTGTCTTGTCAGGGTGACAGTATGTTTTCACACTTGAACCACCATTTGTTCCGTGACCTGCATTAATTCCGATAATCTTATTTTTTCTATTTGACTTAGCAAGATACATTTTGGCTTTGCCTGAGTTTATTTCTGAAAATTCTGAATATTTCCACTTAGAGCTTAGTCCGATTTCTGCTCCGTCTGAGTATCCGTTTTTTGATTTTAACTCATCTGTTTTTTCTTTATTGCTTTCAATATTTTGCTGTGTTTGTGAAGCATTTGTCTGGTTGCAGTTAGCAAATGAAAATGCTACCGCTAAAATAAAAGCAAAACATAGGGCTTTATTTATTTTAAAATGTAAATGTTTTCTCATATTCTTATTTTCTCCATTTGTTAAGCTGGTTTATAAAATTGATGTATAAGGTCAATATAGCATTTGTGCTATGGCTATGCAAGCTTATGTACTATTTGATTTTTGTGTGCTATAATACAGGGAATTTGATTTTTTGATATCGGGAGGAAACATGGGATTAATTGAAATAATATTTCTTGCATTCGGGCTTAGCATGGATGCGTTTGCTGTATCTATATGTAAGGGGCTTTCGCTTACAAAAGCTGATATCAAAGCTGGTATAATATGTGGATTATGGTTTGGCAGTTTTCAGGCATTGATGCCATTTATAGGATACTTTCTTGGCGCAAGGTATGCATATGCGGTAGAAAGTGTAGATCACTGGATAGCTTTTGTTTTGCTTGGATTAATAGGCTTTAATATGATAAAGGAAGCATTTTCAGAAGAGGAAAGCGGGAAGGACAAAGGAGATTTATCTCCTAAAAATATGCTTGTGCTCGCTGTTGCGACATCAATAGATGCTTTGGTAGTGGGAATTTCGCTTGCCATGGCTGGAAATGTAAATATAGCAACAGCTGTGATATTTATAGGTGTAATAACCTTTGCTATGAGCTTCATTGGAGTAAAGCTTGGGAGATTCTTTGGAAGCAAGCTTAAGAAGAATGCCCAGATACTTGGAGGTGTGATACTTTGCTTTTTGGGAGTGAAGATACTGATGGAACATTTGGGGATTTTTTGATAAGATTAAATACAAAAAGACTTTCGCTGTAAGTGACGAAAGTCTTTTTTGGTATATTTTATTTTACATATTAAGCTTGTTTCTGCTCTCTTTCTTCACGATTCTTCTTCATAACACGTGGAATTGATATGATAAGAGGAAGAACGATAGTTGGAAGAGCGATCTTTCCAAGAAGTGTATATCCCTTGTTTACGATGGCAATAAGTCCAACACGTGAAATGAACCAGCAAACAAGAAGGTAACCGGTAGAAAGAATGAAGAACTTCATCTTATGGCTTACCTTGTCAGATTTCCAAACTGTTGCCCAACGGTTTGAGAAGTTGAATGTAAAACTTGGTGCAGTTGATACAACTGAAAATACAACAACAACCCAGTAAACTGCTGTAAGAACAGGAGGAAGATATTTCTGACATATTGTAAGAATAGGTGCACTGTCTGAAACTACATCAGGCATAAATGGAAGAACTATAATACCGGTCATAACAAAAAGCAAGGTAACTAATGCACCTATCATGATGCCTGATCCGATAGCGTCCTTCTGGTTACGGAGTCTGTCACCATAGTTACTAAGAGATGAACCCCACTGAGAACAGGTAGCACAATATGCAAGGAACATGCTGAGATGGGCATTTACTGTGCTTATGCCCCAGTTAGGACCTTCTTCGAAATTTCCTATACGTGCTGCGATTACATCGCCACGAATAGCAAATACTGCTATCATGATTGCAACAAGTGAAACAATAAGTGTAACAGTCATAACGCCGTTGAATTTTCTTAAGAAACCAGCACCATTTACTGTAAGAGCGGCAAAGAGAAGAACTCCGCCAATACTTGCAATTGTATTAGGTATACCAAAGAGCTGATTCATAAGCTGTGAGAAAAGTGCTATGGTAGCGCCTACAGTAACAAGTCCCATCATTGTTGAATAGATATCAAAGAAGATAGTAACAATCATCTTTAATGTTGGATTTGAGTTAGGCTTCTCAAGGCCGTAAAGCGCAAGATAATAAGAGTTATAGTTGCTAACTTTATATGCACGTACAAAATTAAGTCCTGTTACGCAGAAGAAAGCCATTGCAGCGAAGAAGATAAGAAGCCATACGAGTGCCCATCCTCCTCCAAGCGTTACAATGTATTGTGAGGCATAAACTCCTGATGCCATGTTTGCGCCACAATATGTTCCGAACATCAAAGCGCCTAGACCAAACCATATGCTAAATGTTTGCCAAGCACCGCCTTTTCCTTTATTTTCCATATTAACCCCTTTCAAAAATAAACATAAAATCAAATGAGCATCGCATGCTCTTGAAGCTTGTGAGCAAAACAATGCTCATTGATTCTAGATTATTTACACAATATAGTTTTTGCAGAAAATAGATAGTCTATAATTTGATAAAACAATTAGCGATTAATGTTTTTCTGCATATTCTATTGCGGCTTCACGTACCCACTCAAGACGTGTATCGTCGATATCGTTAGGAACGGTGCAATCGTCTCCGAGCATAACACCAACCTGACCACATTCATCAAGAATCTTGAATGCAGCTTCCTTAACTTCTTCCTTTGTTCCCTTGTAGATGATTGTATCCTGTGCGTATCCTCCAAATACTGGCTTTCCGCCAAAGAGTTTCTTTCCATCGCTTAATGATACACCTTCAGCGTATACTGCGATATTGTAAGCAGCTGCTTCGTAATCCTTGAATAACTCAAGTGTGTTAGAAAGTCCGTGATATCCACAGATATGAAGAAGGTTCATATTGCTAAGTTTGTTAGCGGCTGCCATAACCTTCTTATCAGATGGTGCAACATATTTTGCATAAAGTTCATCAGGTATATACTGTGCCTGATTGTTTACGCTGAAGTAAATTCCATCTACGCCACATTCCTTAATAAGCATTTCGTTGAGTGCAATGATGCCATCAGCGATTTTATCAAGTGCTGCAACAACAGAATCAGGATCCTCCTCAAGATACTGAAGGAATAAAGGTTTCTGGTCAGAAACTGTTCCTACATCTAAACCGCTCAGACTTGTACGGAGAACGATATATGGAGAAAATCCGGTTGAATAAACAGGAGCATCACAATCTTTGTAGATTTCAAGAACACGCTCTGTAAGCTCTCTTGTTTTCTTTCCGTATGCAGAATCTACAGCAGGAGGTACTACATTTCTGAGGTCGGATGCCTTCTCGACAAAAGATGTATCGAGTGGCATGATCATAAGTGTATCATTCATAATTTTTGCAACGTCTGGATCGAATTTCTCGAGAGCGTATTTGTGTCCCATAACGTTACGCTCAAATGCGTCTGCATTTTCAAGGCCTGTTCCCCATTCTGGAGCTTCTACAAAATGGTGGAAGAATGCAACTGGAACACGATCTACAGGTTTGTTCTGTAAGAAGTTCATAAATCTTTCACGTTTTGTCATTGTCATAAATATTTCCTCGCTTTCATTATACGCTTTGTATAAAATGTTAATAAAATAGTATCATGATGAAGAATATTTGTATAATGAATATAATTATTATGGGGTATAAATAAAAGTAATAACCCAAAATATACTCTAAAAAGCTTATATTTTGGCGAATTATGATACAAAATAACCTATAACAAAAAGATGATAGGAATGTGATGATGGATAGATGGATGAAAAAAATAAAAAAAATGCTTGACTATTTTTGGTGCTTAGTATATACTTCAACATGTTCGAGAGAACAAAACAAATAAGTAACCTTCGCGGGTGTAGTTCAATGGTAGAATGACAGCCTTCCAAGCTGTACACGTGGGTTCGATTCCCATCATCCGCTTCAACATCTATTTATGGTTTTTGACTGTAAATAGATGTTTTTGTTTTACAGGAAACTTCGTTTTCTGTAAAGTTAAAAAAGTACCTGTATAAAGACAGGTACAAAAATAGATAACACGGTTTTACAATATATAAAAGCCTCCAACACAATGCCAGCTTACCCTAAAAATGGATCAGAATTAAGGGGACGGATAGATTGATAATGTCAATTTCATCTTATGCGGATTGCCTGGCTTCGATATATAGATCAATATCTTCTACAATATATTTTTCACCAGTGGTGTGAAGTGCTTCATAACAAGAATAAATATATTCCCACACACGGTATTTGGTAAAAAGTGCAGAAACCTGCTTGCCGGTTAAATTCTTTGCGGTTTTGTATTTCTCGACACAGTAGATCAGAAAAATTCCTTCCTTACTCATAATCATACCTCCTCTGGAAATGTAAATGTACCGGTTTTCTTTTCTTCATCAAACATATTGAATAGCATCAAAGGACTTAGATGCCATACTTTTGTATCTTCATGCTCTAATGAAGAATACACTCCCGATTCATAAAACTCTCTGGAAGCAGCTACTTCGTCGTATGGATAGTGTTCCGTGATCAGACGGATTACCTGCGGAACCAAAAGTGTTAACACTGCTTCAAATTTCTGTTTCTCCATTAAAATTCCTCCTCTGGAACTGTTCCGATAAATTTCAGGTAACTTAATGCATTTTCTGATGTAAACACCAGCTGGTTATAGAGTTTCTTAATTTTTAAGGCTTCGAGAGTCTGCTCTTTTGAAAACACACCGGCTGTATATAAGTTAAAGGTTGTATAAACATCATCATTGGCGACCGGTCCGAAGATAATGTCAAAAGCTTCGCCGTTATAGTTTCCAGCCCGATTGTCAGATACAAAATCTAACCAGGCTTCATTTGCGGTATCAAAGCTCAAAACAGAACATGAAGAAAATGCCTTCGCTTTATCAAGTTCATAGATATTTACGACTCGACGCCCCTCTTTTCGGCGCTTGTATACTTTGTCAGCAAAGCCAATTGCCTGCATCTTATTTGTTGTTGTGTAAAATCCGAAACCAAAGTCTAGAAAACGATTTTGCTGGATGAGCTTTGGCTTGGATACGATTACATTACTTCCATGGTATAAAATCATAGATTTTCCTCCAATATTTTTGTGGCGAGTCTCTGCTCCTTGGTCAAGGACTTGATCATGGCTTCAACATGGTGACGTTTATCAACCTGCTCTCGTACTTCTTTAATCTCATCTTTCCCGACATACTTTGAAATGACCTTTTTTCCGTCTCTGTATTTTAGATAGTAGTAGATATTTCCATTGATTTTCTTTTCAGAAATCGTACCTTTTGGAAGATTGGAAAGTGTTTCCTGATACCTCGCCAACATATAGTCTATTCTCTGTTTTTCCTGTAAAACTGTATTTAAAATCATATTCATGTCAATCACCTATCTATATTATACCCAACTAAAACTTGTATATCAATATATGTTGTGTAAAGCGTAGAAAAAAGAAAGACCCCTCAATCATGAGGGGTGTTGATATGTCGCATACCTTTTGTTCTATAAAACTCAATTAGAAGTCCTTGCTATAGGAAACCATATCGCTGGTGTAAAGAGCGATAAGCCGGTGACGGTGGTATCAAGCTCATTGTATATGGTGTGAGGAATGTTTGACTTTAGGAGCATGCTTTCTCCATTGCGGAGTCTGATTTTCTCTCCAGGGATTTCGATGACTAGTTCGCCACTTTCTACAATAATAATTTCCTCACTTGGATGCTTTACTGGAAAGTCTCCGTCAGCTGACTTTGGATCAAGTTCAAATCTTATTACCAAAGACTGAGGAACATACTTAGGAGATGGCATCGGTGACAGGAGATGGTATTTAACATGTGAGTTAGGCAGTGACAGGCTTACGATCTGATCAGAAGTAATTTTTACATAACTTACATTGCTGTCGTCATTCTCTGTACTAGGAGTTTCCTTTTCAGAAGCTACAGGAGCAGTCTGGATGGCTGACTCATCATAATCGTCCTCTTCGCTATATTCTCCATCAAGCTCTACCTGCTTCATAAAATAATAAGTAGGAACATCCAGGGCCTGACTTATCTTACGAAGAGTGGATAAAGATGGTTCGGTCTGATTTCTTTCTATCTGAGATATATAACCGATGGAGAGTCCTGATTTCTCTGATATTTCCTTTAAGGTTGTTCTCTTCTGCTTTCTTACAGATCTAATAATATCACCTAACATAAAGTATTATTCTCCTTAATATACTGAATAAACGCATTTGTTCTATGATTAATATACCAAAAAATAAGACATTAAACTATTTATATTAAAAAATAAGATAAAAAAACTTTTTTTTGGCTATTATACATATATAGATATTACTTAAATTCATACAAGACAAATCTTAAAATTATACTAATTGTGTAAAATAGTGAGATTATAGTAATAAAACGCGTTAAGCTGTTGACACAAAATTTTACAAATAGTAAAATTGCGATAATATATTTTTACGGAGGAAATATAAATGAAGATTACAGACATTAAAATTGAAAAGCTTTATATTCCTATGAAAAAGCCATTTAAGATCGCTTTTGCTGAGCAGGATCATTCAGAGAACATTCTTGTAAAGATCATGACAGACGAAGGCATCTGGGGTATAGGAGAGGCAGCGCCTTTTGAGCCAGTTACAGGTGAGTCAAATGAGACAGTTATCTGCGTTCTCAACTTATTCAGGCAGGCTCTTATCGGCATGGATGCTGTAAATATTGAGCAGATTCACGTTATGATGGATCGTCTCATTGTTGGAAATACAGCAGCTAAGGCAGCTATTGATATTGCTCTTTACGATATCAAGGGTAAGATGATGGGACAGCCTCTTTACAAGGTTCTTGGTGGAAATTCTAATTCTTTCATTACAGATATGACAATCGGAATCGATACACCAGAGAATATGGCAGCTGAGGCTAAAAGCCGTGTTGAAGATGACGGTTTCAGCGTTCTTAAGATTAAAGCAGGAATCAATCCTGAAAATGATATAAGAGCTATTAAGCTTATCAGAGAGGCAGTAGGACCTTCTGTAAGACTTAGAGTTGATGCTAACCAGGGCTACACAGTTAATGATGCAATAAGAACACTTAATGCATTTGACGAGGTTGGAGGAGTTGAGGCTGTTGAGCAGCCAGTTCCTTACTGGGATGTAGACGGAGCAGCATTTATCCGTTCAAAGGTAAATGTTAAGGTTATGCTTGATGAGACTATCCATACATCAATTGATGCTGCAAGAGCAGTAAAGAAGGATGCAGCAGATATTCTTAATATCAAGCTTATGAAGTGTGGCGGACTCTATGAGGCAGAGAAGATCAATGCTATTGCAGAGGCTAACCATGTTAACTGTATGGTAGGCTGCATGCTTGAGTCTAAGGTTGCTATCGCTGCAGGTGCAAGTTTCGTTGCTGCTAAGGCAAACGTAACTGAGGCTGACTGTGACAGCTTTATGTATGCTGTAGATCCTGAAATGGGAATGAGCGGCGGATTTACTATTAAGAACGGTGTTTATACAATGTCAGAGAAGCCAGGTCTTGGCCTTGATATTGATTTCTAAATTAGAACAGGGGGATATTTTATGGAGCCAACAACCTTATTAAGTTCACCTGGTGCTTTACTGATGGTTATGTTTATGGTAGTCGCACTTGGTTTCTACCTTCAGAGATTCAAATGGGTTAAGCCATTAGGACCAGCACTTACAGTTATTATTATTGGAATAATTTTATCTAACTTAAAGATAGTTCCTGTATCAGATCCAACATATGATGCATTAACTACCTACTGTGTACCTCTTTCAGTTAGTATCTGTCTGTTGAGCCTTGATCTTAAGCAGATGAGAAAGCTTACAAAGGAGCCTCTTATAGCTCTTGCATCAGCTGTAATCAGCGTTTGCTTCGCAGCTTTTGTATTTGGTCTTTTCTTTGCAGACAAGGTACCAGAGGGATGGAAAGTTGCAGGTATGTTCGTTGGAACATATACAGGAGGAAGCTCAAACCTTACTGCAATTGCTGTTGGACTTGATGCTGCTAAGGAGACTATTGCAGCAGCTAACGCAGCTGACTATGTTGTAGGTATTCCTTCACTTATCTTATACTTTGCTATGCCTGCTATTTATGCAAGCTCAAAGTTATTAAAGAAGTTCTGGCCATATCATTTTACTGAGGCTGAGCTTGCTGGCGGAGATGATGAAGAAGAGCTTATGGCAGCTAAGGAGTGGAGCATTCAGGAGATTGCATGGCTTCTTGGTATAGGTTTCCTTATTGTATGGGTTGCTACTACTATTTCAGGAATGATCTTTGGAGAAGGTTTCAGAAGTGCAGGAAGAATACTTCTTATCACTACATTCTCAATCATAGCAGCACAGATTCCATTTGTTCAGAGACTTAGAGGAAACTTTGATCTTGGTCTTTATGTAGCACTTTTATTCCTTGTAACAATTGGTTTTGCAGTAGATTTAAAGCAGTTCTTTGGATCAACCTTCTATATTACTTTGTTCTGCTTCTGCGTAATAGCTGTTTCTACCTTGCTTCACCTCTTCATTACAAGACTGTTCAAGGTTAGATTTGAGTATATCCTGCTTTCAATCGTTGGATGTATCTCTGACGGACCAACAGCAGCTTTGGTAGCATCAAGTGCTAAGTGGAAATCAATCATCAATATTGGTCTTCTTATGGGTGTTCTTGCAGGTGCGCTGGGTAACTATGTTGGAATTTCAGTTGCTTATGCAATAAAGGCAGTTCTGGGCTTTTAAACAATAAATACTTGCTTTAAACAGCAGAAAATGAGTTTAATAATAAATTAAATAAGAAATTAATAAAGCTGTCCTTTGTATGAAAAGCAGTATGTGAATTGCATATTGATTCATTTCAGAAGACAGCTTTATCTTTTAGAAGGAGAAGTTATATGAGACAATTTAACCTTTATATCTCTGGCATTCTTTATGGGAAGGTTAGCTTTGACAATGAAAATATAAGACTTAGCGAGCTTGATATATATACAGCGAAAATGACAGAGGAAGCTGGGCTTTCTAATGAAAGAGCAGAATATCTTAAAGGATTTACAAAGATGGATTTTGCTCTTATTGCGAAGCTTATTAAGGAGGAGTCTGCATTTTCAGAAGGAAATATGGAAGTTAAGCTTGATGGGCTGAGATGGCTTAGTGAAAATGGAACTGAGTTTATGCAAAGGGATATCAAATTCCCTCTTAATGTTGTTATTGAGGATGGAAGAATTATTGCCTTCATGACACCGGCAAGAGAGATGGTAACTATTCTTGTGGAAGAAGGCAGGGAGGATAAGACTGTTCTCAAGGATTGGAAAGAGGCTTTCCCTAATGAAGAAATTCATCCAATAGGAAAAGCTAAGGAATATATGGTTCCTATGCGTGATGGTGTAAAGCTGGCTGCTGATGTATATCTTCCGGCTGATCTTAGTGGGAAGCTTCCTACAGTGCTTGTGCGTACTCCATATGGCAAGGAGCTTGGAGCAGATGTTTATTACAGATATGTACAGAGAGGTTATGCTGTAGTAGTTGAAGACGTAAGAGGAAGAAACAGAAGTGAGGGAGAGTGGATACCTAACTACTTTGAGGTAGAGGATGGTGATGATACACTTAACTGGATTGCTGATCAGCCTTGGTCTTCTGGAAGAGTTGGTATGGTTGGTGGCTCATATCTTGGCTATGTACAGTGGGCAGCGGCTGCAAGTGCAAACCCACATTTAAAGGCACTTATCAGTGTTGTTTGTGCAGGTGGTTCATTTATAGATATTCCTAGAAGAGGCGGAACTATGACTTCTGGAATGATGGCCTGGGCTTTTGCTGTTTCACAGAAGATGTTTAAGCCGGAGCTTATGGAGAGAGATGACTGGGATGAGGTTCTTAATATAAGACCGCTGTCAGATCTTCCTAAAAAGGCGCTTGGTTACAGCGTTCCTTTCCTTGAGAAGTGGACTGTTGTAAGCGATAATGATGAATTCTGGCAGAGAAGCAGCTGGCACGACAGAAGCAAGGGCGCAAAGATTCCTGCACTTATCCAGTCAGGCTGGTATGATGACAATGGCATGGGAACTACAGAGGCACTTGAGCTTGTTCATGATTTCCCGGCAGAGGATAGAAAGGTGATTCTTGGACCATGGCAGCATAGCGGAAATAGTAAGTACGATATGCACGGTGTTGCATTTAAGAACAATGCACTTAGATTTGACCTTGACCTTATTTATTTTAGATGGTTTGAGAAGCATCTTAAGGAGATTGAAAATGGAATCGGCGAGATGCCACCAGTTCAGTATTACACGGTAGGAGAGGGCAAGTGGAAGACAGCTGAAAACTGGCCTCTTCCAGAAGCAAAGGAGCTTTCGCTGTACCTTGGAAGTAACGGACATGCAAATACTTCTTTGGGAGATGGTGTTCTTGCCAGTGAGCCTGTATCGGCTGCACCTTCAGATTCATATGACTATGATCCAAAGAATCCTGCAACCCATATCATTGATATGTCTGAAAATGAAATAGAGGTTCCTGAGGATTATACAGAAGAGGAAAAGAGAGAGGATATTCTCTGCTTTACAACAGAAGCATTTAAGGAGCCACTTACTATTACCGGAGATGCAAGCTTTGAGCTTTATGTTTCATCAGATGCTGTAGATACAGATTTCTTTGTTAGAATCACAGATGTGGATGAAAATGGACGTTCAATCAAGCATGCAGATGGAGTTATTTCTGCAAGATATAGAAATAGCTTTGAAAAGGCTGAGTTTATGGAGAAGGGAGAGGTATACAAGATAAATATCAGAACTACAAAGTTCTCTAACTGCTTCCTTCCAGGTCATAAGCTTAGAGTAACCATTACTTCAAGTGCAAAGAACTTTATGTTCCCTAACTCAAATACAAAGGAAGGATATTGCGGAGTAGAGACTGTTGTAGCGCATAATACAATACATCATTCTGCAGAGTATCCTTCAAGAGTTATCCTTAGAGCTGAGTAATAAATCTTAATTTTTATGTATAATTTTTCTGGTTTATAACTGGAAAAAAGATAGGAAAATGCAGTACATAAAGAAAAATCAGCTTGCGTAGCCTTGATTAAAAATTTATAATAAAGCATGCAGCAAGGAGGTCTGAGCCTTAGGGCGCAGGCCTCTTTTTAGGTGTACACCTGGCGGCGCACGTTTCTTATAAATTTATATAAGGAGAAATTTTGCTATGCGTAAAAATAATTTAACTAAATTAACGGTTTCGGCACTGTGTCTTTCTCTTTGTCTGGTGCTTCCGTTTCTTACAGGACAGATTCCGCAGATAGGAAATATGCTTCTTCCTATGCATTTTCCGGTTTTTATCTGTGCACTCCTCTGTGGTGCGGGCTATGGCGCTATTGTTGGATTTGTAGCTCCTATTCTTAGATATATTATGTTCAACATGCCTCAGCCACCTGTTGGAATACCAATGGCATTTGAACTGATGACTTATGGTCTTGTGGCTGGCTTTGTATATAAGAAGCTTGGACACAAGAAATATTCAGAATATAAGGCACTTCTTGTATCAATGCTTGCAGGAAGGATTGTCTGGGGTGGAGTATCTTCTATAGTTGCACTTGCTGGAGCGAAAGCATTTTCAGTGGAACTTTTTATAGCAGGGGGCTTTGTCAAAGCGGTTCCAGGAATTATCCTGCAATTACTTATTATTCCGCCTATAGTAAAGAGACTTAACAAAACTATAAACAGATGAGGGTGAGCAGATTGATAGAATGGGATTTTAAGGAAAATGCTTATATTGACGGGCTGATTGAAAGTCTCATAAATAAACCGGATAAAGCCAGTAATATTGTTATCGGCATAGACGGTATGTGCGGTTCGGGAAAAACAAGCCTTGCAGCTTATATTGCAAAGAAATTCAGTGCAGCGATAGTGCATATGGATGATTTTTTTCTTCCCCCAGAGCTTAGGACAGCAGAAAGACTTGCGCTTCCCGGTGGCAATGTTCATTATGAAAGATTTATTGACGAGGTTGGAAAATATATAAAAAGCAGCAAGGGTGAGATATCATACAGGCGGTTTAACTGTTCTCTGATGGGTTATGATAATAAGCCGATAAGCATAGGCCCTTCTGACATATACATAGTAGAGGGATCCTATTCAATGAGGCCGGAGTTATGTGATTATTACGATCTGAAAATATTTATGAAATGTAGTAGTGAGGATCAGGAGAGCAGGATAATAGCAAGGAATGGCAAAGAAAGATTCGAAATGTTCCGCACAAGATGGATTCCTATGGAAGAAAAATATTTTTCAGAGCTTAATATAGAGAAAGAGGCAGACTGGCTGATTGTCACATAAAAAAATCGACGGATAGTATAAAACTCTCCGTCGATTAATTATTGTAATAAATTACTCCTCGATAGCGCCTGTTGGACACTGACCAGCGCAGCTTCCGCAATCTACGCAAACATCTGCATCGATAACGTACTGTCCGTCTCCCTCAGAAATAGCTCCTGTAGGACAAACGTCTGCACAGCTTCCGCACATAACACATGCGTCTGTAATCTTATATGCCATAGTAAATTTACCTCCTTATAATGATCTGATGTTGTAAAGATATGTATCCTTACATTATATTATCGTTTTTTATATTATCATATAGTAAGCTAATTTACAAGCTTAAACGTCTTTATAGATGGCGCAAATCTGGCCACAGAATGTCTTAATTTCTATGCATTTAACTTTTTATGTGATATAATCATCTATTATGAAAAGTAAAAGACAATTAGGATTATCAATATCAGTTTATTTGAGATGGCCTTTGTTGCTGTCTGTTTTTGTTGTGGTTTCAAATCTTATAGTAATAGCAGTTCCAGAGCATGAAGATGGTCTTGTCTTTATGTTTTCTCTGATAACTGTGCTGATTTGCCTTGGACTTTATTTTTATAGCAAAAAAGGCATATTTGCAGGCCTTGTAAGCTTTGCGCAGGGGTATGAAACCATTCAGAAGAAGCTTATAAGAGAGATGTCAACGCCAACAGCCCTCTGTGATGAACAGGGTTATATCATATGGCAGAATTATGCATTTCTGGATATGCTTCAGGATGAAAATGCTAAATTAGGAAATATCAAAGCCATTTTCCCGGACATCACGGATGAGATGCTTAGGTATGATTCTGAAGCTGCATTTGTGCATAGCTCATTTGGAGAAAAGAGATATAAGATTGAGCTTCAAAAAACAGCAATTGCAGAGGATAGCAATACGCCTATTTCACTTGATGAAGCTCATAAGAAGGTAGTTGCGCTCTACATTACAGATGAGACTGAGCTGGTTGAATACAAAAAGCTTTATAATGATTCCAGACTCTGCGAAGGTCTTATATATCTTGATAACTATGAGGAAGCTCTTGAGACAGTTGAGGAAGTAAGGCGTTCATTGCTTACAGCACTTGTTGACAGAAAGATAAGCAATTACATTTCTTCAATGAACGGACTTGTCAAAAAAATCGAAAAGGACAAGTACTTTTTCCTTGTCATGGATAAGGATATGAAGAGGATGATTGAAGATAGGTTCTCAGTTCTGGAAGAGGTTAAAACTGTAAATATCGGAAATGAGCTTTCACTTACGCTTAGTATAGGTGTAGGTATGGGAGGAAAGGGATATCAGGCCAACTATAATTTCTCAAGAATTGCAATAGACCTTGCACTCGGAAGAGGCGGGGATCAGGCTGTAGTAAAATCTGTTGAAGATATAAGATATTTTGGTGGAAAGGCCCAGGCTGTTGAAAAGAATACAAGAGTAAAGGCAAGAGTAAAGGCTCATGCATTTAAGGAGCTGCTGGATTCAAAGGACAAGCTTATCGTAATGGGACACAAGATGAGTGATGTCGATAGCTTTGGAGCTGCAATAGGCTTCTGGAGAATAGCGACAGCATTTGGTAAGAAGGCATATATCGTAAGTGGAAATACCAATCTTTCAGTTAAACCTATGAAGATGAGGTTTGTGGAAAATGCTGATTATCCAAAGGATATGTTTATAAGTGGCGACAAAGCGCTTGAGCTTGTGGATAAAAACACAATCGTGGTCGTTGTAGATGTTAACAGGCCTAGTTATACTGAGGAGCCAAGGCTGCTTTCTGCTTCTAACACAATAGTTGTAGTAGACCACCATAGAAAGGGCTCGGAAACCATTGATAATGCAGTGCTTTCATATGTAGAGCCTTATGCTTCATCAGCGTCTGAAATGGTCGCAGAAATCGTCCAGTACATAAGCGACGATATAAGACTTACTTCACAGGAAGCGGAGGCGATGTACTCTGGAATGGTAGTAGATACCCAGAGCTTTACAAACCAGACAGGAGTAAGAACCTTTGAAGCGGCTGCATTCTTAAGAAGAAGCGGTGCTGACATCGTAAGAGTAAGGAAGATGTTTAGGGAGAACTTTGCTGACTACAAGGCAAAGGCTGATGCTATAGACAAAGCAGAGATTTACAGAAGTAATTTTGCCATAAGTGTATGCAATCCTGAGGGAACAGAATCGCCTACAGTTGTTGGTGCACAGGCGGCTAACAGCCTGCTTGAAATCAGAGGAATAAAGGCAGCAGTTGTTCTTACACCTTATGATGGAAAAATATTTATTTCAGCAAGAAGTATAGATGAGGTAAACGTCCAGGTCATGATGGAGAAGCTTGGAGGAGGCGGTCACAAGGCCGTTGCCGGAGCGCAGCTTAAGGACATCAGCCTTGAAGAAGCGATTGCTAAGGTCAAAGAAGTTATAGATATAATGATGGATGAAGGAGAGATAGAATAAAATGCAGATTATTTTGATAGAAGATGTAAAAAGCCTTGGAAAGAAGGGCACAATAGTAAAGGTAAATGACAGCTACGGAAGAAATTATATAATTCCTAAGAAGCTTGGACTTGAAGCTAATGCTGTAAACCTTAATAATCTTAAGCTTGCAAATGCAAATGCAGAGAAAATTGAAGCTGCAAAGGTAGCTTCAGCTAAGGATACAAAGACAAAATTAGATGGAAAGACAATAGTAGTAAAAATTAAGGCTGGTAAGGACGGAAAGACCTTCGGTTCAATTACTGGCAAAGAAATTGCAAAGGCAATTAAAGACGATATGAAGCTGGATGTAGATAAGAAGAAGATCGTTATGGAGCCTATCAAGACAATAGGTGAGCATAAGGTAGTTATAAAGCTTCACAAGGAAGTAAGTGCAGAGGTTACAGTAAAGGTAGAGGAAGCATAAAAGATGGATGAGGCACTGTTAAAAAGATCAGCTCCTCAGAGCATGGAAGCTGAAATGTCAGTTATTGGCTCAATGCTCATGGACAAGGACGCCATAAGTGTTGCTTCTGAAATCCTTAATAAAGAAGATTTTTATCAGAGACAGTATGGCATTATGTTTGAAGCTATAAGGGAGCTTTATAGTCAGGACAAGCCAGTTGATCTTGTAACGGTTCAGGATAAGCTTATTAAGGATGGAGCTCCTCCGGAGATGCAGTCTCTGGATTTTTTGAAGGATATATATAATACTGTTCCTACCTCTGTAAATGTAAAGGCATATGCAGAGATAGTATATGAAAAATCACTGCTGCGTAAGCTTATTAAGACTGCTGAAACTATAGTCCAGCAATGCTATGATGGAAGTGATGAGACCGAAGATATTCTTTCTGATACAGAAAAAAGAATATTTGAGCTTTTGAAAACCAGAGGAAGACACGAGTATACCCCTATAGAAGATGTTGCTATAGAGGTAATGCAGAAAATACAGGAGGCTTCGCAGCTTAAGGATCATATTACAGGAGTTGCGACTGGCTTTACTGATCTTGACTACATGACCACAGGTTTACAGCCATCTGATTTCATATTAGTGGCGGCAAGACCTTCAATGGGAAAGACAGCCTTCGTATTAAATATTTTGGAATATGTAGCTGTCAAGAAGAAACGTCCATGTATGGTCTTTTCTCTCGAGATGAGTGCGCCTCAGCTTGTAAACCGTATGTTTTCAATGGATTCAGGTATTGATGCGCAGGCACTTAGATCAGGAAAGCTTACAGAAAATGACTGGACAAGACTTATAGATACTGCCGGAAGAGTTGGAGGATCAAATATAATTATAGATGATACTCCGGGTATCTCAGTTCCTGAGCTTAGAAGTAAATGTAGAAAAGTTAAGCTGGAAAGAGGACTTGATCTTATTATGATAGACTATCTTCAGCTTATGAGCGGAGGCTCAAAGAAATCTGACAACAGGCAGCAGGAAGTTTCAGATATATCAAGATCGCTTAAGGCACTTGCAAGAGAGATGGAGTGTCCTGTAGTAGCTCTTTCCCAGCTTTCAAGAGCCTGTGAAAGCCGAGTGGACAAGAGACCTATGCTTTCGGATCTTAGAGAGTCGGGAGCAATAGAGCAGGATGCGGATATTGTAATGTTTTTATATAGGGATGAATATTATAATCCAGACTCTGAGCATAAGGGCGAGGCAGAGGTTATCATTGCTAAACAGCGTAATGGTCCGATAGGAACCGTATCACTGTACTGGCAGGCGGCAACAACGAGATTTGTAAATAAGGAAAAGAATTTTGTTGAAGGATAAAAGTAAATTTCATAGTTTTAATGAAAAATGGCGTTCTCTTAGCATCAAGGATAAAATAGGTGTACTTTTGGGAACGTCTATTTTGTCTATTTTGGTTTCTATTGCCTTAACTGTATTTATTTTGTTGTTTACAACACAGAACTTTAAGGTTCTGCTGGATGACAATATCAGATGCTATAACTACGTAGATGCGATTCAAAAGGAAGATATTGCGTTCAGACAATATACAAAATACAGAACAGAGGACAATAAGATAAATTACGAAAAGGCCGTTTCGGAAACCAGGGAAGCTATATCAAATCTGCCTTATGATTATAAACGGATAGGTCCTCAAAGATTTGCCAAGACATGGAATATAAAGTCGGCATATAAAGAATATTCAAGACTTAATGAAAGAGTGCTTAGCCTGAATGTGACAGACTGGAATTATATTACAGAGCTCTACAAGGTGTATAATATAAATACTTATCTTGTCACATATGGAAACAGTCTTATTGGAATGACTCTCAAAGACAGCTCATTAATTTATCATGGAATGATAAAAAAATTCTACATTTTGCCAGCGATTACCTTTGTGCTTGCATTTATATATATTCTCATTGGAAAATTTCTCAATGGTCTTATAAATAAGTCTATTTCAGAGCCGGTTTATGAGCTTGCTGAGGCATCTGAGAGAATTGCAAGGAATGAATATGATTTCCCTGATATTGAAATAGAAAACAGGGATGAGCTGTATATGCTTAGCAAAGCCTTCAATAAAATGAAGCAGTCAACGAAGAATTATATAAGTACCTTAGAGGAAAAACAGATAATTGCTGACAAGCTTCATGAAGAGGAAATAGAAAAGCTGGAAGTTGAGCAGAAACTTGAAAGTCTTAATTTTGAGCTTCTAAAATCTCAGGTTAATCCGCATTTTCTTTTCAATACACTTAATATGATAGCCTGCAATGCCAGATTGGAGGATGCACCTGTAACAGTGCAGATGACAAATGCGCTAGGAGAACTGTTCAGATATAGCTTAAGAACAAGGCAGTCGGTGGTTATACTCTCGCAGGAGTTAAATATGCTTGAACAGTATATCTATATCCAGAAGATGAGATTTGGAGACAGAATGGAGTTTGAGTTAAACTGCAATGCTGACAGCCAGAAGGTTATGATACCTCCTTTTACACTTCAGCCTATAGTTGAAAACTGTATAGTACACGGGCTTCAGGGCAAGGAAGACGGCGGCAAGGTAAATATAGACATCAACAATACAGAAAATGGAGTAGCCATAGATATAAGCGATAACGGAAAGGGAATATCAGAAGAAAAGCTTAAAGAAATAACTGAAAATATAAAGAAAAAAAGAACCTCTAATGTTGGCATAGGCCTTGGAAACATTTACAGGATCTTTTTATCCATGTATGGTGAAAAGTGCGAATTTAAAATAACAAGTACACAAAATGTTGGAACAAGGATACATATTTTGATACCGGAGGGAAATGATTATGAGACAGTATCAAATCTTGATAGCAGATGATGAGCAGATAGAACGACTGGTTCTTCGTACAACTTTGGAAAAACATTTTTCTGAGCAGTGCACGATATATGAAGCAAAAAATGGAAAAGAAGCAATAGCAGTTGCAAGAGAAAAACAACTGGATGCGGTTATACTCGATATAGAGATGCCGGGTATAGATGGTTTGCAGGCGGCTGAAGAAATAAGAAAGATGTATTCCAGATGCAGTATTATATTCCTTACGGCCTTTGATGATTTTGGCTATGCCAAGAAGGCGATAAGTGTAAGAGCTCTGGACTATCTTTTAAAGCCATTTAATGAGAGCGAGCTGTTTGCTGTAGTGGAAGAAGCGTTGAGAATAGCTGATGAAGTAAAGCCGGACAACGTAAATGCAAGAAATAAATATGACAGTGACGAGCTTGAAGGCGGAAGACAGGCTGCAATCGCAGAGAAAATGAAGGAATACATTGAAGATAATTACGTGCGTGAGATATCAATGCAGGATGCGGCTTCATTTTTTGGATATTCAGATGCTTATTTCTGCAAGCTGTTCAAGCAGACTTTTGGAAAGAGCTTTATAACCTATCTTGCTGATTACAGAGTTGAAAAAGCAAAGGAGCTTCTGCTAAAGACAGATAAAAATGTCAGAGAAGTAAGTGAAGCTGTAGGCTATCAGGATGCAAATTATTTTGCGAAAGTATTTAAGAGAGTTACAGGAAAAAGCCCTTCAGAATATAAAAATAAGGAATAGCAGATGTAATTTAACATTAAATAAAGAAAATATTAATTTTGGACAAAATAATGCTAAGATTATATAAAAAAATTACTTTTATTATGCGAAATACTTGTATTATAATAGAGACATACAAAGATGTAGTGCAAAATACATAAAAAAATAAATATGAGGAGCACGAAGTATGTTCCTTAAAGATAAATGGAGGGAAAAGATATGAAAAAAACATTAGCAGTGCTTATGGCATCAGCAATGGTTCTTTCACTTGCAGCTTGTGGCGGCAAGAAGGAAGAGACAACAGCAGCAGCAACAGAGGCAGCTACAGAAGCTGCAACAGAAGCGGCTACAGAGGCAGCAAGTGAGGAGGCTGCAGAAGGAGAAGAGGCAGCAGTAGGTGATGTTGCTAATGATCCTGAGGTTACTTTAGTTTATGCTGAGGTTAACCCACTCGACACAATCGTTGGAAAGACAGGAACCTACTTCAAGGAGCAGGTTGAGAAGCTTTCAGGCGGATCAGTAAAGATCGACCTTCAGGCAGCAGGTGTTCTTGGATCAGAGAACGACGTTCTTGATACAATGCTTGGTGGCGCTGGAACAATCGATATGTCCCGTATTTCAGCTTTCGCTCTTACAAGCTACGGCGGAAAGAAGTCATCACTTCTTACAGTTCCTTATACCTTCGAGAGCAGAGACCACTTCTGGAATTTTGCTACATCAGATCTTGCTAAGGAATTCCTTATGGAGCCTTATGAGAATGGAACAGAGCTTAGAGGTCTTTTCTATGGTGAGGAAGGATTCAGACACTTCTTTACAAACAAGGAGATCAAGGGACTTGAGGATCTTAAGGGCATGAAGCTCCGTGTTTCTAACGACCCTGTTATGACAGGTATGGTTGAGGGTCTTGGAGCATATCCAACAGTTATAGCATTTGGTGAGCTTTATTCAGCACTTCAGACAGGTGTTTGTGACGGAGCTGAGCAGCCAATCGCTAACTACAAGTCAAATGCATTCCCAGAGGTTGCTAACAACCTTATCCTTGATGGACATACAATCGGAGCTATCCAGGTAGTTATCACAGAGGAAGCTTGGAACAAGCTTACACCAGCACAGCAGGATGTTATCATGCAGGCTTCAGAGCTTACATCACAGTACAACAGAGAGATCTCTGAAGAGGCTGAAAATGAGGTTCTTGAGCAGTTAAAGGCTGATGGATGCAATGTAATCGAAGTTACAGATAAGAAGCCATGGCAGGATGCATGTAAGGATATCATCGAGTCAGCAACAGCTGATCAGGCAGATCTTTACCAGCAGATCCTTGATATGAAGTAATTATCATATCTTTAATTTAAGAAGCTAAACATTTGATTTTTATTAAGGCACAGGGGTCGCCTTGTGACCTCTGTGCCTTATGTATTAAACAGATAGGGGGGAAATAAATGCCGGCTATATTTGAAAAGCTAGATAAAATCAGACCAATATATGACATGGTTTATAAAATTGTATTGGTTTTATGTAAGCTGTTGCTTATTGCAGATATCGCTATCACAACTTTTTCTGTATGCGGAAGACATATTCCTTTCATCCCTGATCCTGCCTGGTCAGAAGAGGTAGTACTTACTCTTATGTCATACATGGCAGTTCTTTCAGCAGCACTTGCTATAAGAAGGGGAGCACATATAAGAATGACAGCCTTTGATAACTATCTTCCTAAGAATGTATTGAAGGGACTGGACATTTTATCTGATATAGCTGTTTTTGCACTTGCAGTAATAATGCTTGTTGTAGGATGGAAATATGCTATTCAGATCGGTGCGAGAGGAACATATATCAGTATGCCTACAGTTTCAAAATTCTGGATGTATTTTCCGGTACCACTTGCTGGAATTGCAATGATCGTTTTTGAAATTGAAGCTATTTACAACCATATTAAAGCATTTTACGTAAAGGAGGAAAATTAATGGACGTTAATACAACAGCAATCTTTGTATTGATTGGAAGCTTTTTCCTCATGATTTTTCTGAGGTTCCCTATTGCTTATGCAGTAGGTCTTGCATCAATTTTCTGCCTCTTAGTTCAGGGGCTTCCTCTTGCTACTATATGCCAGTATATGGTTAAGGGAATCAGTTCATTTGGATTAATGGCAGTACCATTCTTTATCACCATGGGTGTTCTCATGGGAAGCGGAGGAATTTCAGAAAAGCTCATTGCACTTGCAAATGCCTGTGTAGGCTGGATGAGAGGTGGAATGGCAATGGTTAATATCGTTGCTTCATACTTCTTTGGTGGAATTTCAGGATCTGCATCAGCTGATACAGCATCACTTGGAACAATACTTATCCCTATGATGGTAGATCAGGGATATGACGCTGATTTCTCAACAGCAGTAACTATTACCTCATCATGTGAGGGACTTCTTGTTCCGCCTAGCCATAACATGGTTATCTACGCTACAACAGCAGGTGGAGTTTCTGTAGGATCACTTTTCCTTGCTGGATATATTCCGGGAGCTTTGCTTGCTATTTCCCTGATGGTTGGATCATATATCATTTCAGTAAAGAGAAACTATCCAAAGGGAGAGAAATTCTCAATTAAGAACCTTTTCAAACAGTTAAGCGTATCAATATGGGCGCTTGCAGCAGTTCTTATCGTAGTAGTTGGTGTAGTTGGTGGTGTATTTACAGCTACAGAGTCAGCTGCTATAGCCGTTGTATACAGCCTTATAGTTTCAGTATTTGTTTACAAGGGACTTACATGGAGAGGCGTATGGGATGCACTTGATGAGTGTGTAAACACCTTATCTATAGTACTTATACTTATTGCAACTTCAGCAGTATTTGGATTCTGTCTTACAAGACTTCATGTTCCTGACATTGCAGCCCAGGCTATAACAGGAATTACAGATAATCCTATTATACTTGCACTTTTACTTAACCTTATTTTGCTTGTACTTGGATGTATTATGGATATGGCACCGATCATTCTTATCGCAACACCTATCCTTCTTCCAATTGCAACTTCAATAGGAATTGATCCGGTACAGTTTGGTATAATGGTTGTCCTTAACTGTGGTATTGGTCTGTTAACACCTCCTGTAGGAGCGGTTCTGTTCATTGGATCAGCTATTGCAAAGCTTCCTATGGAGAAGGTTGTTAAGGCTACCTTACCATTCTATGTATGTATGCTTATTACACTTTTACTGGTTACATTTATCCCAGGAATAAGCTTAATACTTCCAACTTTATTTGGATAATTTATGATGAATAAAAAGAAAACAATAATATATAGTTTTTTATTCTTAGCAATAGGCTGTTTTTTAACAGCCTGTTTTGCTGATTATAAAGAAAAAAAACAGGATGAAGTAGTTCCGGAATATGTCTTTACTTATGCAGATAACCAGACTGAAGACTATCCTACAGTACAGGCTGCGATATATTTTGCTGAGCTTGTAGAAGAGAGAACAAAAGGAAGAATACAGATAGACATCAATGCAAATGCTGTGCTTGGTGACGAGAGCTCGGTTATGGAGCAGATGAAGTTTGGAGGAATTGATTTTGCGAGACTTTCGCTTACTGTACTTGCTGAGGAAGAAGAAAGACTTAATGTACTCCAGCTTCCATACATTTACCGGGATGCAGAACATATGTGGAAGGTACTGGATGGAAGTACAGGAGATAAGTTTCTGGAGATCACAGAGACCACAGGACTGGTGGGGCTTTCCTGGTATGATGCAGGAGCAAGATCATTTTATACAAGTAAGAAACCGATAAGGACAGCAGAGGATATAAAGGGGCTCAGGATAAGAGTAATCGATTCCAAACTCATGATAGACATGGTCAATGCTCTTGGGGCTGTGGCAGTTCCACTTTTATATGATGAGGTGTATTCTGGAATGCAGACAGGTGTATTAGATGGAGCTGAAAATAATTTTCCTTCCTATGAGTCTATGAAGCACTATGAGGTGGCAGGCTATTATACTTTGGATGAACACACAAGAGTGCCGGAGGTTCAGGCCGTTTCAGCGGTGACATGGAATAAGCTTTCGGAAAGTGACAGGAAGATTATAAGGAGCTGTGCTGAAGAGTCGGCTCTGTATGAAAGAGAACTGTGGAAGAAATATAATGAAGAGTCACTTGATAAGTTAAAGGCAAATGGTGCTGAAATAATAGAACTGCCTCAGTCGGAGATAGACAAGTTCAGAAAAGCTGTGCTGCCTCTTTATGAAAAATATTGTTCGGAATACATGGATCTTGTTGACGAAATTATAAATACTAAATAATGGATGTGCGGGAAAGATATCGCATAAAATAAAATTCAATTAAGTTTATTATAAAATGAATAAGTACGGAAAATGAAAAGGAGCTGTTGCCTCACAGATGTGAATTCTCATCTATTTTTTGCAACAGCTCCTTTTATGTTTCATCTTAAGCTGCTATGACACAGCTGGTTTTGAAATAGTTAATAAAATTATCTTGTAGCAAGAATCTCATTGATCTGAGATACAAGCTCATCACAATTTATTCCGTGAACCATGCATGCTTCTGCAAGAGTTTCTCCCTGTGATGCTGGGCAACCAAGGCAATGCATTCCTGCGCGCATAAGGATAGGTGCGATAATCTCGTCAGCCTGAATAAGTTCTCCGATAAGCATGTTCTTTTCAATCTGCATTTTTTTCTTCCTTTCGATTTAAAAAATATCTTTTAGTTTAAATACTTGCAAGTTTTTGAATAGCCCTGTCCTTGCTTATAACCGTATAATGCTCTTCATAATATGCAAGAGAGTTGTCAGTAGTCTTTATCTTACGGCCATATTCAGCAATGAGGTTACATACCTTGGCAAAATCATCATCAGGCAAAATCTGACTTCTGATGACAAGGACGTAACAGCTTCCGTCAGGTCTTTTGTACAAGGTTGAATATCCTTTAAATAGCTTTGCTGCTTTAGATGCTGTAATAGCCTGATCAAGATCGTCAAAAGCAAAGGCTCTGAAGGTCTGTGAATATGAAGGTGCTTCATAATTATCTGAAGCTTTATTGTCTGAGATCTTGTTGTCTGAGACTCTGTTATCTGTGACTGAGATATTAACCTCAGGACCTCCCGGAATTTTTGCCTTGATTGAGTCAAGCTTTGATGGGTCAGCTTTAATTTGTGACAACAAAGTATCAGCACCCTCCAAAATCTCGGTTGTAAGCTTCTTTATCCAGTCTTCGGCTCCGCTTTTTGGTGGAGCAGCAGAAAACTTTGAGAATCTTGTATCAAGCTCTTCAGGATCGTCTACCTTTGTGATAATGAGCTGAATTGAATTTCCACCCATAGGAATAGCTTCTATCATTATTGGGGTGTTTTCAGCGTCAAAGCCTACTTCAGCATTTGCCTTCTGCATCATCTCATTAAAAAGCTTGCGAGCCTTCTCAGAACCATATGCAAGCTCCTTGATATTAAGATTACGTATGCTAAGATCAAAGCTGCTAAGGATACATCTTATTGAATTTTCGTTAATTCTTTCTATTCTCATATTTTACCTCGTACTTTATAATACAATAAAATATATAAAATATCAATTATGGTAAATACATTTCACAAAGAGTTTAGAATTTGTGTTTTGGGCTTATGTTAACCGTTCCTAAAGCCAGCTTTGACAATTTAAATTACTGTATTATTATAATGAATATAAAGAAATCACATATAGACCCTGATCATACACATAATCTGAAATTCTAAGTTTCTTTAAGACTATAGGGTATACACTATAGTTTTATCATTAAATTCAATTTGACTGTATAATATACTGCTAAAGATATGCCATCGGAATACAATACCTTGCTAAAGCTGTCAATTGCGCTGAATATATGTATTTTTATAAAATTTGACAAAGGGTTTTAATAGGATTTCTTTATTAGAGGTACAAAGAAGCTCTTATATATCTGCATGAATTATTTTAAATCGGGAGCTGTTATATGGAATACAGATGTAGTAATTATTGCATTAAATATATATTTATGCAGATATATTAAGCCTGGGAGCTTATAAAAAAATTTAATATGTCATGGTTTTGTACCGGGAGGTAAAAATGAATAAAAGGGGCAGGGATATCGATGACGAGGTTAAAAGAAGATATCTCGATAAGCTGAAAGAGTATAAGAAAAAGGGGGTCAGGGTGGTTATAGATGGCGATGAGCTCCCTGAGAATGAATGGCATTGTATTTTTAATTATAATGAAGATACTAGTGATAAAAGCAAGATGTTCTATATGGCAGATTTTATAGCGGAGCCAGAAGGAGGACATATAAGTGAGGTGAGGTTTGATAAGATATGCATTAAAGATTTTACATTAAGATAGGATGGCTAAGTTAAGCCTTATATATTTTTTTAACATAATACAATCGAATATGATTAACAAAGAAATCAACCTGAAAACTTAAGCAGATCTGCCCTGAAATTTAAGAAAGCTGTAGTTTTAGTCAGGTTGATTTTTTGAATGGAAAAATGATATACTCATAAATATTGTAGGTATTAAAATATATATTACAGGTTTGGGGTTAAAATGGAAAATATAAGGATAGAAGGAAGAAGAAGGCGGGGAAGATCAAGATCTGGACACAGCG
>JAUNDV010000002.1:58562-155940 GCA_030525875.1 Eubacteriales bacterium
AGGTCAATATAGCGGAGGTCTTAGAAGCAGAGAAGGATACAAAAGCAGAAAAAAGAGCAAAAAGGGATTTAATTTTATCGCTCTTATAGTATTGCTTGTTGTATTCTTTTTTCTCCTGTTTGGAAGAAAAATATTTGACAAATATATACCATCAAAAGAAGAAAAGAACCTGAATGAATGGTTTGAAGTATCAGGAGAAAAGGTAAGACTACATCTCAATGACAAAAGAGATAATGAAATAACTGCTATTGCAAAGGATGGAGAGCTTTATATTCCAATTGCATGGGCAAAAGAAAATATAAATAAAAGATTTTTCTGGAATCCAGAAGAAGATCTGCTGGTTTATACTCTTCCAGATCAGATTCTTCATTATGACAGTAACTCTGTAACAGATGATGGTCACAAGGCATATATTTCTCTGGATGATGGCATGTATATTTCATATAGCCTGATTGAAAAATATACAGATGTAAGAGCATCTTTGTTTATAGCTCCTGAAGAACCGGCAAAACGTGCCTTTATTTACAAGGACAGAGGAGAATATACAAGAGCAACAGTTAAAAAGAATGCATCACTTAGGACAAGAACAAGTATAAAGGAACCTGTGCTTACAAAGCTCGTTAAGGGAGAGAGGGTTACAGTCTTAGAAGAGTCAGAAAAGTGGGCAAAAATCACGACCTCTTCAGGCTTTACAGGCTATGTTGAGAAAAAGAAGCTTATAGATTACTCCAAGGAACAGGATACGCCTGTTTATTCAGATCCGGTTCCAAAATACTATGATCTTGGGGAAAAGGTAGTCATGGGCTGGCATCAGGTTACCAATAAGGATGCAAATGCATCTATGGAGAGCTTTGTTGCAAATGCAGGAGGAAAACTCAATGTTATAAGTCCTACATGGATACAGATAAGTTCAAAGGATGGAGATTATATAAATCTGTCCAGCAAAGAGTATGTGGACAGAGCGCATGAACTGGGACTTAAAGTCTGGCCTACAGTAGATAATTTCAATAATCCTGTTGGATTTAAGGAGTTTAGTACAAGGGATTATTTTGCAAACAGCAAAAATCGTCAGAGTTTTATTTCACGCCTGATGGCGGATGCAGAAAGCTATGGCTACGATGGATTTAATCTGGATTTTGAGGCACTGCCTCAGGATGCAGGGGAAAGTTATGCCCAGTTCTATAGGGAGCTTGCGGTAGAATGCAGAAGTGCAGGCCTTGCTTTATCTATAGATAACTATGTTCCTTATCATTTTAATGAGCATTATGATTTAAGCGAGCAGGGATATTTTGCTGATTATGTTATAATCATGGGATATGACGAATATACCAATGCTTCAGGAGAGGCAGGCCCTGTGGCATCACTTCCTTATGTCAGGAATGGAATTGAAAAGACAATAGCTAAGGTTCCACATGAAAGAGTTATTAATGCAGTACCTTTTTATACCAGAATCTGGACAGAGGAAAATGGAAAGGTAACATCAAGGGCTGTGGGCATTAAGTCTGCGCTGAAATTTGCAGCTGAAAATGAAATAAGCTTTAGCTTTGATGAGGAGCTGGGGCTCAATTACGGAGAAAAGACTATAGATGGAGTGCCTGTGAAGATATGGATGGAGGATGAAAAATCCCTTGAGCGTAAGATTGCACTTGTGGATGAATATGGTCTTGCAGGAATCGCATGCTGGAGACTTAACTATGAGCCAGCTGAGATATGGTCTCTATTTAATATTAATTAATATGTAAGTCAGGTAGTAAAATGGAAACAAAAATATTTAGACTAAATGAATATATAAATTCTGGCAGCTTAAGTGAAGAAGATATAGAAAAGCTTAAGCAGGCAGGTGAAATCTTAAAAAAAGGTGGATTAGTCGCTTTTCCAACAGAAACCGTATATGGCCTTGGTGGAAATGCTCTTTTAAAGGATGCATCTAAAGATATATATGCCGCCAAAGGAAGGCCGTCTGACAACCCTCTTATAGTACATATATCAGATATGGATGAGCTACCTCAGCTTGTAGAAAGCGTACCTGAAATGGCAGTAAAGCTGGCAGTGAAGTTCTGGCCAGGACCACTTACCATGGTAATGAAAAAGTCAGACATAGTTCCTTATGAAACAACAGGCGGTCTTGATACAGTTGCGATAAGAATGCCAGAGCATAAGGTTGCCAATATGCTTATAAAGCTTTCAGAAGTTCCTGTGGCTGCACCTAGTGCAAATATTTCAGGAAGACCAAGCCCTACAAGTGCAGAGCATTGTATAGAGGACCTTTCAGGAAGGATAGAAGCTATAGTTGATGGAGGAGCCTCAGCCATAGGTGTAGAGTCAACCATAGTAGATTTAAGTGGGGAAGTTCCGGTTCTGCTTAGACCCGGTGCTATTACAGTGGAGATGCTTAAGGAATGCCTTCAGCGAGAAGTAATGCTGGATCCTGCACTTGAAAAGCCACTTGATAAGAATATCAGACCTAAGGCTCCGGGAATGAAATACAGACATTATGCACCAAAAGCGCCTATGATAATTATTCAGTCTGAATACAGCTCAGGAGATTCTGAAACAGATAATATGTCTGAGGCAGACAAAAAGTTTGAATTTGATGAAGGCCTTAAGAAGATAACAGAATGTGCAATCAGGAATATAGAAGAAAAATGTGCCGAAGGACTTAAGCTTGGAATAATATGCTCAGATGAAACCATGGATATATATATGCATGAAATTAATGATCAAAGCGGAAAACTCCACAGCTATAGGGATAAGCTTGAGATCATGAGCGCAGGCCAGAGAGCAAATGAAATAACTATAGCCCATAACTTGTTTGCAGTCCTGAGAGAGATGGATGAGAGAGCTGTGGACTTTATAGTTGCCGAGGGATTTAGCCAGAAAAAGCTTGGTTACGCCATTATGAACAGGATGAAGAAGGCAGCAGGGCAGCATGTAATAAACGTATGAGGTCTGTAGATGAAGAAAGAAACAAAAAAAGAAAGAGATAAAAGAGTAGCCAGAATACTTGAGCTTTTAGATAAGGAATATGGAACCGAATACAGAATATATCTAAATCACGACAATACCTGGCAGCTGCTTATTGCTGTAATATTAAGTGCGCAGTGTACAGATGCAAGAGTAAATATAGTGACGGAGACCTTGTTTAAGAAATATCCGGATCTTTCAGCATTTGCAGCTGCTGATCTTAAAGAACTGGAAAATGATATACACTCTACAGGTTTTTATCATAACAAGGCAAAAAATATAATTGCCTGTGCAAAGGAGCTTGTAGAAAAATATAATGGAGAGGTACCTTCAGATATTGAAGCTCTTACGGCTCTGCCGGGAGTGGGCAGAAAAACTGCAAATGTCATAAGAGGAAATATTTACAATATACCTAGTATAGTAGTTGATACTCATGTTAAGAGAATAAGCAGAAAGCTTGGACTTACAGATACAGATGACCCTGTAAAAGCCGAATACGAGCTTATGAAGGTGCTGCCAGAGGACCACTGGATACTCTGGAATATTGATATAATCACTTTAGGAAGAACAATATGCACAGCAAGAAGTCCTAAATGTAGTGAATGTTTTTTGAGAGATAACTGTCCTACGGCAAAGTAAAATTGAACTATAAGACGGCAGTATTTTCAGAAAACTTGCAGTATAGCAAAAAAATAAGTATAATACATCTGATAAAGACGTATTTAGAATTTAGAGAGGTAGAATCAGATATGAACAGTAAGAAGAAAAAGATATTTTCAGCAGTAATAGTAGTAATTCTTGTAATTGCAATGGTGCTCCCAATGGTTGCACGTTTTCTTGTATAATATAGATTAAAGATTTATCAATCCGTTTTATACAGACAGCCTGAGGAAGGCTGTCAATTTCTCTTTAAGGGAGGATATAAAACGGAGCATAATTTTAGTATTATTTGGATAATAATGGATATAATTGTTACGGGATATGCCGGCTTTGATGGAAGTCTGGACATATACGAAAATGAAGAATATAACAGAGAAATCAGGGAGCAGTATAACAGCTGCTTTTTTGGCATATTTAAAACAGGCAGAAAACTCATAGAAACAGAAAAATCCGAGATGGAAGATCTGTTTGTAAAATATAAAAATGAAGGGCTTGCAGAGGATTGCTCAGATGGTGGTGTGCTGAAGGCTCTTTGGAATGTGTTAAAGGCAAATAAAAAGGGTGCCTCATATTCGCAGAGGCTCATACCTGTAATGCAGCAGACAATTGAGATATGCGAGATGTATGAGTTAAATCCATACAGACTTGACTCTTCAAGCTGTAAGGTGTGGCTTACGACCGATAGCGGAGAGATAATTTCAAGAGCTGAAAATGCAGGCATCCCGGCAAAAATTATAGGCTATACAGAGAAGGGCTTAGCAATAAAGCGCATTGACGGAAGTGAAACAGCCTATCTTTTAAAACCAAAGCAGGATGAGCTTTTAAAAATGACAAAGCTTCACAGAAAGGCAGATGATTAATATGAGAGAAAAGATAGTATCAATTTTAGAAAAAAATGCAAGGATAAGTGTCAAGGATCTTGCAGCGGTAATCGGAGAGCCGGAGGAAGCTGTAGCTAAGGAGATAGAAAAGCTTGAAGATGAAAAGGTTATCTGTGGCTATCATACACTTATAAACTGGAACAAAACAGGAGAGGAAAAGGCAGATGCCTTCATTGAGGTAAAGGTTACTCCACAAAGAGGAGTTGGCTTTGACCAGATTGCTGAAAGAATATGGCAGTATCTTGAGGTAACAAGCATTTACCTGATTAGCGGATCTTTTGATTTTGCTGTATTTATTCAGGGCAAATCAATGAGAGAGGTTGCGATGTTTGTATCTGAGAAGCTTTCTACTATAGATGGGGTTCTTAGTACATCAACCCAGTTCATATTAAAGAATTACAAGGATCATGGAATAATTGTTGAGGAGCCTAAAAAGGATGAAAGGATAGAATTATCATGAGAAATCCTTTAAACAGCTTTATTGAAAATATTCCTCCATCAGGTATAAGGAAATTTTTTGATCTGGTTACAGATATGAACGATCCTGAGGTCATATCACTTGGAGTAGGTGAGCCTGATTTTGATACACCATGGCATATAAGAGAGGAAGGAATATATTCTCTTACAAAGGGACATACATTTTACTCACCTAATGCAGGGCTTAAAAACCTCAGGGTAGAAATAAGCCGTTTTATCAAGCGGCATTATAACATGCTATATGATCCAGTGGACGAAATTATAGTGACTGTAGGTGGATCAGAGGCAATAGATCTTTGCTTTAGAGCTATGCTTGATCCGGGAGACGAGGTTATCATTCCTGAGCCTTGCTTTGTATCCTATAAGCCATGTGCAGTACTTGCAGGTGCTGTCCCTGTTGTAATAGATCTTCAGGAAAAAAATGAATTCAGACTTACAGCCAGTGAGCTTGAGGCTGCGATAACAGAGAAGACAAAGCTTGTGTTTATTTCATATCCTAACAATCCTACAGGTGCTGTTATGGAGAAAGAGGATCTGGAAGAAATAGCAAGAGTAATAATAGAACATGACCTGTTTGTGCTTTCAGATGAGATGTATTCGTCCTTGAATTATTCAGATAAGCCATTTGTAAGTATAGCAAGCCTTCCGGGCATGAGGGAACGAACAATTGTAATAAATGGCTTTTCAAAGGCCTATGCCATGACAGGATGGAGACTTGGCTATGCATTTGGACCAAACAATATAATAAAGCAAATGCTTAAGATACATCAGTTTGCGATAATGTGCGCACCTACAACAGCCCAGTATGCCGGAATAGAGGCAATGAAGAATGGCGATGAGGACATTGTCATGATGCGTGAAGAGTATGACAGGAGAAGACATTATCTCCTGGCCAGATTTAAGGAGATGGGACTTGACTGCTTTGAAGCCAAGGGGGCATTTTATCTGTTTCCTTGTATAAAGCAGTTTGGACTTAGCTCTGATGAGTTTGCCAAGCGTCTGCTTAAAGAGCAGAAGCTTGCTGTAGTTCCGGGCTCGGCATTTGGCGCATCAGGTGAGGGCTTTATCCGAATATCATATGCATATTCGCTTAGAGACCTTAAGAAAGCAGTTGAGAGAATAGAGAAGTTCATAGAAAGTTTAAAAAATGCAGAATGTAATAGAAGTTAAAAATGTAAAAAAAGTATATCGTCTGTATAACCAGCCTATAGATAGATTAAAGGAAAGCCTTAGCGTAAAAAGAAAGAATTATCACAAGGATTTTTATGCTTTGGATGATATTTCATTTACAGTCGAGAAGGGACAGTCAGTAGGAATAATCGGTACAAATGGTTCAGGAAAATCAACCATGCTGAAGATAATCACAGGAGTTCTCACGCCTACAGATGGAGAAGTGAAGGTAAATGGAAAGATATCTGCACTTTTGGAGCTGGGCGCAGGCTTCAATATGGATTACACCGGTATCGAAAACATCTATATGAATGGAACCATGATGGGCTTTAGCAAGAAGGAAATGGATGCAAAACTTCCTGAAATATTGAACTTTGCGGATATTGGTGACTTTGTATATCAGCCTGTAAAGTCTTATTCCTCAGGTATGTTTGTCCGTCTGGCTTTTGCACTTGCAATTAATGTTGAACCGGAAATACTTATAGTTGATGAAGCTCTTTCTGTAGGAGATGTTTTCTTTCAGGCAAAATGCTATCACAGAATGGATGAGCTGAGAGCTAAGGGCACAACCATACTTATGGTAACCCACGATATGGGTTCGGTTATGAAATACTGCGACAAGGTAGTTCTTCTCAACAGAGGAAAGAGAATTGCCGAAGGCAAGCCGGGTGAGATGGTTGACCTGTACAAAAAGATACTCGCAGGCCAGTATAAGCAGCTTGAAGAAATGCTGGACGATACCATTGACAAACAGAAGCAGAAGGCAGAGGAAAATAGCGAGCTTCTTAAAAACAGCTTAGGCAGTTCACAGGAGACAGAAACAAAGCAGCTCATGAAAAATGAGATGACTGTAAATCCTAATGTCAATGAATATGGAAATGGAAAAGCCGAGATATATGATTTTGGTATTTTAGATGAAAAAGGTAAGCTTACAAATCTTGTTCTAAAGGGAGAGTACTTTACAATAAAGGAGCGAATAAGATTTAATGCACATATCGAAGCTCCGGTATTTACATATACTCTAAGGGACAAGAAGGGAAATGACTTAAGCGGAACAAATACTATGTTTGAGTCAGCAGACGTAAAGCCTGTAGATAAGGGCGATGAATATGAGGTAAGCTTTAGGCAGAAGATGAACCTTCAGGGCGGAGAATACCTTATAAGTATGAGCTGTACGGGCTTTGAGCAGGGAAAGCATACGGTTTATCACAGACTTTATGATCTTTTAAATATAACTGTTATTTCAAACAAAAATACCGTAGGAGTCTATGACATGGAATCCGAGGTAAAATTAAAGAGAAAGTAGCAAAGTATGAAAAATATAAGCTGCGATCTGATGGATGCATATATCAGATCAGAGAAATTAATTAAAGAAAGCGATAGAAGTCCCGAGGATGTTATTCTGAGTGACAGCTGCGACGGCTTATGGCTTAACGCACTGAGCAAGGACAGGATGAATATCGTCGAATGGTATCCATGGGACAAGAAAATGTCAGTGCTTCAGGTAGGCGCAGCCTATGGAGCATTTTCAGAGATATCAGAGCGTACAGGTGCATATGATATCAGGGATACCAATGAAGATAATATCGAATTTGTGAGGCTTCGTTCTTCAGCATATCTGGAGAAAAATGGTGGAAATATAAGCCTTGGAAAGTATCTTGGAAACAAAAAGTACGATGTGGTTTTTGTTCCTGAGCTTACTTTTGATGTAATTAAGGCCTACGGTGGAAGCTATGAAAAGCTGATAAATGAGCTTTTGCTTAATCTGAAACCACATGGAAATCTTATTATTTCTGCTGAAAATATGCGTGCGCTTAAGTTTTCTACCGGAGCCGAAATGGATCCGGATATGGTTTATGTGGATAGACAAAAGACAGAAAAGATTTTCGCGGGTCTTGGGTTTGAAAAGTTGAGATGGCACTATCCTATTCCGAATCCTAGCTTTGCAAAGGAGATATATTCAGACGAATATCTGCCTGGCAAGGGAGCATTTAGAAATATAGCAGACAGTTATATTTCAGACAGATATGAACTTTGTGATGAGGCTTCAGTATATGGTGTGCTCACAGCATCTGGAGCATTCAAGGAGTTTGCACCTTCGTATCTTATGATATTTGAAAACTATTGTGCTAATGGCTCAGAAGCCTCAGACGGGAAAGCTCAGGAGAAGTCAAAGCTACCTGTTTACATAAGATATAACAGAAACCGTCTTCCGGAATATGCCATAAAGACAGAGATATTTTTTGAAGAAAATAAAAAATATGTGCTTAAAACAGCACTTACTACCAAGGCAAATGAACATATCGATTCATTTAGCTGGAAGTATGATTTATTAAAGTCTTGCGAAAAGAGAGGGCTTCATATTTCAAAGCCTGATTTTTCAATAGACAATCTTGGCAGAAAGTCAGTAGCCTTCAAATATCTAAATGGAGAGACTCTTTCGGACAAATATGGAGCTCTCATAAACGAGGGAAGAGCCCCAGAAGGTAAGATAAAGGCAAGTCTGGACATAGTTCTCGGCACAGCCCTGGAGGAGTGCCATAACCTTGATATAGTTTTAGAAAATATCATGATAAATGAAAATCACGAACTATATCTACTGGATTATGAATGGGTATTTGAAAATAATCTGGATAGGGAATATGTCGTATACAGAGCCTTAAGATATTGGTATGAGCCATTTAAAGAATCACTTTATGCCTACAAAAACATGGGTGAATTTATGGCTGCCTTTGGAATAAAGCCACATGAGCTGGAAGAATGCGAACTAAAGGAGGCTTCCTTCCAGAAGTTTGTCTTTGGAGATGAGCATGAGGACTTTGAAGGGCGTTTTAGGAAGAAAATAAAAACTGTTGCTGATATCAAAGGCTTTGAGGAAAAGCTCGACGATATGACAGAATGGAACCTAAGACTTCAGGATGAGGTAAATGAGCACAAAACAGCTCTTAAGAAGGTCAGGGAAGTAGAAAGACTAAGCCAGAATCATATCAAAAATATAGAGGCCATAAATACCGCACAGCAGACAGAGCTTGAGCGGATAAGAGGAGAGCTTGAATATCTCAGGAAGCATGAAGGTATATTAAGCAGATTATACAGACGTCTAAAGAGAATATTCAACAGATTTTTCCCTGTAGGCTCAAGGAAAAGAAAGAGCATAAGCTATATAAAGGGAACTATTTTAAATCCGGTAAAATATTGTAAGCTGTATTTTACAAAAGAGGGAAGAAACTATATATCAGGTGATTTTAACATAGGCGGAGAATTTTCAGAAGGCGGAAAACTTGTACTGCCAAAGGTAATGCACCTTGCAAAGGCTGGGGAAAATGCTGAAGCAGATACAGAACAGGGTCCAAGACCACTTGTTTCGATCATAATACCTGCTTATAATCAGGTCAATTATACCTATGCATGTATCAGGTCAATAATAGAGCATACTGACTTTGAAAAAACACCTTACGAGGTCATTTTGGCAGATGATGTATCTACAGATGCAACAGCAGCTATAGGCAGATATATAGAGAATCTTGTGATAAGCAGAAATACTGAAAATCAGGGCTTCCTTAAGAACTGCAATCAGGCAGCGAAGCTGGCAGCAGGAAAATACATTTTCTTCCTGAACAATGATACAAAGGTTACAGATGGCTGGCTTTCATCACTTGCAGAGCTTATTTCATCTGATGACAGTATAGGAATGGTTGGCTCAAAGCTGGTTTATCCTGATGGAAGACTTCAGGAGGCAGGCGGAATTATATGGTCTGATGCATCTGGCTGGAACTATGGCCGTCTGGATGATCCTTCAAAGTCCCAGTATAACTATGTCAAGGATGTAGACTATATTTCAGGAGCAGCGATAATGCTTTCCAGAGAGCTCTGGAATGAAATAGGGGGCTTTGACGAGCGTTTTGCACCTGCTTATTGCGAGGATAGTGATCTTGCCTTTGAGGTAAGGAAAAAGGGTAAGAGAGTTGTTTTACAGCCTAAGTCTGTAGTAGTACATTTTGAAGGAATATCAAATGGCACAGATGTTGAGGGCAGTGGCTTAAAGAGATACCAGCTTGTAAACCAGACCAAGTTTAAGGAAAAATGGGCAAAGGAGCTCAAGGAGCAATCTGAAAATACAGGAAATCCTAATCCATTTTCAGCAAGAGAGCGATCTCAGAAGAAGCCGGTTGTGCTGGTTATAGATCATTATGTTCCAACCTGGGATAAGGATGCAGGTTCAAGAACGACTTACCAGTACATCAGGATGTTTATCAAGATGGGCTATCAGGTAAAATTCATGGGAGATAATTTCCTTCATGAGGAACCATACTCAGGTATACTTCAGCAGATGGGTGTGGAGATACTGTATGGAAGTGAGATGCAGGAAAACTGTCTTGAATGGATAAAGCAGAATCAGGAATTCATAGATGTCTGCTATCTGAACAGACCACATATAGCAATCAAATATATTGATTTTATCAAAGAAAATACAAATATCAAATGCATATACTATGGTCATGATCTCCATTTCTTAAGACTCAGAAGAGAGTATGAGTTAAATGGAGATATAAGAACAAAGAGAGAGGCTGACTATTGGAAGAGCATAGAATTTTCAGTAATGGAAAAGGCTGACATGGTATACTATCCATCACAAAATGAGATAGATGCCATACATGAGCTTAGACCTGATATTCCAGCAAAGGCAATAACTGCCTACGTATGGGACGATTTTAAGCCACATGATACAGATTATTCCAAGAGGGAAGGACTCTTATTTGTAGGAGGCTTTGCCCATCCGCCAAATGAGGATGGTGTGCTGTGGTTTGCGGACAAGATACTTCCAAGAATCAAAGAACAGCTTCCAGACATAAAGTTCTATATAGCAGGCTCAAAGGCGGGAGAAAGCATCAAGGCACTCGGGGAAAATGACAGCTCTATAGAGGTCTTAGGCTTTGTAAGCGATGAAAAGCTGTTAGAGCTTTACAATGAAACAAAGATTGTTGTGGTTCCGCTTAGATATGGTGCAGGAGTAAAGGGCAAGGTTGTAGAAGCGCTTTATAATGGGGCCGTGATAGTTACGACTTCAGTTGGAGCAGAGGGCATTCCATATGCAGGAAATGTAATGGCTCTGTCAGATGAAAATGAAGCCGATATCCACAATAAGGCTGAAGAAGTAGAGAAAAGATTTGCTGATGAAGTTATAAGACTTTATAAGGATGACAGCTTGTTAAGAGAGATCAGTAAAAATACAGAAACCTATATCAGAAAATATTACAGCATGGATGCCGCATGGAAAATTGTCAGAGGTGATTTCCGTGGATGATCTGCTTCTTTTAGAAAATAGAATTAAAGAGCTGGATAAGCTCTGCTATCAGAGAGATATACTTAAATGTACAGGCTTTCTTTCGCTGGAAGAGCAGGCTGTGTACAACAAATTAAGCAAGGCAGGGCTTATGACAGCCCACGACCGCAGATTCTTAGAGTCAGGGCATGAGTATGGCGACAGGGCAGTCCTGTTTTTCCTTCCAGACTACATGGACAGGGAAACAGCAATAAATGAGGAGCTTGCCCTCATAAAAATAGAGCCGGTTAATTCTAAATTTTCAGATGAATTAAATCATAGAGATTATCTTGGTGCTCTCATGAATCTTGGCATAGAAAGAAGTCTCATAGGAGATATACTTACAGACGGACATAGTGCATGTATATTTTGTCTTAGAGATATAGCTGATTTTATTCTGTCAGAACTATTCAGGGTAAAGCATACTTCCGTAAGCTGTAGCATAGCCGGACTTTCAGAATGCAACATAGAGCAGCGATTTGAAGACTTAAATGTAAATGTTGCTTCGGAAAGATTGGATGCCGTCATATCCTCAGTCTGGAATATTTCAAGAACAGTATCAGCTTCACTGATACAAAAGGAGGCTGTATTAGTAGACGGAAGATATGTAACACAGTCCGGGTATAGCCTTAAAAGCGGAGAAAGAGTGTCAGTAAGAGGGCACGGAAAGTTTGTGTATTGTGGTATGGACAGGAGCACAAAAAAGGGCAGACTGTATGTGAAGGTTAAAAAATACATTTAGATAGATACAAATTTAATAGAATGATGTAAAATCATCTTATTAGATTATCATCTAAAATGCAGGAGGAAACTCAATGAAGAAATTCAAAAGAATATTCGTTATCGTTATGGATTCATTTGGAGCTGGAAATGCCCGTGATGCAAAGGATTACGGCGATGAAGGCGCAGATACAATGGGGCACATTGCAGAAAAAACAGAAAACTGGAATATACCTAATTTAAGAAAGCTCGGTCTTGCAAATCTTCATCCTCTCAAGGGCGTGGATGCAGTAGAGTCCCCTATGGCATACTATACAGTGATGAATGAAAATAGCCGTGGCAAGGATACAATGACAGGTCACTGGGAAATGATGGGAATAAAGACTGTCAAGCCATTTGTAACATTTACAGAAACAGGCTTCCCAAAGGAGCTTATCGATGAGCTTGAGAAGAGAACCGGACACAAGGTTATCGGAAATAAGAGCTCAAGTGGAACAGAGATCCTTGACGAGCTTGCTGAGGAAGAGATCGCTACAGGACACATGATCGTTTATACTTCAGCTGACTCAGTACTTCAGATTTGCGGAAATGAAGAAACCTTCGGTCTTGACGAGCTCTATAGATGCTGTAAGATCGCAAGAGAGATAACCATGAAGGACGAGTGGAGAGTAGGACGTATTATCGCAAGACCTTATGTAGGAAAGAAGCGTGGAGAGTTCAAGCGTACAAGCAATCGTCATGACTATGCACTCAAGCCAACAGGAAAGACAGCTCTTGATTCACTTAAGGAAAATGGCTTATCTGTTATTTCAGTAGGAAAGATCAGAGATATTTTTGATGGAGAAGGAATTACAGAGGCATTTTCATCAAAGAGCTCGGTTCATGGAATGGAGCAGACAGCAGATATTATTGCAAATAAGGACTTTGAGGGACTTTGCTTTGTAAACCTTGTAGATTTCGATGCACTTTGGGGACATAGAAGAGATCCAAATGGATATGCTGAGGAGACAGAGAAGTTTGACAAGAAGCTGGGAGAGGTTCTTGAGCTTCTTGGAGATGATGATCTTCTTATGATTACTGCCGACCATGGAAATGATCCTACATACAAGGGAACAGACCATACCAGAGAGCAGGTGCCTTTACTTATATATGCAAAGGGACTTGAGGGAGCTGGAAAGCTTGAAGAGACAGAGACCTTTGGTACTATCGGAGCTACTGTATGTGAGAACTTTGGAATTTCAATGCCAGAGGGAACAATAGGAACATCAATTTTATCAGAGATTAAGTAAAATAATTACTTGGTTATTTTATTTGATATACATAATTCCAACCAACTTATTAAAAACTACTGCACATTTGAGAAGTCAGTGTGCAGTAGTTTTTTGTATAACAGATAAAATGTAAGTAGTTTCTTTATACGGTATGTGTTAAAATAAAAAGAACTATACTATAAAGGATTTTTATATATGGAAGCTAAAGTTAAATTAATTCTGGATGAGCTTATTATGCGTTATCCAGTGTTAGATAGTGTAAAAGAAAATATAGAAGAGGCCTATTATATTTTAAAGGATTGCTATGACCATGATGGCAAGCTGCTTATAGCTGGAAATGGCGGTTCATGTGCAGATGCGCAGCATATAGTGGGCGAGCTTATGAAGGGCTTCTGCAAGAAAAGAAGCTGTGATGAGGAGTTTAGAAAGCTTTTGTGTGAGGAAGACAGAGAACAGGGAGCTAAGATAGCTGACAATCTCCAGAAGGGACTTATGGCTATCTCACTTACAGATCATCAGGCTCTTTCCACAGCATTTGCAAATGATTTAGATCCAGCATATATCTATGCTCAGCAGCTTTATGGCTATGGAAGAAAAAATGATGTATTCCTTGCCATATCTACATCTGGAAACAGTAAAAATGTGGGCTATGCGGTTACAGTAGCAAAGGCTTTAGGTATTAAGGTGATAGCACTTACAGGCAAGGATGGGGGAAAGCTTAAGGAGCATGCAGATTGTGCTATAGTTGCGCCTTCTGATGAAACCTTTATGATTCAGGAGCTGCACCTTCCTATTTACCATGCCCTCTGCCTTATGCTTGAAGAAACATATTTTGAGGTGTGATCTTGATAAAACATACTTTTGCAATATGTGCATACAAGGAGTCTCCTTATCTTGAGGAGCTTATTAGATCACTGCTTTCTCAGAAGCTGAGGAGCAGTGTTATTTTATGTACCTCTACTCCAAATGAATATATAGAAAATCTGTGTAAAAAATACGATATAAAGCTATTTATAAGTGAAAAAGAAAGCTCTCTTATGAATGACTGGAGTTTTGCTCTTGAGATGGCAAAGACAAAGGAGGGAGCAGAGCTTGTCACAATAGCACATCAGGATGATATATATCATGAGGATTATTCATCGGAGCTTATGAAAGCCTACGAAAAATATCCGGATATGCTTATATTTTGCTGTTCTAACAGGACTATTGATGCTTATGGAAATGAAAATGGCGGCAAGGTCGAAGTTGTCAAAAAAGTACTTAGACTGCCGTTAAGAATAAAGGGATTGAGCGGAAATACTTTCATTAAACGTCTTTCTCTCAGATTTGGAAATTCAATATGCTGTCCAAGCTGTACCTACAATATTAAGCTTACAGGAACGGAGCTTTTTAAAAAGGACTATCATTTTGTTATAGACTGGGATACGCTTTGGAATCTTACGAGTAAGAAGGGGCGATTTATAGTCTGCGAAAAAAATCTCATATCCTACAGGGTGCATGAGGGGGCAGAGACCAAGAAAAATATAGTTGATCACAACAGAGAAAAAGAAGAAAGTCTTATGTTCAGGAAGATATGGCCTGAACCAGTAGTAAAGCTGCTTATGCATTTTTATAAATCTGCATATAAGGCATATGATTAATATTAAATGGGGGAAGAGTTTAATATATGGAAAATATACTTGGTCAGCTTAGCTACAGACCAAATATCCTTATGTCAGCTGAAATTTTAATATGGATTATAATCTTTTGGGGAATGTATAAATTTGCTGTAAAGAATACCAGCTTTAGAGCGATGTTTTTTTCCTTTGTATTATTTATTGCATACATACATAGGATACTTCTGCCTTTTATAGTTTCCGGTATTTACCTTTTTACTATTGCAGGTCTTATAGCAATGCTTGGAAAGTTTAAGCTTTCTGCATTTTTTGAACCATTTAAATATGCAAAGGATAAGCTGATTATATATACTGACCGTGAAAATAGAGACGGCACAGAAATGCTTTTCTTTTTTACATTTTTAACCATAGTGCTTATACAGCTTTCAAGAATAAATATTGCTATGGATTATGACTCTCTGAGATACGGGCTTAGATCGGAATATGTACTTACAGGGGGACGAGGCCTAAAGGGATTTTTTGAAAATAATGGCTTTGTAAATATGGTCTATTCGTATCCAAAGGGCTTTGAACTTATGACTCTGCCTCTCAATTCGGACAAGACCTATGGTTACGTGCTCTGTGTAAATATATGGCTCTTCATGGCTTCATCTGTGCTTACAGGCATGATAGCTTCAGAAGTTACGAACAAAAATCAAAAGCTGCATGTAGAAATAGTAGCTTTGGGACTTGTTTCACTGATACCCGGCATAAGCAATATGGCAGTTACTGCAAAGACAGATATTATTACGGCATTTTTACAGCTCGTATTTATATACAGTCTGGTAAAATATTTAAAAAATGAAAATGCAGACCATGTTGGAATTGGTTTAGCCGCTTTGATTTTAAGCTATACCATGAAGCCGACAGCCTATTTTTTTTCTACTGTAATCGGAATTACCGGGCTTTTATATCTTATTAGAAATAAAATAAAAATTAGCTTTAATGGATTTTCGATAAGACTTATTATGGCGGCATTTTTATTTTTTGGAGTGATAATGCTGAGAACTTACATTATCAGCGGACTTCCGGTAGCAGGTGTATTTACAGATATATTTGAGCTGCTTGGTTTTGAACTTAAATATCCTTTTGCAACACCGGGAATGCCGCAGGGAAAGGCTGATGGATTTATTGCTAATCTTGTAAATACTGTTATAAGAGCTTTTTCTTTCCTGTTTTTCCCGGCAGGAGAGGATATGGATCATGTAAGGATGGCATGGGGCGGCTTTGTATTTGCAATACTCTTATTATTTATATTGGGAAGAAAGAAAAATGAGATTAAGCTAATTTGTAAGAATAGGGCAGCAGAGTATGTGTTTGTAAGCTTTTACATCATACTGGCATTGTCAGTGCTTACGCTTTTTCTACTATATCAGGTTGATGGAAATTATTACACCATACTTTACCAGCTAACAGTTATCGCAGGAATAGTTGCATTTTACAAGATAAAAGCTAATAAGCATTTGGCTTGTGAAACACATGGAGAAAAAGTTAAAGGAAGAGACGGATATATAAAAGCTGAGTTCTATATACTGTCAGCATTTATGATCTTTGTTACTGCATTTTCAGGATGGGCAGGAGCTGTTGGTTTTACACCTGTGGATTTTGTAAACAGGGGATATTATAATCATAGTATAGAATATGGATGGGAAAATCCTCTTGGACTCACGAAATCAGACAGGGTAGTGGCCTTTGCTCCTGAGCCGGATTGTTACAAAATAAGAGCCGGTGTGGAAAGTTTTGTGGATATAGATGGAAGTGGTGGAAATGTTCTGCTTACAGACACAAAGCTTAATATCTTCAAAGAATATATGAGCTTTGCAGATATAGATTATGTTTATGTGGATATGGACTGGCTAAATGATGAAACTAACCAGAGACATGTAAGAGCTAAGACCTTGTTTACTTATATGCTTGAGGACGGTGATTTTTCTGATATATATATTACTTCTCCGGATGGAAAATCAGCATATTTCAAGGTGGATAAGGAAAGAATGTCTGTACCATGGGAAGAGGAAATGTCTGCTTCCCTTAAGAAAAGGATAGAAGAACAGATAATTGTTTTTAAGGAGCTTATCGAATGAAAAAATATCTAAGCCGTGAAAATGTTACAGAGCTGCTAATACTTGCAGTAATTGTATTTTTTGCATTTTTTATCAATAGGGATATAGAGATAAAGGGGTTATATATGGACGATCTCTATATGTGGTCGTGCTATGGAGAACAGTCACTGCTGGAATTTGCATTTCCTATAGGCACATCAACCAGATTCAGGCCTGTTTACTGGCTTATGACATACCTGCAGATGGCAATTATAGGAAATCATATAAGCTGGTTTGTCCCATTTAATATCATATGCAATATAATCGTTGCGTTTACAGTTTATTTTATAGGAAAGGCCATAGTCAAAAATCGTTTTTTGTCACTGGCAGCTTCTCTTTGTTACTTAAGCTCACGTTTTGCCTATTATCAGATAGGACAGGCACTCGGACTTATGGAAACCATGGCTATATTTATGGCTTTAATAATTCTCTATCTTTTATATAAGTATATGAATATGGATAATCTTGAGACTTTTAAGGAGGTCAGGGATAGCTCAGTAAAGACAGAGAATTCAAGACTTGAGATATTGTTTAGAAATCCGGGTGAGATATATTACTTTGGCGCACTTATAATATATTTTCTGCTTGTATTTGTACATGAGAGATATTTAAGCCTGCTCCCTCTTTTTTATCTTACACTTATTGTTAAGCTGCTTAGACATAAAAAGGAATATAAGAAGGAGTATTTAAAAGAAAATATAAGACTTTGGGTTGCACCTGTAATTACCTTCGTTGTTATTTTCATAATAAGAAAGCTTGCGATAGGAAGTGCCATACCTGCTGGAACCGGTGGAACAGAGGTAACAGAGACCTTCAACATAAAGGATGCCATAGGCTATGCGCTTGACCAGGTTATGTATATATTTGGTGTTAATGCAGGACCTGAGCATCTATGTGGTCTGCCATGGGATATGAGTCCGGTATTTATAAAATATCTAACAAAGCTAAGCGTTTTAGCGCTTTTTATAATATGCGGAATGTATGCCGTAACAATGCTTTTAGATCTTGGAAGTAAGGAAGAGGGAGCTAAGGCTCGTTTTTGTAGAAATCTCTCTAATTCATTGTTATTTGTAGGATTTATAGCACTTTGCATAGCCTGCTCATCAGTTACTATAAGAGTAGAAATGAGATGGATCTACGTTTCATACACAGCAGCACTCCTCTTCGCTTTGTATATGATAAGGGAAATATGCGATATATATATGAAGATTTCAGCAGATGAGGCAGAAAAGTATAAGGATTCTGAAAATGCAGACGCACTTAAAAATCTTAATGAAGCCGAAAGACAGCTATATGAAAAGGAAAAAGCTGGAAATGTCTTTAGAAGATCTTCTTTGATGGTAACAGAAAAGTGGATGAGTCCTAAAATAATTTCAGCAATAATAGGAGGCATATTTATTTTTTACTGTGTACTTTCGATTAGTACAAATGCCTTTTACAGACAGTATTATCCTAAGCTTTATTTTTGGCCGGATCAGCTTAGGATGAATTCACTTGCTGAGGAAACTGTTGAAAGCCACGGCACTGAGTATGTTATTGGCAAGGATATCTACATTTTGGAAAATACCTACAATATGTCACAGTTTTATGCGGATACCTTCTTCAAGACCTTCGATAAGGAAAAGAAGGCCGAGGGAACAAAGGTGCACTTTATAAATAATCTGAATGAGATACCTGTATCAAAAAGGAATACAGAGGATATCATTATAATAAGGGAAATACCTGAGAGAAACGCATATGAAAATATAACGGAGAAGGTAAAAGAGGCGAATATGTAAGCTGCTTGAAACGTCTATTTTAATATGTTAAAGTAAATATTTAATTATCTATCATACTAACTTGATTTTTCAATGCTTTACAGATATTATTATCTTGCTAAAGCCCTACAGGCTTATTTTTTTGCAAAGGATGTTTTGGGAATGGAAAAGAACAAATCTTATGGAATACTACCCTTCATAGCATATTTTAATATCTGCTTTTTCTGGGGAACCTCAGCTGTAGCAAATAAGATAGGAGCTACTGCTCTTGGTGCACTTACAATGGGTGCTGTACGTTTTCTTACAGCTTCGTTTTTTGTAATCATATGGCTGATTATCAGGAAAGCCTCACTTAAGATGTCAAAACATGATTTTATTGTTTTAACATTTTCAGGCTTTATGATGTATTTCCTTAACACCCTGCTCATACTTGTAGTTTCAAGAATGGTTGATTCAAGTATAAGTACAGTTGTACTGTGTATCGTTTCCGTTTATATAATACTTATTGATTCTATCTGGCAAAGGAAAATGCAGGTCGGTTTAATAGGTATTATCGGAATAGTACTCTGCTTCATAGGCGTTGCAATCACAGTTATATTTGAGCTTTTTTCTGATACCGGCTCTAGTGTCTTTGGCATTATCCTGCTTATATTTACACCTATATGCTGGGGTATAGGCAGTGTTGTATTGAAAAACAGCGAAGTAAAGGCAAGCTCTGAACAGCAGCTATTCATCCAGTCTGTTGTCCCTGCTATACTTTTTACTTTGATAACTCTTATTACAGGGGAATACAAATCTGCTGATTTCACTGCTTCCGGAATTCTGGCTGGTATGTATATGGGAGTTGCAGATTCTATTATAGGCCTTGGTTCATTTATTTTCCTTCTTAAAATATGGAGAACCTCGGTTGTATCAACCTATGCATTTGTTAACCCGATAGTTGGTATTTTTATGAGCCGTCTTATCCTAGGTGAGGCAATTACAGCAAATAAGATAATTGGAATGCTTGTTATTCTTTTTGGTGTATATCTCATCCAGAATGAAAAAAATATATTCAAAAAGCTCTCTGCTTTATATGTCAGAAAGCAGGTGAAGGAACAGATGAAGAAATAAAAACTGAATAAATAAAACATGAACAAATAAAAATACAAGATGTCAGGTCATCTTGTATTTTTTTAAACAATTATGTAAGGTAACTTAAGTTGACTGTAAGCTGGATTTTGTATTACTGTACTAATATAATTAATACAGTAATAATGGAAGGAGAAGTATGATTAGCCTGGATTTAAAAGATAAGAGACCTATTTATGAACAGGTAATAAGCAAATTCAAAGAGCTTATGGCTCTTGGTATACTTCCTGAAAACTCACAGCTTCCGAGTGTAAGAACCCTGGCATGTGAGCTAAGTATAAATCCAAACACTATTCAGAGAGCTTATGCAGAACTGGAGAGAGAGGGATATATCTATTCTGTCAAGGGAAGAGGTTCCTTTGTTACCGAGTGCGAGAGACTTAGAGATCTGAGGATAGATGAGATTAAGGAAGAGCTTATAAATATAGTTGAAGAGGCTTGCAGCCTTGGCATAAGTGATGAAGAGATAATAAAGGTTGTAAAGCGTGCTATAGGAACAGGAGATATGAAATGATAGAAGCAGTAAATCTTACAAAAAAATTCGATAACATAGTTGCTCTGGACAATGTTACTGCAAACATAAAGGATGGAGAAGTATTTGGACTTATTGGCACTAATGGTGCAGGAAAGTCTACATTTTTAAGATGTGCTGCAGGGATATATAAGCCAGATGGTGGCGATATAAAGATAAATGGGGAAAGTGTTTTTGAAAATAAGGCAATAAAGAGCAGGTTTTTCTTTATTTCAGATGATCAGTATTTCTTCCCAAATGCAAACGCACTGGACATGGCAGCTTCATATAGAAATACATACACAAATTTTGATATGAACAGGTATAGAAAACTCCTTAAGGAATTTGGACTTGATGAAAGAAGAAAAATACACACTTTTTCAAAGGGAATGAAGAAGCAGGTATCTATAATTTTAGCACTTTCTGCCATGACAGAATATATTTTCTGTGATGAAACCTTTGATGGTCTGGATCCTGTGATGAGACAGGCTGTTAAATCACTTTTTGCATATGATATGGAAAGCAGAGGACTTACACCTATTATAGCCTCTCACAACTTAAGAGAGCTGGAGGATATATGTGATCACGTTGGTCTGCTTCACAAGGGAGGAATACTTCTGTCAAAGGATCTTGATGATCTGAAACTTGGTATACATAAGGTCCAGTGTGTACTTAAGGATGGAATGAATGAAAAACAGCTCTTTGGCGATTCAATTGTAAAGCTTGAAAGAAGGGGAAGACTCATAAATATTATTTTAAAGGGCGAAGAGGATGAGATAAGAGCAAGACTTGAAGCATCTGAACCAGTTTTCTATGAGCTTCTTCCACTGTCACTTGAAGAAATATTTATAACTGAAACAGAGGTCGTTGGATATGATGTTAAGAAGCTGATACTCGGCGAATCTCAGGAGCAGGAATAAGAAAAACAGGATTTGGAGTATGGAGATATGATAGAAAAATTAAAAATAAAGAAAAATGAAAATGTAAAAGAAAATCTGTGCCAGAATCAGTTTTTAGCCATCTTGAGAGAAGAATTTCATTATAATATAGGAACTCTTTTGTTTGGACTGCTGGCAATGTTTTTTAACTATCCATTGAATCTGGCTCTGCGTCTTAGCAATGAGATAGACAGGTTTAACAGTATGGGAGTGGATTATCAAAGCTTTGGATATACTACCTCACATATAAGCATGGCTGAAGAAAAGCTTAGATATGTTATGGAAAATATAACTAATGGAATCCTCAGGGGAGACAGGGAAGCTTTCCTCATGATTATCTTAGTTGTAATTGCCATAATAAGTGCAAGAAGTATGTTTAAGCATTTATTTTCAAAAAAAACCACAGATTTTTATTTTAGCCAGCCGGTCTCAAGAGTAAAGAGATATATGGTGAATTATGTAGGAGGACTGCTTATTGGTGCTATATGTTTGACTGTAGGATATATTATGGCACTTCTTGTGGCAGCAGGTTACCATGTGGAAAATATCCAGATATATGAAAGCATAAAGATAAGCCTTGGATATTTTGTGATGTATGCACTTACCTATACTATTTCGGTTGTGGCTATGATAATGACAGGAAATGCACTGGCGGCAGCAGGAGCGGTCCTTTGCTTTTTCTTCTTTTTCCCATTTGTAGATGCCATTGTTTCAGGGCTCAAGGCGTATTATCTTAGCTTTTATGTTTCTGAAGATATAGGACTTATATATTTATCACCATTATTTATAATGGCAGAGTATTTTGATGGTATTGCATCAACGAAGGAAATCCCTTTGGCACTTGTAAGAAATGCAGGTATTGCGACGGTTATTCTTGCACTTACAGGAGGCTTTTTATATAGAATAAGACCAGCTGAATCCTGTGGAAGAGCTGTTGCTTTCCAAGCGTTAAAGAGACCTATAAGGATGCTTCTTTCAATCACAGCAGGTATAGGTGCCATGACCTGGGTTGGAATGCTATATAATGACAATTTTATATGGACAGTGATTTTTGTAGTTTTAGGAGCGGTTATTACACATGCCATCCTTGAGATTATAATCAATTCTGATGTCAGAGCCTTGTTTAATAATAAGATAGAGAAGCTGGTATGTATTTTGGCAGCATTTTCAGTGATTATGATTTTTAAGTATGATGCCTTTGGATATGACAGCTATTTGCCTGATGAGAGTGCTGTAGAAGCTGTTTCAATGGACATACCTTACAATGCTTTTGAAGAAAGATGGGAGCAGAAAAGGGCTGTTTATGAGTATGAACATCTTGATTCAAGATATTCAGATGTATATTGGACTGATTATCCTGATGTTATAGAGGATGGACTTATTTACTCGGAGCAGGCTATAGGCGCCGTTTTAAATATAGGTAAGAAGGCAATAGAGGAAAATAATACGAATAAAACTAATGAGCTTGAAGATAGTATAGCAGTAAGAGTTTGTTTTCATCTTAAAAATGGAGATAAGATAGATAGAAGATATGTTCTTAGCAATGAAGCTATGAGCGGGGAGATGGAAATACTCTTTAGCGATAAGGAGTTTAAAACTGTTATGTATCCTATTCTCACTGAAGAACCTGAGGAAATGGGTAGCTTTGGTATAGAGCTTGCCAGCGTATCAGAAAATGAGCAGGCAGAGAAAAATATTGTGGAGAAATCGGGTGAAGCAAATATTGCTCTTCCGGTTTATCCAAAGACACAGTCTAATCAGGTCATAGGGCTTTCATTCGATAAAAATCTTGAAATGGAGCTGTTAGATGCGCTCAAGAAGGACATAATGAACATGAAGTACTCAGACTATGAGGACTGGTGGGATGAAAATGGATATCTTAAGAAGGATATCCTGTACTATGTGACAGATGAAGCTATGAAGATCAATGAATATAATGGTGAAGATAGTGAGCTTATGGTAAATCATGCTGATGAATATCCAATTTTTGACAGCTTCACAAATGTTAAGAGCGTACTTGAAAAGTATGAAATAAAGTAAAACTTATAAATGAAATGATGTAAAGTTTATCGTGCTTGTTAAAAAGGCTTCTATAGAATATAATGAAATGAATTAGATTAGTAATTGTAAAAGCTAAGAGGTATGGATTTGAACAGACGGAAGCCTTTTGAAAGCATGTATTTTATATTGCCACTTTTAGGAGCAGTTTTTTGTTTATGGTATGTAAGCAGTGCTTCCTGTGATGTGGTTTATTCGGATTATATAAGACTTATTAATGAATATCTTCCTGATGTAACGGATTTAGAAAAGCTTTTCACTATGGATGTATTTACAAGGATTCCAGCGAGCTTTTTGCAGCGACTGATAAATGTAGAGCTGTTTGACTTCAGTGTAACCTTTGACAGACTTTGTGGAATAGCAGGACTTGTAATCTGTGCTTTTGTGCTAGCTGTATTTTCATATAGGAAAAAGCTAGGCTTCCTATGGTACAGCTTTATTATGATAATCCTGTTCTCACTTAATAAGTGGGAAATACTTTTAAACGGAACAGCCTGGGCACATCTTGTATCTTTTGGACTGTTTTTCATTTATTATTATATATTTGACAGAAGTTTTTTTGGAGACGAAAATGCTTTCTATAAGTACAGTCTTATTTTCCTTCCATTTGTTATACTGATGTTTGCAGGAGAATATATAGCTGCATTTACAGCTGTTATGATACTGATGCTTGGATATGCAATATATCGAAGGTTTAAAGAGGACAGCTCATACATGGGCATGTTTAGCTGGAGAGTGTATCTTGTCTGCTTTATTACGCTCATGACAGCATTTATGATATATTTTGTAAGCCGAAGCTTTGCTGTATGGGAGCACGCAGGGGCGACAGAACTTTCAGCAATAGAGGTAATAAGGGGAAATCCTTTATTTATACCAAGATTTTTTATCAAGACCTTTGCCGGAGCAGTTATAGGACAGGAAACAATAGCTTCCTTTGCTGGTGGAAATGCATTAAGTGATAATACAGTCTTAGCCATAGGTCTGTTTGTGATAATTATTTATCTTGCAGCTATAGTTATTTTCTTTATTGGGAAAATGTATAAGAAAACACTTTTTCCTATGATGTTGTTACTTTCCGGAGGACTTAACCATGTGATGGTAACTATCAGCAGATGGATATTCTTAAAGGAAAGCTATGCGTTAAGCTCAAGATACAGCGGACAGTTCATGATAGGTTTTATTGGTATAGTAATAATATTTGCCATTTTTACAAAAAAGAGCGATACGGGATATACATACAGAAAAAGGAATAATTTAAAAATTGTACTTCCTTTACTGATGTCACTTTTTATTGTATCAGGAAATCTCTATACCTCTTATCAGGAGGTTAAGAAGGCTCCTTACAGAGAGGCAAATTATGAAAAAATGTCAGAGATGATAGTGCATTATGAGGATTTTACAGAGGAAGAGCTTCTTAAAAATCTTGAATGGCACAAGTCTCCTGAAATGCTGTATAATGCAATAAAGATATTAAAGGAAAATAAACTAAACGTATTTCGTGAAGATAAGTAAAACATTGATAAGAGGGGAGGAAACACAGCTTCTATAAGTTTGTGAATATATAAAATGAAGGTTGTAATTCTTGCAGGAGGCTTAGGTACAAGAATAAGTGAAGAGAGTCATCTTAGACCAAAGCCAATGATAGAGATTGGCGGAAAGCCAATATTGTGGCATATAATGAAGTACTACTCAGCTTATGGCTTTGATGAGTTTATTATATGTGCAGGATATAAGCAGTATATGATAAAGGAATATTTTGCTGATTATTTCATGCACAACTCAGATATCACCTTTGACCTTGCTACAAACCAGATGACAGTGCACAACAATAATTCTGAGAACTGGAAGGTGACTATTGTAGATACAGGTCTTAATACCATGACGGGCGGAAGAGTTAAGCGAATAAAGAAATTTATCGGGGATGAGAGCTTTATGCTCACCTATGGAGATGGCCTTTGCAATGTAGACCTTAAAGCACTCAGGGGATTTCACGAAGCACATGGAAAGCTTGCGACTATTACAACAGTAAGTATTGCCCAGCTCAAGGGTGTGTTAGAGATAGATAGCGACAATAAGATAACAAGCTTCAGAGAAAAAGAGGACTCAGATGCATCACTTATAAATGGTGGATTTATGGTATTTGAGCCGGGTGTTTTCGATTATCTCACAGATGACAGTACAGTTCTTGAGAAGGATCCATTCAGTAAGCTTTCTGCAAACGGAGAATTGATGAGCTTCCATCACGAGGGCTTCTGGCAGTGTATGGATACACAGAGAGAAAAAGAAAAGCTTGAGAAGCTCTGGGCATCTGGAAATGCTCCATGGAAGATATGGTAAGGAAGGAAATCTATATGAAATTTGATATAGAAAGACTTAATGATTTTTACAAGGGAAAGAAAGTCCTGTTGACTGGACATACTGGCTTTAAGGGATGCTATCTTACTGCAATATTGTCCATGCTTGGTGCTAAGGTATATGGATATTCTCTTACGCCTCCTACAAGTCCTTCACTTTTTGAAATCATGTTTGGTGAGGGAGCTGGCAAAAATAGTGCTCATGGATTAACTTCCAAGGAAGAGAAGGCCATAAGACTTGAGGAATCATTTATAGGAGATATCAGAGATTTTGAAGCACTTAAGGCTTTTTATAACAGTACAGAGCCTGACATAGTTCTTCATCTTGCAGCCCAGCCTATAGTAAGGGATTCCTATAAGTTCCCAAGAGAGACCTATGAAACAAATGTAATGGGAACTGTAAATCTTTTAGAATGTGTAAGACTTAATCCCTGCTGTATATCGTTTTTAAATGTTACTACTGATAAGGTATATAAAAATGAAGAGCGGGAAGGCTATGGCTACAGAGAAGATGATAAGCTGGACGGCTATGATCCATATTCAAATTCCAAGTCCTGCTCTGAGCTGGTGACACACAGCTACAGCTCATCATTTCTAGAAGCTAGGGGCATACCTGTTTCAACAGCCAGAGCTGGAAATGTTATAGGCGGAGGAGACTTTGCAAATGACAGAATTATTCCAGACTGCGTAAGGGCTATGCTTGCAAAAGAAAAAATGCTTGTAAGAAATCCTTACAGTACAAGACCATACCAGCATGTCATGGAGCCTTTGTTTATTTATCTTACGATAGCTATGATGCAGGCTGAGGATAAAAAATATGCTGGCTGGTATAATGTAGGTCCGGATGACTGTGACTGTGTAACAACAGGAGAGCTTACAGAGCTGTTCAAAAAATATGCAGGCAAGGATTTTGAGTGGTATACTCCGGGAAAAACCGAAGGACCTCATGAGGCAAATTTCCTTAAGCTTTCAAATGAGAAGATAAAGGAAGTTTTTGACTGGAAACCGGTGTGGCATATAGACAGAGCTATAGAGGAAACTGTAAACTGGACAAAGGCATGGATGGAGTCTTCAGATAGAGCTAATTATGAAATGGCCAGACAGATAGAAAAATATATGGCTGATGTCAAATCCTTATAATTAGGTATTGACACTACAAAGATAGAATGCTATTTTAAAGTCAACAATAAAATATTTAAACCGATGACAGAGAGTAAGTAGGTTATGTAGACTGTTTATCAGGCAGTTTTTAAATCGAAGTAAGAGAGAGCCGCTGATGGTGTGATGGCGGTACGGACGGCATAGCTGAATGGACTCTGGAGGGCATTCCGGAATAAAATAGTATGGAATGACGAAAGCTGCATTCGTTAAAGGGCAGCATATATGTTAGTATATGGATTAAAGCGAGCCTTATGGCTAATGCGGGTGGTACCGCGGATATGGTATTATTTTACATATTCGTCCCGGATGGATTATATTTTCCGTCCGGGATTTTTTGTATTTAAAAAGCATTTTCATAAGAGATGAACCAGACGGAACAGACTTATAAGGATTTGAGAGGTGCTGAACATGAAAAAGAATTTTAGAATGAAAGCTGTATTAGGAATTATAACTGTGTTGGGAGCAGCTATGCTTGCCGGCTGCGGAAGCAAAAAAGATGATGGTAAATACACAGTTGGAATAGGACAGTTTGCTGAGCATTTTTCTTTGGATAACTGCCGTGAGGGCTTTATTGAGGGACTTAAGGAAGAGGGCTTTGTTGAAGGTGAAAACCTTGAGATACTTTATGACAATGCAAATGGAGAAGGCACTATAGCTTCACAGATAAATCAGAGCTATGTAGGGAAAAAGGCAGATCTTATCTGTGCGATAGCTACTCCTATGGCACAGGCGGCATTTACAGCAGTTAAAAATACAGATATACCGGTTATTTATACAGCAATTACTGATCCAGTCAAGGCTAAGCTCGCAAATTCAGATGGAAGCTCCATAGGAAATATAAGCGGAACATCGGATAAGCTTCCAGTAGAAGAGCAGCTTAAGATGATCAGAGAAATGCTCCCTGATGCAAAGAAGCTTGGAATTATGTATACAAGCATGGAGGTTAATTCGGAAGCCTCAGTTGAGGAATACAAGGCACTTGCAGGAAATTATGGATTTGAGATAGTTGAGCTTGCAGTAAGTACATCCCAGGATATTCCTCTTGCGGCAGATGCTCTTATAAAGAAGGCAGACTGTATAACCATGATTACTGACAATACCGTGGTTTCTGCCCTTCCTGTTATATTGGAAAAGGCAAAGGCAGCAAAGATACCTGTATTTGGTTCAGAGATAGAGCAGGTTAAGAGAGGCTGCGTGGCAGCGATGGGTCTTGACTATGTTGCACTTGGAAAGCAGACAGGAAAAATGGCAGCAAAGGTTTTAAAGGGAGAGGCAAAGGCATCAGAAATCAAATTTGAAGAAATAGAAGGTGCATCTCTTTATATAAATACAGAGGCCTGCGAAAACTTCGGTGTTGAGTCTTCAGAGGATATTTTGGCAAAGGCAGCAGAGGTAATGGAAGAGATCTCTGAATAATTAAAAGTACAGATGATTACAAAAATGCCAGATTATAAGAATGAGATTTTATCGAAAAATATTTTATCAGCATAAAACAATGAACTTGGGGAATGAAAAATGCAGACAGTTTTATTTGGGATTTTAGAAGAAGGTTTTGTATATGCAATATTATCACTTGGTGTATACATAACATATAAAATACTTGATTTTCCTGATCTTTCAGTAGACGGAACCTATCCTCTTGGTGCAGCTGTTACAGCAGCACTGATAGTTTCAGGAGTAAATCCGTATATCGCACTGGTTATTTCATTTTTTGCAGGCATAGCTGCAGGCTTTTTGACAGGAGTGATTCATGTAAAGCTTGGAGTAAGGGATCTACTTTCAGGAATTATAGTCAGCCTTGGATTATTTTCAGTGAATTTAAAAATAGCAGGAAAGGCAAATCTTGCATTTTTCTCTGAAGAAACCATCTTTACATCGGTAGCTTCGATTGGAACATTTGGAACAGTAATACTACTTATCGCACTTGTAATTGTATGTAAACTGCTCCTTGATTTTTATCTCAATACGAAATCTGGATATCTCTTAAGAGCAACTGGAAGTAATGACAAGCTGGTTACAGCTCTTGGAAAGGATAAGGGAAGTGTCAGGATACTTGGCCTTGCCTTAGCAAATGGCTTTGCTGCATTTGCAGGAGCAATAATGTGTCAGAAGCAGGGCTACTTTGATGTTGGCATGGGAACAGGAACTATGGTCATAGGACTTGCAAATGTTATTATAGGAACACAGCTATTAAAAAAAATGAGTTTTATCAAGGCAACAACGGCAGTTATCATTGGTTCAGTTATATACAGAGCCTGCGTTGCATTTGCAATTAATCTTGGTGCTCCGGCAGAGGATCTTAAGCTTATTACAGCTATATTATTCCTTGTTATACTTGTAATAAGTGACAGCAAGTCCATTTTCAGAAAAAAGCTATCAAATAAGTCAGGCAAGGTGATGAAAAATGCTTAAGCTAAATAATATATCTAAATTTTATAATCCAGGCACAGTAAACGAAATGTGTCTCTTTGAAGACTATTCACTTGAAATAGAAACAGGGGAATTTGTCTCCATAGTAGGCTCTAATGGTTCAGGAAAGACAAGCCTTTTAAATATTATCTGCGGAAGTATTACGCAGGACAGCGGAGAAATATGGATAGATGATAAAAATATTTCTCTGATGCCAGAGTTTAAGCGTGCTGCATTTATAGGAAGGGTTTATCAGAATCCTGCATTTGGAACCTGCCCGGATATGACAATACTTGAAAATATGTCCATAGCCGACAATAAGGGAAAGACCTTTGGCCTTAGACTTGGAGCTAACCGCAATAAAACAGAATATTATAGGGAAATGCTCAGCGAAATAGGACTTGGACTAGAGAACAAAATGGATGTAAAGGTAGGCGTGCTTTCTGGCGGACAGAGACAGGCGATGGCACTCTTAATGGCCACACTCACACCAGTTGACTTCCTCATACTTGATGAACATACCGCAGCACTCGATCCAAAGACAGCAGATAAAATAATGGAACTCACAGACAGGATAGTCAAAGAAAAAAAGCTCACAACACTTATGGTAACCCACAATCTAAGGTATGCCGTAGATTATGGAAGCAGACTCATCATGATGCATCAAGGTCACAATGTAATGGACTACAAAGGCGAAGAAAAGAAAAATATAAAGATAGACAACATATTGGAGAAATTCAATCAGATTTCCATAGAGTGCGGAAACTGATGGAGTAAGGGTAGAACTGTGATTTGTCTATGGCAATGGCTGTATACATGTTAGGATTTAGTACTTATTTAGGATTTGAAGATAAGATACAAAATAAATTAGGAGAAGAAAAAGAAGACCTATTAAAACGTTTGTATGAATATGCAGGAAGAATAAAATAATTTTTATATTTAGAAATAAGTGAATATACAGTAAAGATAAAATGAAATACAAGAATGCAGTGACGATTGCGAGGCTTTCGTAAGAAGGTTTGTGCTAATTTCCGCCACCGAGCGAATGTTTGAGCCGAAGGCGAGTTTTCGCGAATGGCGGATAATAAATGCACGAACCGAGTAGAAAACGCAGCACGTCACAAATCTTGTATTTCTTTATTGTAATATTGTCGATAGTTATTCATTACCATTCAAAAAAGAAAAAATTATAGTTTTACAAATAAACCATAAGTGCTAAAATATAGTCCATTGGGGTAAAACGTATGAAAAGAGGATGTGACAATGGAAAAATCTAAGTTTAAAGCCTTCCTTGAGAAAAAGAATATCATTTTTTCAATGAAGCGCTACGGAATTGATGCACTTGGAGCTATGGCGCAGGGCTTATTCGCATCACTGCTTATTGGTACTATCATTGCAACACTTGGAGAACAGCTTTCTATTCCAGTTCTTGTGGAAATAGGCGGATATGCCAAATCTGTTACAGGTCCGGCAATGGCTGTTTCTATAGGTTATGCATTACAGTGTCCACAGCTTGTGCTGTTTTCACTCATTGCAGTAGGAAGTGCGGCAAATACACTTGGTGGTGCTGGAGGACCTTTGGCAGTTCTTATAGTGACCATTTTTGCAGCAGAAATTGGTAAGCTTGTCTCAAAGGAAACAAAGGTAGATATAATTGTTACACCTTTTGTAACCATAAGTACCGGTGTTCTTCTTTCAATGGCATGGGCTCCGGCGATTGGAAATGCAGCAAGCTCAGTTGGAAATGCAATTATGTGGGCAACAGAGTTACAGCCATTTATGATGGGAATTATAGTATCTGTAATAGTAGGTGTGGCGCTTACACTTCCTATAAGTAGTGCTGCTATTTGTGCAGCTTTAGGTCTTACAGGACTTGCAGGCGGTGCTGCGGTTGCAGGCTGCTGTGCTCAGATGGTAGGTTTTGCAGTAATGAGTTTTAAGGAAAATGGCTGGGGTGGATTTTTTGCACAGGGAATAGGAACATCTATGCTTCAGATGGGAAATATTGTGAAGAACCCTAAGATATGGATACCACCTACACTTGCTTCAGCGATTACAGGCCCTATAGCTACCTGCGTTTTCAATTTTAAAATGAACGGTGCAGCCGTTGCTTCAGGAATGGGAACCTGTGGACTTGTTGGACAGATTGGTGTATACACAGGTTGGATAAGTGATATTGAAAATGGACTTAAGACAGCTATTACTTCAATGGATTGGATAGGAATGATACTTATATGCTTTGTTCTTCCTGCTGTTTTAACACTTCTTATTGCAGCTCCACTCAGAAAAGCCGGCTGGATTAAGGAAAATGATCTTAAACTTTCTTTATAAAAATGATAGAGCTGGAAAGCTCTAAATAAAAGCATACCAAAATGGAAGGTTTTTGTTGAGTTTTTTTTAAATACAAGTTAAACTAAAAAATAAATAATTTGTATTGAAAAGGGGTATAACCAATATGATGGTTTCGACTAAAGGAAGATATGCTCTTAGGGTAATGATAGATATTGCTCAAAATGAGAACGATACCTTTGTATCTCTTAAAGAGGTTGCTCAAAGACAGGGGATATCAATTAAGTATCTCGAGGCAATAGTTGCGGTACTTAATAAAGCCGGAATGCTTGATTCGAAAAGGGGCAAGGAGGGAGGCTATCGCCTTTCTATGCCTACAGAAGCTTATAGAATATCAGAAATACTTAAGCTTACAGAGGGAAGTCTTGTTCCTGTATCATGTATGGAGGACGGAGGCTGTGTAAATTGTTCACACAACTCAGACTGCTATACACTTCCACTTTGGAATAAGCTGGATGAGCTTATAGAGGGATATCTTTCAGGAATTACCTTGGAAGATCTTATAAATGGAAATATTTAAGCTGGTCTAAATTTATATTTTAAAAACATAATACATAAAAGCATAATAATAAAACATGGAAAATAGTGTCGCCTAATCAGTATATGGTTGGGCGGCACTATTTTTGTGGAGATAATTAATATTGCAAAATCAACTAATATAGATGATATTGAATTCCTATTGACTTAATATGAATAAAGTGATAATATCCTATTGAAAAGATAGGATATTTGTTTTATCTAAATAAAACATCAAAACAAGTCTTTAGAAAAGAGGAATTACAAATGAGAGTCTATGCAGATAACGCAGCTACTACAAAAGTAAGTGACAAAGCTTTAGAAGCGATGATGCTGGGGCTTACCACTCTGTATGGAAATCCTTCATCACTTCATGAGGAAGGCAGAGAGGCAGAGCATGAGCTTTTAAAGGCAAGAATGGAAATAGCTGCTCTTATGGGAGCAGAGACAGATGAAATATATTTTACTTCAGGTGGAAGTGAGTCAGATAACTGGGCTATAAGAGAGATGGCAAAAAGAGGAAGTAAGAAAGGAAAAATGCATTTAATTTCAACTGAGTTTGAACATCATGCAGTACTTCATACACTTCAAAAGCTCGAAAAGGAAGGCTTTGCCGTTACTTATATAAAACCTGAAGCAAATGGAATTATAGATATTGAGAAGCTTAAAGCGGCGATAAGACCGGATACAGCTTTAGTAACAGTAATGTATGCAAACAATGAAATAGGAACTATCCAGCCAATAAAGGAGATAGCAGATATCTGCCATGAGCATGATATCATTTTTCATACAGATGCTGTTCAGGCACTTGGACATATACCTGTAAATGTCAAGGAAAATGGAATAGATCTGATGTCATTTTCAGGACATAAGTTTAATGGACCTAAGGGAGTTGGCGGACTTTATGTAAAGAAGGGCATAGTAATAGGCAATCTTATAGATGGAGGTGCACAGGAGAGAAGAAAAAGAGCCGGCACTGAAAATATTCCAGGTATAATGGGAATGGCAGCAGCACTTAAGGAAGCTGTTGAAGAAATGGATACGGAGATTGAAAAGCTTACAGCACTTAGAGACAGGCTGATAGATGGAATTATAGAGAAGATTCCAGCTGTGCATTTAAATGGAGACAGAGAAAGAAGAGTTCCGGGAAATGTAAACTTCTGCTTTGAGGGTATAGAAGGTGAATCTCTTCTGCTCAGACTGGATCTCGCAGGAATAGCAGCTTCATCAGGTTCAGCATGTACTTCGGGCTCACTTGATCCAAGCCATGTACTTCTTAGTATTGGTGTTCCAAAGGAACTTGCACATGGCTCTTTAAGACTTAGCTTTGGAAAATATAATACTGAGGAAGAAATTGATTACATTTTGGAAGTTTTACCGGATATAGTAAAGACACTTAGACTTATGTCTCCTGTATGGGATGACAAAAATGGCTGTATGAAGAAAATCAGCTTTTAATTCAGGAGGAAAATAATTATGGCAATGACATATAGCGAAAAGGTAATGGAGCATTTTACACATCCTAGAAATGTAGGTGTTATAGAGGATGCAGATGGTGTAGGAGAGGTTGGAAATATGAGCTGTGGAGATATCATGAAGGTATATCTCAAGATCAATGACGGCATAATAGAGGATGTAAAGTTCAACACATTTGGCTGCGGTTCAGCTATAGCTACGAGCTCAATGGCAACAGAAATGATAAAGGGAAAGCCGGTAGAGGAGGCTCTTAAGCTTACAAATAAGGCCGTAGTAGAGGCACTTGATGGGCTTCCACCAGTTAAGATACATTGTTCAGTTCTTGCGGAAGAGGCAGTGAAAGCTGCACTTAAGGACTACTATGAAAAGAAGGGACTTCCTGTACCTGAGGAATGTAGTAATGAGTGCAATGGCTGCTGTCACAGCTGCCATTAAGAGCTTTACTTAGACTATTGATTTTAACAGTAAAATATATATAATTTAATTAAGTGTATATCCAAAATAAGTATACACATCAGAGATTTTAACTATGAAAGGAAATGATAATTATGAAGAAGTATGTATGTACAGTATGCGGATATGTATATGATGAGGCAGTTGGTGATCCAGAGAATGGAGTAGCAGCAGGAACAAAGTGGGAAGATGTACCAGAGGACTGGTTATGCCCTCTCTGCTCATTAGGCAAGGATCAGTTTGAAGAAGAGGCTTAATCTGTTTATATAAGCAGACTGATATGTAAGGAGTATTTTAAGATATGGCTACTTTGCAGTATCTTAGATACTCCTTTTATTTATATGAAATATTCAGATTTTATTTAATAAATGTTCAAATTGTATTTATATGAAGTATTAAAAATGAAATTATTAATTTGTACATGTGTTTACGATATATTGACATTTTCAGTAAAAACAAGGACAGTGCCAAGGTTTTCTGATATAATGAAGTTCACGTAAATTTTATTTACTGGAAAGGAGTATGGCATTATATATGCCACACAGGGATAGATGGATAAGAATAGTTTAAATAAATTTTTTGAAGGTATGGATGAAAAAACAGCTCACAAGGAGATACTTGAGCTTGTTGGAGAATATTGTGACAGATACCACAATACAGATAAGGATAAGCCATATGTTGAAGGAAACAGGATACCATATGCTGGAAGAGTATATGATCACGATGAAATGATAAATCTTGTGGATTCTGCACTTGAATTCTGGCTTACAATGGGAAGATATACAAGAGAATTTGAGAAGAAGTTTTCTGAGTACGAGGATGTTAGGTTTACAAGCGTTGTAAACTCTGGTTCTTCAGCAAACCTGCTTGCATTTATGGCACTTACCTCACCTCTTCTTGGCGAGAGAGCTATCAAGAGAGGGGACGAGGTAATTACAGTTGCAGCAGGATTTCCTACTACAGTTACACCTATATTAAATTATGGTGCTGTTCCAGTTTTTGTAGATGTAACACTTCCACAGTACAATATAGATGTTACTAAGCTTGAGTCTGCTCTTAGTGAGAAGACCAAGGCGGTTATGATTGCACATACACTTGGAAATCCATTTGATCTTCAGGCTGTTTCAGCATTTTGTAAAAAGCATAATCTCTGGCTTGTTGAGGATAACTGTGATGCACTTGGAAGCAAGGTGCTTATAGATGGAGTCTGGAGAAAGACTGGTTCAGTAGGAGATATTGGTACCTCATCATTTTATCCTCCTCATCACATGACCATGGGAGAGGGAGGAGCTGTATATACAAATAATCCGCTGCTTAACAAGATAATAAGAAGTATCAGGGACTGGGGAAGAGACTGTATCTGTGAATCAGGACAGGATAACAGATGTACACATCGTTTTGATGGACAGTATGGAGAACTTCCTAAGGGCTATGATCACAAATATGTTTATTCCCATTTTGGATATAACCTTGGAATTAGTGATATGCAGGCAGCTGTTGGAGTGGCACAGCTTAATAAATTCCCTCACTTTGTAGAAAGAAGAAAAGAAAACTGGGATATATTAACAAGAGAGCTTGAAAGTGTAAGCGATAAGATTATGCTTCCTAAGTCACTTAAGGATTCTGATCCTAGCTGGTTCGGCTACTGCATGACTCTTGAAAATGGAATTGACAGGGAAAAAGTCCTTAGATATATAGAAGATCATGGTGTACAGACCAGATTGCTCTTTGCCGGAAATCTTACAAAGCAGCCTTGCTTTGATCATGTCAGAGGAAATGACAGTGTATATAGAATTTCCGGATCACTGGAAAATACAGATAGAATAATGACAGATACCTTCTGGGTAGGTGTATATCCTGGCATGACAGCTGATAGATTAGAGTACATGGCCAGAGTTATAAAGGAAGCCGTAAACAGATAATAGAACCGGAGATGATGGATTTGCAGAAATATGATGAAAAAAAACTCAAGGAGGCCCAGCTTGTAAGCCTTGAGATTTTGCTTAAGCTTGATGAGATATGTCGTGCCAATGGCATAAAATATCTTCTGGATTCTGGAACACTTATAGGTGCAGTGCGCCATAAGGGCTTTATTCCATGGGATGATGATATAGATATAGCCATGACCAGGGAGAATTTTGAACATTTCAAGAGGCTCATAAAGGAAAATAAAAATCTGCTTCCTGACAATATGGAGCTGATACTTCCGGACGAATACCGGGGCGGAGAAGCATTTTATGATTTTACGCCACGAATTGTTTACCTCAATTCCAAACGCCGTACAGCTGATGAGGAGAGTCTTTACTATGAAGGGAAGCTTAATCATCTGTGGGTAGATATTTTCATTATAGATGAGATATCAGATAATGCTTTTCTGGATGGCCTTACAAGGCTTAAGCAGAAGATGATTTATGGTGCATCAATGCCTAGAAGATATGGGATAAGCTATAGCAAGTATAGCTTTATTGATAAACTCAAGGTAGGTGTGCTTAGCTTTGGAAAGTATTTTTTCTCTATGCCAAGACTGTTTAAAATGCAGGAAAAGCTATCGCGAAAATATGCAGGTAAAGGGACAAAGAGAGTTTATTATTCCAATTACCAGCCGGATTATTTATATGTTACACTTGAAAGAAACTGGTGCAGCGAGGTGACGGAGCTTATGTTTGAAGGGCATATGCTCATGGCTCCAAAGGAATATGACAAGGTGTTAAAAGAGGTTTATGGAGATTACATGCAGCTTCCGCCTGATGACAAAAGGATACCATCACATAACTCAGAAAACCTTGAGATATTTTGAAAATTATTTAATTAATAAAGAGGAATCAAATTGAAGCTTATTAGTATAGTTGCTTCTGTTTATAATGAAGAGCAGGGCATAAGACAATTCTATACAGTAGTCAGGGAAAAGCTTGAAGAGCTTAAGTCTAAGTCCGGGAAAATGTTCGAATATGAGATTTTCTTCGTAAATGACGGAAGCACAGATAGAAGCAGAGAAATACTTGAGGAGATATGGAGCAGGGACAAAGAGCATGTCAGTCTTTTGAACTTTTCAAAAAATTTTGGACATGAAGCCGCTATGACGGCCGGACTGGATTATGCAAAGGGCGACTATCTCATTTTCATGGATGCGGATCTTCAGCATCCGCCATCATGTATAGCTGACATAATGAAGGCCTTTGAGGATGGTTATGAAATAATAAGCATGGTAAGAACTAAGAATGAATCTGCAGGCTTATTAAAAAATATTACTTCATCTGGCTTTTATAAGGTCATCAATTCTCTTTCACAAATGCACCTTGAGCCAGCAGCTTCGGACTTTTTTGCAATAAGCAAAAAGCCAGCAGAGGTTCTAAGGAAGAATTTTAGGGAAAGAGTAAGATTCCTGAGAGGCTATGTTCAAAATATTGGCTTTAAGAAGATGAATTTAGAATATGAGGCGGCAGAAAGAGTGGCAGGACAGAGCCATTATAGCCTTAAGAAGCTTTGGAAGTTTTCTATGGAAACCATTATCTGCTTTTCAAATGTTCCTCTTAAGCTTGGAATATATGCAGGACTCATGTCAGCACTGGCAGGTGTTATACTTATAATATATACTCTTTTAACGAAGAGCGGAGCTCCAAGCGGATATGCTACTATAGTAATAGCGCTTTGCTTTATGTTTGCAGTTCAATTTATTATAATAGGGGTTATAGGAGAATATATAGCAGTCATTTTCAGTGAGCTTAAGGACAGGCCAATATATATAGTTGAAGATATAAAAAACATAAATGATAAAAGTGATGATTAAAATGGCTTTTTTATAAATTCTTATCATTTTTTATAAAAAGTTCAGATTTATACGTATTGCTTTTAAAAAATGTCAGTGCTATACTTTGGAAAAATAAGGGAGTAGCCGGCGTGTAGATGCTACCAAACCAACAGCTTGTAATATCGGGCTTATATGAAGATGCGATTTTAAATGATGCATTTGGATATCTCAGATTTATATATGCTTATATTTCTGGTTTAGTATTAAATGGCGAGACTTATCGGAAAGACGATAGGTCTTGCCTTTTTTGTTATCAGATGTTGGGAAGAGGATAAGGAGGAAGAAAATGAAAGCATATCTTGAAAGCGTAGATTCCATCTATAAGGATCTACAAAGTTCAGAACAGGGACTTAGCAGCGAAGAAGCTTCAAAGCGATTCGAAAAATATGGTCCTAACAAATTGAAGGAAGCAAAGAAAGAGCCACTTTGGAAGAAATTTTTAAAGGAGCTCTCAGATCCAATGATCATCATGCTTATTGCGGCAGCTGTTGTATCAGGTATAACTTCAGCATACGCAGGCGAGAGTATGGCAGATGTTGTCATTATCATGATCGTCGTTGTGATCAACGCAGTACTTGGTGTATATCAGGAAAATAAAGCTGAAAAGGCCATAGATGCACTTGAGAAAATGACTAAGGCACAGGCCAAGGTAATCAGGAATGGCGAACAGATAAGCATAGATTCAGAGAAGCTTGTTCCTGGTGATGTAATAGTTCTTGAGGCTGGAGATCAGGTTCCGGCAGATGCAAGAGTTATAGAGTCAGCAAGCATGAAGGCTATAGAGTCAGCACTTACAGGAGAGTCTGTAGCTGTAAGTAAGATGATAGACATTCTTAATCTTGAGGGAAGCAAGGATATTCCTCTTGGAGATCGTAAAAACATGGTTTACATGGGCTCAACCATAGACTATGGACGAGGAATGGCTGTAGTTACTGGTACAGGCATGGATACGGAGATGGGTAAGATAGCAGATGCCCTTCAGGCAGCAGAGGATAATCAGACTCCTCTTCAGAGAAAGCTGGCACAGCTTTCAAAGATTCTTACAGTTATCGTGCTTGGTATCTGTGTTGTGATCTTCGGTGTTAACATTTTCAGGGCATATCCTAATATATCCTCAGCTGTATTTATAGATACCTTTATGATAGCTGTATCACTTGCAGTAGCTGCTATTCCGGAAGGTCTGGCAGCAGTAGTAACTATCGTTCTTTCAATTGGTGTTACAAAGATGAGTGAGAAAAAAGCTGTTATACGTAAACTTACAGCAGTTGAGACACTTGGATGTACACAGGTTATCTGTTCAGATAAGACAGGAACACTTACACAGAACAAGATGACAGTTGTGAAGAGAGTTTCTGATGATGAGTCAGAGCTTATCAAGGGAATGGCACTTTGCTCAGATGCAGTTCCTGATTCAAATGGTGAAGCCATAGGAGAGGCAACAGAGTGTGCACTTGTAAATGATGCAACAAAGAACGGTTTTGATAAGAGAACTGAAAATGAAAAATATCCTAGAGCAGCTGAAGCACCATTTGACTCAATGAGAAAAATGATGTCCGTTGTAGTAAAGAATGCAGATGGAAAGCTTACACAGTACACAAAGGGAGCTCCGGATGAAGTATTAAAATGCTGTACCAAGGTTCTTAAGAATGGCCAGGTATTAGATATGAGTGCTGAGCTTATGAAAGAAATTTCAGCAGCTAATAAGCAGATGGCAGATGAGGCACTTAGAGTTCTTGCTCTTGCTAAGAAAACTTATGATATTCTTCCTCAGGATACAGAGCCTGCTAATCTCGAAACAGAGCTTTGCTATGTAGGACTTTGTGGAATGATTGATCCTATACGTCCTGAGGTTAAGGATGCCATAGCGGAATGTCATACAGCCGGTATAAGAACAATTATGATAACTGGTGACCACAAGGATACAGCAGTAGCAATTGCAAAGCAGCTTGGAATTCTTGGCGAAGGAATGCGTGCTATCACAGGTGCAGAGCTCAATGAAATAAGCGACGAAGATTTTGAAAAGGAAATTAAGAACATAGCTGTTTATGCAAGAGTCCAGCCTGAGCATAAGGTAAGAATAGTAAAGACCTGGCAGAAGAATGGTATGATAACTGCCATGACAGGTGATGGTGTAAATGATGCTCCATCTATCAAAAATGCTGATATAGGAATAGGCATGGGTATCACAGGAACTGACGTAACAAAGGGTGTTGCAGATATGGTTCTTGCAGATGATAACTTTGCTACCATAGTGTCAGCAGTAGAAGAGGGAAGAAGAATTTATGACAATATAAGAAAGGCTATACAGTTCCTTCTTGCTTCTAACCTTGCAGAGGTTGTAGCGATATTTGTGGCTACACTTCTCGGCTTCCAGATACTTGAACCAGTTCATCTTTTATGGATTAACCTTATTACAGACTGCTTCCCAGCTATAGCACTTGGTATGGAGGCAGCAGAGTCAGATATAATGAAGCACAGCCCAAGAGATTCAAGAGAAGGTATCTTTGCAGGCGGTATGGGCTTTGATATATTCTTCCAGGGTGTACTTATAGCAGCGCTTACAGTAGTTTCTTATCTGATAGGCGATCATATAGAAACTGGTGTATGGCAGTTTGTAAATTCAAAGGATGGTATGACTATGGCATTCCTTACACTTTCAATGGTTGAAATTTTCCATAGTCTCAATATGAGAAGCCGTCGTAAGTCTTTATTTGGAATGAAGCAGCACAACACCTTCCTGTTTATGTCAATGTTTGCAGCCTTCCTTCTTACAACAGCCGTTATTTATATTCCATTCCTTTCAAAGGCCTTTGATTTTGCACATATTTCACTTTATGAGTATGGCATAGCAATGCTTCTTGCAATATCAGTTATCCCTATCATGGAGCTGGTAAAGCTTATTCAGAGAAAGCTTGGAAAATAAGATAAACATATAAAAAATATCCTGCATTCACAAATCTGTGGATAGCAGGATATTTTTATGTAGAAATTGACTTATTTTAAATAGTTTTTAGCATCCTTAAAGAAACTTAAGATTATAAGCATGATGACCATGCCTATAGGGAAGGCTGCGATAATAGAAACTGTCTGCAGGTTGTTCATACTGTTTTCTGAAAATATAAGCGCCACAGGAAGCATTATAAGTAATATAGCCCAAAATAGCTTCATGCCATTAGATGCCTCCTGATTGTCTTCCAGATTTTTATATGAGTAAGCTGAAGCAACGAGCGTAATGGAATCAAAGCTTGTGGCATAGAAAGCTATCATGGCAGCGACAAGCACAAATAATACAAGCTTAGCAAGAGGAAGAGTATTTATTATTTCCATTATTATGGTGTAAAGATCAGCACCGCTGGCATACATGCCTATAAAGTCAAGCTGTCCGCTCATTTGAAGTCCTAAAGAATAATTTCCAAGTACAATAAAGGAGATAAAGGTTGAACTAAGACCAAATACATAAGCACCTATAATGACCTGTCTGATGGTTCTGCCCTTTGATATGCTTCCCATAAAGAAAGGTGAGGCAACACACCATACCATCCAGTAAGCCCAGTAAAAGATAGTCCAGTTTTGTGGAAATGAAGTAGTTCTCAGAGGATCTGTTTTTGTGGCCAGACCTATGAAATTTTGAAGCATATTTCCTATGGCTGAAAAGCCGGTTTCAATTATATATACAGCTTCACCTCCGAAAATGAGTACAAAACCAAGTAAAGCAAAGAAGATGTACATACAGCTTTCTGCAAGAAGCTTTACTCCTTTCATTCCTTTCATGACAGAAATAGTATATACAAGGCAGGTAAGAACAAGGATACCGATGGTAATCCATTTGCTGTCGCTAAAACCAAGCAGATTTGAAACAGCACGGCTAAGAAGAGGCGTTGCTATCGAAAAAGTGGTTGCAGTACCTGCTATAAGTGCGATAACAGCAAGTATGTCTATAAGTTTTCCCGGCGCCTTGTCTGTATATTTACCAAGTATAGGTCTGCAGGCTTCGGAATATTTTTGTTTGCTGCAGCCTCTTACATGGAGCATAAAGCCAAAGCAGGCGGCAAGCACAGCATAGAAGCTCCAAGGAATAGGTCCCCAGTGAAATAGAGGATAGGTAGAAGCCCAGTCCTGAACGTTGCCAAGCTCTTTAACAAAGCTTTCATTTGCATATATGACCCATTCACAGAGTGAATAGAAGAGAATGTCTGCCGCAAGGCCGGAGGTAAACATCATTGCTCCCCAGGTAAAGCCACTGTACTTAGGTTTGTCAGAAGGCTTTCCAAGCTTGATATTTCCATATTTTGAAAATGCTATGTAAAATGATATTCCAAGTACAAGAAGTCCTATTATGAGATAATAAACACCCATCTCATTTCCGAGAAAGCCTCTTATATGTCCCAATACATAAGAAGAGCTAGCAGGGAAGAGTATAAACAATATACACATTACTGCAATCATAAGGAAAGGAATGACAGTTGTAATTGGATCGATATTTTTGAAAATATTTTTATTCTTCATTTTTTGCCTCACTATGTTCAAAAAATAAGTTTTTGATTAAATTTTGAACATTTTACAAGCTTTTATATATTATGTCAAGTATATTTGAGCTTTTATGGCTTTAGTGATAAAATAATCTTTATTTAACTGTAATTTAGGAGGTTTGAAAATATATGGCATCTAAAAATGGCTATAATGAACTGATGAACGAAGCCTTTGAAAGCTATTATGAAGCCTTTAGAAAGCATGGAGCTCTTTCCAAGGAAACAGCTCTTACTCTTGATGAAATATTTCCAGCCGTAGAACTTAGCTTTTCTGATAAGGAAATAATAAGGAAGCTAAAGAACTATGGTTTTATAAAAAAGGCAGGAAATAAATATTATCTCGATGAGGAAAAGCTAAATAAGCCGGGAGGCATTTTAGCACAGAAGCTTTTACTGCTTTTTATATGTGCAGTATTTGTAATGGTATATGTTATGTTTGCTGATAAATTTATATAATCCCTGAAGGAGAAAATGTATGAAAATAGTACTTCATGAGCCTGGTATAGCGCTCAATACCGGAAATATAGGACGTACCTGTGCGGCAACAATGACTGAGCTGCATCTGATAAGACCTTACGGGTTTAGACTTAATGAAAAGGAAATAAAAAGAGCAGGTATGGATTACTGGGACAAGATAAAAGTATTTGAATATCTTGATTATGATGATTTTATGGAGAAAAATCCAGGAGCAAAGGTATATTATGCAACTACAAAGGCAAAGCATACCTATACTGATGTAAAATATGAGCCTGACTGTTTTATCATGCTTGGAAATGAGTCAAGAGGTATTCCGGAGGAAATACTTGTGGCAAATCCTGATACCTGTATAAGAATACCTATGTGGGGAGATATAAGATCACTTAATCTTGCAAATTCAGCAGCTATTATATTATATGAAGCTTTAAGACAGAATGGTTTTGAGAAAATGCAGCTTACAGGTGAGCTTCATAATCTTCACTGGTAACAGAGCATGGAAAATATAGATTATTCAGAGCTTTATTCATGCTGCCATCTTTGTCCTAGAGCCTGTATGGCAGACCGCAATAAAAGTAAAGGCTTTTGTAATGCAGGTACAAAGCCAAAGCTGGCCAGGGCAGCTTTGCATTTCTGGGAGGAGCCTTGTATAAGCGGCAAAGGTGGAAGCGGGGCACTTTTCTTTTCGAATTGTACTCTAAGATGTAAATTCTGCCAGAATTATGAGATAAGTGCAGGCGGATTTGGCAAAGAGATAACCGTAGCTGAGCTTGCCGATATAATGCTACGTTTTGAAGATGAGGGTGCTGAAAATGTTGACCTAATTACTGCAACTCATTATCTTCCTTCAGTTCTGGAAGCACTTGATAGGGTAAAACACAGATTAAACATACCTGTAGTTTACAATTGTGGAGGATATGAAAGTTTAGAAAGTATTCGCAGACTGGACGGATATGTGGATATCTATCTTCCAGACATAAAATATTACAGCAAAGAGCTTTCAGAAAAATATTCCATGGCAAGGAATTATTATGAATATGCTATTCCAGCGGTAAAGGAAATGATCAGGCAGACTGGAAAGGAGCTTATAAGTACGGCTGAGATAGAAGAGGGATGTGCTTATGCCAGTGATGGAATATTAAAACGTGGTGTGATAATAAGGCATATGGTGCTTCCAGGCGCAAAGAATGATTCAATAAAGCTTTTAAATAAGCTTTCAGAGGAGCTTCCAAAGGGACATTATCTTATAAGTTTGCTGAGTCAGTACACGCCATTTTATAAGGCAAAGGAAGATCCGAAGCTAAACAGACGTATCACAAGTTATGAATATGACTGTGTTAGAAAAGAGGCATTAAGGCTAGGGATGGATGGATACATTCAGGAAAAGTCAAGCGCAAAGGAAGAATATACGCCTAGCTTTAAGCTGGAAGGCCTGCCTTAAATGCTCATTATTGTACAAACTGTGAATTAATAAAACTTTTATAAACATTGGATACAGCTTATTGCTATATTAATGCAAAAGCCATATACTTAGTGACATGATGTCACTAAAGGACATTATTTAAGAAATGGAGTTATTTTTATATGGCAAATTTAGGAAATATTTTTGATTACAGAGAGGATCCGGATCACGAAAACTATGACGGATCCAAGAATCCTAATAACATGAACAACGGAGGAGGAAGAAAGCGTCCTCCAAGACCTATGATAATCTATTATATGGTTGCACTTGTTATTATACTTTTGCTCAATACTTTATTTTTCCCATCTATAAGGGAAAGAAGTATAAAGCCGGCAGCCTATAATGAATTTCTTACAGCCCTTGATCAAAGAAAGGTAGATCAGGTTGAGCTGGATGAAACAACTATCAAGTTCACACTTAAGGATTCACCACAGACCTATAAGACAGGACGTATTGCTTATGTAGATGAGGTAGACAGACTTTACAGTGCAGGAGCTAAGTTTACTCAGGATATACCTACCTCAATATCACCAATCTGGCTGATACTTTACAATCTTTTACCATTTATTCTTCTCTTCTGGGTTGGTTCAAGACTCTCAAAGAGAATGGCTCAGTCTATGGGACAAGGCGGTGGAATGTTTGGTGGCATGGGTAAGGCAAATGCCAAGATATATTCCAAGGACTCAACAGGTATAAGCTTTAAGGATGTTGCTGGTGAGGATGAGGCAAAGGAACTGCTTGCTGAGATGGTTGATTTCCTTCATGATCCTAAGAAGTATAAGGAAATTGGAGCTAAGATACCTAAGGGAGCTCTTCTTGTAGGCCCTCCGGGAACAGGTAAAACCTTGCTTGCCAAGGCAGTTGCAGGAGAAGCTGACGTACCGTTTTTCTCTATTTCAGGTTCTGAATTTGTAGAGATGTTTGTTGGTATGGGAGCTGCAAAGGTGAGAGACCTTTTCAAGGAGGCAGAAAAGAAAGCGCCTTGTATCATTTTCATAGATGAGATCGATGCGATCGGTAAGAAGAGAGGTAAAGGTGGCTACGGCGGTAATGATGAGCGAGAGCAGACTCTTAACCAGCTTCTTACAGAGATGGATGGATTTGATGGCACAAAGGGAATCATTGTTCTTGCTGCTACAAACCAGCCGGATGAGCTTGATCCAGCGCTTCTTAGACCGGGACGTTTTGACAGACGTGTTCCAGTTGAGCTTCCTGATATGCAGGGAAGAATTGATATCCTCAAGGTTCATGCCAAGGATGTTAAAATGGTTGGAAACATCAATTTCGAGTCAATTGCAAAGGCTTGTCCTGGTGCTTCAGGTGCCGAGCTTGCCAATATGATAAATGAAGCAGCGCTTAGAGCAGTTAAAGCAGGAAGAGATAAGGTAAACCAGCAGGATCTCGAGGAAAGTATCGAGGTCGTAATGGCTGGTTATAAGAAGAAGAATAAAGTTCTTACAGATAAGGAGAAGCTGATTGTTGCTTACCATGAGGTTGGTCATGCTCTTGTTGCTGCAAAGCAGAACAACTCAGCTCCTGTCCACAAGATTACTATTATTCCTAGAACCTCGGGTGCTCTTGGTTATACCATGCAGGTTGACGAGGAAGGCAACCACTATCTTATGAATAAGGAAGAGCTTGAAAATAAGATAGCTACTCTTACAGGTGGACGAGCAGCTGAGGAGCTTATTTTCAACAGTATTACTACTGGTGCTTCAAATGATATTGAGCAGGCTACAAGAATTGCAAGAGGTATGATCTCACTTTATGGAATGAGTGATGATTTTGATATGGTAGCACTTCAGGCAAGAGGAAATGCTTATCTTGGAGGAGATTCTTCGGTTGCATGTTCAGATGAAACACTTGCAAAGGTAGATGAGCAGGTTATAAAGCTTGTCAGAGAGCAGCATCAGAAAGCGTACAACATACTTAAGGATAATATTATGAAGCTTCATGAGATAGTTAAGTATCTTTATGAGAAGGAAACTATCAGTGGAGAGGAGTTTATGAACATCCTTAATTCAAAGGAAAATGCTATCGAGGAGCAGGCTAAGCACAATGCTGAGGTCAATATGGCTTCAGATGAGGAAAATGAGCCAGAACCTGCCCAGCCAGCAGATTCTATGTATGAGTGTAAAGCAGATTATGCACATCCTATACAGGACGAAAAAATTTGATTTAATCTAAAATAAAATATCATTATAAATCCCATAGCTTAAGATTATATACTTATGGCTGTGGGATTTTTGTGTATAGCCTGAAATGAGTAAGTTATAAGAAATTTTACGGAAAATTGCTCTGTAGTCTTCTTATCTTGCTTTTCAACTATCTTTTGTTTATACTTAAGGCACTATGGAAAAGAAAACATTAAAAATACTAGAATATGACAAAATAAGAGAGCTGTTAAAGGCTCATGCTTCATCAGAATCAGGGAAAAAACTCTGCACTGAGATAATGCCTGAAACTGATATTAAGAAGATAAAGGAAGCACAGAGAAATACCTCTGATGCGAGAAATAGAATAAGACTCAAAGGAAGTTCAGTATCCTTTAGAGGTGCAAAAGATGTAGGCGAAGCTCTTAAACGTCTTGAGATAGGAGGGGGACTCAGTATAGCTGAGCTTATGTCAGTAAGCTCACTTCTTACTGTTGCTGCAAGAGCAAAGCAGTTTGACAGAAGCAGCTGCACAGATGGAGATGAGGAAAAAACAGACAGCCTTTCTGAACTTTTTGAGGGACTTGAGCCGTTGACTCCGGTAAATCAGGAAATAAAACGCTGCATACTGTCAGAGGACGAGATTGCTGATGATGCATCACATGAGCTTTACAGCATAAGAACACGCATGAAGCATACCTCAGATAAGATTCACAGCAGTATGCAAGGCTTACTTAACAGCTGCAGAGATTATCTTACAGATGCGGTTATAACGCAGAGAGATGGAAGATACTGTCTTCCAGTAAGAGCTGAATATAAGGCAAAGGTTCCTGGTATGGTGCATGATGCATCATCCACAGGACTCACATTGTTTATAGAACCAATGCTTATAGTGAAGCTTAATAATGACCTGAGAGAGCTTTATACAGATGAGAAAAAAGAAATAGAGAGGATATTGGAAAGACTTAGCTCACAGCTAACACCTTATATTTCCGAGATTGCGGACAATGTCAGAAGACTTTCCGTTCTTGATATGATATTTGCAAAGGCACTTTTTGCAAATGAATTAGATGCTTCTGAGCCTGAATTTACAGAGAACAGATGTATAGATTTGAAAGCAGCAAGGCATCCGCTTATTCCAAAGGACAAGGTTGTGCCTATAGATGTAAGACTTGGAGATGGCTTTGATCTGCTCGTGATTACAGGACCTAATACTGGAGGAAAAACAGTTTCACTGAAGACCACGGGACTGCTTACACTCATGGGACAGGCTGGAATGCACATACCTGCTATGTATGGCTCAAAGCTTGGAGTTTTTGATGATGTATATGCAGACATAGGTGACGAGCAGAGCATAGAACAGAGCCTTTCTACATTTTCAGCCCATATGACAAATATTGTTCATATCTTGGATAAGGCGGATTCACATTCGCTGTGTCTTTTTGATGAGCTGGGTTCTGGAACTGATCCTACAGAGGGTGCCGCTCTTGCTATGGCAATATTAAACTTCCTTCACAATATGAAGACAAGAACTGTTGCAACAACCCATTACAGTGAGATAAAGGTATATGCGCTTCAGACAGAGGGTGTTGAAAATGCCTGCTGTGAATTTGATGTTGCGACGCTCAGACCTACATACAGACTTCTTATAGGTGTGCCGGGAAAGTCAAATGCATTTGCAATCTCAAAGAGACTTGGGCTTCCTGAATATATAATAGAGGATGCAAGAAAATATATAGAAGCTGAAGATGAGAGCTTTGAAGATGTTATTCAGAAGCTCAATGACGACAGACTTCAGATGGAGAAGAATAAGGAAGAAATAGAGAGCTATAAGAAGGAAATAGAAATTCTCAGAGGCAGAATCAGGAAAAAAGAAGAAAAAATCGATGAAAACAGGGATAAAATCTTAAGAGATGCCAAGCAGGAGGCCCAGAAGATTCTTAAGGATGCCAAGGATACAGCTGACAAGGCTATCAGGAATATCAACAAAATTGCATCTAAGCAGGGAACTGTAGTAGGTGCTGAGGTTGAAGCAGAGAGAGAAAAGCTTAGAGCGGGAATAAAGAAAAACGAATCTGGTGCAGCTCTTAAGATAAAGGGACCTAGCAAGCCTGTTTCTGCAAAGAAGATTCAGATAGGCGATGGTGTAAGAGTTATGAGCATGGGGGGAATGACAGGAACCATCTCTTCATTACCTGATAGAAATGGAAATGTTTTTGTGCAGATGGGAATTATGAAATCTAAGGTCAATATAAAAGATATTGAGCTTGCACAAGAGGAAACGGTAACTGCTACTATTCAAAATATTTCCATGTCTCCAAAGAAGTCAAATGGAAGCAGAAGTTTTGCTCCAAAGGCTATGAGTGTAAAACCGGAGGTTAATCTCATAGGACTTACTACAGATGAGGCTATTCCTGTAATGGAGAAGTATCTGGATGATGCATATCTTGCACATCTTGACAATGTAAGAATAGTACATGGAAGAGGAACGGGTGCACTTAAGAAGGCTGTACATGCTGATCTTAAGAGACTTCCATATGTTAAATCTTTCAGATTAGGTGAATTTGGAGAGGGAGATACAGGAGTTACTATAGTTACGTTTAAATAATAAGGTAAAACGATATGGGGGATAAATAATTGGCTGAAAAACAGAAAATACTTATAGTTGATGATGATACATCTATATCAGAGCTTATTTCCTTATATCTAAATAAGGAATGTTATGATACAAAAACAGTAGAGGATGGAGAAGAGGCTCTTAGAAGCTTTGATGAATATAATCCTGATTTAGTGCTTTTGGATTTGATGCTGCCAGGAATAGACGGCTATCAGGTCTGTCGTGAAATAAGATCTAAATCAGAGACACCTGTTATCATGCTTTCAGCAAAGGGAGAGGTATTTGATAAGGTGCTTGGGCTTGAGCTCGGCGCTGATGATTACATGATAAAGCCATTTGATTCAAAGGAACTGGTTGCCAGAGTAAAGGCTGTACTTAGAAGATACAACAAAAAATCCTCTAAGCCTGATAGAAGAGAGCAGGTTGGAGATTATGTGGAATATCCAGATTTGATAGTTAACCTGACAAATTATTCTGTTATATATAAAGGACATACTATCGAAATGCCGCCTAAGGAATTAGAACTTCTATATTTTCTTTCGGCTTCACCTAATCAGGTCTTTACAAGAGAGCAGCTTTTGGATCATATCTGGGGATATGAATATCTTGGAGATACAAGAACTGTGGATGTACATATAAAGAGACTCAGAGAAAAGCTGAATGACAATGAATATTGGTCAATTGCTACTGTGTGGGGCATAGGATATAAATTTGAAGTTAAAAAATAATACCTGAAAAAAATACTCATCTATAAAATTGTGATATTGCATAAAAACAGATTGTGAAAATATTGTTTTTTATTGACTTTGTACACAAGGTGGCTATATAATGAGATTGTTCATTAAAAAAAACATTTAGTTATATAATAAAAATTTAGAGAATACATATAAAATATTAGCTAAAGGAGAGTCATCAATGAGTATTAAGAAAGAATATTTTGATAAGATTGCAGAGCATGGACAGCTTATAGTTATATCCGGTCCTGTAGGTACAGGTAAGGAGAATGTTATCAGACAGTATCTTGAAGAGCATCCAAATGCATGTGTATGTACTCAGGCTACAACAAGAGAGCCTAGAGAAGGTGAGGAAGATGGTAAGGACTTTTTCTTCCTTTCACTTATTGAATTTGAACGTATGATACGTACAGGACAGATGCTTGAATATTCATATATTGACAAGAAGGGCTACGGAACAAGTAAGAAGACAGTTGACCTTGCAAGAAGTCAGGGAAGAAATGTTATCCTTGATGCAGATGTTGTAAGTGCAATGCGTGTAAGAGCGATTTGCCCTGATGCAATACTTATCTTTGTACTTCCTCCTTCATGGCAGGTTCTCGAGGAGAGTCTTACTAAGTCAGGACGTTATGATGAGGATAAGATTAATGAGCTTATGGACATGGCTGAGGAAGATATAGCCTGTGCTAATCTTTATGATTATATTATCATCAATGAGGATCCAGAGAAGGCTGTAAGACGTCTTGCACAGATTGTACATGGACATCGTTATTCAAAGGCTAACATGGCAGGTTTCCTTGACAGCTATATCAAGGGAGAAATTCAGGCTAGAAATAAGGCTGTTTCAGATGTGCTTAAATAAAGCACTACTGATAGCGTGCCAAATTAATTCATAAAATAAAAGACCACGTCTTGGTAGTAATTGCTACTTTAGCGTGGTCTTTGAAGTTACTATAACAAGATTTTGCAATAGTCTACGTTTACGTAAACATTTACATGTACAAATTCTAATCAATTACAGTGCATTTTTAATTTTCTCTAGGATTTCTTTATACTCGTCTTCGCTGAGCTTTGTTTTTCCAGGGTTCATTTCAAAGGTTCCACCATATTCAAATCCATTTTCATATTTAGGAACAAGATGCATGTGAAGGTGGCATCCTGTATCGCCATACATGCCGTAGTTTAATTTCTTCATATCAGGAAATGCTTTATGAAGAGCTTCAGCTGCATGACATACGTCCTCAAAAAAGAGCTGTCTGTCCTCCAAAGGAAGGTCTACAACCTCGCTTACATGATGTTTGCTTGCAATAATAACACGTCCGGGATGAGACTGCTCTCTGAACACATACAGATAAGATGCCTTTAACTCAATACCTTCAGGATAAGCAAATGCATTGAGAAGATCGCCCTTTGCGCAGTAAGCACAGTCATTGTGAATAGTTTCCATTATAATACCTCCGATTGTTGATAATTTACAATTATACTATCACAGAGATAAGAAATAAATAGAGGAAAATACTTTGACTCCTCTTTTTGTACATAATTTTATGAAGAGAAGTTACTCCTATGTTATAATAAAGTTATAGAAAATAAAGCTTATAAGTAAGTAGTTTTAAATTTTAAGAGGATTGAAATATGACTAAAACTGATAAAACCTCTTTGACACAAATAGAAGAACAGACACAAGTTGTGGCTGCTGGGATGGCTCAATTTGATATAAAGAACATGATTTATGTTGTTCGTAATCAACAGGTTATGCTGGATAGTGATCTTGCCATGTTGTATCAAGTGGAAACAAAGGTGTTAAATCGTGCAGTAAAAAGAAATATAAAACGATTTCCAGAAGATTTTTGTTTTCAGCTCACAAAAAAAGAAAATGAAATTTTGAAGTGCCAGATTGGCACCTCAAAAATATTAGATGAAGAGAACAAGGATGGTCGTGGTGGTCGGCGTACTTTACCTTATGCTTTTAGTGAACAAGGAATATCTATGCTTGCAAGTGTACTTCATAGCGATGTTGCTGTAAATGTGAGCATTGGAATTATGAGAGCTTTTGTAGAAATGCGCCGTTTCATTTCTGGTAATGCATTACTCTTTGATAAGATTAGCAACGTGGAGCTAAAGCAGTTGGAGTATCAGAAGCAGACTGATGAGAAGCTGGAACAGATATTTAAGTACATATCTGAGCATGAAGAATCCAGCCAGAAAATATTTTGTTGCAAATTGTGTACTTGAATAAAAGATGCTTATCAGTTATATTATTTAGGTTAATAATAAAAATTCCATGGCTTTCGCCGGCGGAAAGGTGGATTAGAAAAATGGCTAACGAGAAAGAAAATAAGAAATTAGTTGAAGATATCACATCTATGGATGTTGATTTTGCTCAGTGGTATACTGACGTAGTTAAGAAGGCTGAGCTTTGTGATTACAGCTCGGTTAAGGGATGCATGGTTATTCAGCCAGCAGGATATGCTATATGGGAGAATATCCAGAAGGAGCTTGACAGACGTTTTAAGGAAACAGGTGTAGAGAACTGCTATATGCCTATGTTTATTCCTGAGTCACTTCTTCAGAGAGAGAAGGATCATGTTGAGGGCTTTGCACCTGAGGTTGCATGGGTAACACATGGAGGACTTGAGCCTTTACAGGAGAGAATCTGCGTAAGACCTACTTCAGAGACCTTGTTCTGTGACTACTATCAAAGAGCAATTCATTCATATAGAGACCTTCCTAAATGCTATAACCAGTGGTGCTCAGTAGTTCGTTGGGAGAAGACAACACGTCCATTCCTTCGTTCAAGAGAGTTTTTATGGCAGGAAGGACATACTGCTCATGCTACAGCTGAAGAGGCAAAGGAACGCACAGAGCTGATGTTAAACATTTATGCAGATTTCTGTGAAGAGGTTCTTGCTATTCCTGTAATCAGAGGACAGAAGACAAAGAAGGAGCAGTTTGCAGGAGCAATCGCTACATATACAATTGAAGCACTTATGCATGATGGACAGGCACTTCAGTCTGCTACCTCACACAATTTTGGTGACGGTTTTGCACATGCTTTCAATATCCAGTATACAGATAAGGATAACAAGCTTCAGTATGTTCATCAGACCTCATGGGGAATAAGCACACGTATCATCGGAGCTATTATCATGGTTCACGGAGATAATGACGGACTTAAGCTTCCTCCAAATATTGCACCTACACAGGTTATTATTTGTCCTGTTATGCAGAAGAAGGCAGGAGTTCTCGAGAAGGCAGATGAGCTTTGTGAAGAGCTTAAGAAGGCTGGCATCAGAGTTAAGGTTGATGCAAGGGATAAGAATCCTGGATATAAGTTTGCAGATAGTGAAATGAGAGGAATTCCTTTAAGAGTTGAAATCGGACCTAGAGATATTGAAAATAATCAGGCAATTCTTGTAAGAAGAGATACTCACGAAAAGGTTACAGTTTCACTTTCAGAGTTAAGCGAGAAGGCAGCAGAGCTTCTCAAGGATATCCAGAGCAATATGTATGAGACAGCTAAGAAGCATGTAGAGAGCCATACATTTACAGCTAAGACTATTGATGAGATGAGAAGCATTCTGGATGAAAAGACAGGCTTTGTAAAGGCTATGTGGTGTGGATGCAGAGAGTGCGAGGATGCTATCAAGGAGAAGACAGGAGCAACTTCACGTTGTATTCCATTTAATCAGGAGCATATAGCAGATACCTGTATCAACTGCGGAAAGCCAGCTACAAAGATGGTTTACTGGGGAAGAGCATATTAATATATAAAAAATTATCAGCTGATTCTTTAGAGCTTTATATGAGCTTTAAAGGATCAGTTTTTTTTGAGCCTTTTTTATGGTATTATAGAAACATGAATATAAAGTTTGATTTACAAAAAAATAATAAAATATGTTACATTTTTGGGGCAGGAGATTTTTATGGACTGCATAAAATGCCTGATGAGGAGGATCTTGTTATTGCAGCTGATGGAGGGCTCAAATACCTTGATAAGCTAGGTATAATTCCGGATATCGTAGTAGGAGATTTCGATTCCGAGGACGAGGATGACGGCGAGGCGCTCATTAGGAAAATGAAGGAGCAAAGCAACAGTCCTGATTCATGTGAAAAAATAAAACTTCTTTCAGTAAAGGATAGAAGTGATTCAGCAGAGGCAATACTTGAAGGAAAAAGCAGAGGTTATAAAATTTTCTATCTGTATGGCTGTACAGGCGGCAGACTTGATCATACCCTGGCAAGTATTCAGGATATTGCAGCGCTTTCAATGGATGGTATGGAAGGATACATTTTCGACAAGAATGCTGCGCTTACAGTTATAACAGATTCATCTATAAGCTTTCCGGCATTCTACAGAGGAATGGTGTCAGTATTTTCATATACGGAAGAGTGTAGCAAAGTGAGAGAGTCTGGTCTTAAGTATATTGTGGCGGGAAAGAAGCTTGATAATAGATTCCCTCTGGGGCTTTCAAATGAATTTACTGGCATGGAGGCTAGGATAAGCGTTGGAAGCGGCAGCCTGCTGATATATTTTGAACTGCCTGAAAATGAATAATCTGAAAGGACGAAGTATGAAAGATAGTATGTTTACCATTAAGCTTCCAAAGCCTGTAGGATATATTTTGAAAAAGCTCAGGGAGGCAGGGCACGAAGCTTATATTGTAGGTGGCTGTGTAAGAGACAGCATCATAGGCAGGAAGCCAGAAGACTGGGATATTACGACCTCAGCACTTCCGGAAGAGATAAAGTCAGTCTTTAGAAAAACTGTAGATACAGGAATACAGCATGGTACGGTCACAGTTATTCTGAGAGATGAGATAGAGGACAAAAACTCAGAGCTTAGAGGATATGAGGTTACGACCTACAGAATAGACGGAGAATACAGGGATGGAAGACATCCAGAGGAGGTCATATTTACACCATCGCTTGAGGAGGATCTTAAGAGACGTGATTTCACTATCAACGCAATGGCATACAATGAGGAAAATGGAATCGTCGATTTATTTGGTGGAATAGAAGATCTTGAAAATGGAATTATAAGATGTGTTGGAGATCCATGTGAGAGATTTACTGAGGATGCACTTAGAATGCTAAGAGCTGTAAGATTTGCGGCGCAGCTTGATTTTGAAATAGACACTCCTACAGGAGCAGCGGTAAAGAAGCTTGCAAAGAATCTTAGCTATGTTTCAAAGGAAAGAGTTTATGCTGAAATAAATAAGCTTATCTGTTCAGCGCATCCTGAAAGGATAGCGGCTGTTTTTGATCTTGGACTTTCTGAACAGATTTGCGACGAATTTAAGAAGATAAATCCTTTGTATGTAGCTTTAATAAGGGAGCATTTTCAGGAAAATGTAAAAAATGAAGTTTATCAGCCTGACTTTGTTTTTAAACAGGATGTATCAGCCTTTGATCTTACAAACCCGACAGATGTTTCAAACAGAGCTGTCAGGTATGCATTTTTGTGTCAGGGAATGGAAGAGGAGTCAGTAAAGGAGCTTCTAAAGGAACTTAAGTCAGATAATGATACAATAAGATTAGCTTCACTATTAGTTTCAGAGTGTGGTGTATGTATACCTTTGGATGGCTATGGCATGAAGAAGGAAATGCAGAAGATGAATGCTAAAGAATTCGATATTTTGCTTGAACTCAAAAAAATCTGCAATAGCCTGCCTATATATAAGGATAGCTGTGCCGTAGAGGATAATACAAGGCTTAGAGAACTTTTTAAGAAGATAATAGACAGAGAAGAGCCAGTTTATATAAGGGATCTTGCTGTGGGTGGCAGAGAGCTTATAAGAGCGGGGGTAAAGGCAGGACCAGAACTTGGAGATATTCTTGACAGGATGCTTGAAGATGTGCTTAGGGAGCCTGTACACAATTCAGTTTTATATCTCCTTTCTAAATATGTATTGAAATAAAAAAATATTTAGATATTTTCTTAAAATACAAAAAAATATAGTTAGTCATGCATAAAAAGCATTGAAACATAGGCGCTTAAAGGATATACTTATATCAGGTTTTATTTTAAAATTTCTAGATCAGGAGGATATCAGTAATGAAATTAATCAACACAGATAAGGCACCGGCAGCGATCGGACCATATTCACAGGGCTTTGAGGTAAATGGCTTTGTATTTACATCAGGACAGATTCCTGTAAATCCAGAAACAGGTGAAGCACCTGAGGGAATAGAGGCTCAGGCAGAGCAGTCATGTAAGAATGTAGCAGCTATCCTTGAGGCAGCTGGAACAGGACTTGACAAGGTAATTAAGACAACCTGCTTCCTTGCAGATATGGGAGATTTTGCTAAGTTTAATGAGGTATATGCAAAGTACTTTACAGAGAAACCAGCAAGAAGCTGTGTAGCAGTAAAGACTCTTCCTAAGAATCTTCTTTGTGAGATTGAGGCTATAGCAGAGAAGTAATTTAATTTTTGAGTATTGAGAGGTTTAAGATGAGGGATTATCGCAGCATTTATCAGGAGTGGATTGATAATCCATATTTTGATGAAGACACAAAAAAGGAGCTTTTATCTATAAAGGATGACGACAAGGAGATAAAAGAGCGTTTCTATATGGATCTTGAGTTTGGTACAGCTGGTCTTAGAGGAATAATCGGAGCTGGAACAAACCGTATGAACAAATATGTTGTTAGGCGGGCAACACAGGGACTTGCCAATTACATTATAAAGAATTTTGGAGAGGGAAAAGCAGTTGCTATTGCTTATGATTCAAGACATAAGTCAGATGAATTTTCAGAAGAAGCAGCTCTTACTCTTTGCGCAAATGGAATTAAAGCTTATAGATTTGATTCATTAAGACCTACACCTGAGCTTTCATTTGCAGTAAGAGAGCTGAAGTGCATAGCAGGAATAAATATAACTGCAAGTCATAATCCTTCAAATTACAATGGATACAAGGTTTACTGGGAGGACGGAGCACAGTTCACACCTCCTCATGACAAGGGTGTTACCGAAGAGGTACTTGCTATTTCAGATATTTCTGTCTGCAAAACTATGGACAGATCAGAAGCTGAAGCCTCAGGACTTTATGTTACTATCGGTGAAGAAATCGATGACAGATATATAAGCGAAGTTAAGTCAACTATAGAGAATCCTGAGATTATAAAGGAAATGCAGGATGACATACGCATTGTGTATTCACCTTTGCATGGAACAGGACATATTCCGGCTACAAGGATTATGAAGGAACTGGGATTTACACATGTATATGAAGTTCCAGAGCAGGCACTTCCTGATGGAGATTTCCCTACAGTAGCTTATCCTAATCCTGAGTCAAAGGATGCATTTAAGCTTGGGCTTGAGCTTGCAGAAAAGGTAAATGCAGATCTTGTGCTTGCGACTGACCCTGATGCTGACAGACTTGGAGTATATGTCAGGGATACTAAATCAGGACAGTATATTCCTCTCACAGGAAATATGAGCGGTGCGCTTCTTTGTTCATATGTGCTTAGCCAGAAGGAAAAGTCAGGAAAAATTCCTCCAGATGGAGAGGTGGTAAAATCAATAGTTACAACCAATCTCCTGGATGCTGTTGCAGCAGATTATGGATGCAGACTGGTAGAGGTGCTCACAGGCTTTAAGTGGATAGGAAGAACTATCCTCGAAAATGAAATAAGCCACCATGGAACCTATATGTTTGGAATGGAAGAAAGCTATGGCTGTCTTATAGGAACCTATGCAAGAGATAAGGATGCTATTTCAGCTGTTGCTTCTTTATGTGAGGCTGCGGCATACTACAAGAAGGAAAATAAAACTCTGTGGGATGCAATGCTTGAGCTTTATGAGAGATATGGCTACTACAAGGAGTACACAAAGTCAATTGAGCTTGCAGGAATAGAGGGACTAGAGAAAATCAAGACTATACTTGATACTTTTAGAGCGGAAAAGCCAGCAAGTATTGGAAATTATGTTGTTGAAAGAATAAGAGACTATAGTGAGGATCAGATTATTGATCTTACAGATGGACGTGTAACAAATACAGGTCTTCCTAAGTCAAATGTTCTTTATTACGAGCTTAATGACAATGCCTGGGTATGTGTAAGACCTTCAGGAACAGAACCTAAGATCAAATTTTACTGTGGTGTAAAGGGAGCATCTTTGGAAGATGCAGACAGACTTGTTGAAGAACTTGACAAGGCACTCGGAGAGAAGATAAATAAAATTATCGGATAAAAACTAAAAAGGTAATATATAAGATGGAAAAGGAAATGGTTGTTGGAACAAGGCTAAAAGGGAGCAGGGATCTTAAACTTGATAATGTAAAGGGGCTCCTGATTATACTGGTTGTAGTCGGCCATTTCCTTTTGCCAATGTATAGAACGAGATTTATAACCGACTGCATTTATGCAATATATGTATTTCATATGCCTTGTTTCATAATGCTGTCAGGCTATTACGCAAAAAGCATTTACAAAAATGGAAAATTCAGATTTATAAAGCTTATAGATTTTATATGGCTGTATTTTGTTTTTAAGATGCTTGTAAATATAACCGAGGGAATGCTGGCAAGGCATATACCGCTTTTTCCGGATTTTTTACATGAAAGCGGAGCTCCATGGTATCTGCTGGCCTTGCTTTTCTGGTATTCCACTATCCCACTTATACACAATATAAAAAGACCAGTTATGAAGGTACTTTTTGTGGTATTTATTACGATAGGAATATCATTTGGGAAGTACTTTGTAAACTGCAACGATTTTCTGTCAATGGACAGAGTCCTGTCCTTTGCACCATTTTTCTATTTAGGATATTTTTGTTCAGAAAATCTATACAAAAATGCAGTAAAAGGAAAAAGTGCATTTCTTATGGCTCTTATAGGTTTTGTGCTTCTTGCAATTGTATTTTTTACAAGCTATGATCTCTTGTTCAAATATCATCTTGTGGTATATGGGGCAGATTATCACAGATATGATGCATCACTTAATAACTATATCTGGTTGATCAATATCATATGGTATGTAGTGGCATTTTTAATATCCTTTGCTGTTATAGCAGCTGCTCCATCAGCGAGGCTTCCATTTATTACGAAAATGGGACAAAATACCTTGCAGATATACATTTTACACAGACCTATAAGGGATCTGTGCCAGTATTACAATGTATATGGATATATAAATCCACATGAAAAAATAGAAGTGACAGGACTTATGGTATTTTCTGCTTTGCTTGCAGTTTTACTTGGAAACAATGTATTCAGGAAGCTGTTTGATATGGTAAAGGGACTTCCGACGACCTTTATCATGAAAATGGGTATATCAGTATAATTTAATGTAAGATTTGGCTCCGGCTTTTGTTAGCCGGAGCTGTTGATTTTTTTAGGCATGTGTTGAAAAACAATCGATATGTGCTTAATCAGTGGAAAAGAGGACAAATGGAAAAATATAGTTTTGTACAATGGGTATTGATATTTTATTTATTCAGCTTTTTTGGCTGGATACTTGAATCATGCTTTGTATCCTTTACAAAGAAAAGAATAGTTAACAGAGGCTTCTGTCTTGGACCATGGATTCCCCTATATGGATGTGGAGGAGTGGTCATGCTGTTTGTTGCTCTTCCTTTTTATGATTCGGCGATAATGGTGTTTTTTGCAGGAATGCTTGGTGCATCGGCTTTGGAATATATCACAGGAGTTGTAATGGAGAAGATATTCAGCATAAGATACTGGAATTATATTGGGACGCCATTTGCAAGTAAAAATGGATATATTTCTCTGCCAACATCTATAGTATGGGGAGGTCTTACACTTATACTTACCTATGTATGGGCTCCATGGATAAACAGCTGGATATTTGATATTAGGAAAACAACGGAAATAATAATAGCACTTATTTTAACTATATTATTTGTAAGCGACACGATAATGTCAGTAAAGACAGCTCTTAATATAAAGGATACAGCACAGCTCATTTCAGTTATAAATAAAGAAATTGAAGGAATTCAGGATAAGCTTCATGCAGAGGTACACAGAGTATGGCTGGAGATACCAGAGGAAACCAGATCAGCCATAGCAGAAAGTGATACTGTGGAAATGCTTAAGGAAATACACAGTGAGCTTGGCGAGCAGAGATCTAAAAATGCAGATATTATGTACAGGAAATATCTGGAATTACACACCCGGAGAGAGGCTGTATTACAGAGAGTTAACTGGTTTATGAAGCAGACTATAAAGGGTAACCCAAATGCTACATCTACACTTGCAGGCTTTGAGCATATAAGAGCCAGAATAGAAAACAGAATAGAAGCAGGTATAAATATTCTTAAAGAGTATAAGGATGATTTTAAATAATAAATTTGTGCAAGAAAATACCCCGCAGGGGGAGTGCGGGGAAATAATCTTTGTAGGGGGCCGGGCAGCGGAATGTCCGCTGTCCGGAATGAGTATGAAAAAGCTTTTTTGTTATCTCTTTGATAACTATCTTTATAATAGACGTTAAATGTGACTGTGATATGTACGGGCTATCAAAAAAAAATAAAAAGTATAAATAAAATATAAACTACAGAGGAAAAGCTGAAAAACTTCTTTCAAAAGACAAAATATCATGTTATATTTAGAATGCAATTACAGAATTTCAGGCGGAAACAGTTTTCCGCCTTTCTTATAGTCTAAGCAGATAATGCTTTTCAGTGTGAACGTTTTTTGAAGGAGGATGTGTAAATGGCAATGTTTTCGCTTATGTCAAATGACATAGGAATTGATCTTGGTACAGCGAGTATACTTGTTTATATAAAGGGAAGAGGAGTAGTCTTAAAGGAGCCATCAGTAGTGGCTATAGACAGGGACTCCAACAATGTTGTTGCCTATGGTGAGGATGCAAGACTCATGCTTGGAAGAACACCGGGTAATCTTGTTGCTGTAAGACCACTTAGACAGGGTGTGATCTCAGATTATACACTTACAGAGAAAATGCTTAAGCATTTTATTGATAAGGCAGTAGGAAAGAAAACATTGCGTAAACCAAGAGTTGCTGTATGCATTCCTTCAGGAGCTACTGAGGTAGAAAAAAAGGCAGTTGAGGATGCAACCTATCAGGCAGGAGCAAGAGAGGTTACAATAATTGAAGAGCCTGTAGCAGCTGCAATTGGAGCTGGCATTGATATTTCAAAGGCTTGTGGAAATATCGTAGTAGATATTGGAGGAGGTACCTCAGACATAGCTGTTATTTCTCTTGGCGGTCCTGTAGTTTCAGAATCAGTCAAGGTTGCCGGAGATGATTTTGATGAGGCAATAATCAGATTCATGAGAAAGAAGCACAATCTTCTTATTGGAGAGAGAACAGCAGAGGATATTAAGGTTGGAGTTGGCTGTGTATATAAGAGACCTGAGAATCTGAGCATGGAGGTAAGAGGAAGAAACCTTGTTACAGGACTTCCAAAGACTGTACAGGTGACTTCGGATGAGACACTTGAGGCGCTTATCGAGCCTGCGACCCAGATAGTAAATGCTGTTCACAATGTTCTTGAGCGCACACCGCCTGAGCTTGCAGCTGATATATATGAGAGAGGAATCGTAATGACTGGCGGAGGTTCTCTTATTTACGGACTTGACCAGCTTATAGAGGAAAAGACCGGTATCAATACTATGGTAGCGGATGATCCGTTGTCAGCAGTAGCTATAGGTACAGGTAAATTTGTAGAATATGTAAACAATGGTTTTGAGGACTAATCTTCACAAGTATTAGTTTGAAAATTGCAAGATAATGCCCGGCGCAAGTCGGGCTTTTATTAACAAAGGGGAACTGTATTTTCATGGATAAGATAAAAGCATATATAGAATCTATAGTTTATTATAATCCGGATAATCATTATGCAGTGCTTTCTGTTTCCTGGCAGGGAGAGGAATTTACGGCTGTGGGATATTTTCCTTTTATAAGTGCGGGAGAAACTATAGATGCTGAGGGTGAATTTACAGAGCATCCCCTCTATGGAGAGCAGTTTCAGGTAAAGGAATATCATGTGGTAGAGCCTGAGGATGCAGATGCAATGGAACGATATCTTGCCAGTGGTGCGATAAAAGGAGTAGGACCGGCTCTCGCAAAGAAAATAGTCAAAAAATTCAAAAATGATACCTTTAGAATAATGGAGGAGGAACCCGAGAGACTTCAGGAAATTAAGGGAATAAGCGAGCGCATAGCAAGAGAGATAGCTGAACAGATGGAAACAAAAAGAGGTATGAGGGATGCTATCATTTTCATGCAGAATTATGGTATAAGCTCTAATCTTGCGAATAAAATATATGATAAATATGGACCAGGCTTATACTCAGTCATAGAGGGAAATCCATACAGACTGGCAGAGGATATAGACGGAGTTGGATTTAAACTGGCTGACAGTATTGCGAGAAAAGCGGGACTTGCGGAGGATAGCGAATTTAGAATTAAATGTGGTATAGAATATTCTCTTTATACTGCACAGTCAAATGGACATACCTGGCTTCCAAAGGACGAGCTTATCAGATATGCATGCGAGCTTCTTGAGCTTAAGAGTATAAATCTGGAGGACTATCTTGCAGATATGCAGATAGAAGGCAAAATAATATGCACCGGGGAAGAGCAGTCTGAAATATATCTTTCTACACTTTACTATATGGAGAGAAATGTAGCTCTTATGCTTGATGCCCTCAATATAAGGGGAGAAAGTGACGAAGCATTTGTTCAAAGAAGGATAATGAGAATACAGTCCGAGGAAGATATAGTTCTGGATGATAAGCAGGCCGATGCGGTCAAGGCCTCGGTAAACAATGGTGTTCTCATTATTACAGGAGGACCTGGTACTGGTAAAACCACAACCATAAATACAATAATAAAATATTATGAAGAGGATAGTCAGGAAATAGCTCTGGCTGCACCTACGGGAAGAGCGGCAAAGAGAATGTCAGAGGCGACAGGCTATGAAGCCAGGACTATACACAGACTGCTGGAGTACACAGGAAAGCCGGAAGAGGATGAAAGAGATAAAAGTAAACAGTCATCAAAATTTTTAAGAGATGAGAAAAATCCACTAGAGGCTGATGTTGTAATAGTAGATGAGATGTCAATGGTCGATATCTATCTTATGGAGGCACTGCTTAAAGCCATAGTGCCGGGAACAAGACTTATACTCGTAGGTGATGCAAACCAGCTTCCAAGTGTAGGAGCTGGAAATGTTCTTAAGGATATGATTGAGTCAGGAGAATATAAAACGGTTTGCCTTACACACATTTTCAGACAGGCAGCGCTCTCAGACATAGTTGTGAATGCACATAAGATAAATAATGGCGAAATTGTAGAGCTTGGAAAACCAAGCAAAGACTTTCTGTTTATAAAGGGACAGAACCCAAAGAGTATTACTTCTGCTATAAAGACACTGGTAATGGATAAGCTTCCTAAGTATGTAAAAAGTTCCGTATCAGAGATACAGGTGCTCACACCTACAAGAAAAGGTGCGCTCGGAGTAGAAAATTTAAATATTGAGCTGCAAAGCTTTTTGAATCCTCCATCTAGAAATAAGACTGAAAAAAAATCAGGCTTCACTACCTTCAGACAGTTCGATAAGGTCATGCAGATAAAGAATAATTATGACATGGAGTGGGAAAGACGTACCAGAGACGGTATTGCTTATGAAAAGGGAGCCGGCATTTTCAATGGAGATATAGGCGTAATAAAAAAGATAGACAATGCCGCAGATCAGATAACAGTTTTGTTTGATGATGAAAAATATGTAATTTACGATACAAAAACTCTTGAAGAGCTAGAACTCGCCTATGCTGTTACTGTACACAAGTCTCAGGGAAGCGAATATCCAGCTGTGGTCATGCCTATGTATTATGGTCCGCATATGCTGATGAATAGAAATCTGCTCTATACTGCTGTCACAAGAGCGAAAAAATGTGTCTGCATAGTAGGACTTCCACAGGTTTTTAATGATATGGAGCAAAATGAAAATGAAAACAAAAGATATTCCGGACTTAAAAATCGTATTGCAGATATAAAGGAGAACGGAGTCCTAAATAATCCGTTTTCGGATGAAGAGGATATTCCCTTTGAGGAATGATTTTATAAGACAGGAGGTGCAAAATAAATAAAATAACAAACATAATAAGAAAAGCTGAGTCGCTTATATATCCTGACCGCTGTGCTGTATGTGACAGTATCCTTGACTATGAAGCTTCAAGTTATACAAGAGAAGTGCTGTCCAGAAAGAATGGGTATATATACCAGCTTACATATGATGAAATAACTGATTGTTACAGCAAATTTATGTGTGAGGAATGCCGGGAGAAGCTTGAGTATATAGGAAAGCATTCGTGTCATAAGTGTGGGAAGAGACTTGCACCTTCCAACTATGAAAATGAAATCTGCACAGACTGCAGTGAAAAGCTGAGACTTTTTGAACAGTGCTTCTGTGTATTTCAATATAATAAAAGTGCAAGAAAGATAGCTGCTGATTTTAAGTATAAGCATAGAGGAGATAAGCTTGAAGCAGTTTCATTTGCCCTTGCGGCCAGGCTCAGGCCAGAGCTTAAGGATATAAAGATAGATTTAATTGTCCCAGTCCCAATACATAAAAGCAGGCTAAAGGAAAGAGGATATAATCAGGCTGAAATAATAGCAGAAATAGTAGGAAGAGCTCTTATGATTCCTGTCAATAATGAGCTACTTACAAGAAACTCACAGACTAGTGCCCAAAATAAACTAAACAGGAATCAAAGAATAGTAAATCTGAGACAGGCATTTTCAGCTGAAAATGCAAAAGAAATTGTAAAAGAAGCTGGTATAGAGAATATACTCATAATAGATGATATATATACAACCGGGGCTACGATGGAGGCCTCGGCAGAGGCACTTTTGGCAGCAGAAGTTAAAAAGGTTTATGGAGCATGTATATTTGCAGGACCCGATAAGTAGAAATATGCGAAAAAGTGCCTAAAATAAAGGAAAAACACAAAAAACAGATTGACGACCTACTGTGCTTGTGTTATGCTACTAGAGCATGAAAGGACTTAGTCCTTTTTTTCTTGCGTGTTTAGGAATAAACATATCATATTTGGGAGGTGAAAACCGTGGCTACAAAGCGTACCAAAATCACTCTTGCTTGTACAGAGTGCAAACAGCGTAACTATTTTCTTACAAAGGAGAAAAAGCTTCATCCAGACAGAATGGAAGCAAACAAGTACTGCAGATTCTGCAAGAAGCACACACCACACAAGGAGACTAAGTAATGGCTGAGGATGCAAAGAAGCTTTCTTTCGGAGAAAAGATAGCTAATTTCTTCGGAGGTGTAAAGGCTGAGTACTCAAAGATAATTTTCCCTAATCAGGAGACACTTAAGAAACAGACAATTACTGTAGTTGTTGTTACAGTCTTTATCGGTGCTCTTATTTTTGTGCTGGACTTTATCATGAAGTACTTACTAGGATTCATTTTATAAGGGAGAAGAGGTTAAGAAATGGCAGATACTAATTCTGAAGCTAAATGGTATGTGGCACATACATACTCTGGCTATGAGAACAAAGTAAAAGTTGACCTTGAAAAGACTATCGAGAATAGAAATCTTCAGGATAAGATTCTCGAAGTATCTGTGCCTGTCCAGTCTTCAGTTGAGATGACTAAGGACGGAAAAGAGAAAAAAGTCGACAGAAAGCTTTTCCCGGGATATGTGCTGGTACACATGGTAATGAATGACGAAACCTGGTATGTTGTAAGAAATACCAGAGGCGTAACAGGATTTGTTGGTCCTGGATCAAAACCAGTTCCTCTTTCAGAGGATGAAATTGCAATGCTCGGAAGTCACGAGCAGGAGATTGTGTGCAACTTCAGCGAGGGCGATACAGTTGTTGTTACCCAGGGCGCATGGAAGGACACAGTCGGAGTTATTAAGACAATTAACATGTCTAAGCACAGCATTATCATCAATGTTGAAATGTTTGGACGTGAGACACCTGTTGAATTATCATTTGCAGAGGTTAAAAAACTTTGATAATAAAGTTTTTTCATACAGGTGGGAGGGTGTGAAACCCCCGCTATTACCACAAGGAGGTGCCTATTATGGCAAAGAAAGTTACAGGATACATTAAGTTACAGATTCCTGCCGGTAAAGCAACCCCGGCACCACCAGTAGGTCCGGCACTCGGACAGCATGGTGTAAACATCGTTGAATTCACAAAGCAGTTCAACGCAAGAACAGCAGACCAGGGAGACCTGATTATTCCTGTTGTTATCACAGTATACGCAGACAGAAGCTTCAGCTTCATCACAAAGACACCACCAGCTGCAGTTCTTATCAAGAAGGCATGCAAGCTTAAATCTGGTTCAGCAGCACCTAACAAGACTAAGGTAGCAACCATTTCTAAGGCAGACCTTCAGAAGATTGCAGAGACAAAGATGCCTGATCTTAATGCAGCAAGCCTTGAAGCAGCTATGTCAATGATAGCTGGTACATGCCGCAGCATGGGCGTTAATGTAGAAGAGTAAGAAGGAGGTAGCTTAGGATGAAGAGAGGTAAGAGATATCTTGAGGATGCGAAGAAGTTCGATCGCGCAACTCAGTATGACAGAGACGAAGCTATCAAGATCGTTAAGGAGAATGCTACAGCAAAGTTCGACGAGACTATGGAGCTTCATATAAGAACAGGATGTGACGGACGTAGAGCTGACCAGCAGATTCGTGGAGCAGTTGTACTTCCACACGGAACAGGTAAGACAGTTCGTATCTTAGTATTCGCTAAGGGACCTAAGGCTGACGAGGCTTTAGCAGCTGGAGCTGATTTCGTAGGAGCAGAGGAACTTATTCCTAGAATCCAGAACGAGGGATGGCTTGACTTCGATATCGTTGTTGCTACACCAGACATGATGGGTGTTGTTGGACGTCTTGGTAAGGTTCTCGGACCTAAGGGACTTATGCCAAACCCTAAGGCTGGAACAGTTACTATGGATGTAACTAAGGCTATCAATGATATTAAGGCTGGTAAGATCGAGTACAGACTTGATAAGGCTAACATCGTACACGTTCCTTTTGGAAAGGCATCTTTCACAGAGGAGCAGCTTCAGGATAACTTCCAGGCAATCATGGATGCTATCGTTAAGGCTAGACCACAGGCTGTTAAGGGCGCTTACTTAAAGAGCGTTACTATGACATCTACAATGGGACCTGGCGTACGTATGAACGTTGGTAAGCTTGTAAACTAATAATAGCTTTACAAAATGTTGACATACATGAAAATGTATGATAACATACAAAAGTTATAACTGCCGAAGACAGCAGGTGCCTGTAAGGGCGTAAGCTAGTATCACCTGCCGAGGAACATAACTCATTATTAGAGATTAATGTAAACCTCTGTGTCAAGGCACGGAGGTTTATTTTTTCGCAGTTATACTTTCCAAATAGCCGTTTTACGGCATGTCTGTATCAAACAGGCAAAAAATAAATAAGGAGGTATAAAGCATGGCTAAGGTAGAACTTAAACAGCCAATTATTGACGAGATCAAGGAACTTCTTGATGGCGCACAGTCAGCTGTAGCAGTTAAGTATCTTGGAATCACAGTTGATCAGGACACAAGACTTCGTAAAGAGCTTCGTGAGAATGGTGTAACTTACAAGGTATTTAAGAATACTCTTATCAAGAGAGCAGCAGACGGAACAGAGTTCGCAGCATTAGATCCAGATTTAGAAGGACCTACAGCTCTTGCAGTATCTAAGACAGATGCAACTGCACCAGCTCGTATTGTTGCAAAGTATGCAAAGGAAGTTAAGACTTTAGAACTCAAGGGTGGTGTTGTTGAAGGCGCTTACTATGATAAGGATGCTATTCAGACAATCGCTACAATTCCAAGCAGAGAAGAACTTCTTGGAAAGCTCCTTGGATCTATCCAGTCACCTATCACAAACTTCGCTCGTGTGCTTAATCAGATCGCAGAGCAGAATGGTGGACAGGCAGAGGCAGCTGCAGAGGAAACTCCTGCAGAGGCATAAATCTACAGAATTTAACACAAATTATGGTTCTGCAGCCTGATTAGGAGCAGAACACGAAGAGAAGCCTGAATAGAGGCAAATATTGAATTACGGAGGAATTTATCATGGCAAAGATGACAACAGCAGAGTTTATCGAAGCTATTAAGGAAATGTCAGTTTTAGAGCTTAACGATTTAGTTAAGGCTTGTGAAGAAGAGTTTGGCGTATCTGCAGCAGCAGGTGTTGTAGTTGCAGCAGCAGGTCCTGCAGCAGCAGCTGAGGAGAAAACAGAGTTCGACGTAGAGCTTACAGAGGCTGGAGCTAACAAGATCAAGGTTATCAAGGTTGTTCGTGAGATCACAGGTCTTGGACTTAAGGAAGCTAAGGATCTCGTTGAGGGAGCTCCTAAGATGGTTAAGGAAGGCGCTGACAAGGCTACAGCTGATGAGATCAAGGCTAAGCTTGAGGCTGAGGGTGCTAAGGTTACTCTTAAGTAATCAAAAAATAGTAAGTATATTGTGTGTCCCAGAGAAGTTTATTTTAAACTTTTCTGGGATTTTTATTTATATTAAATAAATTTATCTATAATGCACAAAAAAATAATTATAATTAATAATATTTATACAGTTGTGTAAAATATTTATATATGTTACAATTTTTATAGCTGAAAAGGATTTCAGTAAGATTGGATGATGATATTGAATAACAAAAAACTTACTATTAAAGAAGTTGCTGAGTATGCAGAGGTATCTCAAGCAACCGTTTCAAGAGTTTTGAATGATTATAAATGGGTTAGTCCAGAGGTAAAGAATAAAGTTAATAGAGCTATTCAGGAATTAAATTATGTTCCTGACTTTAATGCGAAGACCATGGTTAAAGGAAAAAGCCATATGGTTGTTGTTATAGTTCCTGTAATTGATAATCATTTCTTTACACAACTTATTAATACAATTATTTCAGAGCTAAAGATAAATAACTATTATACGGTTATATATACGACAGAGTCAGCGGAAGAGGAATTAGATTTTTTAAATAGTTCATTTTGCCAAATGGCAGACGGGATATTGGATGCCACATCACTGGAGGATATAAGATTACTTTATAATATACGAAAGCCATTGGTTTTAATTGATAGATTTTTTTCAAATAATTTTAAAATAGATTGTGTTACAAGCGATAACTTTAAGGCTATGTATAGAGCAACTAAATATTTGATAGAAAAAGGACATCAAAGGGTAGGATATATTACAGGTATAGAAGGACACGGTATTTTTCAGGAAAGATATAGAGGTTTTAAGGCAGCATTTGAAGATAGTGGAATAATTTTTCCAGAGGAATATTATATTAAAGATGTATGGAAGATTGATGCTGGTGTTAGAGGATGTAATAAACTTTTAGAAATGAGCAATCCGCCTACAGCTATTATAGCTGGAAATAATCTTTTGACTTACGGTGTATTAGAGGAATTAGAACGAAGAAAAAGTAATGTTTCAATAATAGGATTCGAGGAATGTGATGAAGATATTAGAACATTTTCACGCAAAGAAATTACCTGTTTGCAGATGAATACAGAAAAAATAGGAAAAGAAGCGGTTTCAATGCTGATGAATAGAATCAATAATGAAGTCATACGTGAAAATGCAAATAGAGTAAAAAGCTTTGAATTGATTTTTAAAGAAAGAAAATCAGTATTGGATGTTACAAGATATTGATAATTGCGAAAACAATATGGGATGTGAAAGTCATCCCTTATTTTATAAAAATACTGAAAACGCTTTCAGTAAAATTGTAGGAGGATTATATTATGAAGCCAATTGGAATTATTGGAGGAAGTGGATTTTATGAGTTGCTTGAAAATCCTAAAATGTTTGTACATAACAATCGTTATGGAAGATCGTCAGAAATTTTTCATGGAAAATTAAATGGCAGAGAAGTTTATTTTTTGCCTAGACATGGAGCAGAACATGAGATTATTGTTCCAAGAATTAATTATAGGGCGAATATTTGGGCATTTAAAGAACTTGGAGTAGAACGTATCTTGGCTACAAACTGTGTAGGAACAAGTAACCCTAATATTAAGCCGGGAGATCTTGTAATTCCTTCGGATTTTTTTGATTGGACTAGAAGATTTCCTAGATCTTTATATGATGATACAGTAGAGGCATATCATGTGGATATGACACCAGCATATTGTCCTGATCTTAGGGATCTTTTAATTAGTGCGGCAAATAAGGTTAAGCCTGGACAGGTTCATGATAAAGCCGTTATATTTGTGAATGAAGGACTTAGATTTGAAACACCTTTTGAATTAAAGGTTTTCCGTCAGTTAGGTGCAGATCTCATTGGAATGACAACATTGCCTGAAGCTATTTTTGCGAGGGAAGCAGCACTTTGTTATGCACATATATGTGTACCGACAAACTGGTGCTTAGGTGAACAGATTGAAGCTGATGATTTTCCAAGATTGTTAAAACAGGGAATTGAAGACTTCAAAGAGGTATTAAACATTGTAGTCCCACAAGTTCCTGATAATAGAGATTGTCCATGTAGCCATGCACTTGATCATGCTATTTTAAAGAAGGAAAATTAATAAATAAAAAAGGTGTATGAATATGGAAAAATGTAAAGCTCTTCTTACAGATTTAGATGGTACACTTATTCGTTCTGAAGATTGCATTTGTGATGCTCTTATGTGTGCATTCTCACATGTTAAGGCAAAAGTGCCAGAAAAAAAAGAAATTATGAGTATGTTTGGACTTCCTGTAGAACAGATGCTCATTAAACTTTCAGGGGTAAGAGAAACTGAAAAGGAGTGTATTGAGGAATTTATTGCAGAGTATAAAAGACAATATCCAGTACATATGGCGAATGCAAAGCTTATAGACAATGCTTTTGAAACACTTAAATATGTACATGAAAAAGATTTACAAATTTGTCTTATAACTTCAGAAAGAAGAAAAAATGCTGAACATATTTTAAATCAATTTGATTTACTTTCTATGATACAGCATATTGTATCTCGAGATGATGTACATAATTTTAAGCCGGATCCAGAGCCACTTTTAAAAGGAGTAGACAAATGCGGGTTATATGCTAAAGATTGTTTGTATATTGGGGAATCGCCATTTGATATTGAAGCTGGTGTAAGAGCTGGGGTATTTACGGTTGCGGTGGCATCGGGTAGCTGGTCAAAAGAAAGTTTAATCGCGTGTAATCCAAACGTTTTTGTAGATGATATATCAGAAATAAAAAAATTTTTTTAAATTATAAATAAGGAGAAAAGATGAAAAAACATATATTAGCAATCGGCGCAATGATTTTAACTTCATTTGCTTTAACAGCATGTGGTGGGAAGAAAGAGGAGACAATAGCAACAAATATTGAAGCTAAAAATGAGAATACTGATGATACCAAGGAAGACGTAAAAGATGAAGAACTTTTCACATGTCTTATTTCAGAAGCACCAGCAGGTGTTCCGTTTACAGATCTTACATGGAAAGGATTCGAAAGAATTGCAGAAACCTATGGAGCAGAAGTAAAACTTATAGAGGCTCTTGATAAAGCGGAATATGCTGAACAGATTCGTGCTATGGCTGATATGGGAGCAAATCCTATTTATACAATGTTTGATGCAGTTAATGCGGTAGCCATTGAGCTTGCACCTGAATATCCTGATACAAAATTTTGTTTAATTGATAGTAGCATGGATACATTACATGACAATGTTGCGAATGTATATGTAGATTCACTTGAACCAGCATTTATTGCAGGTGTAGTTGCAGCCAAAACGACAGCCACAAAAAAAGTTGGATGGATAGGAAGTCTTGATATTCCAGTAATCAATAGATTTAAAGATGCATATCTTGCAGGAGTAAAATATACAGATCCAGAAATTGAGATTCAAACAGCTTATGTGGGTGATGACAGTGATACAGTTAAAGCAGGTGAGCAGGCTAAGATAATGATTAATAGAGATGTTGATGTGATTTATCAGACAGCGAATCTTGCTGGGCTTGGAGTAATTCAAGCGTGCTCAGAAGCAAAGATTAAATGTATTGGAGTTGATGAGTGGCAAGGTGGAATAGACCCTTGTGTATTTTGGTCCTCATTAACCGATATTAATGGTGCTGTATTCGATTCTTTTACAGCATATAAGGATGGTAAGTTTACATCTGGAAGGACAAATTATGGTATTGAAACGGAGTCAGCAATTTTTGATCAGCGAGATTATGATGCGCTTCCAGATGATGTAAAGAAAGAAGTTGATCGTGTGGTGACAGAGGTTAAGGATGGAAAGCTTGATCTTGAAAAGCTTCTTAATGATAATTAATTTATTAAATTAAGATTTATAAATTATTTATTTTTATTTGGTAAAAATATAGATATTCAGCTGATTTAGTTCAGCTGAATATCTCTTATATAAATTATAGCTGATTCATATAAGAGGGTTACAGATGGAACTAGCACTGGAATTAAAAGGAATTACAAAAATATTTGGAAAAACGATTGCCAATGATCATGTTGATCTAACTGTAAAGAAGGGAACTGTTCATTCTATTATAGGTGAAAATGGAGCAGGAAAAAGTACACTTATGAATGTTATATGTGGACTTTATCAGCCTGACGATGGGGAGCTTTATGTTTACGGAGAAAAGAAGCATTTTAAAAACCCTAGTGAAGCAAGTCGTGCTGGTATAGGTATGGTTCATCAGGAATTTATGCTTTTTTCTGAACTGACAGTATTAGATAATATAATTATGGGATATGAGCCTAAGAAGGGGTTAATGTTAGATAGTCTGACTGCTAGAAAGAATATTGAGAAAATATGTAACCAATATCATTTCAATATTCCATTAGATGCTTATATTAAAGACTTACCTGTGTCCATGCTTCAGCAGATTGAAATTGTAAAGATACTTTTTAGAGGAGTTAGTATTATTATTTTTGATGAACCAACGTCTGTTCTTACTCCTCAGGGAATAGAGGGTCTTTTTGAGGCTATAAGAACTCTCGTCAAGAATGGTAAAACAATTCTTTTTATTACGCATAAATTAAAGGAAGTTTTAGCTATTTCTGATGAAATTACAGTTTTAAAATCAGGGAAAATGGTGGGGAACATTAAACCAAAAGATGCAGATGAAACTATATTGGCATCATTGATGGTTGGAAGAGATGTACTTTTAACAGCAAATAAAATGGAAAAAAAACTAGGAGATATAATTCTAGATGTAGATGATTTATATGCTGATGACTATGATGGTAGAGAAAAGTTAAAGGGAGCTTCACTTAAGATTAGAAAAGGTGAAATACTAGGTATAGCTGGTGTTGCTGGTTCAGGGCAACAAGAACTTGTAGAGTGCTTATTTGGATTAAAGGAAGTTAAAAGTGGGAAGATTATTTATGAAGATAAGGATATTTCTAAATTAAATTGTCGCGGTCATAGAAATTTAAAAATAGGATTTGTTCCTCAAGATAGAATGTCCGAAGGTGTCAATGCTGAAGGTACAATTTGGGAAAATGCTATTATGGGATACCATATTACATCTGAATTTGGCAGTAAGTTTATTATAAATAAAAATAAAGTATTGAAATTTACGGATAATATTATCAAAGAATTTAATGTAAAAACACCTTCTGCTATTACTAAGATAAGACATCTTTCAGGAGGTAATATTCAAAAAATTGTGGTAGGAAGAGAATTTAGTCAATCCAACCATTTACTAATAATAGAAGATCCTACAAGGGGAATTGATATAGGTGCAATAGAATTCATATGGAAAAAGATAGAGGAAATGGCTGCAACAGGGACAGCAATACTTTTAGTCAGTCATGAACTTAATGAGATAATGGAAGTTTCTGATAGAATAATGGTTATGTATGACGGTAAACTATATGATGCAGGAATGCATGGAGAAAAAACAGAATCAGAAATAGGACTGTTGATGGCAGGAGGTAAGAGTGAGTAAAATGAAAAAAATAATTAACTCGTATAAAGTTTACTCTTTAGCGAAGTATATATTTTCTCTTGTAGCGGTGGCACTTATTGGCAGTTTTTTGATTATGTTTCAAGGAGAGAGTCCTAAAGAGGCATTAACATATCTTATAGATGGAGCTTTTGGATCTATACGTTGCATTGGAAATACATTACGTTGGATTACACCATGCATTTTTACAGGTATGGCTGCTTCAGTTGCTTTTAAGTCAGGTGTTATGAATTTGGGCATTGAAGGACAAATATATTTTGGCGCATATGCAGCAGCGTTGGTAGGATTCTATGTAACTTTTCCGCGTTTCCTTCATATTCCTATATGTATTATTATAGCAGGATTTGCTGGTATGGCATTTGCTCTTATACCAGCACTTCTTAAATTATATTTTAACATTAATGAAATGATAGTTACATTAATGCTTAACTATATTGCTGTACTTTTAACCGAATATTTTACATATATAGTTATGGGGATAAGTGCAGCAGGAGACTCATTGGCATTGGCTACACCTCCTATATCCGATACAGCAAAATTAAAGATACTTGTTCCTAAGACTAATGCGAGTACAGGTTTTATTATTGCAGTAGCATTAGTATTTGTAGTTTGGTTCATATATCGTAATACAAAAGTTGGATATGAACTCAAGCAAGTGGGAGCAAATAGACGATTTGCAAAAATTGGAGGTGTAAATGTTACAAAAACATTTTTATCAATTTTTTTAATTTCTGGATTCATTGCGGGAGTATGTGGAAGTGTAGAAGTACAGGGTACATATGGTAAATTTACAGCAGGATTTTCAAACAATCTTGGATGGGATGGAATAATGATAGCTATGATAGCTAATAATAATCCTTTTTCCGTACTATTAGTTGCTTTTATATGGGGTATTTTAAAAGCAGGTGCACTTCATATGGAGCGTATGTGTGATGTGAACAGACTTACAGTTCTTCTTATTCAGGCATTATTTGTGCTATTTGTGACTGTTGATTATAAAAAGTTATTAGAGATTTTTAGAAAGAAAGGAGGAAAAGTATAATGGTAGAGCTATTTTTTGGTACCGTAACTATAGCTGCTGCTATTAGACTTGCAGTTCCTCTTGTGCTTTCATCCGTTGGAGGTTGTTTTGGCGATAGAGCGGGTATTTTTAATATTGCGTTGGAAAGTTTTATGCTTTGTGCCGCATTTTTTGCAACACTTGGAACATATTGTACGGCGAATCCTTATTTTGGAATAATTTGCGGAATATTGGCAGGACTTACATGTGCTTTACTGTTTGGAATTTTTGTTTTTCATTTTGGTTCTAGTGGTATGGTTGTAAGCATAGCTATGAATTTGGGAATGGATGCTTTTACTTCCTTTTTATTACTTACTATTTTTGGTAAAAGGGGTTCATTTATGGATGAACGTCTTGTAAGTATTCCAGATATTAACATACCAATAATAAGTGAACTACCTTATATAGGAGAAGTACTTAATGGACAAAATATAATGGTATATTTAACGATTGTATTGGCAGTTGCTGCATGGCTGTTGATGTATAAAATGCCGTTTGGACTCAGAGTTAGGAGTGTAGGTATGAATGAAAAAGCAGCACAAACTGCTGGAATAAATATTTTGAAATATAAATGGTACTCCGTTTTGTTGACTGGACTTTTCTGTGGATTAGCAGGAGCAATACTTCCGCTTGGTGGAACATCGATTTTTACGGAAAATATGACTGCCGGAAGAGGCTTTTTAGCAGTTGCTGCTATAATGATAGCAGGAGGGAATCCTATAAAAGCAGCTATTGTAGGTTTCATGTTTGCATATGCTGAAGTAATTGCAGCAAGCATGCAAAATTTTGGAATACCATCACAAATTGTTCTTTCATTCCCGTATTTTATAACTATATTTGTACTTTTAATTTCAGCAGTATGTACTAAAATACGTAAAAAGGTAGTAAAAATATAAAATCATAGTTTTATTATTTAGTTATAATTGACATTTTAATAATAAAAATTTATTTTTAAGACATAATATAGGATTTAAAAAGAATATTAGAATGTATAAAGAAAGGATGGGCTAGAGTTTATAAACTCCGAAGCCCTTCTTTTGTTTATATAAAAGTAAAAATTATTCATATGAAAAAAGTTAAGAATATATTTAACACGATATTTATATACAAGCTGTAGTATTTGTATAATATATCTGATACACTAAAACGTATACAGAATCAGTTTTATGGACGGTTTATTTTTGTATTGAAGCGGATATACGCTTGTGATACAATACCGTAAGCATAAATCAGAAATAAATTTTGGGAGGTTAAAATGGCAAGAGACAGGTCTTCAACATTGACAAATCAGATAACTGAAGGCGTAATTTGGAAACAGCTTTTATGGTTTTTCTTTCCAATTCTATTCGGTACTTTTTTTCAGCAGCTTTATAATACTACGGATGCCGTAATAGTAGGAAACTATGTTGGTAAAGAAGCTCTTGCAGCTGTAGGAGGACCAGCAGCAACCATTATTAACCTTCTAGTGGGATTCTTTGTAGGAATATCATCAGGAGCATCTGTAATAATATCGCAGTATTATGGTTCAGGAGAACATTCCAAGCTTGAGGATGCTGTGCATACAGCTATGGCACTTGCAATTGCAGGTGGAGCTTTAATGATGGTAATAGGAATAATATTTGCTCCAATGTCACTTGCAATGCTGAACACTCCTCAGGATATAATGGAGAGTTCTACAGTATATATGCGTATATATTTCCTAGGTATAATTCCGTCAATGATCTATAACATGGGATCAGGTATACTTAGAGCTATAGGAGATTCAAAGCGGCCTGTAATTTTCCTTATTATATCCTGCGGTATCAATATAGTGCTTGACCTGTTCTTTGTTGTTAAGCTTAACATGGGTGTAACAGGTGTGGCAGTTGCAACCTCTATATCCCAGGTTATTTCAGCAGGAATGACAGTCTTTGTTCTTATAAGAAGCAAGGAAGCCTATAGATTGATCATTTCACATATAAGATTTCATAAAAAGCTACTTCAGAACATACTCAAGATCGGTCTGCCGGCAGGAGTACAGGCAGCCATGTATTCTATATCAAATCTTGTTATACAGGCAGCTATCAATGACTATGGAACAGACACAGTTGCAGCGTGGACGGCCTTTGGAAAGCTCGACAGCTTCTTCTGGATGATTATGAGTGCATACGGAATAGCTGTAACGACTTTTGCAGGTCAGAACTTTGGAGCGGGAAAGCTCGACAGAGTAAAGCAAAGTGTAAGAATTACAATAGGACTTGGTTCAGTAACAAGTCTGTTCTTCAGCTTCATAGTTCTCTTCTATGGACGTATACTGCTGAGGCTCTTTACACAGGATCCGGTTGTTATAGATATATGTATGGATATGGTCAAGGTCGTATCGCCAGCATATATAACCTATGTGTGTATCGAGGTACTTTCTGGCGCCTGCCGAGGCTGTGGAGATGCGTTTAAGCCGATGGTGCTTACACTCTTTGGAGTATGCGTGCTCCGTATTCTCTGGATAATGGTAGCAGGAGCGGTAAGACCAGGTATAGATACCATATGCTTCTCATATCCACTCACATGGACAATCACATCTATTTTATTTATAATCTACTATAGAAAAGGAAAATGGATGTACAGTTACATTCGTTAATATAAAAGCTCAGGACAAGAATGCATAAGGCATTCTTGTTTTGCTAATAAAGCAGGAGGCATTCTTGTGAAAAAATTGATTTTAATATGCAATCCAAGGGCAGGAAAGGGTATAAGCGGAGAAAAGCTTAAGGAAATGCTGTCTTTTTATACAAGCAGAGATTTTCTGCCTACGGTTTATTTTACAAAAAAAGATGATGATCTAATGGAGATTATTTCAGAAGCAAAAAACTACGACCAGCTTGTTGTATGCGGTGGCGACGGGATGATGAATGCTGTCTGTACCGCTGTACAGAAATCTGACTACCGGCCAAAGATAGGATATCTTCCTCACGGAACGACAAATGATTTTGCTAAAAGCATAGGAATACCATTTTCATTTAATGAAATGCTGGAGACAAGCATATCTGAAAATGTTAAAAAACTGGATACAGGCTATATAAATGATAGATTTTTTATGTATGTAGCAGGCTTTGGACTTTTTACTGATGTATCTTATAAGACTCCACAGAGTAGCAAAAATGCCTTGGGCTATCTTGCCTATGTGCTTGAAGGAGTAAAGTCAATTTCTGAAATAAGAACCTACCATCTTAAGGTAAAGGTAGGAAGCGGGGAAAATGGAGAGGTTGAGGAAATAGAGGATGATTTTATCATGGGACTTGTCACTAATTCTATGTCTGTTGCTGGCATGAAGGTACTTTCCAAGGAAGATACGAAACTGGATGACGGAATTTTTGAAATGCTGCTCATAAAGAAGCCATCAAGTATCAATGACCTTAGAGAAGCAGTCGAATCGATGGTAATGACGAATACAAATGCAGGGCTCATGATATACAGACAAGGAAGCTCGTTTTCATTTGAGGGCGATGAGCTAAGCTGGTGCCTTGATGGAGAGTTTGGAGGAAGCTACGGGCACACAGAGATATCAGTTGAAAATGGTGGAATGTATATAAGGACTTGATTGAGGATTTGATCCGGAGGTATTTATGAACGGGGAAATGGATTTATTTTCATATATGAGGGAGAAAAATCAGGAAAAAGAATCTCCCCTGGCTTCAAGACTAAGACCACGAGTGTTAGACGAGGTAGTTGGTCAGGAGCATATTATTGGGAGGGACAAGCTGTTATACAGAGCTATAAAAGCAGATAAGCTAAGCTCTATTATATTTTATGGACCTCCGGGAACTGGAAAGACAACACTTGCAAAGGTGATCGCAAACACAACAAAGGCCGAGTTCAGACAGCTGAATGCAACAGTTTCCGGCAAAAAGGATATGGAAGAAACTGTAAAAGCAGCCAAGGAACAGATGGCTCTTTACGGCAGAAAGACTATTCTTTTTATAGATGAGATACACCGCTTTAATAAGGCACAGCAGGACTATCTCCTTCCATTTGTGGAAGATGGCACAGTTATACTTATCGGTGCAACGACAGAAAATCCATATTTTGAGGTAAACCGTGCTTTGATTTCAAGATCACATATTTTTGAGCTTAAACCACTGTCAAAGGAAGCGGTAAAAAAGCTTGTGATAAGAGCTGTTACAGACCCAGAGAGAGGGATGGGAATGTATCACGCTGCAATAGATGAAAATGCTGCAGAGTTTATAAGTGATGCTGCAAACGGAGATGCCAGATCCGCCTTAAATGCAGTTGAACTTGGTATTCTTACGACAGAAAGGGCAGAGGATGGAATTATACATCTAAGTCTTGAGGTAATGCAGGAATGTATTCAGAAGAGAGCTATAGGCTACGATAAGGATGGGGATAATCATTATGATACCATATCAGCATTTATAAAGAGTATGAGAGGCTCTGATCCGGATGCGGCAGTTTACTATCTTGCACGAATGCTTTATGCAGGAGAGGATATTAAATTTATTGCCAGAAGAATTATGATATGTGCCTCAGAGGATGTGGGAAACGCAGATCCTATGGCTTTGGTAGTTGCTGTAAATGCTTCACTTGCAGTAGAAAGACTGGGCATGCCGGAGGCTAGGATAGTTCTTTCGCAGGCGGCGTCCTATGTGGCGGCTGCTCCAAAGTCCAATTCTGCATATATGGCTATAGACAAGGCCTATGATATAGTAGGAAAAACAGGAAATCTCCAGATACCACCATACCTTCAGGATGCACATTACAGCGGTCATGAGAAGCTCGACAGAGGTGTTGGCTATCAATATGCGCATGATTTTCCAAACCACTATGTAATGCAGCAATATTTGCCAGATTGCATAAAAGACGAAAAAATTTATAACTTTTCTGCTAATGGAAAAGAAAAAGAAATGTCAGCCTGGATGGAGTATATAAGGCAGAATAATTAAAAATAAATGCTATAATTAGAAAAAAAGTAGTAAAAAAGCACATACAATCTAAGCTTTTAAATTTCCAAAGTTTATGATATAATTTTAACAGATTTTACAATGCGATATTTTATGCTTGTGGTTACCATAAAGCAAAATAAAAATATAATAGCAGGAGATGTGAAATGAGAAATGTAATTCAATTAAACGACAACTGGAAGTTCATCCAGAAAAATGTCGGTCTTCCAGAGATTTTCCCTGAGGATTGGCAGGATGTAAATCTTCCACATACCTGGAATTGCGTTGATGGTCATGACGGCAATGGAAGTTATGACAGAGGAAGCTACTGGTATGCAAAAACATTCAAAACTCCTAAACAGCCTCTTCCTGGCGGACGTGTTTACGTAGAAGTACTGGCAGCAGGACAGCAGGCAGAAGTATATGTTAACGGAGAAAAGGTAACATATCATGAAGGCGGTTATTCAACTTTCCGTGCTGATATCACAGACTTATGCCGTGAAGAGGGAAATCTGCTGGTTATCAATTGCTCTAACGAGAAGAAAGAGAGTGTTTACCCTCAGTCAGCTGATTTTACTTTCTATGGCGGATTGTATCGTGGTGTAAATTTAATCAGTGTTCCAGATACCCATTTTGATCTTGATTATTATGGTGGACCTGGTTTCATGGTAACACCAAAGCCAGCTGAGGATGGCGGAGCATTCTTTGAAATCAGAAGCTTTGTTACAAATCCTGGCGAGGATTTTACAGTTCAGTACCAGATCCTTGACAGAGATGGAAAGGAAGTAGCATCAGGCAACCGTCCATCAGAGAATCCTGATATTAAGCTTTACGTACCAGATGCAAAGCTTTGGGAAATCGATGATCCATATCTTTATCAGGTTAATGCATTCATACTTAGAAGAAATGAAGTAGTGGATGAGGTTAAGACCAGAGCAGGTGTTCGTAGCTTCTCATGTCATCCAGAAGATGGATTTATCATCAATGGAGTTAAGACACCGCTTAGAGGAGTAAGCCGTCATCAGGATATGCTTTACAAGGGAAATGCTCTTACAAAGGAAGATCATTACCATGATGCAGAGATGATCAAGGAGCTTGGAGCAAATACTATCCGTCTGGCTCATTACCAGCATTCACAGGATTTCTACGATGCTTGTGATGAATTAGGATTTGTTATATGGGCTGAGATTCCATTTATTAGTGTATTCAACACAGATCCAGGAGCACACGAGAACTGCATCAGCCAGCTTAAGGAGCTGATCATCCAGAACTACAATCATCCATCAATTTGCTTCTGGGGAATTTCAAACGAGATCCTTATCGGTGGTATCTCAGAGAAATTGGTAGAGAATCATAAGGAGCTTAATAAGCTTGCAAAGGAGCTTGACCCAACCCGTCTTACAACAATTGCACATGTATCAAGCACACCAGTAGAGAACCCACTTCATCACATCACAGATGTTATTGCATACAATCACTACTTTGGATGGTATGGCAAGAAGATGGAGGACAATGGTCCTTGGCTTGACAAGTTCCACGAGCTTCATCCGGATATCTGTCTTGGACTTAGTGAGTATGGCTGTGAGGGCGTTATCACAAATCACGGACCAGAACCAGCATGTAAGGATTATTCTGAGGAATATCAGGCACTTTATCATGAGCATATGGCAAAGGTTCTTGATGAGCGTCCATGGATGTGGTCAAGTCATGTATGGAATATGTTCGACTTCGGCTGTGCAGCACGTAATGAAGGTGGCGTAGCAGGAAGAAATAACAAGGGACTTGTTACTATGGATCGTAAGATCAAGAAGGACAGCTACTACATTTATCAGGCATATTGGAGCAAGAAGCCAATGGTACATATTTGTGGAAGCCGTTATGCTTGCCGTGCAGGTGAGACAACTGAGATCCGCGTATACTCAAACCAGCCAGAGGTTACATTGTATCTCAATGGCGAGAAGATAGAAACAAAGGCAGCTGAAAAGGTATTCGTATTTACTGTAAGTCTTGCAGAGGGAATGAATACTGTTGTAGCAGATGCCTGTGGAGTTAAGCATTCTATTTCACTTGAAAAGGTAGAGAAGGAGCCATCAATCTATGTACTTCCAGAGGTAAATGAGCGTGCAGAAGGCGTTGCTAACTGGTTCTCAACTGTAGGAAGCATGGATCTTAGCACTCCTATGGAGTTCCCAGAGGATCGTTACCATGTTCGTAATACCCTGATTGAGATTGCAGAGTGTCCAGAAGCTATGGAAGAAGTTTCAAAGGCGCTTAAGCTTGCTACTAATTTCATTGTTAAGCCAGGTCAGGGCGTTTGGGAAATGGTTAAGACCTGGTCTCCAGAGAAGGCAATCAATGCAGTTGGTGGAAGTATGCCAGATGGATTCCTTGAGAGCCTTAACATGAAGCTTAACAAGTTTGAGAGAAAAACAAAATAATAAAATAAATAAAAAATAGGGGGAGTATTATGTCAAATAATCAAACCAAGACAGTTCGTCCTTTTGGATGGGCCGACAAAATTGGATACGCATTTGGTGACTTCGGAAATGATTTCACCTTCTTGATGTCATCCATGTTCATGCTGAAGTTCTATACTGATGTTATGGGAGTTCCAGCAGCAGTCGTTGGTACACTTATGATGGTTGCCCGTATTGTAGACGCATTTACAGATGTTACAATGGGACAGATAGTTGACCGTTCAAAGCCAACAAAGGATGGAAAGTTTAAACCATGGATTCGTCGTATGTGCGGACCAGTAGCTATTGCTTCATTTATGATCTTCCAGTCAGCATTTGTTGATATGTCTATGACATTCAAGATTGTATGGATGTTCGTTACATACATTTTATGGGGATCATTCTTCTACACAGCAGTTAACATCCCTTATGGTTCTATGGCATCTGCAATTTCAGCAGACCCTAACGACCGTGCACAGTTATCAACCTTCCGTACAGTAGGTGCTGTTCTTGCAAGCCTTGTAATTGGAACAGTAACTCCTATGTTTGCATATGTTGTAGTTGATGGTGCAACTGTTCTTTCAGGATCTAGAATAACTATTATCTCTGGTATCTTCTCAGTATGTGCAGTAATCTGCCATATGAGCTGTTTCCATTTGGTAACAGAGCGTGTAGAGGTTCCTCAGAACAATACAAAGTTCGATGCAGCTAAGATGTTAAAGAGCCTTGTTACAAACCGTTCACTCCTTGGTATCATTGCAGCAGCAATCATGCTCTTACTTGCAATGCTTGGTCTTGGCGGTATGGCTCCATTCATTTATCCTGTATACTACAACAACAGCGCAGCACAGTCTGCATCTTCTTTCATAAGCAATATGGCTGTACTTTTAATCTGTGCTCCATTTGCAGCAAAGATTGCAGCAAAAATTGGAAAACGTGAGCTTTCAATAATTTCATGTTTATTCAGTGCATTAGTATGGGTTGTATGTTTATTTGTACGTCCAGCTAGTCCTTGGGTATACATTGGATTCTATACCTTATCATATATTGGACTTGGTGTATTTAATACTATAATCTGGGCAATGATTACAGACGTAATTGATGATTCAGAAGTTAAGAATGGCATTCGTGAGGATGGTACTATCTATGCAGTATATTCATTTGCAAGAAAGATAGGTCAGGCTTTATCTTCAGGTATGATCGGTGGTCTTCTTGGTATGATCGGATACAGCAGCGCAGTAGCAGCTAATCCTTCAGCTTACCCTGAGGTTCTTCACTCTATCTTTAGTCTTGGATGTCTCATTCCTGCTATTGGTTTAGGCGCAGTAGCATTAGTATTGATTTTGATATATCCATTATCTAAGTCACGTGTAGACGCAAACGTAGCAGAGCTCGCAAAGAGAAGAGCAAACAAAGCTTAATTTTATCAATTAAAAGGGGCTGTCACTTAGAGGGCAGCCCCTTTATTATGTTCAAATTAAGGACATAAAATACACTAAATATTTATATAATTTAAAGAAACTTTAATATAATTATTATGTAAAATCTAATTACTTTGTAGTAATATAGGGAAGAACTTTAAGATTGAAAATATTTTACGAAAAGAGGTAGTTATAGACTATGAAGAAGAGTTTGTTATTAGTAGGCGTTCTTGCAGTTTCTTTAGCATTTGCAGGATGCGGAAAGAAGGAAGATACAACCAGCGGCAGCACAGAGGCTACAACAGAGGCTGCTAAGGAAACAGGTGAAGCAGAGCAGACAGTAGCTGAAGGAAATGGTGAGCTTGTTGAGGAAGCATATTTTGAGGGAAAAGTTACAGAACTTGCAGACGGCAAGATTACTGTAGTTGATCTTGATGGAAATGCCAAGACTTTTACCGGACTTGATCAGGCTGAGATCTATGCAGAGGGCTCAGCGCTTATGCAGGGCTGCTATGTTGAGATTGCATTTCAAGAAGGAGATACAGCAGCAGAGCCAAAGGCAATCAGAGTTACTGTTCTTATGACAAATGAAGAGCAGGCAGCTGAGGAGGGCCAGGATCCATATATCTATGGCAAGGTAAAGGTTATGGATGAAAATGATCTTTATATTGATGATGTTAACGGAGTAGAGAGAGTATTCGATAATTCTATTTCAAGAAGCGTAAGCTTCAATGGAATATCTGTTGGTTCAGACGTAGTCGTAACCTATATTGGTACACTTGATAAGGAGTCACAGGTAGATACTGAGGATGGAACAGGCGCAGGAACTCCTATAGCAGTTAAGATTGTAGCTGTTGATGCATTAACTTCAGAGGATGCTAAGAAGAATGAAATCACTGGTACAGTAGATACAGTAGAGGGTGGAAAGCTTTACCTTGATACCTTACCTATGTCATTTGAATTTTCAGGCGATCCTTCAGTATTTGAGGGACTCGAGGGTGAAGAGACAGTAACTGTTACATATGAAGGCTCTCTTGGAAACCTTGCAGCAGAAGCTAAGTCAGTTGTAGTTAAGTAATTGATTTACGAAGGATATAGTTAAAGAAAACAAGAGAAAATAACTAAATAAATATAATTATAAAGCACCTTGCTTGATGCGGTTAAACTATTAACGCTATCAGGCAAGGCGCTTTTGTGATGTGATATTGCAATTAGTATTATTTTTAGTGATTGTTCCAAGTCTTATGGTGTCTGAAGAGATCCATCGCGTTTTCTAGTCTGAGTCCATATTGTAACAGAACTATCACAAGGGTATTTTGCAGCTTCAGCTTCATTTATATCTACTCCTAGTCCTGGTTTGTCGTTTGCATAGACATATCCATTTTTATATTCAGGCAGACCGGAAAATACATCTGTAAGTGCATCTTTAGGTCCTTTAAGCTCCTGAATGACAAAATTAGGAGGTTCAATACCTGACCACTCCTGAACTCCAAAATTAGAAGCACTTAAGTCGATGTGTATATTTGCTGCATGTGCAATAGGTGTCATATCTCCTGGACCGTGCCATGCTGTGCGTACACCAAACTGTTCTGCGAAAATCTGAAGTTTTTTTGCTGGAGTGATGCCACCTATCTGACTAATATGGACTCTTATAAAGTCAATCAGATGCTCGGCAATTATTTTTTTCCATTCACACGGATTATTAAATAATTCTCCTTGAGCTATAGGAGTTGTTGTGTGACTCCTAAGCTCACGAAGCCAATCAATATTTTCAGTAGAAATTGGATCTTCTAAAAAGAATAAATCGTAAGGTTCGAGCTCCTTTGCTAGTTTGATTGCTTCAATAGGTGCAATTCTTTCGTGTACATCATGTACTAAGTCAATATCAAAACCTATACGATTTCTTATACTTTCAAAAAGCTGTACAGTATCCCTGATATATTTTTTTGAATCTAAATAAAGACCGGGAGATGCCTTTTCTGGAGCAGTTTCAGGTATGTAACCATAGTCACTTCCACCATAGCCATTGCACTGACATCTAATGATTTGTAATCCCATATCTTTATACATAAGGATATTGTCACATATTTCTTCGATATCTCTACCATCAGCATGCCTATAAACAGGAACGCCTTCTCTTACCTTTCCCCCAAAAAGCTGATATAACGGCATATTTGCAAGTTTTCCTTTTATATCCCAAAGTGCCATGTCTACTCCGGAAATTGCATTATTTTCGGAAGGTCCATTTCGCCAATATGCATTTTGATGCATAAGTTGCCAAAGTTCTTCTATATTTTCTGCATTCCTTCCTCGTAGTAAAGGATCAAGGTATTCGTCTACAATAGTTTTTACAGCAAAATGCCTGTATGCAAAAGTTCCACAGCCAAGACCATATAGTCCAGGCTGATTAGTTTCTACTTTTATCACAACAAGATTTATTCCTTGAGGAGCTGTACATATAGTTCTTATTTTTGTGATTTTTACAGACATGTTTACCTCCTTTTATGTTTGCAAAATTATTTAATCCATATATGCACCTTTCATTGCACTTACAGCATGTTGGGCATAGAGCTTAAGAAGGCCATGTTGATATTTACTCTTAAAAGGTTTAAGGGACTTTTTTCTTTCAGAAAGAATCTTATCGATTTCTTCAGGTGATTTTTCAGTGCCATTTATTCCTATTATTGCAAGTTTTCGATTTTCAACATCGAGCTCTATTATATCATTTTCTTCAATCAGTGCGATAGGACCTCCAGCAGCAGCCTCTGGTGATACATGTCCTATAACAGGACCTCTTGATGCTCCTGAGAAACGTCCATCGGTAATGAGTGCGACACTTCTTGCAAGTTCTGGATCTGCACAAATAGCTTCTCCGGTGTAAAACATTTCAGGCATACCACTTCCTCTAGGCCCTTCATATCTGATAAATACTGCATCACCCGGATGAATTCGTCCGTGAAGAATTGCATCTATAGCCTCTTCCTCACTGTCATAAGGGCGTGCTTTAAGTCGAGCCTTAAACATATTAGGCGGACAGGCGGTGTGCTTTATAACAGCTCCTTCAGGAGCAAGATTTCCTTTAAGAATTGCTATGCTTCCGTTTGTTCCAATTGCATTGTCAAAATCACGTATTATTTCTGTTCTTTTAATTTCTCTTCCTAGAAGCTTGCTTTTTTCTGCGAGAATTTCATTACAGTGCTCATAGAAACCATTGCTCTTAAGTTCTTCAAGATTTTCTCCAAGAGTTTTTCCTGTTACAGTCATAACGTCAAGATGAAGCATATCTTTAATTTCTTCCATAACTCTAGGAACTCCTCCTGCATAGTAAAAATATTGTGCAGGCCAATCACCAGCAGGACGTATGTTAAGAAGGTAGTGAGCACCTCTATGTAGCCTATCAAAGGTATCAGCATCTATATCGAATCCAAATTCATGTGCAATAGCTGGGATGTGCATTACAGCATTTGTTGAACCTGAGATTGCTGCGTGAACCATAATTGCATTTTCGAAGCTTTTTAATGTAACTATGTCTGAAGCTTTTATATTATGTTCAACAAGATACATAAGTTGTTTACCGGCATTATAAGCGGCTTTTTTGAGTTCTGGAGCTGTAGCTGGCATAAGAGCGGTTCCTGGTAACATAAGACCAAGAGCTTCAGCTATTACTTGCATTGTTGAAGCTGTTCCCATAAATGAACATGCTCCACAGCTAGGACAGGCATGGTGCTTGTAAAATAAAAGTCTATCGTCAGACATTTCATTCTTTTTATTGAGCGCACTGAATTTTCCGATTTGCTCAAGTGTAAGAAGTTCATTGAGTTTGCATGCAGGATCTTGAGGAATCAGATCACCTTTGAGAGGATAAGCCTCCATTACTCCACCAGTTACTACTATAGCACTCATCATATCTTTGAGTCTGCCAATACTCATAAGCATGGCTGGTGTTGCTTTGTCACAACTTGAAATAAAAACTCCACCATCAAAGGTTGTTGCATTTGCCTGTGCTTCAACTAGATTGGTAATAGCGTCACGATGAGCAAGAGAATAATTTATTCCATCATGACCTTGTGACATTCCATCACAAAGGTCTGTTGCAAAATATCTAGCTGCTTTTCCTCCATTTTCATCCACAGCACGTACAGCTTCTTCTACGAAAACATTCAGGTGGGCTGAACCAGGGTGGCTGTTACCATATGTACTTTCAATCATTATCTGGGGTTTCTCAAGATCTTCTGCGGTCCACCCCATTCCCATGCGCAATGGATCCATTTCAGGGGCTAAATCACGAACTTTCTGACTGTTTAACATTTTATTGTCCTCCGTGTTTTTTATATCTTAGTTTGCTTCTTTTGGATGCTGGGTTCCATTTTAAGCTAGTATTTTCTGAAATCATGTTCATGAGTAAATCAATGTTGGAAGAAGAATCCTTTGCAAACATGAATGCTACCTTTTTTTGATATATAAAAAAGCAGTATTTTGTACTTTCAGATATATCTGTAATTTGATTATAAGAAATAGATTGCTTTTTTCCTGCTCTTTCAATTTCTATATTATTCTCAGTAAATGTATAGTTTATCGTAGGAAAAATATTGCCAAAATTTCTCATCATATTTTCGTAAAGCTGTTTAGGTCTATATCTATTTGTAACGAATAGCCAGCAACCTAAAAAACTGAATACAGCTGTTGTTATTTTTCCTATATAAGGTTGAAGCATTATAGCGAGTATAACAAGTATTATGCAACCAGCACCGCCTATGTAGTTAATAATTGGGTGGCATACTCTGTCTTGATATTTTAATAATGCTTTTAATGTAGATTCTGTATGATGTATAGATGCTTTAAGCATATATATAAATTTCCTCCCGAAAGAAAAAAATAATTAAATTTGCTGACCGGGTTTGATAAGTTCACTTTCCATATGATCTTTCATATATTTGTGTGCAAGCTCAGGGTTATGCTGAATTATTGCATCTAAAATTAGGGAATGATAATAAACTCCGCCATAATATCCGAATATTTTGTTGCTGTTCAAGCAAACAGTCTGGTCTAAAAGCTGACCTATAAAGTTTATAATTATAGGATTTTCAGTAGTTTCAGCTAAAGTCATATGGAATTGTGCATCAAGCATACTAAATCGCTCCTGATCACCAACAGCTTCTTTTTGTTGTTGATGAAGCGATTTGAGACATTCTATAAGTTCAGTGCTTGCGGTTTTTGCCACATTATATGCTATGTTTGGCTCTACAATAGATCTAGCCTGTCTTATTGTATACATATCATTTAGTATTCTTGGATCAACGGTAAAACCTTTTCCGAATAGTGATAAATCGGATGTTTTTACAAATGTACCTTTTCCTTGCCAGCTTTCCATAATACCAAGAACCTGAAATCTTTGAAGTGCAGCGCGTATAGTTCCTCTTCCGACATTAAGTTCTTGTGATAGCTTATTTTCAGATGGGATTTTTTTATTTACTGCCCATTCTCCACTTTCAATCTTTTTTTTCATGTATATAACTATTTCATCAACTAGATCTTTTTCCTTATTGTGTGTTTCTTTCATAATTGCTTAGCCTTTCTATCCTGTTTCGACTTGTAAAACAAGTTTGCTTTATAATAAATATAATATATATAAATACTATTTTCAATACATAAAATAAAATTGTAATTTATGTACAAAAAGACCATAAAAGTATTATATAAGATGACAATATTATTTAAAATAACTAAAAGTAGGTTGACGTACAACAGACTTGTTTATATAATGATGATATAGTTGTAATACAAGTTAAAGAAACTAACAGATCATGTGAGCTAATTGATCTGAATAAATAATATAATTTATTATGGAGGGATAAGATTTATGAAAAAGAAACTCGCACTTGTTCTTGCAGCGTTGATGATGGCTTCATCTCTTACGGCTTGCCTTGGCAACACAAAGCAGGAAACAACAGCTGCTGCCGAAACTCAGGCTGAAACTAAAGCAGAGTCTGAAACTAAAGAGGAAGCTAAAGCAGAGTCAGAAGAAGCATCGGCAGAAACAACTTACAAGTTTAATGTTGATAATGTAGAAGAACATACATTTTCGCTTTCAACAACGGCATCAGCGGGAAGTGCACTTGCAGATGTAACTCATAATTTTGCAGATACGGTAAATAAGCTTTCAAACGGTAAAATCACTGTAGACGTATACGAAGGATCAGCTCTTGGATCAGAGGCGCAGAATCTTGAAGCTTTAACAGCAGGTACACTTGATATGGCTGTTATAGCTGTAGAGTTTTATGTAAATTCAATTCCACAGGTTGGAGCGCTTATACTTCCTTACATGTATGAGGATTATGATCAGGTACAGAAAGTGCTTGAGGGTGAGGCAGGAGCATATGCATCACAGCAATTCCTTGATGTAGCAAAGGTTCGTAATCTTGGATATTATGTAATGGCATTCCGCAATATGTATACAACAAAGCCGATTCATTCAGTAGACGACCTTGCAGGACTTAAGATAAGAGTTCCTGAATCATCACTTTATGTGGATACATTTAAGATGATGGGAGCAGCTCCTACTCCTCTTGCAATGGGTGAGGTATATACAGCTATAGATACAGGTGTTGTAAGTGGACTTGAAAACACACCAGATACCTGCCTTAATAATTCATTCTATGAAGTTGCAAAATATTTTAATATGACAAATCATTTAAATGCACCTACTACATTTTCAATGTCAGATAAAGTTTTCAGTGCACTTAATGAGGATGAGCAGAATCTTCTTTTAGAGGCTGGTTTGCAGGCTTCAAGATATGGTCTTGAGTCAACTAAGACATCAGATGCTAAGTATCGCGAAACATTGAAGGAAAAAGGAATGGAATTTATAGAGACAGATGTAGAATCTATGAGAAATAAAATTGATTATACAGTATATCCATTCATGCAGTCAGAAGAAGCTAAGACATTATACGACCTCGTGCAGAAGACAAAATAATTATTAGTAAAAAAAGGGGCAGGCAGTCAAAACCGCCTGCCCCTTTTTGAAAGGAAGGTTTCATGTTAGAAAAGTATGAAAAAATATCGGCTATTATAGATAAAATACTGACCTTTGTAATTATAATTTTATTCCTTTTAATGTTTGGTATAACCAATTTAAATGTCATCACACGTTACTTTTTTAATAAGCCAATTACCTTTTCTGTAGAGATGGGACGTTATTGTTTTGTATCGATTATTTTCCTTGGGGCAATTTTTACTACAAAGGCAGATAAACATATTCAGGTGGATTTTTTTACAGGAATGTTTCCTGAGAAAGTAAGATGTATTATAGAGCAAATAGGCAGATTTTTTATGGCTGCATTTTTTGCAATAATAACTATTTACACTTGCCGTATGGCATGGGCTAATATTGATGTTAAATCATCTGCAATGCAAATACCTATGGCAATTCCTTATTTTATAATGGCATTTGGATGTGCAGGAATTTCATTTGAATCAATTATCAACATAATTCTTTATCATAAAGGAATTAAAAAGAAATCAAGAAGTGTGGAAGAGGAGGATCCATTGTCATGAGTATTTTATTAATATCATTCTTTGCCATGCTTCTTGTAGGTATTCCTGTTGCGGCTGTTATGGGATTATCATCAATGTTCTATCTTTTAAGCAGAGGAACTGACTTACTTACTATACCTCAGCGTATGTTTGCTGGAGCAGATTCATTTTCTCTTATGGCAATACCTCTTTATATTTTTGCAGGAGAAATAATGAATCGATGTGGTATTACAAGAAGGATTTTTAACTTTGCATCCGAAATTGTGGGATATCTTCCTGGAGGACTTGCACTTGTAAATGTTCTAGCATCCACAATGTTTGCAGGAATTTCAGGTTCTACTTCAGCTGATGTTGCTTCCTTGGGAGTAATGGAGATATCAGGAATGGTTGAAGCTGGATATGATAGATCGTATTCAACAGCAGTAACCTGTGCATCTGCTACTATAGGTTCAATAATTCCTCCATCTATACTTATGGTACTTTATTCGTCAATTACTGGAATTTCATGTGGAAAACTTTTTGTTGCAGGTATGATTCCGGGACTTATGGTATGTGGATCTCAGATGTTATATTGCTTTTATAAGGCAAGAAAAAATCCTGATAAATATGATGGAAATTATCATCCTAGTTTCAACGCTAAAAAACTTTTAATGGCAGCAAAGGATGCCATTCCAGCTATGATAATGCCACTCATCATTATAGGGGGAACTCTTTCAGGTGTTTTCACTGCAACAGAGGCTGGAGCAGTAGCAGGTCTTTATGGTGTTATAATTGGAGTTTTCTATTATAGAGAATTTCATTTAAATGATCTTATAGAAACAATAAAGTCAACGGCATTTACAGTTGGACAGTCTTCACTTATTTTTGCTACAACAAGTGTTTTCAGTTATTGCATAGCCATACTCAAGCTTCCAGTTATACTTAGCCAGATGATTTCAGGTGTAACGACAAATCCATATATAGTTATGTTTTTGATGATACTTGCAATGATGATTATAGGATGCTTTATGGATACCACTCCAGCAGCTATTATAATGGTTCCTATTTTCCAGCCTCTTGCAGCAAGCTTTGGTTTTGATCCTATTCATTTTGGAATGGTAATGGTTCTTACATTTATATTTTGGAGGAATTACGCCTCCTGTAGGAGCTACCTTATTTATTGCAAGCTCGGTAGGAAATGTCTCGCTTGCGAAGTTAGTTAAGGAAATGTGGCCATTTATTCTATTGTTCTTTATAGTGATGATGCTGATAGCTTATATTCCACAGCTTTCAATAACGTTGCCAGCATTAATTGCATGATATAATAATGCTAGTTTTATTTTTCTAAAATATATGTAATATGTAAAATATAAAATAAGAATGTAGATTAATTCATACAAAAATGTACGAAAGTCTACATTCTTATGTATATTTATGCTCTTATAATAAAGAGGGTAATCTTGGTATCAAATTTGGACTAAAACTAATTTTTGGAAGAGTTGTAGTGCCTATAGCTCCTCTGCTGAAAGCCTTATTTTATAAGCATTTTATTTTTTTTATAAAAAGATTAGCACTCAATGCTTGACTCTGCTAACAGCAAGAGCTATACTAAGCACGTAAAGAAGGAAAGCATTTTCCTTTGGTTTAATATAGATTGACAACCTCACGAAAGGAGGGCAGTTTATGAATATCAATAAATTTACACAAAAATCAATAGAAGCGGTGAATGGCTGTGAGAAGATAGCCTTGGAATATGGCAATCAGCAGATAGAACAGGAGCATCTTCTTCTTAGTCTTTTGAGAGTAGAGGATAGTCTCATTGAAAAGCTCATTGTAAAAATGGGTGTTGATGAAGCACAGTTTGAACAGGAGCTGGAGGGACTTGTGTCTGGCCTTACAAAGGTAAGTGGAGCAGCTGGCAGAATGTATTTTTCTAACGATGCCAATATTGTTCTTACAAGTGCAGAAGATTATGCAAACAACATGGGAGATTCTTATGTTTCTGTAGAGCATATGTTCCTTGCCATGCTTGATAAACCGGATAATGCTTTAAAACAGCTCTTCAAGAGATTTAATATTACTAAGGATGCATTCCTCAAAGTATTGTCTGAGGTAAGGGGAAATCAGCGAGTAACCAGTGACAATCCTGAAGCTACATATGATACGCTTAATAAATATGGATATGATCTTGTAAAGAGGGCAAAGGAGCAGAAGCTGGATCCTGTTATTGGAAGAGATACAGAGATTAGGAATGTTGTCAGGATACTTTCCAGAAAGACAAAAAATAACCCTGTACTTATAGGTGAACCTGGTGTAGGTAAAACAGCAGTTGTTGAAGGACTTGCCCAGAGAATTGTGCGAGGTGATGTTCCTGATACACTTAAAAATAAGCGAATATTTGCTTTGGATATGGGTGCACTTATTGCAGGTGCAAAGTACAGAGGCGAGTTCGAGGAAAGATTGAAGGCTGTCCTTAAAGAGGTTTCAGAATCTGACGGTGAGATAATCCTGTTTATAGATGAAATACATACTATAGTGGGTGCTGGCAAGACAGAGGGCTCAATGGATGCCGGAAATATGCTGAAGCCAATGCTTGCAAGAGGTGAGCTTCATTGTATAGGAGCTACTACGCTTGATGAATACAGATATATAGAGAAGGATCCTGCGCTTGAGAGACGTTTTCAGCCTGTAACTGTAGATGAGCCAACAGTAGAGGATACAATTTCCATACTTAGAGGTATTAAGGACAGGTATGAGGTTTATCATGGAGTTAAGATAACCGATGCGGCACTTGTGCAGGCAGCAGTTCTTTCAGACAGATATATTTCGGACCGTTTCCTGCCTGACAAGGCAATTGATCTTGTGGATGAGGCATGTGCAATGATCAAGACTGAGATGGATCAGATGCCGGCAGAGCTTGATGAAATGCAGCGTAAGATCATGCAGATGGAAATCGAAATCACAGCTCTCAAGAAGGAAAATGATAAGCTTTCAATGGAGAGACTTGAAGAGCTAAAAAAGGATCTTTCAGAGTTAAGAGATAAGTTTGCTTCAGGAAAAGCAAAGTGGGAATACGAAAAGTCAGGTGCTGACAGACTTTCTGCACTCAGAGAGCAGATCGAAAGCCTTAAAAATGAAGCTGAGATTTTGCAGAGAAATGGAGAATATGAGCAGGCAGGCGCTATAATATATGGTAAGCTTCCGGAACTTAGAAAGCAGCTTGCAGAGGAAGAAGAAAAGGTTAGAAAAGAAGGTCATGATCTCGTACATGAAAATGTAACAGATGATGAAATTTCAAAAATAGTATCAAAATGGACCGGAATACCTGTATCTAAGCTTTCAGAAACTGAGCGAAATAAAGTACTTCATTTGCCTAAGGAACTCCATAAGAGAGTTATAGGCCAGGATGAAGCTGTTGAGCTTGTTTCAGAAGCTATTGTCAGATCAAAGGCTGGAATAAAAGATCCTAGCAAGCCTATAGGTTCATTCCTGTTTATGGGACCAACCGGAGTTGGTAAGACAGAACTTGCCAAGACACTGGCTAGGGAGCTTTTCGATGATGAAAATAATATGGTCAGAATAGATATGTCTGAGTACATGGAGAAACACAGTGTATCAAGACTTATAGGAGCTCCTCCAGGATATGTAGGCTATGATGAGGGCGGTCAGCTAACCGAAGCCGTAAGGAGAAAGCCTTATTCAGTTGTATTGTTTGATGAGGTTGAGAAGGCTCATCCGGATGTGTTTAATATTTTGCTTCAGGTTCTTGATGACGGACGTATTACAGATTCAAAGGGAAAAACCGTAGATTTTAAGAACACCATCATTATACTTACATCTAATCTTGGCTCACAGTATTTACTTGATGGAATAGATGAAAATGGAAATGTTAGCGAGGATGCTAAAAAATCGGTCGATGAGGTTTTGAGACACAGCTTCAGACCTGAATTTTTGAATCGTCTTGATGAAATAATACTCTTCAAGCCACTTACAAAGGCTGATATATTGAATATTGTAGATATCATTATAGAAGATCTCAATAAACGTCTGCATGACAATGATCTCAGCATAAGTCTCAGTGATGAGGCCAAGAGATATTGTGCAGATATGGGATATGAGCCTCAGTTTGGTGCAAGACCACTTAAGAGATGGATACAAAAGCACGTAGAAACACTTGCTGCAAGAGCAATACTTGAAGAAAGCGCTATAGGCGGTTCCTGTATAGAGGTCGGACTTGAGGGTGGAGAGCTAAAAGCACATATTAAAAGGTAAATACAAAAAGGTAAGTACAAAAAGATATATAAATGTAACCATAGAAAGCAGTTGTGTAAAAGCAACTGCTTTCTTTATTCTTGTTGCATTTAAGTGGAGTTATTATTTGTCTATATGTGAGGAAATCTTACTAAGGTAAGCGAGTAATCTCCTTTGAGAATCTATATCAGAAGTAGTGTACGTTTCTATGAAAGCAAACAATTCAGGTGTTTCTTTAGCGGAAATCATATAGCTATTGGGTGCAGGATTATCTGTTTTTTCAGTTAGGTAATCAACAGAAGTTCCAAAAATTTAAGCCATATAGTGTATGACATGGATGGAAGGCGTGCGTGCTCCGGATTCATAGCGTGAATAAGCAGGTTGAGAAAGATGCATTTTGAGCGCAGCTTCCTGCTTTGTTATTCCTAATTTTTTACGACATTTAATTAACCTTTCTCGATTCAAAGTAATTGTATTCATTCCTTGCTCTCCTTTTTATTTTAGCTTTTCATAAGCATTTTACGTGTACATTTAATTTATACACATTTTATTTAGTATTTCATTTTTTCATACTTCGCACTTCACATATTGCTGAATTGTAAAAGTAAATTCCAGTGAAGAAGTAAATTCCACTGCATTTTAAAATCCAGCTTCATTGCAAGATTTTTTTAGAAAAAAGGTAAGCAAATCTGTTATAATTAAGAAGATTTCTTATAAAAAAATTGTTTTCAGGACATGGCAAACAGGCTACTGGAGTTCTGTGTGCAAGACTAAATTCCACCAGCCACATTATAAAAATGTAAAGAGTTTAATTCCTGTCCGACAGCAGATTTTATAAGTTAATTAATGGTTAAAGCGAATCAGCTTAGGCGTTAGATTAACCTTATCAGGTGAAATACGCTTAAGCTGAAGTGCTTTCAAGGTATGCTCACCAAAAGATTTTAACGCAACGTCATATGGAGTTTGTCCATTCAAACTTTTTCTAGGCGTAGAATTGATATGATTTACAATTAGGTTAACATCCCATTGTGTTAAATATTCAAAACTAGTTCCTTTAGGAAGAATCATACGAAGCATCGTATGCGAATTTTCTACACCACCTTTTTGACCACTTCTCATAGGATCACAATAATAGATGCTTGTTCTCTGAAATCCTTCAATACCTGTTTCTAAAATTTCAGGGTCGCCAAATTCAGAGCCTCTGTCTGTGAGCAGATTTTCAAACAAAGAAATAAATTCATAAGTACCCAGTTTCTTTTCTAAATGATCAAAAACAATACGTACAGCACCTTTAGTGCAACGATTCATCAAAAATGCCAAGAAAAGCTTTTCCTTTGGAAAAAAGAAGGTTAAGAGTGTTTTCTTAGATTCTCGTGAAGAGTGTACAGTATCCATCTCAACATATACAGAAGGATTGAGAGCCTGGAAATCAGAGTATGTTCTACTGATAAATACAGAACGATCTGAAATCTGCGTTTTATGGCATTTACGAGGTTTAAACTTGGTTTTACGCTTTAAATCAATGTTACGAGCAGTAAATAATCCTTGATCAAGATAGTTGTATATCGTTCTAACAGATATATCTAGTTCAGGATGATTTGTCGCTATCTGATAAGGTGATTGACCTTGTTCAATTAATGGTGATATTGTCAATAATGTTTTACATATTTAACTCGTATAAAGCAGATAGCTATGC
>JAUNDV010000016.1:0-17449 GCA_030525875.1 Eubacteriales bacterium
AAATAATAAAAAATGGAAAAATATTTAAAAATGAACCAATGTCTAAGCATACAAGCATGAGAGTTGGCGGAAATGCAGCATATTATATTATTCCTGCTAATGTATCTGAGCTTGCAGGTATTATAAAATATTTATATAACAACAAATTAGATTATTATGTGATTGGAAATGGTACAAATCTTATCGTCTCAGATAAGGGTTATGATGGAGTTATAATCGATCTTGGAAGGCATGATGATACTTCTTTTACACAGCTAGGTATAGATGATTCGTCAGATCCTGTAATATTTGATGCAGGAGCAGGCTGTTTGATGGCTGCCATAGGAAAATATGCAAAGCAGTTTGGTGGAAGTGGATTTGAGGCACTTTCAGGAATTCCAGGCTGTATTGGTGGTGCTGCTGTAATGAATGCAGGGGCATATGGTACTGAGATTAAAGATGTGATCACTTCAGTTGATATAGTTACTTCCAAAGGAGAATTAAAGCATTTAAATAGAGAAGAGATAGAATATGGATATAGAACTTCAAGTCTGATGAAAAATGGAGATATAGTGGCAAGAGTAGAGCTTAAGTTAAAAAAGGATGATCCCGAAAAGATAGGCGAAAGAATGGATGATTATCTTTCAAGAAGAAAAGAAAAGCAGCCACTTGAGTATCCATCTTCTGGCTCTACATTTAAAAGACCAGAAGGGGATTTTGCAGGACGACTGATCGAGGCCTCAGGCCTTTCAGGTGTAAGTGTAGGAGGAGCTCAGGTAAGTGAGAAGCACTGTGGTTTTGTAATAAATAAACAGTCGGCAACTGCCAAGGACGTATATGAACTTATTGCTATGATTCAAAATGTAGTTTTTGAAAAGCAAGGTGTAAAGCTTGAGCCAGAAGTAAAAATGCTTGGAGATTTCAGCTGAAATTGTATGTGCAAACATTTTATAGGAAGTTTCAAATTTAACAACAAAAGGAAGGTACGATTATGGGGAACATAACAGTAAAGGATTTAGTAGAAAAAATGAACCTGAAAAATCTTACACCAGAGGTGGATTTAGAATCCAGATGCATAGATTTTTATGATGTTAACAGACCTGCTCTTCAGCTGACCGGATTTTTTGATCATTTTGATAACAGCAGAGTACAGATTGTAGGATTTGTTGAGCAGCAGTATATAGATACTCTGGAAAAAGAAATAATAATCAGCAGGTTTGATAAGCTTGCAGAGTTTGATGTTCCTTGTATTATTTTTTCCAGAGATTATACGCCATGTGATGGAATAATCAATGCCTGCCTTGAACATGGTGTTCCTTGTCTTAAATCATCTAAGTTTACTTCAGATCTTTCAAGTGAAATAATCAGATGGCTTAAGGTCCAGCTTGCACCATGTATAAGCATACACGGTGTTTTGGTCGATGTATATGGAGAGGGTGTGCTTATTTTAGGTGACAGCGGAGTCGGAAAATCAGAGGCTGCTCTGGAACTTATAAAGAGAGGCCACAGACTGGTTACAGATGATGTTGTTGAGATAAGGAAGGTTTCCGATGAAACACTTATAGGTCAGGCACCAGAGGTTACAAAGAATTTTATCGAGCTTAGAGGAATAGGTATTATAAATATAAGAACCTTGTTTGGATTTGAGGCGATAAAGGATACACAGCAGATCGACATGGTTATAAAGCTGGAAGAGTGGAATAAGGAAAAGGAATATGACAGACTCGGCATGCAGGATACTTATACTGAATTCCTCGGAAATAAAGTAGTATGTCATGAAATTCCGATAAGACCAGGCCGTAATCTGGCTGTAATTGTGGAATGTGCAGCAGTTAATAACAGAGCAAAGAAAATGGGAGAAAATGCTGCAGATGAACTCTTCCAGAGAGTAAATGCCAATATTGGCAATATCTAATCTTTGTATGGAATAGAGAAGGAAAGTAAATTATGAAGCTGGTCATAGTCAGCGGTATATCCGGAGCAGGAAAAACAGTAGCATTAAAATCAATGGAAGATATGGGATTTTATTGTATCGATAATATCCCAGTCTTTCTTGTTGATAAATTTACAGAGCTCCTCAATGAAACAGGTGAAAGATATAGTAAGGTAGCTCTAGGTATAGATGCAAGAAGTGGAAGTGATCTATATGCCCTGGAAAATGTTTTTAAATATATGGATAAAAGCAAGGTCGATTATGATATTCTTTTCCTTGATGCAGACGATAAGAAGCTTATCAAGCGTTTTAAGGAAACCAGGAGAACGCATCCTCTGGCACAAGGTGGAAGAATAGCTGACGGAATCAGAATTGAAAGAGAACGGCTGGACTGGCTTAAGAAGAGAGCTGATTATGTAATAGATACTTCCAGTATGCTGACGAAGGATCTTAAGGTACAGCTTGAAAATATATTTATAAATGATAGTACATATAAAAATCTCTATATAACAGTAATGTCCTTTGGATTTAAATATGGAATTCCGGATGATGCAGATTTAGTATTTGATGTAAGATTTTTGCCTAACCCATTTTATGATGACGAGCTTAGAGAAAAAACAGGAATTGATAAAGCTGTAAAGGATTATGTAATGAGAGATTCCTTTGGGGATGAATTTCTTAAGAAGCTATTTGATATGATGGACTTCCTTGTGCCAAGATATATCTCAGAAGGTAAGAATCAGCTTGTTATTGCCATGGGATGTACAGGTGGAAAGCATCGCTCAGTGACTATGGCAGAAGCACTTTATGACTATCTAAAAAAAGATTCAGCATATGGTATAAATATATTTCATAGAGATATAAAAAAATAAAACTAAAACAAAAATATTGTATTTATTTATATACAATATTAAAAAGTATAAGACTTTACCAAAATTTAGGAGAAAATTTAAACATAAGATGTCATTTTCATCAGAAGTTAAAGAAGAAGTGAAAAAAAAGTGCTTTACTTTCAAAAATAAGCATAGTAAAATCACGAAAGAAGTAAGCTTAGAATTTAAAAAAGAATATCTGATGGCTTTATTTGTAAAATCAGGGTCAGTAAGTGATCCAGAGAAGTTCTACCATCTTGAATTTATATGCGAATGCATGGAAGAAGCAGATATGCTGACAGATGTTATTGCTGAATTTGGAATTTCAGCGAAGATGGTTGAACGTAAGGGACATTATATTGTATACCTTAAGGAAAGTGATGCTATATCTGATATGCTAGGTATATTGGGAGCATATGAATCGATGATGAAGTTTGAGAATATCAGGATCCTTAAGGAAATGCGTGAAAACATACAAAGGCAGGTAAACTGTGAAACTGCGAATCTGCAGAAGACAGTTTCGGCATCTGTAAGACAGATTCAGGATATTGAATATATCAGGGAACGTATTGGATTTGACGGACTTCAGGAAAATCTAAGAGAGATTGCGATATTAAGGTTAGAAAAGCCATCGGCAACACTTAAGGAATTGTCTGAATCGCTGAGTACACCTCTTGGAAAATCAGGAGTAAATCACAGATTGAGAAAACTTTCAAATATCGCAGATGATTTAAGAAAAGCAGATGGACTAGTCTGATTATAGTGGAAATAGAATTATTCAATATTAATGGGGAGGAAATATTATGAAAAATCGCAAGGTTGTGGTTGGGCTTCCACAGGATATGGAACGTAAAGTAGCTGTTATGGTACAGGTTGCAAGTCAGTTTGATTCAAGAATCCATTTTATCACAGGAAATAAGAAGGTAAATGCAAAAAGCATTATGGGAATGATGACAATACCTCTTAATTCAGGTGATGAGCTTCTTGTAGAAGCTGAGGGAGCTGATGAAGAGCAGGCTATAGAAGTAGTGGTTGAGTTCCTTGAGACAGGAAAGCAGCCTAATTAATTTAATATTTTGGGATTAATAAAAGACAGTCTAATTCGCTAAAGGCTAACTGGACTGTCTTTTTTTGTGGTAGAATATAGATATGGCATTTACACATTTACATTTACATACACAATATTCACTGCTTGATGGCTCAGGAAGAATAAGTGAGTTAATAGCACATGCAAAGGAACAGGGCATGAATGCTCTGTCTATTACTGACCATGGCGTTATGTATGGAGCAGTAGAATTTTATAAGGAAGCAAAAAAACAAGGAATAAAGCCTATTATAGGATGCGAGGTCTATGTAACTCAAGGCTCCAGATTTGATAAGGAAAGGAGTGGTGATAACAGATATTATCACCTGATTTTGTTGTGTGAAAATAACAAAGGCTATTCAAATCTGATGAAGCTCGTTTCAAAAGGTTTCACTGAGGGATTTTATTATAAGCCTCGTATAGATGAGGAGCTTCTAAGAAAATATCATGAGGGTCTTATAGCATCATCAGCCTGCCTTGCGGGTGAGGTTTCAAGAAATCTGAATATGGGCATGTATGATGAAGCTAAAAAGGCTGCACTTAAATACGAGGAAATATTTGGGAAAGGAAACTTCTTTCTTGAGCTTCAGGATCATGGATATCCAGAGCAAAAAACAGTAAATGCAGGCTTAATCAGGTTATCTTCCGAGCTGGACATTCCTCTTATAGCAACAAATGATGTTCACTATACATATGCAGAGGATGCTGAGCCACATGATATTTTGCTTTGTATACAGACTGGAAAGACTGTTCAGGATCAGGATAGGATGAAATATGAAGGTGGACAGTTTTATTTGAAAAATGAAGAAGAGATGAGAAGTCTCTTTAGATATGCTGAAGAAGCGATAGATAATACACAAAGGATAGCAGACAGATGTAATGTTGAAATTGAGTTTGGGGTTACAAAGCTGCCTAAATTTGAGGTTCCGGATAATAAGACCTCAGACGAGTTTTTGAGAGAATTGTGCTTTAAGGGACTTAAGGAGAGATATCCTGACTGCCCTGATGAGCTTAAGGAAAGAATGGAATACGAGCTTTCAGTAATAGAGGGAATGGGCTTTGTTGATTACTTCCTGATAGTTTCTGATTTCATTCACTATGCAAAAACAAATGGTATACCAGTAGGACCAGGAAGAGGTTCGGCAGCAGGTTCAATTGTGGCATATTCACTTGGTATAACAGATATTGATCCAATTAAGTATTCATTACTTTTTGAGCGTTTTCTTAACCCTGAAAGAGTTTCCATGCCTGATATAGATGTTGACTTCTGTTATGAGAGAAGGCAGGAGGTCATAGACTATGTTGTGAGTAAATATGGCAAGGAAAATGTAGCCCAGATAGTTACCTTTGGTACTATGGCGGCAAGAGGTGTAATAAGAGATGTAGGAAGAGCTCTTGATATATCATATGCGTTATGTGACCAGATAGCAAAGATGGTTCCTACAGATCTGGGCATGAATCTTGGAAAAGCACTTGAGATAAGTCCGGATCTCAAGAAAGCATATGAAGAAAATCCACAGGTTAAGTATCTCATAGATATGTCATTAAGGCTTGAAGGCTTACCTAGACATTCCAGTACCCATGCAGCAGGTGTTCTTATAGCAAGAACAAATGTAGATGAGTATGTTCCTCTTTCACGTAACCAGGATGGAACCATAGTTACACAATATACGATGACAACCCTGGAGGAGCTTGGACTCTTAAAAATGGACTTTTTAGGACTAAGGACTCTCACCGTAATAGACAACGCTCTAAAGCAGATATACAAAAATCATAAGCTGCACATAGATATAGATAAAATAGATTATTCAGATAAAAAAGTATTTGAAATGATATCAAGAGGAGAAACAGATGGAGTTTTTCAGCTGGAATCTCCGGGTATGACATCATTTATGAAGGAACTTAAGCCGGAATCCATAGACGATATAATTGCAGGATTATCTCTATACAGACCTGGACCAATGGACTTCATTCCGAGATATATAAAAGGAAAAAATAACAAAGACGAAGTACATTATGAGTGCAAGGAGCTTGAGCCGATTCTGAAAAATACATATGGTTGTATAGTTTATCAGGAGCAGGTAATGCAGATAGTTCAGAATCTTGCAGGCTATACACTTGGAAGAGCGGATCTTGTGAGAAGAGCCATGGCGAAAAAGAAGCAGTCGGTTATGCTTAAGGAGCGCAAGAATTTTGTATATGGAAATGCAGAAGAAGGCGTAAAGGGCTGTATAGCAAATGGAATAGATGAGCAGGTTGCAAATCATATATTTGATGAGATGACAGATTTTGCCTCATATGCATTTAACAAATCACATGCAGCAGCCTATGCAGTCGTTTCTTATCAGACAGCATGGTTAAAATATTATTATCCAGCAGAATTTATGTCTGCACTTATGACCTCTGTACTTGATAATCAAAATAAGGTGGCAGAATACATTCAGGTTTCAAAAAGTATGGGAATCAAGATAGCACCTCCTGATATCAATGAAGGCGAGTATGGCTTTAAATCTGTAGGAACAGAAAATACTATACTGTATGGACTTTCAGCACTAAAAGGTGTTGGCCGAAATGTTGTTGATGAAATCAATGAAGAGAGAAGCTTAGGTGGAAAATTCAAAGATCTTGAGGATTTCATAGAGCGCATGCCGAAGTCTGTAAATAAAAAAGCAATAGAAAGCTTCATAAAGGCAGGTGCATTTGATAATATGCCGGGAAATAGAAGACAAAAGCTTCTCATATATGAACAGCTTATCGAAAAGCTTCAGAATTCCAGAAAAACAGATTTTGCAGGTCAGATTTCACTCTTTGAAATTGCAGATAGTGAAAATCAAAAGGATTTCAAGGTAAAGCTGCCGGAAGTAGAGGAGTTCCAAAAGGATGAGCTTCTTGCTTTTGAAAAAGAAGCAATAGGAGTATATCTTAGCGGACATCCAATAGAAAGCTATATTGACAGCTTTAAGAAAATAGTAACAGCCGTGTCAACAGAATATGTTGCTGATGATGAAAGCGGTGTATGTGTTCTTAAGGAAGGACAGTACGTTGTTAGCGGAGGAATAATTCTTGATAGAAAGAATAAGATAACAAAAAATAATAAGCAAATGTCATTTCTTAAGGTAGAGGACCTGTATGGTCAGTTTGATGTTTTGGTTTTTCCTAATGTTTTTGAAAGATGCAGGCAGCTATTGGACATCGATAACAAGATATATATAGCAGGCAGGATAAGCATAGGACGCGATGAAAATGCATCCCTGATTGCGGAAAAAATTTTTTCCTTTGATGAAGTTAAAAAGGAAATATGGATAGCATTTAACAATATAAATGACTATCGAGGCAATATAAATGAGCTCGAAAAGTTATGCCTTTCATCTAGCGGAAACGCTCAAGTCGTTGTATACTTAAGAAAAGAGAAGGCAAAGAAAAAAATGGATGAAAAATTCAAAATTTCTGCGTCGGAAGATGTTTTTTCTAAACTTTGTGAAAAATTTGGCGAAAACAACGTTAAAACAGTGGAAAAAGGAATTGACCTTGGTGTTTAAGTATTGTAAACTTATAATTCAAGATTTATTTTTTTAAAATTGTATTCAATATTTCTCAAATATATAAGGAGGAAGATGATGGCACAAAAAGAAGTTAAAACAATTGGTGTACTTACCAGTGGAGGAGATGCTCCTGGAATGAATGCGGCTATACGTGCAGTAGTAAGAACAGCTATTGCAAAGGGCCTTAAGGTTAAGGGAGTCATGAGAGGATATGCAGGACTTCTGCAGGAAGAGATTGTAGATATGAACTCTTCATCTGTTTCTGAGTGCATCAATAAGGGAGGTACTATTCTTTATACAGCCAGATGTACTGAGTTTACAACTGCAGAGGGACAGAAAAAGGGAGCTGAGATCTGCAAGAAGCATGGTATAGATGGTATGGTTGTCATCGGAGGAGACGGTTCCTTTAAGGGAGCAGGTAAGCTTTCTGCTTTAGGTATAAATACTATAGGAATCCCTGGAACTATTGACCTTGATATAGCATGTAGTGAATATACTATTGGCTTTGATACAGCAGTAAATACAGCCATGAATGCTATTGATAAAATCAGAGATACATCTACCTCACACGAGAGATGCTCTATAATCGAGGTTATGGGAAGAAAGGCTGGATATATTGCACTTTGGTGTGGTATAGGAAATGGTGCAGAGGAAATACTTCTTCCAGAGAGATATGATGGAGATGAGCAGCAGATAATAAATCGTATCATAGATGCACGTAAGAGAGGTAAAAAGCATTATATTATAATTAATGCAGAGGGTATCGGACACAGCACATCTATGGCAAGACGTATAGAGGCTGCTACAGGAATAGAAACAAGAGCTACAATACTTGGACACATGCAAAGAGGTGGATCACCTACATGTAAGGACAGAGTATATGCCTCAATAATGGGAGCAAAGGCTGTTGAGCTCCTTACAGAGGGTGCATCAAACAGGGTTATTGCATATAAGAATGGACAGTACATAGATATAGATATACAGGAAGCTCTTATGATGAAGAAGGATATTGATGAGGAACAGTACTACATTTCTAAGATCCTCGGATAATATTCGACAAAATATAATAAATTAAATTGCTTTGAAGCGATACTGTACTTTATAATACGGTATGGCTTCATTCTTTTTGAAGCAGGATGAATAATAAAACAGGAGCAAAAAATGGAAAATATACTTTGTGCTGCCAATGCGGTCAATATGATGTTTTATTTTAATGAGGAAAAATATGGAATACTTCCACAGGATGTCAAAGATGAGCTTAAGGTCATATGCGTACTGTATTGTTCAGATGTAGGTGGCATGATCAGTCTTTCATTTGATGAAAGCTACAAGCTTATAATTACTACCATGGAACCTATAGACGAGATAGGAGCTGAGCTTAAGGTAAAGAAGATTCAGTCTGAAAAAGCTGAGCTTTTTGAAAAACTTGAAGAATTTGCAGAAAAACTTGATAAGCTTTCAGCAGAAAAGGAGAAAAAATCCTAATGAGTCTTAATATAGGTAATGTTTGCTTAAAGAATAATGTTTTTATGGCTCCAATGGCAGGTGTAACAGATTTAGCATATAGATTAATCTGTGAAGAAATGGGCGTTGGACTTGCTGTGACTGAGATGGTTTCTGCAAAGGCTATACTATATAAGAATAAAAATAATGAAATAATCTTAAAAACAGCTCCGGGAGAGCATCCGCTTGCAGTACAGCTTTTTGGCTCAGATCCTATGATCATGGCATCTATGGCAGAGAGAATAAAAGAGAATTTTGACATCATAGATGTGAATATGGGATGTCCTGTACCAAAGATAGTTGGCAATAATGAGGGCTCAGCTCTTATGAAAGATCCTGGTCTTGCATTTAAGATACTGGATACAATGAGCAGGGTGCTTGATAAGCCGGTTACAGTAAAATTTAGAAAAGGCTTTGATGACAGACATGTAAACTGTGTTGAGTTTGCTAAAATGGCAGAACAGGCAGGTGTTAAGGCAATAACATTGCATGCGAGAACAAGAGAACAGATGTATTCTGGTAAGGCAGACTGGGAAATGATCAGAAAGGTAAAGGAAGCAGTTTCAATTCCTGTTATAGGAAATGGAGACATTTTCAGACCTGAAGATGCAAAAAGAATGATAGAAGAGACAGGCTGTGATGGAGTTGCACTTGCCAGAGGTGTGAAGGGGAATCCATGGCTTATAAGAGATACAGTTCATTATCTTGAGACAGGAGAACTTCTTCCTCCTGTAACTATGGAAGAGAGAGTCAGGGTTATTAGAAAACATGCCGGACTTATGGTAGAGTTCAAGGGAGAACACATGGCTATGCTGGAAATGAGAAAGCATCTGGCATGGTATACAGCGGGACTTCCAAATTCAGCAAAGCTTAGGAATGATATGAACGAAATGAGCTCTATGGAAGACCTTATGGAACTTACCGAGAGACTCCTACAGTATTGACATTAATGATGAAGCCAATTATAATAATAGGGCTAAAAAATAAAGTAATTCAGGAGTTCTATAAGAGCTTCTGATTTGTTATAGTATGTAAAGGAGTTTTTGTAATGGCAAACGAGAACAAGACAATGCTCACATATGCAGGACTTAAAAAATATGAGGATGAGCTTCACAATCTTAAGGTTGTAAAGCGTCAGGAAGTAGCGCAGAAGATTAAAGTTGCAAGAGAGCAGGGAGATCTCTCTGAGAATGCTGATTACGATGCAGCAAAGGAAGAGCAGAGTGAGATTGAGAGACGTATAGATGAGCTTGAGCGTATCCTCAAGAATGCAGAAGTCGTTGTAGATGATGAAATTGATATTGACAAGATAAATGTCGGATGTGAGGTTACCTTGTTCGATATGGAATATGATGAGGAGGCTGTATATCAGATAGTAGGTTCATCTGAGGCAAACAGTCTTGAAGGAAAGATAAGCAACGAAGCTCCTGTAGGTGCAGCACTTATTGGGCACAAGGTTGGAGAAGTAGTTGATGTAGTTATTCCGTCAGGAGCAACAATTCAGTATAAGGTTCTTGGAATCAAGAAGATTAGCTGATAGACATTTAGTTATTATATATAAGGAGAGAGCCATGGCAAACGAAAATGCACAGAATCAGAAGAATGATCAGGCAGATCTTAACCATATTCTGAAGGCAAGAAGAGAAAAGCTTGCTGAACTTCAGGCAAATGGCAAGGATCCGTTTGTGATCACAACATATGATCAGACACACCATTCACAGGATATTATTGATAATTTTGAGGAGCTCTGTGATAAAGAGGTGTCTGTTGCCGGACGTATAATGCTTAAGCGTGTAATGGGTAAGGCTTCTTTCTGTCATCTTTCAGATAGAAATGGAAGCATCCAGATATATGTTGCAAGAGACTGCATAGGTGAAGAGTCTTACAAGGATTTTAAGAAGATGGACCTTGGAGATATTATCGGAGTCAAGGGTACTGTATTTAAGACAAAGACTGGTGAGATTTCAATCCATGCATCTGAGGTAACACTTCTTTCAAAGTCACTTCAGGTACTTCCAGAGAAGTTCCATGGAATGACAGATACAGATACACGTTATCGTCAGAGATATGTGGATCTTATCGTAAATCCAGAGGTTAAGGATACATTTATAAAGAGATCACTTATTATCAGAGAGATTAGAAACTATCTTGATGAGCAGGGCTTCATTGAGGTTGAAACTCCTATGCTTGTTGAAAATGCAGGCGGTGCAAGTGCACGTCCATTTGAAACACATTTTAATGCGCTTAATGAGGATAAGAAGCTTAGAATCTCTCTTGAGCTCTATTTAAAGAGACTTATAGTTGGTGGACTTGAGAAGGTTTACGAGATTGGAAGAGTTTTCCGTAATGAGGGAACAGATGCAATGCACAATCCTGAGTTCACTCTTATGGAGCTCTATCAGGCATATACAGATTATCATGGTATGATGGATCTTGCAGAGGGACTCTATCGCCATGTTGCAAAGAAGGTCTGTGGTACAACAACACTTAATTTCAGAGGAAATGTTATTGAGCTTGGTAAGCCATTTGAGCGTATCACAATGCTTGATGCAGTTAAGAAGTATGCAGGCGTAGACTTTACAGAGGTTAAGACTGATGAAGAGGCTAAGGAACTTGCAAAGAAGTACAATGTAGAATTTGAGGAGAGACATAAGAAAGGCGACATCCTCAGCTTATTCTTTGAGGAGTTTGTTGAAGATAAGCTGATCCAGCCTACCTTTGTTATGGATCATCCTGTTGAAATAAGTCCTCTTACAAAGCGTAAGCCTGACATGCCTGAGTATACAGAGAGATTTGAGCTGTTTATAAATGGTGGCGAATTTGCAAATGCATATTCAGAGCTTAATGATCCTATCGACCAGAGAGAGCGTTTTAAGGCTCAGGAGGCTATGAAGGCAGCTGGAGATGAAGAGGCAAATACAACAGATGAAGACTTTATGAATGCTTTGATGGTTGGTATGCCTCCAACAGGTGGAATTGGATTTGGTATTGACCGTATGGTTATGCTTATGACAAATTCATTTGCAATCAGAGATGTATTATTGTTCCCGACAATGAAGACTATAGGTGGAGCAGAGTCTAAGAAGGCAGTTGTCAGGGAAGAGATAAAAGAAGAGAAGATTGACTTTTCAAAGGTAAAGATTGAACCAATTTTTGAGGAAATGGTTGATTTTGATACATTTGCAAAGTCAGATTTCAGAGCAGTTAAGATATTAGCTTGTGAAGCAGTGGAGAAGTCAAAGAAGCTTCTTAAGTTTACCTTAGATGATGGTGAGCGTAAGGACCGTGTGATTTTAAGCGGCATTCACGAATACTATGAGCCAGAAGAGTTGGTTGGAAAGACCTGTATTGCAATCGTAAATCTTCCACCAAGAAAGATGATGGGCATTGCTTCTGAGGGAATGCTGATTTCAGCAGTGCATGAGGAAGATGGCCATGAGGGATTAAATCTGCTTATGGTTGATAACCGCATTCCGGCAGGTGCAAAGCTGTATTAAGATGATGTAATTGATATATAAAATTGTACAGAGATGAAAAAATCGCATAATTAACAAAATGAATGGGCAGTCCGGTATTGGATTGCCCATTTTTTGAAGAAATACTTAGAATTTATGAGGTAATTAAAATGATAGATATCACTTTTTGGATGAATATTTTTTTACATAAGCTAGATGAGAGCTTTGGAAAGCGTGTGATTTTAGTTGATAAAAATGCAGTGAATAGAGCAATTAAAATCGGTGTTTGCAATATATTTCATGGTTGTGTTCATAATATGCTCCACGAAAAGAGTGATGATATTTTAAGGAATCTATATAAATCAGCTTCTTTTGTTGTACAGGCAATAATTTTTATGCAGACTGGAAATTATGTGAAACTTCAAGAAGAAATTCTTGTGCTTGCATCACCTGATGAGAAAATTATTATCAATACATTTTTTGATTTGAAAAATGGAGGTACAGTAGAATTTGATTCGATGTCTGAAAGATTGTTTATATGGTCAAAGAAATGGATTTCTACAGATAATAAACAAATAGTTGGAAATTGAGGTGGATTATGACCTTACAGCAGTTAAAATATATTGTGACAGTTGCAGAAACAGGAACTTTTAGCGAAGCAGCAAAAAGTTTATTTCTTTCTCAGCCAAGCCTTACAAAAGCAATAAAAGAACTAGAAAAAGAAATGGGTATTACTATTTTTGATAGGACTAATAAAGGTGTTTCTGTTTCAAAAGAAGGTGATATTTTTTTGGGATATGCCAGACAAGTTTTGGAGCAGGCAGCATTAATAGAGGAGAAATATAAAGTGCAAGCTGGTGGCAAGCAGGAGTTTAGAGTTTCAACCCAACATTACTCGTTTGCTGTCAATGCATTTGTTGATTTGATAAAAGAATATGGTGGAGATGAATATGATTTCAGCTTAAGGGAAACCCAAACTTTTGCTATTATTGATGATGTATCACGAATGAAAAGTGAGATTGGAATTTTATATTATAATGATTTTAATCAGATGGTGATTCAAAAATTACTTAAAGCCAACGAATTGAAATTTACTGAATTATTTGTTGCACATCCACATATATTCGTGAGTTCTGGAAATCCTCTTGCAAAACAGTCATCTGTCAGTATGGAAGATTTAGTTCAATACCCATATCTTTCTTATGAGCAGGGAGAACATAATTCTTTTTATTTTTCAGAAGAAATTTTTAGTACAACAATACGCTCCAAAAATATACGTGTTATGGATAGAGCTACTCTATTTAATTTATTGATTGGTCTTAACGGATATACTGTATGCAGTGGGGTGATTGATAAAGAATTGAATGGTGAAAATATTATTGCCATACCACTAGAGGCAGAAGGTGAAATGCACATTGGTGTAATTACCCATAATAAAGCTATTTTGAGCAAATTAGGAAAATGTTATATCGAAGCCCTAAAAAAATATACTTGTTCAATTTGATATTTCTTAAATTTGATATAGTTAAAAGTTATAGCAAAGTGATATTTTAATATATTTCACTACTGATATGCATTATGGTTTAATTACTGCATAGCAAACGAAAGTGAGGAAACAATAATGTATAAAGAAAATGCCCCTTTTAAATATGATTTTGTAGGAAGTTTTTTAAGACCGGATATTTTAAAAAAAGCAAGGCTTGATTATACAGAGGGAAATATTACAAGCGAAGATTTAACAAAAATCGAAAATGAAGAAATTATAAAATTGATTTCAAAACAGAAAGGAGCTGGGTATCATGTGATTACAGATGGAGAATTTCGACGTAGTTACTGGCATCTTGATTTTATGTGGGGATTTAATGGTATAGAACATATTGAGCTTGATCACGGTTATTTCTTCCACGGCGAAGAAACTACCCATGGTTCTATTGCTATATCAGGTAATATAACAGGAGAAAATCATCCATTTGTGGAACATTTTAAATTTGTAAAACAATTTGAAGATGAAAATACAGTGGCAAGGCAGACAATTCCTGCACCGGCTCAACTTTATTCTGAATTATTCCGTGAAAAAAATGGAGAAAACACCATAAAATACTATCCAGACGATGAAAAACTTATTCAGGATATTGCAGCCGCATATAGAACAGTTATTGCAGATCTCTACGATGCTGGATGTCGTAATATTCAATTTGATGATTGTACATGGGGAATGTTTTGTGATGAGAAATATTGGAATTACAGGCAGAAAATTGGATCTAAACTTGTTAAAACGGCACATAAGTATTTACGTCTGAATAATCTTGCACTTAAAGATAAGCCTGCTGATCTTGTGATTACTACACATGTTTGCAGGGGAAATTATCATTCTACATGGGCTTCTTCTGGCGGTTATGAACCAATTGCGGAAATCCTTTTTGGAAATGAAAATGTTGACGGTTTTTACTTGGAATTTGATGATGAACGCTCAGGTGGATTTGAACCATTACGCTTTGTCCCGGATAATAAGAAAGTAGTTCTGGGATTAATAACATCAAAATCTCCTGTATTGGAAGATGAAAAGATAATTATTGATCGTATTCATGAAGCTGCAAAGTTTGTACCTTTTGACAATCTCTGTTTAAGTCCACAGTGCGGTTTTGCATCTTGTGAAATCGGAAATAAATTAACAGAGGAAGAACAGTGGGATAAATTAGGTCATGTAAAGAAAATTTCAGAAAAAGTGTGGTGAATTTAAAATTTGGTAATACAGGTAAGGATAATACCTTCATGTCCAAAGTGGAAATAAACTTTTTGTTATTTTTCAATTTACTAGAAGCTGATATGATTGAAGCAGTATCCGGTCATGGAAAAGAAAAATACAGATTTACTTTTTTATATATCACAAGGCATGGACTATGTATTCAGAACGTGGACCATGTCTTTTGTTGTTTTTAAGCATTATGTTTAAATACAAATTAACATTAGTTGTATATTCAGGTTTGTCCGCTAAAGATTTTTATAATAAGCTAGCCTCGGGAGGACTTGAAAAACGTGTTAACGGTAATATGAAAATTACCAGAATGTCAGATGGGACAGTTATTACAATGAGAAGAGTATCATATTCAGATGGAACACCAGTTGTTGATATTAATATTAAACCGAGCAGTCATACAGGCGGAGTAAAAGGGCAAAAGATTCATTTTGTATTGGAGAAATAGATATGATTAGTATTGATGTTAGATTTTCAGAAAAGAAAGTAGAAATTTTAAAGAAAATGATAGGGAAAGAGCTGGTAAAGTATTTACATGATCCGTTTATGTTTTCACCATCTGTATATGGCATAGTGGGAATCTGTTTTGAAGATGAATGTTTTGCAATTACTAACTTAACAGAAGTGCGTGATTATTATGGAACAGAAGAAGATGTTGCTATTTTTAAATTTGAACAGGTAAATGAAATGGAAATACATTCATTTATTGAAGGAGAAGATTTGATAGAAACACCGGTAAATTCTGTCTTAAAACAAATTATACTTGTTAATGAAAAACAGTCATTGTTTAAAGGTAATGATCAGATGTACAATGTTGATTTAACAAGAGGAATCATTTTTGTGATGGATGATGGATTACAAATTTCTTTTGAAAAGAATGTCTGGTTTTCGGAAGATATTACTATTCAAAGAGGATATAATCTTATTGAGACCTATTCTCCTGAATCCGAATTTTGTGAAAGTTGGGAATCTCCATATAATGGAAAGTGCGAAAGAAAATGTATTGTTATTGAGTAAGAAATCTCTAATATTTTCGATACCGTCTAATACAATTTCAACAATATAATCAGTATCCACACTATCTGGTACGCCCATTGTTGGAGAAAATGTACTGGTAATAGGTGGTGGAAGTGTTGCTATGGATGCGGCATGTACTTCTCTTCGAACAGGTGCGAAGAAAGTAACCATTGCATGTCTTGAAAATCGTGGTGAAATGCCGGCAAATAAACATGATCTAAAACTTACTTTGGAAGAGGGCGTGGAGCTGATTACAAAGACAGGTGTAGAGTCTTTAGAGAAACTTACTGATGGCAGGATTGCTGTGACATTGAAAAAATGTGTTAAAGTTTTTGATGCTGAACATCGCTTCGCACCGGAGTATGGTGAGATTAGAGAAGAAAAATTTGTTGCTGATACGGTGATTGCAGCAATTGGACAGGGTCCTGATACCGATTGTATAGGCGAGGTATCCGTAAATGGAAGAGGCCTGATCACATTGAAATGTGAGGCCTGTGGAAAGACAAATGTAGAGCATGTATATGCAAGCGGAGATGTAACATATGCAAAGGAAACAGGCTCCCTTGCAGGCGCTGTGGTTATGGGAATGCGTGCTGCAAAAGCTATTGCTGAGGAACTGGGATGTCCAACAGAAGAGGTTGAAATACATCGTCCAAAAGTGGAGAGTATTGATCAAACTCAGTATAATCATTATATAGAAAGAAACGCAGGCGCTGAAAAAGAAGCTTCTGTACGCGTGGGATGTATGGGATGTGAGATTGTTTCAGGTCTGACTGCAGATGAAGCTGAAAAAGAAGTAAAGCGTTGTTTGGTGTGTGGCACAGCTGTTGCAAAGTATGTAGGTCCACAAAATGCAAGATTGTTTAATACAGCATGCAATAATTGCCATAATTGTGTAGACGTATGTAAAGAAAAAGCGATTCACTTTGAATATACTGTTTTAAGAAAAGATTCTGAATTTGAATTTGCAGAAGAGAAATCTAAATGAAAATGATTAAAAAATGAAAAACAGCAGGTATAACGAGAAAAAGGACGTTATACTTGCTGTTTTTTATTATACTTATAAATTTCACCTTAATTATTTAACGTTTATTTAGTATAATAAAATAAAAGGTTATAACTTTATATTTTAGATTAAAAAGTAAATGGAGTGTCGTATATGAATAAAGATCCATTCAAAGAATATCTAAAGGAGTCTGAGCAAGATAAAGCTAGTAAAGGCTATGCATGGAATACCACCTTGGAATAAGGAAAAAGTGGATATTGACTATAAAAAAGCTTTTAAATTTTATAAGAAATCAGCAACTCA
>JAUNDV010000016.1:17459-49885 GCA_030525875.1 Eubacteriales bacterium
ATGGAAAAAGTGTACATTGGAAATGAAATGATGTTCTGTACAAACTTATAATATATAATATTTTATATACTATATACGATAACATATATAAATAAAAGCTATGATAAGGTATTAGCACAAAAAATGGAGATTCAATGGTTAAAAAAGCTTATAAAAAACTACCATCTTATCCTATAGTCAGAATGAGCATAATCGGTATCTTTCTGACATTTTTTGTATACCGTCTGCTTTTGTTCGTGACTAATGGGGATGAATTGTCACAGAGCATTGTAAAATATATCTGTCTGGTTTCTGTGTGCTTATATATATCTATATTTTTAATTAGTACAATCCGTTATGTGATACAGGTGCAGAAAGCAAGTTATTATATTAATACAATCTCGCCTTATTCCAAGGATAGATTAGAATATGATCTGCAAATGGGGGATAGGCTGGATGATATGTATTTTACAAGTGAATTTCTCTTAGTATATCAATTTCAGTTTAGAAAAAAACAAGGCTTTGCATGCATACCTTATAAAGAGATATCAGAATTTAGAATTAACAGCAGGAATAAAAATGTTTTAGAAATTTTAAATTCACAGGGAATAGTTTTGCACAAGGCTATTTTCCTTCACCCATTTGATAGAAGACAGCTTGCTGAAATAAATCAGAAACTTACTTCATTGAAAAATAGAGAAAAGTGCCTTAGGACAACTGAGGGAGAGCAGGCTATACGAGAGTGTATTGCAAAGCAGAAAATTAAAAAGTCTCTGAGCGGAGTTCCTCTTGTTATTTGTGATTTTACTGCTATTATGGCATTTCTTTTTTCTATGATAGTAGCAGAGTATTATCGCAGCAAAGTGAAGCTTATGGTAGCAGAGCAAGCATTGGAGTTTACAGAAGAAGCATTTGCTTACGGAGTGGGAAAGCTTTTATTCTGGCCAAATCTACAATTTTATATAGTCATGTATGGAGCTGTATTGATACTTATGGTTTGTGGTACTATATTTACAAGAAAAGTGTTGAATGAGAAAGAAGATACAGGTTTTGAGCGGGCACAGAAAATCAGAATTCTTATTTTTACGGTAGGCGAGATATTATTTATTTTACTTATAGGTTCTATGTATACCTCAGATGTACATACATGGGAATTGATGATGCAAGGATTTCATTTGTTGTAATGAAAGAGGATGAAAATTAAATTTGACTTAATAATAAAAAGATATTTCTGGTTATGCGTACATTATCTGGACTGTAAATAATTAAAGTATAGAAAATGCTTACGCTGATTTACATCTTTCCACCTCCCCTTATTTAACCTGAATTTCAATCTGGGTTATATAATCATCAATCTTATCTACGACAATTTCATTGATACCTTTTTCATAAGCATAACCGCAAAATGTGAGATTATGCTTATTAGCGTATTCTAAAATGTCTTTATACCTGTTAGGTATTTTATCCCAGCTGCCTTTACAAAAAGCACGAAGATAGGTTCCAGCAGGCTGAAAATGCAGCCCTTTTTTTGATACTGGATATGGTAATTCAATATATAGGGCAGTATATTCATTAAACCTATTTTGATATAGATTTTCAACAGGTATCATAGAGCCATAGGATGCATCATGCAGGCGATGAAGCTGGTATTTTTTAGTTTCCGAAATGAGCTTATCAACATCTTTTTCTAAAGATAAGCTTATATCAGTATCAACTGTAACTAAGTAATGGCCGGTCTTTTTTATTAATTGAATTTCAGATAAGTCAAGAGAGCGTATCATTTTCATATCCTGCTGATGACTGCTTAGAATCTTATGAATAGACTTCATATGAGCTATTTTATGTTCAAGTTCAGTAAGCTCATTTTGCAAAATATTTTCAAAATTACTGATAGTACGATGTTCCATAAACTCCTTGATTGTATCTAGTGACACATCTAGTTCTCTAAGCATTAAAATAATCTCTAATGCAGAGCTTTGCTGATAGCTATAATAACGGTAACCGTTTTCTTTAATGCACGCAGGCTTTAACAGACCTATCTCATCATACCACATCAATGTCTTCTTATTGATTTCATGCATAGCCGCAAATTGTCCTATTGTAAACAGTTTATTATTTTCAAATAACATAAAAATTCTCCTTGACTGTACAGTAACTGTACAGTCTATCATAGACGATAAGTTCACTAAAGACAAGGAGGATTTATTGTGTCAGCTGAAAATGTATACAAAAAACCGATAACACTTAAAAATGTAATGAGCTTTGCTCTCCCAACTATTGTAATGTCAGTTTTCATGTCATTTTATACAATGGTTGACGGCTTATTCGTTTCAAATCTTATTGGAACGAATGCACTTTCTGCAATTAATTTCACAGCTCCAGTTATTTCTGTAGTATCAGCAATTTCAACAATGCTTGCAACTGGTGGAAGTGCAGTGATTATGAAGAAGATTGGCGAAGAAAAGATAAAAGAAGCAAATGAGGATTTCACCTTCTTAATTATTGTAAATGTTGTAATAGGTATTTTTATGTGGCTCTTTGGATATTTAATTATGGATATGATTTTTAGGAAAATGAATTTGTCCGCAGAAGTTTTTGATTATTGCCATGTATATCTGAGCAGGTATTTGCTTTTTACAGTTCCGATTCTTCTTATGAACAACTTTACCATTTATATGATTGCAGCAGGAAAGTCTGCTCTTTCGATGAGTTGTTCCATTGCCGGCGGAATTTTAAATATCATTCTTGATTATGTATTCATTGAAATCTTTAATCTGGGTATTGCAGGGGCAACGATTGCAACAGGTTTAGGATATTCTGTAACAGCAGTTACAGGCCTTATAATATTTTCAAGAAAAAACAGCTTACTTCATTTTGTAAGACCCGTTTATCGAATGAAAACATTGATTAATTCAGCTACAAATGGTAGCTCAGAGATGGCAACAGCGCTTGTAACAGGAATAGTTACAATGATGTATAACTGGACCATGTTAAAATATGTAGGAGAAGATGGAGTGGCAGCCATTACAATTATTATGTATGTGCTTATGTTTGCGACTTCACTATATACAGGATATACATATGGAGTTGCACCAATGATCAGCTTTTACTATGGAGAGCAAAATCATTATAAATTAAAGAAGCTGATAAGAATGAGCCTGAAAATTGTAGGCATTGTAGGCGTTGCAACGTTGATATTATCAATTATTTTAACTGAGCCGCTTGTTGCAATTTTTACAAGACCAGATAATCCGGTTTATGAATTAGCCGTTGCAGGAAACCGCATCTGCTCTACAGCTCTTATTTTTATAGGCATTAATATATTTGCAAGTGGAATGTTTACAGCACTTTCAAATGGCTTGATTTCAGCGATACTCGCTTTTTCACGTTCTTTTGTATTTATGGTTATTGCCACTTTGCTGTTACCGATTTTGTTTGGAGTTACAGGAGTGTGGCTGGCAACACCTGTAGCAGAGTTTGCCTCGATATGTTTATCTATCATAATGCTTGTTAAATATAGAAATAAATATTGCTATTGATATCTAGATTTAAAATTATTGAAGCATTAAAAATGGAAATATGAGGCATTAGTTAAAAATAATTAAATATTAACGAAAAATAGTTCATTTTATACGAAAATGTTTCTTCTTGAGCTTGCTTTTATACTCCGTGGGGGTATACTGAGCATACATACACTAGAAATGTATGCAAAAATCAAATGTCGGAGGGAAACATGAGAAGAAAAAGCAATCTTATAGCGATTGCTGTTGCAATGTCATTGCTCGGAAGTTCAACAGTAATGGCAGCGACTAATGTACAGGCAGGCGAGAAGATACAGACAGAAGAAGTACAAAATGAAGTAAGCAAAGATGCAACAGCTGATGTAAACAAGGAGGAATCTAGTGCTGAGACCTCACAGGAGGAGTCTATACCAGATTCTAAGGAAGAAAGCACAGAAGCAGAGCAGAAGGAAGAAGCAGGTACTACTGAGTCAACAGAGGAGACAGAACAGGAAACAACACCGGAAGAAACATTGCCAGAAGAGACAGAGCAGGAAACAGTACCAGAAGAATCCAGACCATCTACTGAAGAAGGTTTAGAAGAGACACTTCCAGAAAAAGAGGAAAAGCCGGAAGAAAGCCAGACTGAAAGCTCAGAGGATATGACAGAAGAAAGCACTGAGGATGTAATTGAAAGTACACCTTCTAAAGATAATGTCAATGGTGAGGAGCAGAAGGAAACTGAAATAGCTGAAACCGCTCCAGAGACTAAGGAAGTGACTTTTGATGAGATATTAAAAGAGGCAATAAAAAAGGGCACAGCTGAAATAGACCTTCGTGACTATGGTGAGCAGAAACATTTTGAGCTTAAAGAAAATATAACAATCCCTGAAGGATGTTCTATAAGATTAATTATGGGAGAAGATAATAGCATTTCAGGCGATGTAATAGATGTAAGAGGAGAGTTTAACGTTTCTGGAAGGCCATCACGAGAAAGTATTTCTGAATTAAGGTTATCAGTTATAGTTAATGGTAAAGGTAATTTTAATGTAAGAAATGCTGTAGTTATTTCTCTGGAAGTTAAAGGAGGAAATGCTAATTTAAATGGCAGAGCTTTAAAAGAATATAAACCGAGATATCTAATGGAGCAGTTAATAGTAGATGGTGGTAGTTGCGTATGTAATTATGACTTGATGTATGAACATGCTACGATATTTGTAAATGATGGATTTTTAAGATTAGACAATAGTTATAATAAGAAATTTATACTTAATTCAGTTGATCTAGTTGGAGGAGAATTAGATTTATACCGAATGCATTTAGAAAATCTTAATATTACTGGTGGCAAAGCAACTGTGCATATTGCAGACATAGAAAATCTTAACATTAAAGGTGGCAAGACTACTCTTAGTAGTGGTAGTGTAGGGACTATATTATTAGAGCAAAACAGCATGGGAGACAAAGTAGAGCTTAATATAGAAGGTGGATCTTATAGTGAAGGCTCATCAATTTCAATATCAAGCCAGGCGACTGAAGATAAGCATTCTAATATTAAGTTTACGATTTCTGGAGGAAGTTTTAAAGGAACTATAGAAAATACTTTGATAAAGCATTATATATCGGGTGGAGTATTTGCAGAAGAAGTTGCTCCAGAGTATATTGCTGATGGATATACGTCAATATATAAGGATTTTACAGGATCTGAGGGCGAAAGTGGATATTATATTATAAAAGAAAAAGGTAAATTTAATGTTTCTATAGATAATCTATATGGGGAACAAATTTATACAATAAGTGAAATAATATTTGATGAATTTGAAGGACCAATTAGTCCTTTATGGATATCTAATCTGCCTATAGATGCTGATGATATTTTACCAGATGTGAGATTAAACGATAATGCTTGGAGTATAGGTTATAGCATAATAGATAAGAACTTTGTAGATATATTTGATGCTGAAGCATATGTATCAGATAATAATCTTAAAGCAGAGCCTTACAATAAAATAGAAATAGGTAGTATGTATGCTTATCCTTTGGGAGGAGAATTATATAAGACAGGAAATACAGTTAAACTTAAGTCGCTTCTATTTGGCTACGGCTTAGTAGGACATTATTATGTCGGAAGTCAATACCATGCAGAGTTACCAATTATAGAAAATAAATATTTATCAGGTGAATTTACATTTGATGTTACAATTCCTAACGCAATAACACTAAAGACAGTCAAGGTTAAGCATGACGGCAAGACACAGGTTTGTACAGTTAAGGAAGATTCATCGTTTGGTAAATATATCACAGTTAAAACATCAACTTTAACAGAAACTAATTTTGATGAAGTGGATTTTGATGCTTTAAAACCAGAGGATCTTGATAAAGATGAGTTATTTGAAATAATTCTCGAAGAAGATAGTGCAAAGCCAGACCCAGACCCAGAACCAAAGCCAGATCCAAAGCCAGACCCTAATCCAAATCCGGGTGGATCAGGTTCAACCGGAGGTTCAGGTTCATCAGGTGGATCAGGAAGCAGCTCAGGCAGTAGCGGCGGAAGCAGTTCAGGTGGAGGCTCAGGTCTTGGTAATGTAGTTGGTCACGGATATGGAAGTGGCTCAGCTGGTCCTAATGGAATGTTTACTGAATCTTCAGATTTACCAATTTTATTAGGTGAGAAGAATTCATCAGGACAGACAGTAATAGGTGACACATTAGTATCATTTATTTCTGATAAAAATGCTGCAGTAGCAGGACTTCCAAAGCAGACAGTAAATCAGATTAACGCAATCAATAGCGGTGTTAATCTTGCTGACATTATAAAGGATGTTGATCTCAATGGATTCGTAGCCCTTAATGGTACGCAGGCATTTATCATGAGAGATACTTTAGGAAATGTAAGAACAGCCTTAACACCTGTAAGCTTACAGGTTCCAAGATTAGTAACAGGGCTTAATAATGTACAGATTCTTTTCTATAATAATGCGACAGGCAAGTGGGAAGTTATACTTCCAACATCAGTTGATTTTAATGAAAAGATAATGACAGCTAATTTATCAGGTTCAGGAACTTTAACAATAATTTATAAGAAGTAATATACATGAAATAGTATATAAGAAATAATATTTAATTGAGGCATCACAGTTTGTGATGCCTCTTTAGCATTTATAAAAGTGTCGTTGTTATGAAGTCCATTATATCTGCCTAAACATCAAAAAATCAATATATCAGTGGGATTTTGGAATAGATTTTTGTAACATGTTGCATTTTTCTATTCTACAATCATTAACTTATGTTTAATTGTATATATGATTACAACAAATAAATATAAAAAACAATAAAAATAGTTGTATATTTTCCACTATTCACTTACAATATAAATACTACTTTTTAAAATTGGTATTTATATAATTGACAGGAGGGGATAAAGCCATGCCTAGAAAGGCTTATTCCGAGCAGGAACGTGAGCAGGTAAGAATTGATTTAATGAATACTGTAATCCAATGTATTGTGGACAGGGGGCTGATTCATAGCAGTATTGATATCCTGTGTAAAAAAGTAAATATTTCTAAGACATTTTTTTATACATTTTTCGAATCCAAGGAAGAGCTTGTCTTGGAGGCATTAAGATATCAGCAACCTAAACTAATCCAGTACGCCAGAGAGCTAATGGAAGATCCAAAGCTTAGCTGGAGAGAAGGAGTTAAGACATTTTTGGAGACCTGTGTTTATAGTGAAAAAAGAGGTATAGCCGTACTGTCAATTGAAGAGGAGCAGGAAGTCTATCATTGTCTTTCCAAGGAAAAATTCATGACCTTCCGTGAAGATCAAGTGAGATTATTTAGCAATTTACTTATAATCTTTGGTTTGCCGGAAGAAGGAATAGATCCAAGATTATTTGGAAACATAGCTCTATCTATGATGATGGTATATAAAGCAATGCCGGATACAATGCCATTTTTATTTCCAGAGGCAGCAGAGGCTATGGTTACATTTCAAATAAATACACTTATTGATGAAATGCAGAGGATAAAAGAAAGTGTGTAAGCTAGAGCTGTGATGTTATCAATAAAAGATAAAATTGGGAGATTAGAAATTTAGAACTATAAAAAATTCAAAATATAAAAATACAACTAGGAGGATGAAATTATGGGGTTATTCAGTAAGTTGTTCAAAGGACCTGAGCCGGATATGGAAAAAAGCAAGGTAAATGCTAGCAAAGTGCGTGCTTTATTTAATCAGGCTGTTGATAAGGGTGACGAGTATCGTTTGATTGTGGGTTATACTGAGGATGTAAAGAGATTTAATTATGGCTTTGTTCATGGAAGTAAGACCAAGATTGGTAATTTGATCGTGGGTTGGAATGCTATTACTAAGACTATAGTGGCACTTCCTACTGTACCAGACCTTTCAGAATGTGGTGAACCAACTTATTATCGCAAGGATGAAATTCTCAAAGCATATAGGAATAAGTATCCAACAGATGCATTTGTCATATATCCAGACCGCAAGGGCTACATTGGGATTAATGCTTATGAGTGGTTAGAGGATGAGAGCTTGTATATTTATCTATATCAAAAAGAAGAGCTTGAGGCATTTACAGACTTTTTCCAAAATGAATTTTCAACCAAATAATATAAGACATGTGACAGAAAATGGAGGGCATGTTCAGTATGGAATCATTAAAACAAGGTCAGGAATCTAATGAAAATAACAAAATAGAATCGGCAGTTCATTCCGAGACAAATTCATTGCTATCAGAATAAGACATTGAAATCTTAGCGTCCTTTGATGAGGGAACGACAGGATATTATGGGAAAATGATGTCATGGATTGAAAATTTTGTAGAGCAAGGCGTACAAGATGGGAAATTCAGCTATAATGAAGCAAGAAAAGATCTCCAAATAGCTTTATTGTATGCATTTGCCTGTCTTAATGCGGATGAGTATATATGTTATTATAAGGCAGCAGAGTGGATGAAAGATTCAGAGGAAAATGCTACAGGTTGTGGTGTGTGGTATTATCGTTATTCCGTAGCTCTTATGTATTGCGGACATTTAAAGGAAGCCTTAGAGTATGCAGAAAAAGGTACTAAAGAAGAGCCGGATTATCCATGGATCTGGCTGCAAGCTGCTAAATTGCGTAGTCATTTTGGAAAGAAGGAGGCTGCCTTAGTTGCAGTTGAACAGGGCTTAAAGATAGAACCTAGAGATTTTGAATTTCTTACTTTAAAAGATGAAATTAATCAATGTATGGAAATAGAGCAGATGGAATACCACTATATTTATCCAGAGGCTGATCAGATGCTACAGAAAGGTTTAGATGTAAATGCTGACGATAAGAGGAGATCTATTTCCTGTATAAGAATTAATGAAAAAGGTTTAGAGGAATTTTGGTCTATCTTTGGACCAAAACCGGAACAGTATGAGTGGGCAACGCCTTATATTCATTTTCCTTATAAGGTTAGTGATAATACTATAGAGTTAGTATTTAGGATGAATGAAGCAGGTGCGTCTAAGCTGGATGCGTATTGGATGAAGAAATTAAAGGCACGTATTCAGAGTGGAGATTGGCTGGAACGTGAGTATATAGATGGGAGAGCCGCTATTCTGGATTCCATTTTCGTAGGATTAGATTATTGCGTTATGCTTATATATAAGGTTAAAGAGGAAGATTTATATTTTGATATTTTCCTGAATCCTGATGGATCTGAAAGGTCATTTTTGCCAGGGAAACCAGAGCTTTATACAGAAGAAGAAATGTCAGCAGTGGAAGAACATATCGAGAAAACATTTGGAGCATTTGAGAGTGTATTTCATGAATTGATTTCTCCAGATATTCATCTAGACATATGCTTTATTGCACCATCGGAAGAAAGAAACTATTATACACTTGTGACGATGGGAATGGGAGCTCACCATATGAATGTGCCAGAGGAGTTAGCCAATTATAAGTTAGAGAGGGTGGAATTAGCTATTGCACTTCCTGCTTATTGGAAATTAGATGAAGAGTCTATGAAAGATGAGAAATGGTATTGGCCGGTTCGTTTGTTAAAGGATTTAGCACGTCTTCCAATTGATAACAATACCTGGCTTGGTTATGGACATACAATAGATAATCAGTCACCTTATGCAAATGATACCAGGCTATGTGCAAGTATGCTGATTGGTCTGCAAGGAGTTGAAGAAGATAGCGAAATTTGTATCTTACCAAATGGAGATGAGGTTAACTTCTATCAGGTTATCCCACTTTGCAGAAAGGAGCTTGAGTACAAATTGAATCATGATGCGGATGAACTGCTAGATAAGATGTATGGTGTGAGCTTTGTAATAAATCCAGATAGAGATAGCTATATCAGATAGACAATAAATAATATAAGACTTTGAATGCCAGTAGGTAAAACTACTGGTATTTTTATGCGTTTTATCTTTAGAGTTGCAATTTATATAATGCAAAAATATACATACATAGTGTATGATAATGCAAGGATGGGTTAAATCTTGTTAATTTAGATAAGTGCGAATAAATATTAAATAAAATACACATATTCTTAAAGAATATTCATAAAGATAGCTGAAATAAATCATATATAACACAAGAATAAGACCGTTATACACAATAGAACATGTACTTATAAATATACAATAATAATTTATAAATATACTATTGACAAACAAAATAAAGAGGAGTACAATGCGAGACATCAAAACAAATATGAATAAATATTCGAAAGAGGGGAATAATTATGAAAAAGACTGCTTTACTTATACTTTCATTAATGCTTATGGCAACTGTAGGATGTTCAAATAAAAATGATGGAGGAACAAAGCTTCAGGAGATTAAGGATAAAGGTGTAATAACTATGGCAACAAGTCCTGATTTTGGCCCATATGAATTTATGGATCTTAATAAAACTGGAGAGGAAGCAATAGTTGGCTGCGATGTAGAACTTGGAAAGTTTATTGCCAGTGAAATAGGAGTTGATATTGAGATTGTTCCTATGGATTTCAAATCATGTCAGGCAGCTGTATCAGTAGGAAAGGTAGATTTTTCAATCTCTGGATACGCAAAGACACCTGAGCGTGAGGAGAGTATGGAATGCTCAGATACTTTCCTTTGGGAAGGACCTACAGATAAGAGTCAGGGACTTATAGTATTGAAGGAAAATGCAGACCTCCTTTCAAATAAGGATGGTTTTGCAGGTAAAAAGATTGGAGCACAAAATGGTTCTCTTCAGGTAAATCTCACAGAGTCACAGCTTCCAGATGCACAGATCGAATTTATCTCATCTATAAATGATGGAGTGATGATGCTTTTAAATGGAAAAATAGATGCTCTTGCTTCTTCTTATGAAACAGGAGAGCAGTTTTGTAAAAACTATGATGAGCTTATTATGAGCGAGTTTGTATTTGAGGATACAACAGAGGATGGAAATGTTGTACTTGCACCAAAGGGTGAAACCGCACTTATGGATGAAATAAACAAGGCTATCAAAAAGGCAAAGGATGAGGGCTATATGGATAAGTGGCTTGCTGAGTCAAAGGAGCTTTGTGATTCCTTAGGTATAAAGGTTAACTGATATTTCAAATAAGTATATCTAAGTAAGGGGACAGTGTAAAATGCAGATCATTGAGAATATATTTAAGGTATTAGAGCGATATGGTTATTTATTTATAGAAGGAACAAAGGTTACATTAGAGTTTTCACTGATTGCTGTATCAGGCGGCGTAATCTTTGGTTTCATCATAGCCATGATGAAAAGATCACAGTTTAAGCTTTTTGGAGTAAAACCACTTTCTTTGATATCAGGATTTTACATTGAAATAGTGAGAGGAACTCCCATATTACTCCAGCTTTACCTGTTTTATTTCTGGATACCGGATGCACTTCCATTTCTTCATCTTACAAAATTTGGAAGTATTGCCTTGGCTCTGATTTGCAATTCAGCAGCTTATGTTTCAGAAATAATACGTGCTGGTATAGAGGCTGTTGACAAGGGACAGATGGAGGCAGCAAGATGTCTTGGATTATCACATTCCATGGCTATGAGAAAAATCATTATGCCACAGGCTATGAAAAATATACTTCCAGCTTTATGTAATGAATTTATTATGATGATAAAGGAAACCTCACTTGCTTCAACCTTCTTTGCAGGAGATATTATGACACAGTACAATGTCGTAAATGGTGCGTTGTTCCTTGTTATTGAACCACTTATTATTGTAGGAGTTATTTACTTTGTACTTACCTTTGGCCTTAGCAAGGCTGTAGGAGCTTATGAAAGGAGAATAAAGAAAAATGATTAAAGTAACAAATCTTCATAAATCCTTCGGCAAGGTCGAGGTATTAAAGGGCGTAAGCCAGCATATTAAAAAGGGAGAGGTCGTATCTATTATTGGACCTTCAGGCGGTGGAAAAAGTACATTTTTAAGATGTTTAAATATGTTAGAAGTACCTGACAGCGGAGAAATTATATTTGATGGAGTGGATATTACAAAGGAAAAAACAAATATCGATCTTCATCGTCAGAAAATGGGTATGGTATTCCAGCATTTTAATGTATTTCCACATATGACTGTATTGGAAAATATCACTTTGGCACCTGTTATGCTCAAGAAAAAAACAAAAGAAGAAGCAGAGCTAATGGCAGATGAGCTATTGAAAAAGGTTGGTCTTTATGAGAAGAAAAATGAATACCCAACCAAGCTGTCAGGCGGACAGAAACAGCGTCTTGCAATAGTGAGGGCACTCGCAATGGAACCTGAGGTAATGCTTTTTGATGAGCCTACCTCAGCTCTTGATCCAGAAATGGTAGGAGAGGTGCTTTCTGTAATTAAAGATCTGGTTGAGAGTGGCATAACAGCGGTTATAGTTACACATGAAATGGGCTTTGCAAAAGAGGTATCAGACAGAGTTTTATTTATGGACGGTGGAATAATAGCTGAGGAGGGAACACCTGAGGAGGTATTCCAAAATCCTAAGAATAAGCGTACACAGGAATTCCTAAGCAAGGTGCTTTAATAAATGGAGGTTTGGTAGTATGACACAGCAGGAAATAGAAAAGATTATTAAGGATGAGATAAAGGTGAAGTCAGATTTATGCTGTGATATAAGTGATAAGATATGGGATTATGCAGAGCTTTCACTTAAGGAATATAAATCAGCTGCACTTTACATAGATGTATTAAAAAAGGAAGGCTTTGAGGTCGAGGAAAAGCTTTGTGGAATTGATACCTGCTTTAAGGCCTCTTATGGAAATGGAAGACCATATATAGGTATTCTGGCTGAATTTGATGCACTTTCGGGCTTAAGTCAGGAGGCTGGTAAAACAAAGAAAAAGGAGCTTATAAAGAATGGTTCAGGCCACGGCTGTGGACATAACATGCTTGGAGCTGGTTCCTTACTTGCAACTCTTGCCGTAAAAAAGCTTTTATCTGAGTCAAAGCTTAGTGGAACTGTTATATTTTACGGCTGTCCGGGTGAAGAAGGTGGTGCTTCCAAGGCTTTCCTTGCAAGAGATGAGGAGTGGAAGAAGCTGGATGCAGCTCTTACATGGCATCCGGATGATTTGAACAGAGTTTCAACAGGCACATGCAATTCATGTATACAGAAAGAATATGAATTTAGCGGAATAGCAGCCCATGCAGCAGGCAATCCTGAGGCCGGACGTTCTGCACTTGATGCGGTTACACTTATGAACCTGGGTGTAGAGTTTCTTAGAGAGCATATGAATTCTACGGCAAGAGTGCATTATGCAATAACAAATAGTGGTGGAGTTTCACCTAATGTCGTACAGGCTAAGGCAAAGGTTCTCTATATGATAAGGGATGTTAAGGTATCAGATGCGGTTGCACTTGAAAAGCGAGTAGATAAGATTGCAAAAGCCGCTGCCATGATGACTGAAACCAAGTTAAAAATTAATTTTATAGATGGCTGTGCCAATGTAGTTCCAAATAAGAAACTTGAAGAGCTATTATATGACAAATTTGTACAGGCGGGTGTTGCAGACTTTACAGATGAAGAAAAAGCCTTTGCTGCAAATATAATTAAGTCATATGAAGCTCCTTCAGGAAAGCTACCGGGAGGCTATGGAGAAGAAACTGAGCAGTATGCTGTAATCAAGGAAAAGAGTAATAACGGAATGAATTCTCTCAACGATTTTCTCGTGCCTTATACTTTTTCTACAGAGGCCTCAGCAGGTTCAACTGATGTAGGCGATGTCAGCTGGCAGACACCTACAGCACAGATTAACACTGTATGCTTTGCATCAAATTCTCCGGGACATTCGTGGCAGAATGTATCTGTAGGAAAGACCAGCATAGGACATAAGGGACTTGAAAATGCAGGTCTGGTTCTTGCACTTTCCTGTAGTGAGCTTTTTATAAATAATAAAATTTTGGAAGAGGCAAAGGTGGAATTTGAAAAGCGAACCGAGTCCGGCTATACCTGTCCTGTTCCAAAGAAGGCAAAGCCTGTCGCAATATGATAAATATTGAATATCAGCTGATGGTACAATATCATTTTGTACTTGATTTAGTGAAATACAATTTTCCCAATAATGTAAATATATAAATACCGGTGCGGAATACTCCATTGTGGAATATTCCATGCCGGTATTTTACTTGAGTAATTATGCTGGTTTTGTTATGCTGGTATTAAAATATATACATGTTAAATTATTTGAAAATATCAAAGTTTTAGATTGGATTTTTAGAAACATCAAGGTGCAGATTTGATTTTGGAAAATGTAAAGATTTAGATTTAAAATAAAAAAGGAACGGGTGGCTTTATGAATAATATTAAAGAAATTTCAATAGAAGAATTTGAAGGACTTTCAATTGGACATGCGCAGGATGATGAGGCAAAGACAGGCGTAAGTGTTTTATATTTTAAGAATGGAGCAAAGGCAGGCTGTGATATAAGCGGTGGAGGTCCAGCATCCAGAGAGACACCGCTTACAAGCCCTTTGACTGCTGATAATCCGATAAATGCTGTTGTGCTTTCTGGAGGAAGTGCCTATGGTCTTGCTGCTTCGGATGGAGTTATGCACTGTCTGGAAGAGCATAATATTGGCTTTGACACAGGCTTTTCAAAGGTTCCTCTAGTATGTCAGTCATGTATTTATGATCTTGGTTATGGAAGGTCAGATGTAAGACCTGATTCAGCTATGGGCTATATCGCCTGCAAAAATGCTCTCGGGAAAACAGATTCAGTAATGGGAAATGTAGGAGCAGGAACAGGGGCAAGTGTAGGAAAGCTTCTGGGTATGGCACAGGCACAAAAATCAGGGCTTGGAATTTATGTAATAAAGCTTGGAGAGCTCAAAATAGCTGCTGTTGTAGTTGTAAATGCATTTGGCGATATATTTGATCCTGAAAATGGAGAAAAGCTTGCAGGTTTGATGGATAAGGAAAGAAGTAATTTTATGGATATACGAGATATGTTCATAAATATTATGACTACACCTAAAAATCTGTTTCATACAAATACTACCATTGGATGCATTATTACAAATGCAGATTTTGACAAGGCTATGCTTAATAAGCTTGCTGCCATGACCAGAAATGCTTATGCAAGATGTATTGACCCTGTTGGCACAATGGCAGACGGAGATAGCATTTACGCTTGTAGTATTGGATCGGTAAAAGCAGATATAAATCTTGTGGGAATGCTTTCTGCAAAGGTAATGGAAAAAGCAATAAAAAACGCGGTGATAAAATCAGCTATAAGTGATGAAGAATATTTAAGGAATTGCCTTTAAATTAAGCAGGTACAGAAACTTGTTTTTGATTAATTAATAAGATATAGAAAATCAACCCTAAAGTTGGAGGAATTTTGTATATGAAATTTATTCACCTTTCAGATCTTCACATAGGAAAAAGAGTTAATGAATTTTCTATGATAGATGACCAGAGGTATATATTAAAGCAGATATTGGAAATTATTGACGATATAAAGCCGGATGGCGTAATCATAGCAGGTGATGTATATGATAAGACCATGCCATCAGAGGAGGCCGTACATCTTCTTAATGACTTTATAGATTCCTTGTCTGAAAGAAAACAGGAAACATATATCATAAGTGGAAATCATGATTCAGCTGAACGTCTTGCCTTTGGATATAAGCTCATGGACAAAAGTGGTATACATATTAGTCCCGCATACAATGGTGAAACAGTAAAATTTGATCTTACGGACAGCTATGGAGAGCTTTCATTATATTTGCTTCCTTTTATAAAACCAGTGCATGTAAGAAGATATTTTCCTGAGGAAGAGATAATAAGCTATACAGATGCTGTGAAGGTGGCTGTAAAGCATATGGATATTGATACAGATAAAAGAAATATTATAGTAACACATCAGTTTATTACTGGAGCTTCAAAAAGTGATTCAGAGGATATCTCAGTAGGTGGAAGTGACAATGTGGACGCATCGGCCTTTGACAGCTTTGACTATGTTGCTCTTGGACATATACACGCTCCGCAAAAGGTAGGAAGAGAAACTATAAGATATTGTGGAACACCAGTTAAATATTCATTTTCAGAAGAAAAAGATGAGAAATCCGTAACTATAGTAGAACTTAAGAATAAGGGAGAAATAGAAATCAGTACAGTTCCATTAAAGCCGTTAAAGGACATGAGGACAATAAAAGGAAGCTATATGGAGCTTACCTCAAAGGCATTTTACGAGGGAACTAATACTGAGGATTATATTCAGGCTGTGCTTACAGATGAGGAGGATGTGCTGGATGCAATAGCAAGGCTGAGAACAATCTATCCAAATATCATGGGTGTGAAATATGACAATATACGTACAAGGCGGAACAATGACATAGGAAGAGCTGAAAATGTTGAATTATTAAGGCCGCTTGAGATATTTTCAGAATTTTATCAAAAGCAGAATAATAAGCCGATGAATGACGAGCAAAAACGTCTTGTTTCTGAGCTTATTGAAAGTATATGGGAGAGATGATATGAGACCGCTTTATTTAAAAATATCCGCTTTTGGCCCGTATTCCGGAATAACTGAGATAGATATGACAAAGCTTGGCAGTAATGGAATATATCTTATTACCGGAGATACAGGTGCAGGAAAGACAACTATATTTGATGCTATCTGCTTTGCCTTGTTTGGAAAGCCAAGCGGAGATATAAGAGAAAGTTCGATGCTTAGGTCAAAATATGCCAAAGCCGAGGTACCTACCGAGGTAGAGCTTGTGTTTGAGGACAAAGGAAAATGCTATAAGCTAAGGCGTAATCCTGAATATATGCGTCCGGCCAAGAGGGGCGATGGAGAGACAAGACAGGCAGCTGGGGCAGAGCTTATAATGCCGGATGGCACTGTAATTACAAAGGAAAAGTCTGTAACAGAAAAGGTAATTGAGATTATAGGTGTTGACAGAAACCGTTTTACCCAGATTGCAATGATAGCCCAGGGAGAGTTTCTAAAGCTGCTCAATGCAGATACAAAGGACAGGCAGAAAATATTTAGAGATATATTTAAAACAGGCTATTATCAGGAGCTGCAGGATAAATTAAAGGACGAGGCAAACTCTCTTATCCGAAAATATGAAAATGTAAAAAGCAGTATTACACAGTATATAGATGGGATAGTTGCAGGTGGTGACAGCATTTTCAGAGAGGAGCTTGAGTGTAAAAGAGTAAATGCTTTAAATTTTGGAGAGTCTATAGAGCTTATAGATAAAATACTTAATGAAGACAGCCGTCTTGAAAATTCATTAAGACAGGAGCTTTCAGAAAATGAAGCAGAGCTTTCAAAATTCAAGGAGCAGAAGTTAAAACTATCAGAATATGAAAAGCTGTGCACGGAATATAAGCAGAATGTTGAAAGTTTAAGAGCTTATGAGGAAAGAGAAAAGCTTCTATTGGATGAGCTTAAGAAAAATAAAGATAGGGAGCATATTGCAGAGCAAAAGCAGGGACAGATAGCCAGGATAGAGCTTTTGTATCCTGATTATGACAATCTGGAAGAGCTTTCGAAAAAGCTTTCTACATCGTCTGACATTTTAAGGACAAATGAAAATAAAAAAACAGAAAATGAAAGGTTAGAAAACAGGTTTAAGGAAGATATCCTTAATCTAAAGGAAGAGCTTACAAGACTTCAAAATGTAGGAGAAGAAAAGCAGAAGCTGTTAAATGACATAAGAGTAATTAAAGACAGGCTTAGCGGGATAGCGGAAATAAATGCACTTATTTGTGAATTAAAGCAGCTGGATATAAAGCTTGCGAGGGCTAAGGCAGATTATCTAGAGGCCTCTGCCCTGGCCCAGCATAAGCAGGAGGAATATCTAAGACTTAATAAGGCATTTTTGGATGATCAGGCAGGAGTACTTGCGGCTAGCCTGGTTGATGGGATTGCCTGCCCAGTCTGTGGTTCGACCTCTCATCCATGCAAGGCAGAGCTCAAAAACGAGTCGCCTACTCAGAAAGCTGTAAATAAGGCACGTGAGTATTCAGAGCAGGCGGTAGCAGAGGCAACTAAGAAAAGTGAAAATGCAAATGCACTTAAGGGCAGGGCTGAAGCGGTGAAGGAAGCTGTATTTAGTAAGCTTGATGAAGCAGATAGAAAAAAGCAACTTATAGATATAGAAAAAATGCTGCTTAATAAGAAGAAAGAGTGTGAGGATAAGCTATCAATTTCTGAGACAAGACTTAAGGCAATAGAAAAGAGCATCCTTAGAAATCAGCAGCTTAATAAGCTTATTCCAGAGAAGGAAAAAACACTTGAAAATATCAGATTGATAATAAATACTGCCGAAAAAAATATTTCATCTGAACTGTCTAATATAGAACAGTTTAGGCAGCAGATAGAAAAATTAAAGTCTAGATTGGAATTTGCAGATAAGAACTCAGCCAAAGAGGCTGTAAATAATATAAAAAATGAGATAAATAAGATAAAATCAGATATTGAAAATGCCAAGAGGCTGTTTGATGAGTGCGAGGAAAAAATCAATATTATCAGGGGAAGAATTTCTGAGCAGAAAAAAGTAATGGCAGACAGGCCAGATGGAAATTTGGATGAAATAAGCTCAAAGATATTTTCATATGAGGAGCAAAAGACAGCAATAATTAAGCAGGGGAAAGAAGTTCATGCACGTATTGTCCAAAATAAAACTATCAGGAATCATATAGAAAACAGGCTTGATGACATAATCAAAATAGAAAATAAACTTTCTTTGGTAAAGAGTCTTTCTGATACTGCAAATGGTAATCTAAGCGGAAAAGAGCGAATCATGCTGGAAACCTATATTCAGACAAATTATTTTGACCGCATTATAGAAAGAGCGAATACACGCCTTATGATTATGTCTAATGGAAGATATGATTTAAAGCGTAGGGAAACTTCATCTAATCTTCGCAGTCAGAGTGGCCTGGAGCTCAATGTAATAGACCATTACAATGGAACAGAGAGAAGTGTAAAGACACTTTCTGGAGGAGAATCATTTATGGCATCACTTGCTTTAGCACTTGGACTTTCAGATGAGGTTATGTCTTTGGCAGGAGGAATAAGACTGGATACTATGTTCGTAGATGAGGGCTTTGGTTCACTTGATGAAGAAAGTCTTAAGCAGGCAATTAAAGCCTTGTCAGCTCTTGCTGATGGAAACCGCCTGGTTGGAATTATCTCCCATGTATCAGAGCTTAAGGAAAAGATAAATAACCAGATAGTTGTTAAGAAGGACAGATCAGGTGGAAGCAGTGTTGAGATAGTATGCGGATGATGATGCAAACTCAATTATGCCATAATATTAATTTACAAATTGAATAAGTCCTTGATAAAGAATCGTCAGTTCCGGAAAATACCGGTTCTGGCGATTTTTATTTGTTAGGCAATGCCCTGTTTTTTAGATTAAATTTAGCCTTTCTTAATTTCGCCAATATTTCCCTTTTTCTGTTTTAATTTCTTATGTGTTAATCTTGTAAACACAAAAAAGGAGGAGCTTAATATGATCGCTTTAATAAATTCCATTCATAGATTTGAAAATAATTTTGAGAGAAAGGTAGAACACAGGGATTTTAATCATCCGGGTCTTGTATTATTTGCTTTGATCTTTGGACTACCAGTATTTACTTTACTTGCAGTTGCCATGGGTACTACACTTTTTGTTTTGCCATTTTCACTTATTATGGGCTGGTAAGGTCTTAATCTTGTAGTTATCAGACATTATTGATTTAATTTGAAATCTTTATGAGAAATTTATACAGGAAAAAAAAGCTTTTTACCGATTTCATGGGAAAGTGTATAGGATAGGGGATAAATCAAAGTACGAGGAGGAAATAAAAATGCTTGATATTTTGATGCTGATTCTTTTAGCAACCTGCTGTGTATTGATTGCTTTACTGATTAGCTGGTGTCAAAAGCAGGTCGATCAAAATGAATAGCCTTAAATAAAATTTAATGGCTAAGTTTAGGAAGGAGATAGCTTTTATGATTTACGTACTTGGAGGATTTGTCCTCTTAATGGGTGGTTATCTGGTATATGCATTGATACACCCTGAGAATTTTTAAAACATAAAGGAGGAGAGAACGATGCTTCAACTTGTGTTGACGATATTAATTTATCTGATTTTAGTCATTCCGGTAGGAAGCTACTTATATCATATTGCAGCTGGGAAGCATACCTTTGCTGATCCAGTATTTGACCGTGTCGATGCTACAGTTTATAAGCTTAGCGGTGTTGATCCACAAAAGTCTATGGACTGGAAAAAATATGCTATGGCTCTGCTTGGCACGAACGCAGTGATGATTTTATTAGGATATATCATTTTAAGGATTCAGAGTCTTCCATTTTTAAATCCAAATGCTGTAGGTGCTATGGAAGAATCCTTATCCTTTAATACAATTATCAGCTTTATGACGAACACCAACCTTCAGCATTATTCTGGTGAGACAGGTCTTAGCTATCTTTCACAGATGCTTGTAATTACATTTATGATGTTCGTTTCAGCAGCCAGTGGCTATGCAGCCTGTGTTGCTTTTATACGTGGCTTAGCAGGAAAAAGTACAAATAATGTTGGAAACTTTTATTCGGATCTTGTACGAATCACAACTCGTATATTACTTCCATTTTCCATCGTTGGTGGATTACTTCTTGTCTGGCAGGGAGTTCCACAGAACTTAAGCGGTAATGTAGTTGTAGATACAATTGAGGGAACAAAGCAAATAATTGCACAGGGACCAGTTGCTGCTTTGGAAATAATTAAGCATCTGGGAACCAATGGTGGTGGATTTATCGGTGCTAACTCTGCTACACCTATTGAAAATCCTACAATCCTTACCAACATGATTGAGCTTTATTCTATGATGCTTCTGCCGGGAGCCTGTGTAATTACTTTTGGTAAGATGGTCAGAGACCGTAAGGCAGAGATGAAGGAAGCAAATGCAGTTTCTGCTTCGCATACAGGAGCTGGAAGCTTAACAGCAAGATTCTTCGGACGTGAAGGCAGAACGATTTTTGCAGCAATGGGAATTCTCTTTGTAATAGGTCTTAGCCTTTGCTTCTTCGCAGAATCACAGGGAAATCCAGCCTTGGCAAATGCAGGACTTTCACAGTCTATGGGAAGTATGGAAGGTAAAGAGGTAAGATTTGGAGTTGCCCAGTCTGCAATGTTTACAACAACCACAACCTCATTTACAACAGGAACAGTCAATAACATGCATGACACCCTGACCCCACTTGGTGGTCTGGTTCCAATGCTTCATATGATGCTCAATGTGGTATTTGGTGGTAAGGGTGTTGGCTTAATGAATATGATTATGTATGCAATCTTAGCTGTATTTATTTGCGGACTAATGATTGGACGTACACCTGAATACTTAGGTAAGAAAATTGAAGGTCGAGAGATGAAACTTACAGCTCTTTGTATAATCATTCATCCATTTTTGATTTTAACATTTTCAGCCTTAGCTGTAGGAACACAGGCAGGACTTGAAGGAATTACAAATCCGGGCTTCCATGGTTTATCACAGGTACTTTATGAATTTGCTTCATCAGCAGCTAATAATGGTTCAGGATTTGAAGGACTGGCAGATAATACCATGTTCTGGAATATTACAACTGGTCTTGTAATGTTCTTTGGAAGATATTTGTCAATTGTAATCCAGCTTGCGATTGCGGGTTCATTTATGAAGAAAAAATTTGTAAATGATACAGCTGGCTCATTACATACAGATACAGCGGCATTTCCATTTATCCTTGTCGTTGTAGTTTACATTTTTGCAGCGCTGACATTCTTCCCAGTGCTGGCTCTAGGCCCTATTGCAGAACATCTTGTATTGTGGGCATAAGGAGGCAAATAGATTATGAGTAAGAAACAAACCAAAAAATTAATTACTCCGGAAATCTTCCGTCAGGCAGTGACCGGATCCTTTATAAAACTAAATCCTCGTTACATGATGAAAAATCCTGTAATGTTCGTGGTAGAGGTAGGCTGCTTTATTACTTTACTTCTTTCATTCTTTCCGGGATTGTTTGGGGATGAAGCTACAGCTAATTTAAGAATATATAACATAATTGTATGTGTAGTTTTGTTTGTAACAGTTCTCTTTGCAAACTTCGCAGAATCTGTAGCAGAGGGACGAGGCAAGGCACAGGCCGCAAGCCTTAAGAAAACACAAAAGGATACCACAGCACATCTTATTTGTGCTGATGGTTCAACAAAGGATATTCTTTCAAGTGAGCTTAAAAAGGATAACGTGGTACTGGTTTCAGCAGGAGAAATAATTCCTGGAGATGGAGAAGTAATTGAGGGTGTTGCCTCTGTAGATGAATCTGCTATTACAGGAGAATCTGCTCCAGTAGTAAGAGAGTCAGGCGGAGATTTCTGCTCCGTTACAGGTGGTACAACAGTAGTTTCTGACTGGTTAAAGATCCGTATTACCTCTGATCCTGGAAATAGCTTTCTGGATCGAATGATAGCACTTGTAGAGGGTGCTTCACGTAAAAAGACACCAAATGAAATCGCATTAAATACCTTGCTGGTTTCATTGACCATTATCTTTTTAATAGTTATTGTTACACTTTATCCAATTGCTGTTTATTCAGGAGTTAAGCTTCAGATTTCAACGCTTATTGCCTTGGCTGTATGTCTTATTCCTACCACTATCGGAGGCCTGCTTTCAGCTATTGGTATTGCAGGCATGGACAGAGTAACACGTTTTAACGTTATTGCAATGTCAGGTAAAGCTGTAGAGGCCTGCGGAGATGTAGATACAATGATCCTTGATAAGACAGGAACAATTACCTATGGTAATCGTCTGGCAGCTGATTTCTTCCCAGTAGAGGGTATAGCTAAGAATGAGCTTGTAAGATGTGCAGCCTTATCCAGCTATCTGGATGAAACTCCTGAAGGAAAATCAACTCTGGAGCTTGCACGTCATATGGGAGATAAGAGTACAGAAAATATAGATATGTCTAAATCAAGCTTTATAGAGTTTACAGCGCAGACACGTATGAGTGGCGTAGATCTTCCAGATGGAACAAAAATTCGTAAAGGTGCAGCAGAAGCAATTGAAACCTATGTAAAGGAACAGGGTGGAAAGATTCCATCTAATTTACATGAAGAGGTTGAAAAAATATCTTCTCTCGGTGGAACACCACTTACAGTTTGCGAAAACAATCGTATTTTGGGAGTTATCTATCTTAAGGACACTGTAAAAGTAGGAATGGCTGAACGTTTTGAAAGACTTAGAGCCATTGGCATAAAAACCATCATGTGTACAGGCGATAACCCACTTACAGCTGCTACCATTGCAAAGGAAGCAGGAGTTGATGGTTTTATTGCAGAATGTAAGCCAGAGGATAAAATTGCTGTAATCAAGAAGGAACAGGCCGAAGGAAAAATAGTAGCCATGACTGGTGATGGCACCAACGATGCTCCGGCTTTGGCACAGGCTAATGTAGGACTTGCCATGAACAGCGGTACAACAGCAGCAAAAGAAGCAGCAAACATGGTTGATCTGGACTCAGATCCTACAAAGATTCTGGAGGTTGTTGAAATAGGTAAACAGCTTCTTATTACAAGAGGAAGCTTAACAACATTTTCAATAGCTAATGATATTGCAAAGTATTTTGCTATAATACCTGCGATGTTTATGCTGGCAATACCTGAACTTGGTGTATTAAATATCATGCAGCTGGCAACACCATACAGTGCTATACTTTCAGCTTTGATTTTTAATGCCATCATCATACCATGTCTTATTCCTCTGGCAATGAAGGGCGTAAAGTATCGTCCAATGTCTTCAGGAAAAATGCTTTTGCGTAATATGATGATCTTCGGTGTTGGTGGAGTTATCACACCTTTCGTAGGTATTAAGCTTATTGATATGATTATTCATCCATTGCTCGCAACATTGGGATTGTAATTAGGAGGTTGATTCTTTATGAAAGAGCATATAAAGGAAATGTTACATAATAGTAAACAGGCCTTTGGCGTATCCTTGGTGCTTATGTTGATATGTGGATTTGCTTTTCCACTTTTACTTACAGGCCTTTCAGCTATAATTTTTCCACATCAGGCAGGAGGAAGTCTGATTGAGGTAAATGGCAAGGCAGTAGCAGCTGAGCATGTTGGACAGGAGTTTACAGAGGATTACTATCTGTGGAGCAGACCATCTGCTTATCATTACAATGTATACAATGAAAATGCAGACGGAACTAAGACCTATACTGATGGCTCTGAATTTGCAGGCCTTGGTTCAGGCTCAAATAACTATGCACCATCCAATCCTGAGCTTGTAAAAAGAGTAGAAGCAGATATGGAGCATTTTCTTGAAAAAAATCCTGATGTAAAGAAGGAAGACATACCAACTGATCTGATGACAGCTTCAGGCTCAGGACTTGATCCACATATCTCGCCGGAGGCAGCAGAAATCCAGATTCCACGTATCGTTGAAGCTTCAGGACTTGAGGAAGCCAAGGTACGTGAGATCATAAAAAACAATACAGAGTCAAAGCTCCTGGGAGTATTTGGAGAAGAAACTGTAAATGTTGTAAAGTCCAATATAGAAATTGGTACTGCAATGGGATTATTTTAAATCAAAATGATTATTTGAAAAGTTTATAAAGAGGAGAATAAAATTATGAAAAAGGTATATTCATTAATGTTAAATGTCGCTGAACTTGCACTTGTAGCAATGTTTGTAATAAACGTAAGACTTGCCTGCTTCGCTCCGGATTTATTTGAACAGGTAATTGAAAAGATTATATAATTAAAAATCCACACATAAAGAAAGATAAATTATTATAAGCCTGGTGCAAAAATAGTTACAAAATTGCATACAAATATTTATAACAAATAGAAATTGAAGAGACCACCGCTTTACGATAAACATGATGTCCATCATAAGAATCGCAGAGTGGCGGTCTCATTTTTATAGAATCTTTATACGGTCTTAATACGTATCTTAACTTACTCATACAGCTTTTATGAAAATATATATAAAATAAAAGAAGTATTAAGGAGATACCTGGCTTTTGCCGTTTAGAAAGAAGGAATAAAAATGGAATCAATTATTTTAATATGTGCAGTTATTGCAATGTTTGGCTTTGGATTTTATCTGATGGGAAAATTTGATAATTTTTTAGGAAGTTCCGACTGCTTTGAAAAAAGACTGTGATATTGTATAATCTTTATACGGTCTTAATGCTATGACAAGGGGTGAACATTTTGAGTGAAAATAATCCTATGGCTGAGAAGCTTTTGAAAGCAATTCAGGACGAAGAAAAGAATAAAGGCAGAGGACATTTAAAGATCTTTTTTGGCTATGCCGCAGGTGTAGGAAAAACCTATGCCATGCTTGAAGCAGCTCATGAGGCAAAAAGTCGTGGAATTGATGTAGTGGCCGGATATATAGAACCGCATGAACGCCCAAAAACAGCAGCTCTTCTTGATGGCCTGGAGGTAATTCCAAATAAAAGTATTTTATATAATGGAATTAAGCTCCGGGAATTTGATATTGATGCAGCTCTTAAGAGAAAGCCACAGCTTATACTTGTAGATGAGCTTGCACATACAAATGCTGAGGGAAGCCGTCATGCAAAGCGTTATCAGGATATTAAGGAGCTTCTATATGCCGGAATAGATGTATATACGACAGTCAATGTACAGCACATTGAAAGTCTGAATGATATGGTTGCTTCTATTACCGGTGTATTAGTGCGGGAACGTATTCCAGACTATGTTTTTGACGATGCTGATCAGGTTGAGCTTGTAGATATTGAGCCAAAAGAGCTTATTGAGCGTTTAAATGAGGGAAATGTTTACAAGGAAAATCAGGCAAAGAGAGCAGTTAATAACTTTTTTACAGTAGATAACTTAACAGCTCTTAGGGAAATTGCGCTTAGAAGATGCGCAGACAGGGTAAATATACTTACTGAAAACAGTAGAATTAAAAACAATGGAGATTATCATACAGATGAACATATTCTTGTATGTCTTTCCTCTTCGCCATCTAATGCAAAATTGATAAGAACAGCCGCAAGAATGGCAAATGCTTTCCGCAGTGATTTCACAGCATTGTTTGTAGAAACCTCAGATTTTTCTGTTATGAAAAGCGAAGATAAAAAGAGACTTCGTACAAATATGCATCTTGCCAGCCAGCTGGGGGCTAAGATAGAAATAGTACATGGAGATGATATTCCTTTCCAGATAGCAGAATTTGCAAGACTTTCAGGTGTTTCAAAAATTGTAATAGGCCGAAGCTCTGCTGCAAAAAAACATTTGTTCAGCAAGCCTACGCTGACAGAAAAGCTTATCGCCCATGCTCCAAATCTGGATATACATATTATTCCGGATACGACCTCCTCGCTTATTCCATACCATGCAAAAAAGGCAAAGAGAAGTGGGAAGTTTGTATTTTCAGCTGTTGACCTTGCCAAAAGTATTGGCATTTTGATTGCGGCAAGCGGTATCGGCTTTGTATTTCACAATTTAGGCTTTGCGGAAGCAAATATTATAACCGTTTATGTACTTGGCGTTTTACTCATTTCGGTAAGTACATCACACAGGATTTACAGTCTTGTATCCTCTATCGTAAGCGTGCTGATATTCAATTTCCTGTTTACTGTTCCAAGGTTCTCATTGGAAGCGTACGATCAGGGATATCCGGTTACCTTTGTCATCATGTTTCTTGCAGCATTTTTGACAGGTTCTCTTGCCACACAGCTAAAGAATCATGCAAAGCAGTCTGCTGAGGCTGCATATCGTACAAAGGTACTGTTTGATACTAACCAGATTTTACAGCAGGAAAAAAATCAGGATGACATTATTTCGGCAACATCCAAACAGCTTGTTAAGTTGCTTAGGAGAGATATAATATTTTATCCTGTAGAAAATGGTTTGCTTGGGGAAGCAAGAGTATTTTCACATGATGAAAATACCTTGGATGAAAAATTCCTTTCGTCAAATGAAAAAGGTGTTGCAAAGTGGGTATTAAAAAATAATAAGCATGCAGGTGCTACTACAGATACACTTTCTGATGCAAAATGCCTGTATCTGGCGGTACGCATAAGCGACAGAGTCTACGGTGTAGTAGGTATTGTTATTGGGGAACAACCACTGGATGCTTTTGAAAACAGCATTTTACTTTCAATTCTTGGTGAATGTGCAATGTCGCTGGAAAATGAAAAAAATGCAAGAGAAAAAGAGGAAGCGGCAATTCTTGCAAAGAATGAACAGCTTAGGGCAAATTTGCTTAGAGCGATTTCACATGATCTTCGTACTCCGCTGACCTCTATTTCAGGGAATGCGAGCAATCTTTTGTCAAATGGCAAAGCCTTTGACGAAGAAACCAAGACACAGCTTTATACAGATATCTACGATGATTCAATGTGGCTCATTAATCTCGTGGAAAATCTGCTTGCTGTTACAAGGATAGAAGAGGGAAGACTTAACATTCGTACATCAGCGAATCTGATAGATGAAGTAATCAGAGAAGCATTGCACCATGTAAATCGTAAGAGTGTAGAGCACCACATTACGGTTGAAAATGAAGATGATTTTACACTTGCAAAGATAGATGCAAGGCTTATTGTACAGGTTATTATCAATATTGTGGATAATGCGATAAAGTATACTAAAGAGGGTTCAAATATCCAGATAAAAACAAGAAAGCAGGACGGCAATGTTATAGTTACCATAGCCGATGATGGCGAAGGAATACCTGATGAGCTCAAGCCTAGAATATTTGATATGTTTTACAGCGGTGCAAATAAGATTGCAGATAGCCGCAGAAGCTTAGGACTTGGCTTATCACTGTGTAAATCAATTATTAATGCACATGGTGGTAAAATTTCAGTTTCTGACAATACACCACATGGAACAGTATTTACATTTACATTACCTGCGGAGGAGGCACAAATATATGAATAAACCACTTATTTTAGTTGTAGAAGATGATTCTTCCGTAAAAAATCTAATTACAACTACCCTGAAGGCACATGATTACAGACATCTTACTGCCCAAAATGGAAAATCAGCAATATTGGAGGCATCCTCTCATAATCCGGATATCGTACTGCTGGATTTAGGCCTGCCAGATATTGACGGAGTAGAAGTCATAAAAAAGATAAGAACCTGGTCCAATATGCCTATTATAGTTATCAGTGCCAGAAGTGAGGATACGGACAAGATAGATGCTCTGGATGCAGGTGCCGATGACTATCTCACGAAACCATTTTCAGTGGAGGAGTTGCTTGCACGCCTTCGTGTAACTCAGCGCAGAATTGCCATGATGCAAAGCGATACATCGGTAGGCGAGGCAGTATTTACAAATGGACAGCTTAGAGTAGATTATGCTGCAGGCTGTGCCTATCTTGGCGAGGAGGAATTGCATCTGACTCCAATCGAGTATAAGCTTTTGTGCCTGCTTTCCCAAAATGTAGGAAAGGTGCTTACACATACCTATATCACACAGAAGATATGGGGCCACAGCTGGGAAAATGACATCGCCTCACTTAGAGTATTTATGGCGACACTTCGTAAGAAGATAGAAACTGATCCAGAATCTCCACAGTATATCCAGACTCACATAGGAGTCGGCTATAGGATGCTTAGAGTGGAGTAAAGACTTTGCATAAAATTTTTGCTTTGGATAAGCCGGATATGTAAAGATACAAGTGCAATTTCATATTAAGGCAAAAAAAGACTGTTGCTTGAGCAGATTAGTCATTGAAATGTACTATAGCTCGTGCAACAGTCTTTTTTGTGTAATAATTAATTTGTGTTTTATTAAAGATAAATCTTGAAGCTTTCCTCGGCTGTCTCATTTACAACGTAGTAAGCTATCTTTTCGCTTGTATTGAGGTAAATCTTAATGTCCTTGATTTCTGTATCAGGATACTGCTTCTTGAACTCTTCTTCAGCCTTCTTAACGAGTTCATCTGTATTAACCTTAAGCTCATCAATCTCTACAAAAACAGTCTTTGAGGCAGCTGGCTTTACAGCCTTTGGAGCAGCCTTAGTTGTCTTTGCCTTAGTTGTAGTCTTTGCAGCAGCCTTAGTAGCTGTCTTTGCAACAGTCTTTACAGCCTTCACAGCCTTAGACTCTTCTTTAGCCTTAGTTTCTTCAACAGCCTTTACTTCTTCAGTAGCTTTAACTTCCTCGGTAACCTTAGCCTCAGGCTTGTTACTTACTGGATCTGCTAATACGTTAACTGGATCAGCCTTTTTAACAACATTCTCAACAGCCTTTACTATAGATGGTTTAACAGTCTTTTTGCTAGTTGTACTTTTCTTCATAATTGGTCTCCTTGAACAAATAAATTGAATCATCGAGTTCATTAATCAGGTCATAATCATGTTTATTATATTCCTATTTTCAAAAAAAGTATAATTATAAAGTGTAATTCTCTTTTTTGCGCAATCATAAAGCTAAAGCCAGCGTTATTTTTAGGAATAATATACTATATTTTTTATGTTTTACAGGGTGTAAATAAAAGATTATAATAAATTAAAGGAGAAATGCTAAATCAGGCATTCAACAGATAGGATAGACAAATATATATTGGAGGAATATCAATGTATTTAAGGAAATATCAGCCATCAGACTGTAAAGAGCTGACAGAATTATTTTACAATACAGTGCATAGTGTTAATGCGAAAGATTATACCAAAGAACAGTTAGATGCCTGGGCAACTGGAAATATTGACTTGGAAAATTGGAATAGGACACTTGATGAGCATTATAGTGTAGTAGCAATTGAAGATGATATTGTTGTAGGCTTTGGTGATATAGATAAAACAGCTTATCTTGATCGTTTATATGTTCATGCAGATTATCAGGGACAGAAAATTGCAACTGCTATCTGTGATCAATTGGAACAAGCTGTTGATGGGAATATAACGACACATGCATCCATTACAGCTAGGCCATTCTTTGAAAAGAGAGGATATAAGGTCGAAAGAAAACAGCAGGTCGAAAGACAGGGCATCTATCTTACAAATTATGTAATGGTAAAAGAGAGATAAGACGTGGATATTCAATGTTTATTATTTGCTAAAAACTTCGGTTCAAGGTAAAAAGAATTGATTAAAAAAATTTATATTATGATATAATCATAATGGACAGAGATAGAACATTCTAATACAGGTGATATGGCAATATATAATGAATTTGGCTATATAAAAATAGATGATGCTAGAATTGATGAAACCTGCAATGCTTATTTCAAGTGGAAAGATTTAAATACATATATTTCAAACAATAGTCATCGTGGAATAAATATGCCTGATGCAATAAGTGAACCGATGGGATGTTACTGTTTGGGATTGTTATGGAATCGTGGAAGTGAAGTGGGCGATGCTACAGATCCTAAAACAGGAAGAAAAATTGAATTTAAAGCTACTTCTAGATTTGAAGGAGATTTGTCTTCTTTTGGACCTAAATGCGTATTTGATGATTTGGTTTTTTTAAGATTTAATTTAGCTGAAAATTTGCTCTATATTTATGACTTGAATATTAATTCTGAAGAATTAGGAAGATATCCAGCTAATAAAACACAATCAATTCAAGAGCAAAAAAATCAGGGAAGAAGACCACATGTGAGTTTACAAAATTTATTTGTAGATGCAAAAGAGTTAAAGCCAGACATTATCTTTGATATAAGAAGATGTAAGGCATATGATAGAGTGTCGGCATACTACCTAGAATTGATGGGTAAATAAATATGAAAGGCAGAGTGTTTCTATCTCTGTCTTTTTCTGAGAGTATATTGCGGCGCGCCGCAATGCATGGTAAGATATAAAAACTATTATGAAAATAAGGGGATTAAATATGTTTAGTATTGCTTCATTTTTTGCTGGTGTAGGTGGTATAGATTTAGGATTTGAACAAACTGGAGAATTTAAAACGATATATGCAAATGAATTTGATCCATATGCAAGAGAAACATTTGAATTGAATTATCCGGAAGTAAAAGTTGATCAGAGGGATATTCATTTAGTGCCTGTTGATGATGTACCTGACGTGGATGTAATTATTGGAGGGTTTCCTTGTCAAGCATTTTCTATAGCGGGATATAGACAAGGATTTGAAGATAAAAAAGGACGTGGAGAATTATTTTTTGAATTAATGCGAATGGTTGATGCAAAAAAACCTAGGGTGGCATTATTTGAAAATGTAAAAAATTTAGTAGGTCATGATAATGGTAACACATTTAGGGTTATATGTGAACAATTAGATGAACAAGGATACCATTATACTTATCAGGTTTTAAACGCAATGAATTATGGAAATATGGCACAAAATAGAGAAAGGATATATATTGTTGCATTTAAATATGAAGAGGATTTTAATAAATTTCATTGGCCATTGTCTATACCACTAACTACAACAGTAAAGGATATAATAGATTTTGAGGCACTAGTAGCTGATAAATACTATTATATAGATGGAAAATATAAAGGAGATATTTATAATTTATTATTGGAAGCAACAAAAGATGACGATATTAATCATCCAGCAATATATCAGTGGAGAAGAAAATATGTGCGTAAGAATAAAAGTGGAGTAGTACCAACATTGACTGCAAATCAAGGAGAAGGAGGGCATAATGTGTGTATTGTTAAAACTAGGCATGGATTAAGAAAAATGACACCAAGAGAATGTTTTAATACACAGGGATTTCCAAAAGATTATAAGTTACCTGAAGAACAAAGTGATGCACGTTTATATAAACAGGCGGGAAATTCAGTATGTGTTCCAGTAATAAACAGGATTGCTTTGAATATATTAGAAGCAATAAAATAGGATCATAGATAGCGTTACATTTAGTAGTTAACGCTAATGATTATATGAAAAGGATGTATTGCCATCAACGGATATTAATAAACCAATGTTTACATATTGGATGAATCAGAGATTATGCGCTTGGCTACACTAATAGAAAAAATACCTTTAATTATCTGAGATAATAAATTATATCGATGATAACGAGTCAGTACGAACTGAGGGTATTAACTCAAAGCAATATAAAGAATTGCAGAATATTATTGAAGACATATTTCATAAAAAGGATTCTGCTTCAACAAGGAAGTCAATTAATCAATTTTTGAAATTAGGATTTATAAATAATTATTGTATGAGTTATCATCGTTTAGCAGAAGATTTTTTAAGTGAGAATGATAACAGAAAAAAGAAAGCAATTTACTATCAAATCTTGTATGAAAATGCTAGTTTTGGAAGGTCTGTTACAAAGGAGTCAAATACTAACGAAATTAGTTTTTTAATAAAAACACTAGAAGCTTGTGAAACGATAAACAAGGAATAACTGTTAGCAATAATGTATATTAATACAGAAGAAAAAGAGCAAAAGTATTTGACAAAAACTGAATTGAAAGAATTGGTTGAAGAAAAAACAAATTTGATAAGAAAAGCTGGAAAGGAATCTAAAAAGTATAATCAAAGAAATTACTTGTTTAATGCAGTATGTTC
>JAUNDV010000017.1:0-7542 GCA_030525875.1 Eubacteriales bacterium
ACTCGAACCCAGGACCGACCGGTTATGAGCCGGTTGCTCTAACCAACTGAGCTAAGGAACCAAAAAAAGCCGATAGGGGGACTCGAACCCTCAACCTGCTGATTACAAATCAGCTGCTCTGCCAATTGAGCCATATCGGCGTTTAATCTTTGTCGCTTTATTTTTCCTGTTCACCAGCGACTCGTTTATTATATTAAATGATTAAAAAAATGTCAACACCTTTTTTTATTTTTTTTAAATTTCTTTTTATTCTGTGAAATGAAAAGTTTATTTCCACTTTGAGACATTTTTCCATTTGCTTTTTAGGAAGCGAAAAAGCTTAAAAGGACAGATATGACTATCATATATCATATCTGTCCTTTCATTAGAATACTAAGATTATTCAGAATAATTTGTTAGATAATCATATGCGTTAAGCACATCTACAATTGCTGATTTCTCTTTGTCAGTTACAACATGATCTACATGGTATTCATCGCCTTCAAAACGTATAATGGTTTCAGATGAGTTGGCAATATCTCTAAGTAACTGAATTTCTGAAGCTGTTGGCTCAAAATCTGCTGTTTCCCATACCTCAGTATCATTATCTCGAACAATTTCATTCCTATCAAATGTTTTAGTTGTATTTTCTCCATCTATGCTAAAAATAACATGATCAAAGAAAATCCAGCTGGCATCTGTTTTAGCATCCGTATAATTAAGCATTACTCTCAACCAGGTATAGCCATCATCCATGCGTCCAATATATGGATAAATATAACATGTTTCATCAGTATACTGAGGTTGATTTTTATGCATATACCAAGTCAGCTTCTGCACTTTGTCATACTCAGTATCTAATTTTGACAGTGCCGCTTCACCTTCTGCCTTAATTGCGGCATTTACAGCCTCTTTCTTTTCGCTTGCGATGCTACTTTCCTCAGCCTCAGGGTAATAATTGAGAATCAAATCTGCAAGACAAGCAACGCCACTGTTATTACCGCTATTTTCTTCCTGTGTGAGATACTGCATGACATCTGCAGCTGAAAGCTTTTTCATTTCAACATTATTAGCATTAAACATCTTAAATGTATTATTATCATAAGTAAAGTTAGAATTTCCAGTAGCATTTTCAAAATCATAATTGACTTTTCCGTCTTCTACCGTATAAGTGCCAGAAAAGGCATCTGCTGCTCCAACTCCAATATTCACAACATAAGTTTCAACATTGTTTTCCTTAAATGCATACAACGTAAGTATACCTTCCGTTGCTGTGTCTCCCCAAACACCCTGTAATTCATTGGGAACAATCTCTGCATAATTAGGAGTAGTTTCCTTAGTTTCTGCTTCTGTTGTTTGAGCTTCAGTATCAGCTTCTTTTTCTTCTGCTGCCCCTGTAGCAACCGAAGCTGTTTTCTGTCCTCCACAAGCTGTTACAGTTAATATTAAAGCTCCCGTCATTAACCATACCAATCTTTATACACTAAATGCACGTATGAATTCTGCTTTATATGTATCATAATAATATGTCTGATTTATTGCCTTTCCTGAATCCTTTAAAATCACACATGGTCCAGATCCCCCAATTGAACCTTCATCTTCTTTTGAAGTAAACATATAAGCTGAATCATATTCTATACACTTGTCTATATTTTTCTTTAATTCTTTTGCCGTTTTTAAAGCTGTTTCATAACTTATCATAAATGCCGCCTAATCATCTATTATTCTTATTCTGGTACATGAGCTATTACATTCAACGTTATTTTCTTCTGCATATCACTTACATCTCTTTTTACTATAACACAAAAATATAGGAGCAACCTCTTATTTGCCATAAAAAGTCACTCCTAAATACTCTTATTACTTATAAAATCCGTTAAGTCCGGATAATTATTAGAACTTACCTGCCTGAGCTGCTTCCTGAATAGAAACTGCAACTGCAACAGTCATACCAACCATTGGGTTGTTTCCTGCACCGATGAGACCCATCATCTCTACGTGTGCTGGAACTGATGAAGAACCTGCAAACTGAGCATCAGAATGCATACGTCCTAAAGTATCTGTCATACCATATGAAGCAGGTCCTGCTGCCATGTTATCTGGATGAAGTGTACGTCCTGTACCACCTCCTGATGCTACTGAGAAATACTTCTTGCCAGCTTCAATTCTCTCCTTCTTATATGTTCCTGCTACAGGATGCTGGAAACGTGTAGGGTTAGTTGAGTTACCTGTAATAGATACGTCAACATTTTCCTTCCACATGATTGCAACACCTTCAGAAACTGAATTAGAGCCATAGCAATTAACCTTAGCTCTTGGTCCATCTGAATAAGCTGTACGTGATACTTCCTTTACTGTATTTGTATATGGGTCATACTCTGTTTCTACAGATGTAAATCCATTGATACGTGAAATAATAACTGCAGCATCCTTACCTAAACCGTTAAGGATAACTCTAAGTGGTTTCTGACGAACCTTGTTTGCGTTGTTAGCAATACCGATTGCACCCTCAGCTGCTGCAAAAGACTCATGTCCTGCAAGGAAGCAGAAGCACTCTGTCTCCTCAGAAAGAAGCATCTTTCCAAGATTACCATGTCCTAAACCAACCTTACGGTTGTCAGCTACTGAACCTGGAATACAGAAAGCCTGAAGTCCTTCACCGATAGCTGCTGCTGCATCTGCTGCATTTCTGCAATCCTTCTTAATAGCAATTGCTGCACCTACGATATAAGCCCAGCAAGCGTTCTCGAAGCAGATTGGCTGAATGTTCTTAACCATTGTATAAACGTCAAGACCAGCATCCTCAGTTATCTTTCTAGCTTCTTCAATATCCTTAATTCCGTATGAGTTAAGGACAGCGTTGATTTTATCTATTCTTCTCTCATATCCTTCGAAAAGTGCCATAATAAATTCCTCCTTAACCCTTATCTCTCAACAACTTTATCTGTACGAGGATCAATAACCTTAACTGCATCAGCAACACGTCCGTACTGACCCTTAGCCTTCTCATATGCTGTGTTAGGATCGTCACCCTTCTTGATGAAATCTGTCATCTTCCCAAGTGAAACGAACTCATAACCAATAATCTGATCATTACTATCTAAAGCAATTCCTGTTACATATCCCTCTGCCATCTCAAGGTAACGAGGTCCCTTCTTTAAGGTTCCGTACATTGTACCAACCTGTGAACGAAGGCCCTTTCCAAGATCCTCAAGACCAGCTCCTACAGGAAGTCCGTCATCTGAAAATGCTGACTGTGATCTTCCATATACTATCTGGAGGAATAACTCTCTCATCGCTGTATTGATTGCATCACAAACAAGGTCAGTATTCAGTGCTTCAAGAACTGTACGTCCTGGAAGAATTTCAGCTGCCATAGCTGCAGAATGAGTCATACCTGAACATCCGATAGTCTCAACGAGAGCCTCCTGAATAATACCTTCCTTTATATTAAGTGTAAGCTTACAAGCGCCCTGCTGTGGAGCACACCATCCAATACCATGTGTGAGACCTGAAATATCCTTTACTTCTTTCGCCTGTACCCATTTTCCTTCTTCAGGAATTGGAGCAGCTCCATGATGTACGCCCTGTGCTACAGGACACATCTTTTCAACTTCCTGTGTGTAAATCATGCGATAAACTCCTTTCATTGATTCCTATAAAACAGAATCATATATTGTCTATTGACAAATTTTAAACGTTCGTATTATTTTCTCATATTTTTAATAAAAATACAATAGCTCATCCGTTTTTTTAGGAAAATTGAAAAATGACTACACAGGCTAAGACTAGTTATTTTATTATGTTAAGTATATACAAATCACGTAATTTTACTCAATTTGGATGAAACAGCTAACTTATAGACTGAATTTCCCATAGAAAATTTCTTTACATATACATCTGTACATTTTTTATATTTTTCAAAGGTTTTCAAGGCTTTATCCACGTTATTATATACTTTCCAGCAACCGACCGCTTTAAATCCCTCTGCCTTATTATTAATGAATGCATCTACATCCTCTGGAGGGTAACTTAAAAACAGACCAACCTCATGCGGAAAACCTTCTTTTTCGTTAAGTCTTTCGATTAGCCTTATAACGCTTCTTTCGGGACAGGAGAGGTCATACCCCTGTCTTAACAAAAGCTCTTTTGCTAAACTATTCTTAAGATCTAGCTCCAGCTTTTCCGGTCTGTAAACATAAATCAACATCCTGTTAGAATAATATTTTAATGGAAGTACTCTTATTCCTTTGTCTACAAGTAAATCATTTGCTTTCCTTATATCTGAATAAAGCTCTTCCATGCTATTTACTGTGCAGCTAAACATACTCCCCGTCTTTAACCCTGCCAAAGTAGGGGAACAATGGTCTATTAACATTTTATCTGACATAATCTCTCCATGAAAATACATTATAAAATTAGTTAGTTTTAACTAACTAAAATAATATTACATTATGTATTTCATGTCAATATAAATATAGCTTTATCTACTAGCGTAGAGTGACTTGAGGTCATAAACAATATCACGGCATATCAAAACTGAAGTGTAAAATATATATCCACGATATTATACCAGACAGAATAAAAACGGCATAACCCACATTATCGTAAGTTATGCCGTTTATTTCAGAGACTAAAATCCCTAATTAAAATACTAAAACAAGATATTTTATTTTTAATTCTGATTGTATATGCTAAAGCTTTTCTGATTCCTTAAAATTACTTTCTTGGGAATTTAAGGTTAGCCTGTGCTGCTGCAAGACGAGCAATAGGTACTCTAAATGGTGAGCATGATACATAGTTAAGTCCTGTTACATGGCAGAACTCTACTGATGCAGGATCTCCTCCATGCTCTCCACAGATACCGCACTTAAGCTCAGGTCTTGTTGTACGTCCAAGCTTAACTGCTGTCTGAACAAGCTTACCAACACCATTCTGATCAAGCTTAGCAAATGGATCTGACTCATAGATCTTTGACTTGTAGTAAGCATCAAGGAACTTACCAGCATCATCTCTTGAGAATCCAAATGTCATCTGTGTAAGGTCATTTGTACCGAATGAGAAGAACTCAGCCTCTTCTGCAATCTCATCAGCAAGAAGTGCAGCTCTAGGAATCTCGATCATTGTACCGATCTTATACTCGATATCGCTGTTCTTCTCCTTCTTAACAAGCTCAGCTGTCTCAACTACGATATCCTTAACAAACTTAAGCTCCTTCTTCTCTCCAACAAGTGGGATCATGATTTCAGGAACGATATCATATCCATCCTCAGCCTTAACCTCGATAGCAGCCTCCATAACAGCTCTTGTCTGCATCTTAGCAATCTCAGGATATGTAACAGCAAGACGGCATCCTCTGTGTCCCATCATAGGGTTGAACTCGTGAAGCTCATCACATGTAGCCTTAACCTGTGCAACAGTAAGCCCCATATCCTCAGCAAGTGCCTTGATATCATCCTCATCTGTAGGTACAAACTCATGAAGAGGTGGATCTAAGTAACGAACTGTCATTGGTCTTCCCTCAAGTGCCTTATACATAGCCTTGAAATCAGCCTTCTGGAATGGAAGAAGCTCCATAAGAGCAGCCTCTCTTGCTTCCTGTGTATCTGAAAGAATCATCTTTCTGATCTTTGGAATACGCTCAGGATCAAAGAACATATGCTCTGTACGGCAAAGTCCGATTCCCTCTGCACCAAGATCTACAGCATTCTTTGTATCAGCAGGTGTATCAGCATTTGTTCTTACATTAAGAGCTCTGAACTCATCTGCCCATGCCATAATACGACCAAAGTCTCCTGAAACAGAAGCCTCTACAGTCTTGATATCTCCATCATAAATCTTACCTGTAGATCCATCAAGTGAGATATAATCTCCCTCATGGTAAACATGTCCGCCAAGTTCAAATACCTTAGCTTCCTCATCTATCTTAATCTCTCCACAGCCAGATACGCAACATGTTCCCATACCACGAGCAACTACTGCAGCGTGTGATGTCATACCACCACGAACTGTAAGAATACCTCTTGAAGCATGCATACCTTCAATATCCTCAGGTGATGTCTCAAGTCTTACAAGAATAACTCTCTCTCCTCTTTCTCCAGCTGCCTTAGCTTCCTCAGCTGTGAAGTAAACCTTACCAGCTGCTGCTCCAGGTGATGCTGGAAGAGCTGAACCGATAACTTCTCCTGCCTTAAGAGCATCCTTATCGAATGTTGGGTGAAGAAGCTGATCAAGTGACTTAGCCTCAATTCTAAGTACAGCCTCCTCTGGAGTAATCATACCCTCATCTACGAGATCACAGGCAATCTTGATAGCAGCCTGAGCTGTTCTCTTACCATTACGTGTCTGAAGGAAGTAAAGCTTTCCTTCCTGAATTGTGAACTCCATGTCCTGCATGTCTCTGTAGTGATTCTCAAGATTCATAGCAAGTTCCATGAACTCCTTGTAGCACTCTGGAAGATCCTCTTCAAGCTTAGAGATTGGCTGTGGTGTACGTACACCTGCAACTACGTCCTCTCCCTGTGCATTGATAAGGTACTCACCATAAATACCCTTCTCTCCTGTAGATGGGTTACGTGTAAATGCAACACCTGTACCAGATGTCATGCCCATGTTACCGAATACCATGGCCTGTACGTTAACAGCTGTTCCCCAATCTCCAGGGATATCATTCATACGTCTGTAAACTATAGCTCTTGGGTTGTCCCAGCTTCTGAATACAGCCTTAACAGCCTCAAGAAGCTGAACCTTAGGATCCTGTGGGAACTCTTCTCCATTCATAGCCTCTTTATAAACAGCTTTAAAACGAACAATAAGCTCCTTCATATCCTCAGCTGTAAGATCAACGTCGTAAACAACGCCCTTCTTAGCCTTCTCTTCATCAATGATCTTCTCAAAGAAGCTCTTTGGAACTTCCATAACTACATCTGAGAACATCTGGATAAATCTTCTATATGAATCATATGCGAATCTAGGATTTCCTGTCTTCTTTGCAAATCCTTCAACTGCAATATCGTTAAGTCCAAGGTTAAGGATTGTATCCATCATACCAGGCATAGATGCTCTAGCTCCTGAACGAACTGAAACAAGAAGTGGATCCTCTGTATCTCCGAACTTCTTACCCTGGATCTCTTCAAGCTGCTTAAGAGCTGCGAAGATCTGCTCCTGAACCTCATCAGAGATCTTCTTTCCCTGTGTATAGTAATCTGTACAAGCTTCTGTTGTAACAGTGAATCCCTGTGGAATTGGCATTCCAAGATTTGTCATTTCTGCAAGGTTTGCACCCTTACCGCCCAAAAGGTTACGCATGTCAGCATTACCCTCTTTGAACATATACACCCATTTTTGTGCCATGTGCTGCATCCTCCTTAATTAAAAAAACCATTTTTCAATATGTACTTTAACACAATTAAATAATCAGAATATGAACTTCTATCCATACCTGATTTCTTATTTTTATAAAGCATAGTTATCTTAGCACAAATACGACCGCAATAAAAGCAATTTTCCTTAAAACTAGTATATTTTTCACAAAAAAAAATCTTTTTTTCAATGTAAACGTTT
>JAUNDV010000017.1:7552-48199 GCA_030525875.1 Eubacteriales bacterium
GCATTTTTTAATTCATTTTTATCTGATTTTATTATATATTATGTATAATTAAGCTTTGTTACTTAAATTAGTTACTTAAACTGGTGCGATATTATAAATACTAAATGAAAGGATATTTTATGGAAAGAAGAGACAAAATCAATTACTATCTGGATCTTGCAGACGTTGTCTCAAAAAGAGGAACCTGCTTAAGACGACATTATGGAGCTGTCATAGTAAAAAATGATGAAGTTATATCAACAGGTTATGTTGGAGCTCCAAGAGGAAGAAAAAACTGTTCAGATTTAGGCTACTGTATAAGGCAGAAAATGAATATTCCTAGAGGTGAGCGTTATGAATTATGCAGAAGCGTACACGCTGAAGCTAATGCAATTATAAGTGCTGAACGTGAGAAAATGATAGGAAGCACACTATATCTTTCTGGTCGTGAGGTTTCAAGTGGAGAATATATACACAATTCCAACAGCTGTTCTATGTGCAAGAGGATGATAATTAATGCTGGAATAGAAAAGGTCATCATCCGTGATACTGAACAGGATTACCGTATTGTACTTGTAAAGGACTGGATTGAAAATGATGAATCACTTCTAGGAACCTTTGGATATTGAGGCAAAACGCTCTCATATCCTATGAAAAATAATTGTGAAAATAATTTTAAAAGCTGAAACTTCCCTGACACTCATTTATGTCACCAGGAAGCCTCAGCTTTTTTAATCGTAACGCTAATCGTAATGCTATTTATACTAATATTTACCCATAAAGTATAATGGCAATATTATTTAAAAATTAATATACTGTGAATCCGCCATCACTTGCTACTATAGAGCCTGTAATATGTCTTGCTTCATCACTTGCAAAATAAAGGATGGTTGCAGCCTGCTCTTCAGGAGTCGCATTTTTCTTCTGTAAGGTCTCTGTCTTTCCTGAAAGCATTGAATTCTTGAGCCACTCCATAGGATCCTTACCCTGTGCAGCTATCTCTGCCATTCTCTCCTTTATGCCAGCTGAACTCTTCTCTGTAAGTGGTGTATCGGTTCCAGCAGGGCATACTGCATTACATGTAATTCCCTTTGTAGCGTAATCTACTGCTACTGCCTTTGTAAGTCCGCTTACAGCATGCTTACTTGCAACATATGCTGCTGCTGAAGGGAAGCCTCTCATACCTGCAACACTTGATACGTTTACAATAGCGCCACCCTTTGGCTGCATAAGTTTAACCTCTTCTCTGCAGCAGAAGAAGCATGAATTGAGGTTAGCATCTATAACATTGAACCAGTCATCATCCTCAAGCTCTTCAACTGTCTTTGAAGCACCAACTATACCTGCATTATTGATTGCAACATCAAGTCTTCCGTACTTTTCTGTAATTTCAGCAAAAAGTGCCTTTACAGCATCCTTGTTGCTAACATCACACTTTATAAACTCACCCTTGCCGCCTGCTTTTTCCATTTCTGAAACAACAGCTGCTCCTCTTTCTACATTACGTCCTACAGCGATAACTGTTGCACCTTCGCCAGCAGCACGTACTGCTACAGCTCTTCCTATTCCTGAAGTTGCACCTGTAACCAACATTATTTTCTCATCGAAACGACCCATTTTTTTTACCTCCAAAATAATTATACTAGTTCATTTTAGCCCGCGTAAAACATTCCGTCAAGTATCTCTTCAGCTAATACCCCATTGATAAGCTGAGGGTATTCATTTGTATTTATTTCAGCATATACATACTTATCATTTTCATATCTTAGTACAATATAACTAATACCATCAGTTAAATGAGTATAAAGTTCTGTTCCCTCAGGAAGTGTAAGCTTCTTACCTGTCCTTTTACCGTTTTGATAGCTTTCTTCAAATTCAAAATCCTTCTTTAATACGAATGTAACTGCATTATCTATAATATAAGGTGTTTCTGAAACAGGAAAACCGTCACTGTTTAATGCATAATTTCTATATCCGCTATATGTACTCAGAGAATTAAGTCTTGATGACAGCTTAAGATGAGCTGGATTTGTCAGTGAATATTCAAGGCTGTTAAAATATGTAGTGTATTCACCATTTTCAGTTTCTTCACCATCTGTATACTCAGATCTTATTATCGCAGGTTCCATATTTCCTGCATTTGAGACCATTAAACCTTCCTTGGTAATCTTACATATGTCAAGCATTATGTAATCATTGTCATGTTTTGTAAAGCTATAGACATAGCAGCTCCCATCATTATTTTTAACAAAATAATTTTCATAGCCTGCATAGCTTGCTAGAGATGTATTATACATCTTATCATCAAAGGAAACCTCTAAAACATAGTCTTCAGGATAATCTTCTCCAGTTCCGTTATAGAGCATATTGATTCTGATCTCTTCATTTTCCCCATCCTGATCTATATCCTCATATGTTATGTCCTCATAATTGTCAAGCTTATACACATAAGCATCAGGAATATTTTCTGTATATGCTTCATTAAAAAGCTCAGGGTACTCATCAAAGCCAAGCTTTACTACCTGCTGCCCTTCAGCATAAGAAGCCAGAGTATATGGATTAAAATAGAGCTCCAGCTGATTATAACCAAGTGTCCATCCAAATCCGGCATCAAATCCTTCCTCACCATAAGCCTTATCAGCTGCATTATTTAAAACTTCTGTTAAATGTTCTATTCCTGAAAGTCCGTCAGGATAAGCTTCTGCTAATTTTTCCTTAGTTACAGATATAAGCTTTTCAATATCCTTAACTACATCATTTAATTTAAGCATTTCTCCGCTCTTTGAATTATAGCTGGTACCTACGGTATAATAATTTCCATGAGCACCGCCACCATAACTATAACCTTCCATTTTGAGACTCAATACATTTGTATCTGACCTTACAACCGAAGTTATAACTTCGTCTGAAAGTTCCATACCTTCAAATGCGGACTCTGTAAAATATCCCATATTTTCTTTAAATACCTCTGCACTTTCAAAGGCAGCTTTCATCCGCTCATCCTTATCTCTTATAAGAGTTTCTGAAAGCTCTGGATAAACCTCAGCTGTTTCCTCATCCAATATTACTGACTGGTATTTTACAGTGTATCTGATGTTTATATTTTCACTGCTAGTTCCTCCATAAATACTTTCTTCAGCTATAAGCGGAGTGAAAATGAAATTATTTGATGCAGTATCTGTCTCTTCATCTGTCTTGGTTTCATTTTCTATTATGTCTGTTTCGATTTCCTCTATATTTTCAGCTAATGTTTCTGTCTTACTACTTTCTTCACTTATATTATTTTTTTTATCTGAAGTGCAGCCTACAGTCGTCATGGCCAAAAAGGTGGTTATAAATATTATTTTTATTATTTTATCTAAGTTTTTTCTTCTCATTCTGCTAACCCCACTACCTTATCAACTGTTAAAGCTCATCCCCTCTTCTTATGGACATTTCTGTATCAAAGCCCTGTGGGTATCTTTTTTTTAGCTTTTCAATATTAGCAATAAGTATATCTTCAAGATCTACTCCAAGAACTGTAGCTGTTTCCGCCAGATACCAGGCTATATCTCCAAGCTCTTCAAGAAGATGTGACTTATCCAGCTCATGCCCCTGTGCAAGATGTTTTTTTACAATATCTATAGCTTCTCCTGATTCACCACAAAGACCCATTACGCCATTAATAAGCACGTCCTTCTCACTAAGCTCCTTATTTAATGTTGTCATGGCAAGTTTCTGATATTCATTAATTGTCATCTCTCTGTTTCCCTTATTTAAATTTTAAAGCGGTAGCCTACTCCCCAAATAGTTTCAATATACTGAGGCTTTGCTGTATTATATTCTATTTTTTCTCTTATTTTCTTGATATGAACTGTAACTGTTGCAATATCTCCTATAGAGTCCATGTCCCATATCTTCTGGAAGAGCTCTTCCTTTGTAAATACATGGTTAGGATTTTCTGCAAGAAATGTAAGCAGATCAAATTCCTTAGTAGTAAACTGCTTTTCCTCTCCGTCAACCCATACTCTTCTGGCTGTCTTATCTATCTTAAGACCTCTGATTTCAATTATATTATTCTGCACTTTTTCGCTTCCAGTAAGTCTTTCAAATCTGCTAAGATGTGCCTTTACCCTTGCAACAAGCTCTGATGGTGAAAATGGCTTTGTAATATAATCATCAGCCCCAAGACCGAGACCTCTGATTTTGTCAATATCCTCCTTTTTTGCCGTAACCATTAAGATAGGAGTATTTTTCTCTTCTCTTATTCTTTTGCATATTTCAAATCCATCCATTGATGGAAGCATAATATCCAGAATTATAAGATCATAATTTGCTCTAAGCGCCTCATTTAAGCCTTCAAGACCGTCATTTTTCATCTTTACTTCAAAGCCTGAAAGCTCAAGGTAATCCTTTTCAAGCTCTGCTATACTTACTTCATCTTCAACTATAAGAATTTTTTTACCTGCCATTTTTCTTCTCCTGTACTACATTTTTTGACTGCGTATTCTGTTCTATGTATTTTCTGAGTACAAAATGAATACAAAGACCTTCGCCTTCTTCGCTAGATGCCCATATTCTTCCGCCATGGTCCTCTATTATTTTTTTGACTATGGAAAGACCAATACCGCTTCCTCCCAGAGAAGAATTACGGCTCGCATCTGTTCTGTAAAATCTTTCAAAAATTCTTGTAAGATCTTTTTTTGCCACTCCTCTTCCATTGTCTTCAATATCACATTGAATAAAATCGCCTATATCTTCAACCTTAATAGATATAAAACCTGGCTTTTTGTTAAGATATTTTACTGAATTGCCTACTATATTGTTGATAACCTTTCTTAACTGCTCCGGATCGGCAATAACCATAACATCATCTGATACAGATGGCTTATATTCAAAATTTATTCCCTTTCCATCCATATCAAGACCTATCTCTTCAGCACAGTCATCAAAATAGTCTTTGATATGCAGCTTCGTGTAATTATAAGGAATCCTGTTTGTATCGATTTTAGAATAAAATGTCAGCTCATCTATCAGTCTTGCCATATCATTTGCTTTGTTATATATGGTTCTTATATACTTTTCCATTTTTTCAGGGCTTGAGGCAACTCCATCCAATATACCCTCTGAATATCCTTTTATTGCTGTAATTGGCGTCTTTAAGTCATGGGCGATATTGCTTATCAGCTCCTTTGACTCCCTGTCAGATTTTATTTTCTCTTCCTGTGATTCCTTTAGACGTATCCTCATCTCCTCAAAGTCCTGAGTGAGCTGTCCAATTTCATCATCACTTTCAACTTCAAGTGTAAAGTCAAGATCTCCGTCCTTTATTTTCCTTGTCGCACGCCTTAGTTCATCCAAAGGTCTTAAAATAGATGAATAAACCCAAGAGAGCAGGATAAATCCTGCTCCCATCAAAATAACAATATTTGTATTGTAATTAGATTCACCTATAAATGTCATGTACATCAAAAACAGCGGGAGCAGTGTTGAAATACAGAACATTATAGCTAGTCTTGTAAATAATTTCATAAGCTTACCTTATGTGGCTCCATCAATTAGAAATCAAACTTGTCTGAGAAATAGTTAAGAAGCTCATCTATCTTAACTCTCTCCTGCTCCATGCTATCACGGTGTCTTATTGTAACTGTTCCGTCTTCCTCAGAATCAAAGTCGTAAGTAATGCAGAATGGTGTTCCTATCTCATCCTGTCTGCGGTATCTCTTTCCAATACTTCCTCTGTCATCAAATTCACAATAATACTTATTAAGAAGCATATCAAATACCTTCTCTGCACCTTCATTGAGCTTCTTTGAAAGAGGGAGAACTGCAATCTTAACAGGTGCGAGTGCAGGATGGAAATGCATAACTGTTCTCTTATCTCCGCCCTCAAGCTCTTCCTCATCATATGCTGAGCAAAGGAAAGCAAGAGTTACTCTGTCTGCACCAAGTGATGGCTCAACTACATATGGAACATATTTTTCATTTGTTTCATCGTCAAGATAAGTCATATCCTGCTTTGATACATTCATATGCTGTGTAAGGTCGTAATCTGTTCTGTCAGCTATGCCCCAAAGCTCACCCCATCCAAATGGGAATAAGAATTCAAGATCTGTTGTAGCCTTAGAATAGAAGCAAAGCTCCTCTGGGCTATGATCTCTTGCACGAAGCTCGTCCTCTCTGATGCCAAGATCCTTAAGCCACTTAATGCAGAAATCCTTCCAGTACTGGAACCACTCAAGATCTGTTCCCGGCTTACAGAAGAATTCAAGCTCCATCTGCTCAAACTCTCTTGTTCTAAAAGTGAAATTACCTGGAGTAATCTCGTTACGGAATGACTTTCCGATCTGACCAATTCCAAATGGGAGTTTCTTTCTTGAAGTTCTCTGTACATTCTTAAAGTTGACAAAAATACCCTGTGCTGTCTCAGGTCTTAAATATACTGTATTTTTTGCATCCTCAGTTACGCCCTGGAATGTCTTAAACATAAGATTAAAGCTTCTTATATCTGTCCAGTCATGACTCTTACAGCTTGGGCAGCCTATATTATTGTCCTCGATAAACTGCTGCATTTCTTCCTTGCTCATGCTGTCTGCTGATCCATTTGGAACAGGAATGCCATTTTCTTCACAGAAATCTTCAATAAGCTTATCTGCCCTAAAACGCTCCTTACATTTTTTACAGTCCATAAGCGGGTCAGAAAATCCTGCAAGATGTCCTGAAGCTACCCATGTCTGTGGGTTCATCAAAATAGCACAATCAATTCCTACATTGTACTTTGAACCCTCTACAAACTTCTTCCACCATGCCTTCTTAACATTATTCTTAAGCTCTACTCCGAGATTTCCATAATCCCATGTATTGGCAAGTCCGCCGTAAATCTCTGAACCCGGATATACAAATCCACGGGTCTTACAAAGAGCTATAACATCTTCCATTTTCATTTTAGATCTATCCATTGCTTTTCTCCTCTTATCTGATTCTGCCCTTCGACAAAAACTTGACTTTAAGTATATAATAAAATTACAGTTCCCGCAAGACATCAAGAACCTTGAAGCGGTGCGGTATTTGTCTATTTACAAATGCATTTACCTCATTTACAAACAAGTTCAGGACTGTATCTTCAATTTCATCTGAAAATGTATATAAACGGCTAAGCGAAGAGGCTATAACATATTTCCAAAGACTGATTAGTGCTTCATTGTCAGAATATGGCGGAAGCTCCGGAGCCTCTCCTTCTATAACAAGAAGCTTAAGCTCGTATATCCTTCTTATAAAATCCAGCCTCTTATCCCCTGATCTAATTGCATTCAGAGTTACATATATTAGATTCAGAATTGATTTTGCCTCCTCTGCTATCATGCCATCCTGTGCAAAATATTCTGCATACTCAAGTATGTACATGGATAGCAGCGATTTATCTATATCAAAGGCCAGCTCCTCAAAAGAATCAATAAGCTCTACTCCGTGCAGATTCCATCCTCCTCTTCCTTTCATAAGATTAAATCTCGCACAGACCATCGGTCTTGTCAGACCTATTATCTTAGATGAGGCCTTTGATGCTCCTCCTGCAAATGCAGTTATCTTTCCAAACTTATCTGTAAGGATTACAATTCGTCTGCCATACTCTCCATATTGTGAGGTTTTTAAAATTATTCCCTTTACAATTAAATCTTCTGACATTTTATACTTTCTTTATATCATAACCGTAATTTCTGACAAAGCTTTCACTATCTCTCCAGTCTTTTCTTACCTTTACAAATAATTTTAAGTTAACCTGTGCCTCAAGCTGATCTTCTATCTCAAGTCTTGCAGCTGTTCCAATCTTCTTGAGCATACTTCCGCCTTTACCTATTATAATTCCCTTATGACTGTCTCTTTCACATACAATAGTTGCATCTATATCATAAAGTCCCGGTCTTCTCTCCTTGAATTTCTCTATCATAACAGCTATTCCATGAGGAATTTCGTCTGAAAGCATTCTAAGCGCCTGTTCTCTTATAAGCTCTTCAGCAATGCTTCTCATAGGAATATTTGTAACTGTCTCCGAATCAAAATACAGAGGTCCTTCTGGGAGATAGTTAAAAATAGTATTCATAAGCTCGTCTACATTTGTTCCATTAGCTGCTGAAACAGGAACTATCTCATTATACTCGGCTTTCTTTTTATATTCAGAAATAACCTCAAGTATATCCTCTTTTTTCTTCAGTTTATCTACCTTATTTATACAGAGTATAACTGGTTTTCTGCCTTTATTTGCTGTATTTAGAAGCTCTGCTATTCTTTCTTCTCCTGCTCCTATGTAGGTAGTTGGCTCAACAAGCCATACTATGATATCGGCATCTGAAAATGCTTTTTCCGCCACCTTATCCATATATACGCCTAGCTTATTTTTTGCCTTATGTATTCCAGGTGTATCCTGAAAAATAGCCTGTCCTCTGTCATCTGTATAGACAGTTTCTATCTTGTTTCTTGTTGTCTGTGGTCTGTCTGAGGTTATGGCAATCTTCTGTCCTATAAGCTCATTCATCAAGGTAGATTTTCCAACATTAGGTCTGCCTATTAAAGCTACATATCCTGATTTCATTTATTTTAATTCCCTCACTGAACTGAATAATTCATTATTTTCTTCAATATTTCCTGCATTTCCTATTACACATATATAATCATCACAAAGCATAGCCTTAACATAAGGAGAAAGTGCTCTTAAATCTTCATTTGTACAGTCCAGAATCTGATCCCTGTCCTGCTGATAATCTTCATCCCTAAGTCCTGAAAGATATATTGCTACCTCTCTTGAAGCATTTACTGAGGCCGTCACTGGCTGGTCAAGCTGTGCTATAGCTCCTATAATATACTGATTAAGCTCTCTTTCTGAAAGCTCAAGCTTCTCAAGATACTCAGGAATTGCTTTATATGTTTCATTTGTTTCTCTTAATTTAGGATCCCTGTATGATACGAGATAAGCTCTTCCATTTTTGCCAAAGCCTGACATACAGCCATAAGCTCCGCCCTTTACCCTCAGATTCTGCCATAAGTAATCATAGTTGAGCATTATTCTAAGTACCTGCAAAGCCCCAGTATATTTAAGTCCATGCTTAACAAAATCACCACACCTTGCAACATAATTTACCTGTGATGTTGTCTTTATTCCCTCATTAAGTTTTCCTGCTGGGTAGATCTTAACTGTATTTTTTGTAAGTGCTACTCTACCTGCTTCTTCCGTTTCTTTAGCTTCTTCTTTTTCTATTTCATTTTCTGCTTCATCAAGCTTTTCTTCAAAATTCTTCATAGTTCTAAGCATCTCAGCTTTTTCATCAGCATTTCCTGAAAGTGCATAGATAACATTGGAAGCTGTAAAGAGCTTTAAATAAACCTCTTTTAATTTCTTTATAAACCTATTGGCATGTACAGGCACCTTATAAAACTCAACAGCTGCACAAATAAAATCATAAAATGAGAGACCTGAGGTAAGATCATCATACCTTGCTGATTCATCAAAATATGAGCTTGCCCTAAGTATCGCTGAACTATGTGAAGCGCCATCCAGCTTCATTCTCATACGACTCTTTGCTTCTAAAAGCTTTTCACCTATTCTATCTGTATCATCTAAGCTTGTTTTCCTGAGTATTTCTAAAACAAGTCCCATTCCATAGTCAATTTCTTCCCTTAGAACTCTTAGATTTGCAGTAAATAAGCCTCTGTATCCTGTTTCATTATTATATACCGGCGTTGAGGCGATATCAAAATCAAGTCCTCCCGTATGAAGGAGTATTTCACTTGTAAGCTTCCTGTAATCATATTTTTCTGTATTAAATTCTCCGAGGATGTATTTTAAGAAAGCTGCATACTGAAGCTCCTCTTCATTTAAAGTCTTTGTATCAAACATAACTTTGATATAAGCTATTCCGTGAGTTTCAATATCTGAATAAATAAGCTTTCCTTCCTGTACGGCCTTAAGCTTAAGTGCTTCTCTAGAAATATCTGAAACCGATAATACAGGAATTTTGTTTAGATCCTCTTCAGAATTTTCTTCTTCCTGATATGCCTCAAGCTCTGCTGTTGCCTCGACAAGTCCGTTTATCTCTTCTTCTGAAAGTGAATCCTTGTATTCGTTTAACTTATGCTGAAGTTCCTTCTCTCTTTCCTCTGCAAGTCCACTGCAAGGTTCAGCTATAACCTCTGCCCTGTAATTATTATTGATAAGATAATCTGAAATCAGCTTTTCAAAATATCCTGTATCTATCTGCTCTTTCAGATAGTCAAATACTTCGTTATAGCAGAGAAGCTTGAAAGGATCTTCTCCATAAATCCAGGATTCCATAGCAGTTAAGCCCATTGTAAGTCCGGCTGGTGTCCTTCCATAATCGGCTTCTCTATACTTAAATTCTAAGAAATTAATAGCAGCTTTTATCTGTTCCCTGTCAAGTCCTCCATTTGAAAGCTCCAAAAGCACATCCTGTATGGTGCTTATGAACGTCTCCTGATCAGTGCTTCTGGCATTCTTTGCTACAATAGAAAAATAAGGCTGAAGTATGCCAGAGCAATAACCACCATATATATCTTCGCCTATTCCCTTCTTAATAAGCGCCTCTTTGAGTGGAGCTCCTGCAGCATCCAAAAGCATAAATTCAAGTATCTGCCAGGCTATGGCATTTACAGAAGCATTCTTATCTCTTGCAGAGCCAATAACAAAATTTTCTGACAGATAAGTTTTGTTATCTATACTGTCATTTTTACCTATAGGATATACAGTTTTTTCAAACTTAGCCTCTGAAAAAGGAATTTCTTCCTCAATATCTGAAAATACCTCTTTATAGTCATAACTGCAAAGATATCTTTCATCTATCCATCTAAGCTTTTCCTCCATATCCATATCTCCGTAAAGATAAATATATGAATTAGATGGATGGTAATATGTATCATGAAAATCTACGAATTCTTCATATGAGAGTTCAGGTATGGACTCTGGCGCACCTCCGGATTCACATCCATAAGTATTTGCAGGGAAGAGGGTATGCATGATATTTCTCTCAAGCACTGCTTCCGGATCTGAAAATGCCCCCTTCATTTCATTGTAAACAACTCCATTATATTTGAGCTCATCATCATGATTTTTGAGTTCATAATGCCAGCCTTCCTGCTCAAATATCTTTTTTTCCTTTACTGCATTTGGATTAAAAACTGCATCCAGATACACATCCATCAGGTTCATAAAGTCCTTATCATTACATGATGCAACTGGATATACTGTTTTGTCAGGATAGGTCATGGCATTTAAAAATGTATTAAGTGAGCCCTTCACAAGCTCAACAAAAGGGTCTTTGAGAGGAAACTTTTCTGAACCGCAAAGAACACTATGCTCCATGATATGAGCTACACCTGTATCATTTTTAGGTGTGGTTCTAAATCCTATCATAAACACCTTGTTTTTATCTTCATTTTTCAATGTAAGTATTCTGGCACCTGTCTTTATATGCTTGTATACAACAGCCTGAGCCGGAACCTCTGCTATATATTTTTCTTCAATTTTTTCATATATATTTTTAAAATCCAACATTCTTTATCCTGATTCCTCCAAAACAATTATATTTTTAAGTTTAAAGATTACCCATAAGATAATCCTTGATTATGGCTGCACTTTCCCTTACACACATATGTACAAATAATATGCTGTCCGATGGCGCTGCTATTCCATAAACATTTTTATAGCCCTGCTTCTTTGCTATTTTTACAGCTCGCATAACATGAAAATCACTCGTTAATATGCCTATACTCAAAGGATCCGGATAGGCTGAATAATAATGCTTTTTTCTATCCATATCTATCTGTTTCTTTGAAAATACGATATTTTCAAGTGTATTTCTTGAATTCATCTCTATAAGAAGCTTCTCCTCAGGTATTCCCTTGAGATGAAGATAATTATACATAGCAAGAGCCTCAGGAACTACTTCGTCACTGCCCTGACCTCCGGAAAGAACAAATATAGTATCCGGATTCTCCAAATGATACTCATATGCCTTATCAAGCCTTTTCTTCAGGGATTTGGAAATACCATCCGGGTATACCTTTGCTCCCAATACAACAACATAATTAAGTCCTGGCTTCTCAGCCTTTCTTGACTCTTTTATTACAAAATTCATAATAACTGAAAATACTATTACGCCAAGTACAAAGCTTGTAAAAACAAAAACAGGCAGTCTTTTTGGCAGACTGCCCACTTTGTTAATTTTTCGCATAGAAAAATATCCCATCATGGCAAGTACAGCTGCAAAAAATATCCAAACACCGCAAAATGCCGTACCTATGCCGCTGTAAGCTACAATGATGACAAAATATACTAAGCATAATATTGATAATAAAAAGAATATTGCTTCCAAAAATAATCCTCCGGAAAAGCAGTCTGATTATTTTTTAATCAGCTTTGACTCTAAGTATATCATATTTTTCTGCTTTTTCACTAAGCTTTAGCTTCAACTTCTGTTTAGAATGAGGACAGCTCTCCTGTTCCTCTCCGCTTTCCCTGTCATATATTCCAAGAACCTCAGTTTGTACATTGCTAAAATCAGGCTTCATGATTTCTATTATATCGCCCTTCTTGAATTTGTTCTTCTGCTCTATATAACAGTATTCATCACCCGTTTCACTGACTGATCCTAGGAAAATATAATTCTTTACATATGTGTTATTGTCATATATCTGTGCATCCTCACCAGGCTTTCCAAAATAGAAGCCGGTTGTAAATTCACGATATGTACACTTTCCAATTTCTTCTTTATACTGTTCAAGATTTGCTCTATATAAATCAGGATTCTTAAGGTAATCATCTATTGCCCTTCTATATGTTCTCGCAACTGTTGCAACATATAGCTGGGTCTTCATTCTTCCTTCTATTTTAAGGCTATCTATACCCGCATCTATTAACTCAGGTATGTGTTCTATCATACACAGATCCTTGGAGTTAAAAATATAGGTACCTCTTTCATTTTCCTCTACAGGATAGAACTCACCCGGTCTTTTCTCTTCCATAAGACTGTACTTCCATCTGCATGGATGAGTGCAGGCGCCCTGATTTGCATCTCTTCCCGCCATAAAGCTTGATAACAGACATCTTCCTGAGTAGCTTATACACATTGCACCATGTACAAAAGATTCTATTTCCATATCCTCTGGAATATTTTTTCTTATTTCTTTTATTTCTTCAAGTGAAAGCTCTCTTGCATTTACAACTCTCTTCGCTCCAAGTCCATACCAGAAATTAAAGGTTCCGTAATTTGTATTATTCATCTGGGTAGAGATGTGAATCTCCATATCAGGAATTATTTTCTTTACAAGAGTGAATATCGCTGGATCAGAAATAATAAGTGCATCTGGACGCACCTTAGCCAGTTCCTCTATATATTCCTCTGCCTTTGGGAGATCATTATTATGAGCATATATATTAGCTGTTACATATACCTTGACACCATGCTCATGAGCAAAATCTATCGCTTCTTTCATGGTGTCTATGTCAAAATTATCAGCCTTTGCTCTTAATGAAAATGCTTCTCCACCTATGTATACAGCATCTGCTCCATAGATAACCGCTGTTTTTAATGTTTCAAGATTGCCTGCCGGTATTAATAGTTCCGGTTTACGCATATCATTTACCTCTTTTCTATTATTTCATAACGGAAATGCTTACTCCATCTCCTATAGGAACTATTGAGCTCATTAGTCTCTCATTCTGCTTTAATTCTCTTAAAAAGCTCCTCATTCTATCATGTGTCGTCCTGTCTCTTCTATCCACAGTATATCTGGATTCCATCACTGTATTATCCTGAAGTACATTATCACTTATAAGTACTGATCCGCTCTTCATTAGCCTCATGATATCTGGAAGCCAGTTGATATACTGTCCCTTTGCTGCATCCAGGAAAATAAGATCAAAACTTTCATCAAGTTCCTTTAACACCTTTGTAGCATCTCCGTGGATAAGCTCTACCCTGTCACAGCCATACTCATTTCCAATAAGACCGGCTCTTTTAAGATTTTCTGTAGCAATAGGTATCCTCTTGTCATAGCTTTCTATTGTTACAATATGACTTTCTCCAGTCTCATCGGCACGTGCCATTACAATAGTGCTATATGCAATAGCCGTTCCTATTTCAAGAATGCGTTTTGGTTTTTTCATAAAACAGAGAGTTCTTAAAAAACTCTCTGTTTCTGTTCTAACTATAGGTACATCATTTTCCTGTGCGTATATACGCATGCTGCAAAGATCCTTATCAGCTTCATTTTCAATTGATAAAAGATAATCCCTTATACGCTCATATTCCATAAAAACTCCAAAAGTAAGCTTATTCTTCCATTGATTTTCTTGCAGCCTCAAGCTGCTTTTCATCTACATTATCACCGGCACCGCCTATGATCTCAAGTCCGCCATCCTCAATTTCATTGCTTGTTGTTTCCTGAGTATTAAGCTCTTTATTTTTCTTTGATGTGTCTTCGATCTTCATAAGCATTTCCTTAGTAGTCATGGAGGTATTAAGAACATATTCTCCAGGAACAATGCTTATCTTATAAAGAGATCCCTGGATAACAAATGGCAGCTCTTTTCTGATGAGACCTTCATCCTTAAGCAGTTCTGCTACAGAATCCATATCATCATCCTTATCAAAGGTAATAACAACATCTGTTCCCGGCTTTGCCTCCACCGGCTCCTGATAAAAAATACTTCGACCAAAGCCAAAGCTAAGTTTGCCACATTCAAACAAAAGCAATATTACAAGAGCAAATGCTATTACCTTTATTGCTATACTACTTATAAATGATGCTATTTCTCCTATCAGGGATGAATCGTTTTTCATTTACACCTCTTAAACTTCAGATATTATCGGCAGAATTACCGGATTTCTCTTCATCCTGCGCCATAAAAATTCCGAAAGTGAATCACGTATAACTGATTTTATACGTGACCAGTCGCTTACATGATGAACAAGGCAGTCATCCACCGCATCCATCACTACCAATCTGGCTTCTTCCATCAAAGCTTCATTTTCTCTTACATAAACAAAGCCTCTGCTAACTATATCTGGCCCTGACAAAAGCTGACCAGAATATTTCTCAAGCGCAAGCACAACAACTATAATACCATTTTGAGCAAGATTTTGTCTATCTCTCAAAACTATATTGCCTACATCGCCTATTCCAAGTCCATCGACAAGAAGAGGTCCTGCCTGCACCTTATCTACTACACTACAGCCTTCATTTGAGACAGAAATAACATCTCCGCTCTCTGCTATAAGAACATTTTCCATTGGAACGCCCACGGAAACAGCGATATCTCTCTGCGCAATTCTATGTCTGTATTCTCCATGAAGAGGAATTGCAAACTTAGGGTGTACGAGAGAATATATAAGCTTGAGTTCTTCCTGACATGCATGTCCTGAAACATGGGTATCCTGATATATAACCTTGGCATGCTTTTGTGAAAGCTCATTTATTACCTTTGCTACAGCCTTTTCATTTCCAGGTATAGGTGTTGAACTAAGTACAATAACATCGTCAGCTCCTATTGTTACCTTCTTATGCTGTCCGCTTGCCATACGTGAAAGAGCCGCCATAGACTCTCCCTGACTGCCTGTTGTTACAAGCACAGTTTTCTCAGCAGGATAGTCTCTGATATGTGCTATATCAATAAGCGTTCCCTCATTGATCTTTATATATCCAAGCTCAACTGCCGTTCCGATAACATTTACCATTGAACGGCCTTCTACTACTACCTTACGTCCATATTTCTCAGCATCATTGATAACCTGCTGTACACGGTCCACATTGGAAGCAAAGGTTGCAATAATAATTCTATTGTTAGGATGTTCTGCAAATATTGCATCGAAGGTTCTTCCAACTGTCCTTTCTGACATTGTAAATCCACCTCTTAATGCATTTGTTGAGTCCGCCATAAGTGCAAGCACGCCCTGTTTACCAAGCTCTGCAAAACGCTGAAGATCTATGGCATCTCCAAATACCGGTGTATAATCCACCTTGAAATCTCCTGTATGGAGCAATACTCCTGCAGGCGAATGGATAGCTATGGCTGAGGCATCCTGAATAGAGTGATTTGTCTTTATAAATTCAATATTGAAATCTCCAGCAGGTATTACATCCCCGTGCTGCACAACCACACATGTAGTAAGATCTAAAAGCTCAGCCTCTCTTAATTTATTTTCAATAAGAGCTATTGTAAGCTTTGTAGAATAAACTGGAACATTAAGATCTCTAAGTATATAAGGAAGTGCTCCGATATGATCCTCATGTCCATGTGTTATAAAGAAGCCCTTTACCTTAGCTGCGTTTTTCTTAAGATAAGTTACATCCGGAATCACAAGATCTATTCCAAGCATATCATCATCTGGAAATGCCATTCCGCAGTCAACTACAACAATACTATCTTTGTACTCGAAGGCCGTTATATTCATTCCGATCTGTTCAAGACCTCCAAGCGGTATTATCTTAACCGGCTCAACATTTTTATCTTCTTTGAGCTTATTTCTCGTATTTACTCTTCTTGGCTTCTGTCTTTTTATTTCTGATTCCTGCTTTACCTCAGGCTTAGAATCCTTTATGACATTCTTCTGCCTTGGTATCCTCCTTCTATTTTTAAATCCAGTCTGCTTGCTTTTATCTGCAAGCTCAGATCTTGGATCTTTATTATTTTCATTTACTGTCATATTTCTCCTATTTCTGCTTATAGTCTCTTTATCATCTTTCAAAGTCAAATTCATCTTTTAGCATTTCTTCAAATATCTTAAATACAGACTCAAGCTCTGTTTCATCTTCTACAGATTCATAAATTGCCTCGTCTGTTCCCTCTTCAGATACGTCCTTCATTACGTAGCACTCCCCGTCCTCATCATCAGGTGCATCAGTAACAAGTATATAGTTCACTCCTCCGAGCATAGTTGTTTCTAAAATAGTAAATTCTACCTCACTGCCATCATCCATAAGCATTACAATCTTCTCGTCATCCATATTTTTTTCTCCCTTCGAATATATATATTTTTTATTTCTTTGCTTTCTAAAAGCTTATAATCCAACTTTGCTTATTTTGTATAAAACAATGATATCATAATTTTATATATTATTATAGATACAGCTTTTTCTTTTGCTAGTATAAATTTTATAAGCTTCCATTCTTCATATAATCTTCAAGTATAAGAGCCGCTGCAATCCTATCTATATATTGCTTACGGAAATCCTTGTCTATTCCTGATTCTTCAAGTATTTCATCAGCTCCCATAGTAGAAAGTCTCTCATCCCAAAGAATTACTTTTATATCTAAGCCATCAGCAATGAGCCTCTTTTGAAGCTGTTCTCCAAATGCCTCTGTCTTAATAGCTCTCTCTCCTCTCGAATCATCCATATTAAGAGGATGTCCCAGAACTATAAGCTCAGCTTCCTTTTCTCTGGCAAGCTCTGTTATTCTTCTTAAAGTAGGTCTCAGCTTTGACTCCATATCTCTCTTTATTGTCTCAAGTGGAGAAACTATAGTCTTTGTTGGATCTGTAACTGCAACTCCTACTGTTTTTGCACCATAATCAAGTCCGATTATTCTTCCCATTCTATACCTCTAAATTTATTTAAACACAAAAACTACATGCCGGCATTTTACCGGCATGTTGAAATAAACTGACCAAAATTCATTGTTCAGACTCTATTATATTACAAACAGATAACTGATCAGCTAAGTCTGCTGTCTATATATGCGGCCATCAGTTCCTCGAGAATCTCATCACGTTCAACCTTCATAATAAGGCTTCTTGCATTCTTATGGCTTGTAATATATGTAGGGTCTCCTGACATGATGTAACCTACAATCTGATTAATAGGGTTATATCCCTTCTCAACTAAAGCACCATAAACCTGTGCAAGTACATCACTTACATTAGGTTTAACAACTTCTTTAAGATTTCTTATGATCTGTGTATTATCCATTCCATCCATGTCTATCACGTCCTTTTTTCAACTTAATTTATTTTATATCAAAAGCAGACTTTCGTCTATATCTTTTTTATTTATTATTTCACAGGCTATACCGCTTTCAACCTTGCCCCTTGTAAAGGCCTCGGATTTCTTTAGGCAGCGGACATATTCGTCTGTATATCCTGAAATATATTTTTCTCCGTCTATTATAACATGCTGTTCGGCTATAAAGCTAACTTTTTTCTTAAGATAGTATTTTCTGAAAATGCCGGAATTCTCCTCGGCTGCCTCAATAAGCATTCTGCTTCGTTCGTTTTTTATTTTGTCATTTACCTGATTTTTAAATTTAGCAGCCACGGTACCTTCTCTTATTGAATATTTAAACACATGAGCCTCATAAAAGCCTATTTCCTTTATAAAGTCCAGAGTCTCAGCAAAGTCATCTTCTGTTTCTCCCGGAAAGCCTGCTATAACATCAGTAGTAATTGCCGGGTGCTCATAGGCCTCCCTTAACAATCTACAACTTTCTCTATATTCATCTTTTGTGTAATGTCTGTTCATACTCTTTAAAATCTTGTCACATCCAGACTGTAAGGACAAATGAAAATGAGGACACAGCTTGTCATTTTTTCTAAGTTCCTCTATGAATTCCTTTGATATAAGCCTAGGCTCTAAAGAGCCAAGTCTTATTCTCTTTACTTCCGGAAGACTGTTTATTTCACTTATCAGGCTTAAAATAGGTGCCGTTCCCTGATTCATTATGTCATCTCCAGGTATTCTTTTTTCCTCTGATACAGATTTATCAAAAAAGTCTTTTCCATAAGAGCTTAAATGTATTCCAGTAATAATAAATTCCTTTACACCTTTTTTTGAAAGTGCTTTGATTTCTTCTAAAATATCTTCCTTAGCTCTGGACCTTATCCTGCCTCTTACATACGGAATTATACAATAGCTGCAAAACTGATTGCAGCCATCCTGCACCTTTATAAATGCTCTTGTATGATCATCCAGCTCACTTAATGAACTATTATCTGCTTCACTTTTATGCACTGTATTTATTTTTTCAAAATAGCAGCTTCCAAAGGCATCCTCAATATTGAATAATTCATCTGTATTTTTAGATAAATAATCAATTATTATCTGGGCAGTTCTCTCTTTTTCTTTGTTTGTTATAAGAAGGTCTATCTCAGATTCAGAAAGTATTTCCTGCATTTTCGGATTTTGCATTGCAGCATCTACATAACAGCCTACTGCAACAACAGCAGCTTTAGGATTCATTTTTTTTGCCTTATGAAGCATCTGTCTGGACTTTCTATCTGCCATATTTGTTACTGTGCATGTATTTATTATATAAATATCTGCCGGCATATTGAATTCTGTCTCTATAAAGCCATATTTTTTCATCTGCTCAGAAATAATATCTGATTCATATGTATTTACCTTGCACCCAAGTGTATGTATTGCAAATTTAAGCTTATCCAATTTTTTCTCCTACTATCAATTATGTAATCTAAAGAATGCTTGACTTTATCATTCAGCATGGTAAAATTTATATATGCAAAAATTCCTAAATTTTGTTTGCTGGAGGTATTTATAATGAAGACTGTTAAGATTTCCCTTAACTCAATTGAGAGAGTTAAATCCTTTGTAAATGATATCAATCGTTATGATTATGATTTTGACCTTGTAAGCGGTCGTTATATCATCGATGCAAAGTCTATCATGGGTATTTTCTCACTAGATCTGTCAAAGCCTATATCACTTAATATCCATGCCGATAAGGATATTGATGAAATCATGGAAGTGCTTAAGCAGTACATCATTGAGTAATATTATATCCTAAAATCAAGAATATCACAAACAAACAATAATACCCGGACATCCCATATGCCCGGGTTTATTTTTACCTAAATGACTATCTTATATATGAACTTAATCAACTGCACCATATAACTTCTTCTTCATTTACAGCCTTCTCTACCATCTCATCTATAATTTCACTTAATCTAAGCTCTGACTTCTTTATTGCACCAAGATTTGGCTTTGTAACAGGATGCTTCGCTACAAATATAGTACAGCAGTCCTCATAAGGAAGTATACTTGTTTCATATGTTCCTATCTTTTCAGAAAGGTCAACTATCTCCTGCTTGTCAAATCCAATAACTGGACGATATACCGGAAGATTACATACTTCATCTGTAGTTCTAAGTGAGAACATGGTCTGTGAAGCAACCTGCCCTATAGATTCACCTGTGATAAGTCCTATACAGTCGTTCTTTTCTGCTATCATCTCAGCAATACGCATCATATATCTTCTCATTATGATGGTAAGCTCATCATGTGGACATTTTTCATAAATTGCAAGCTGAATATCAGTAAAATTAATAACATGAAGCTTAATAGATCCTGAATATCTTGCAACCAGCTTCGCAAGATCTACTACCTTCTGCTTAGCTCTGTCAGAGGTGTATGGTGGAGCATGGAAATAAACCGCCTCTATCATAACTCCTCTTTTTGCAATCATATATCCAGCTACAGGGCTGTCAATTCCTCCTGAAAGAAGCAGCATTGCCTTGCCATTTGTACCGATTGGCATTCCGCCAGCACCCTTTATAACCTGGGTATATACATTGATCTTCTGTCTGATTTCTACATATACAACAAAATCTGGATGGTGAACATCGACTCTTGCCCCTTCATTTGCCTCAAGTATATCATGTCCAAGATCAGCATTAATTTCATCTGAAGTAACTGGATAATGCTTATCTGCTCTCTTGGCATGAACCTTAAAGCTAAAGCCATCCTCTGGATGCTCAACCTTTACAAAATCTACAACCTTCTTTCGAAGCTCGTCATATTCACACTTCTCAAGCTGCATCATTGGACAGATTCCTGTAACGCCAAAAACTCTCTTAAGAGCATCGATTACTTCATCATAGTCATAATCTGTTTTTGCATTTACGTAAATTCTTCCCTGTTCCTTCTGTATTACAAATTCACCCTCCACCTTCTGAAGATGATGTCTTATCTGATGCATGAGCGCATCTTCAAAAATATATCTGTTTTTTCCTTTAGTGCCAATCTCGGCATATTTTATCAAAAAACTCTGATACTGCATTATTTTGCTCCTCTATTTTAAATTACTCTGCTTTTAAATATTTTGATAAATCAATGTCTTGTATATCTTCTTAATACAGGAAGCAGCTCTTCTATACAATCAGCACAGTAATCTGCCTCTTCTATATTGTTATAAATTCCAAATGAAAATCTAAGCGTGCTGTCCAAAAGCTCATTTTTTACACCTATGGCTTTAAGAGTTCCGCTTATTGCAGGATGGTTGGATGAGCAGGCTGAGCCTGATGAAACATATATTCCCTTATCCTCAAGCGCATGTAAAAGCACCTCTGCTCTTACGCCTTCAAAGGATGCACTTACTATCTGTGGAGCAGAAAGTAAACCTCTCTCTGAATTAACTGTAACCTTATCCATCTGCTCAAGTCTGTCTATAAGCCTGTCCTTTACAGCAACTATTTTTTCTATCTGCTCATCATGGTGCTCATAATAAAGTTTTGCAGCAAGTCCCGTTCCTACGATACCTGGAACATTTTCAGTTCCTGATCTCATATCCATCTGCTGTCCACCGCCAAATATAATAGGATTAAGCTGAACCTTTTCATTTATGTATATAAATCCGGCTCCCTTTGGTCCGTGAATCTTATGTGAACTCATTGAAAGTATATCTATATGCTCTTTTGCCGGTCTTATCGTTAACTTTCCATAGGCCTGAATTGCATCTGTATGAAAATAACAATTTGGATTTATCTCCTTTATTAAAGCACCAATTTTCTCAACTGGTTCTATTGCTCCGATTTCATTATTAACATACATCATACTTACAAGTATGGTATCAGGTCTTATCTCCGCTCTTAATTTATCAAGATCAACATGTCCCTTCGAATCTACGGGAATAATACTTATCTCGAAGCCCTGTTGCTCAAGATATTCAAGTGTTTTGTATATGGCAGCATGCTCAACATTACAGCTTATGATATGTTTTCCTCTTCTATTTCTTGCCATGGCAGCACCTATGAGTGCCATATTGTCAGATTCAGTTCCTCCAGAGGTAAAAAATATTTCCTTTGGCTTAACCTTAAGAGTCTTTGCTATCTGCTCTCTCGCCTCTCTTACAAGAAGCTCTGCATCCATTCCCTTCTTGTGTCTTGATGAAGGATTTCCATAATCAAGACTCATAGCCTTAACCATTGCCTCAATTACCTCATCTCTTACCCTGGTTGTAGCTGCATTGTCAAAATATACTTCTCTCACTTTTAAAACTTCCTTTCAAAGCTTACACACTTTAACTTTTCTATTTAGACGTTAAATTTTAGTATAACGTAAAAAACATCTCTTGAAAATAGCTGTTTTAAAATTTATACGAAAATCAAAAATACTCCTTTGAGACAAAGCAGCAGATCTGCCGCTATCCTGCCTCAAAGGAGTTATATTATTTATTTGTAAATCTTTCAAGGAACTCTCTTGTTTTTGGTTCCTTTGGATTCCCAAAAATCTCATCAGGTGTTCCCTGCTCACAGATAACACCGTCAGCCATATATACAACATGTGATGAAACATCTCTTGCAAATGCCATCTCATGAGTTACAACTATCATTGTAAGCCCTTCGGCTGCAAGTGTTCTCATAACATTAAGTACTTCACCAACCATCTGAGGATCAAGAGCTGAAGTTGGTTCATCGAAAAGCAAAACCTCCGGCTGCATTGAAAGAGCTCTTGCTATGGCAACTCTCTGTTTCTGTCCTCCTGAAAGCTGTCTTGGCTTTGCATTGATATATGGAGACATTCCAACCTTCTCAAGAAAATGAAGTGCTGTTTCCCTTGCTTCTTCCTTGCTCTTCTTGAGAACCTTTATTGGTCCTGTCATACAGTTTTCAAGAACTGTCATATTATTAAAAAGGTTAAAACTTTGGAAACACATTCCAACCTTTGCTCTATAATCACATGGATTAACACCTCTTGAATTAATAGCATTTCCATGAAAAAGAATTTCGCCTGAGCTAGGTTTTTCGAGTAAGTTGATACATCTCAACAAAGTTGATTTACCAGAACCCGAAGCTCCAATAATACAGGTAACATCTCCCTTTTTTACTTCAAAATCTACATCTCTTAAAACCTTATGGTCGCCAAAGCTCTTACTGAGATGCTTTACTTCTATAATATTATCAGACATTTACAGATTCCCCCTTTGACTTCCATGATTAAGTGCATTTTTGCTAGCCTCTGACTGCTTGTGGGCTCTGAGATCAGCATTTGTATCCTTTTCCTTATTTGGCATTCTGTATGTTCCCTCACCCATCGTAAGTGCGTCTGACATAACAAGCTCATAATTATCAGGACCATCCATTCTCATCTCAATATACCTAAGTATCCTTGAGCAGGTAAATGTAAGTATAAAATACAATACCATTGTAATTGAGAATGCTTCAAAGTATGTATAATAAGCTCCTGCAATTCCCTTTGTTGTATAGAAAAGTTCCATCATACCAATAACTGAAAGCACACAGGTATCCTTAATATTGATAATGAGGTTATTTCCTATCTGAGGCATGATATTTCTAAGTGCCTGTGGAAGTATAACTGACATCATTGTCTGCCAGTGATTCATTCCTATTGCCATAGCTCCCTCAGTCTGGCCAGGATCAATAGAAAGTATTCCACCTCTTACTGTTTCAGCCATATAAGCACCTGTATTGATTGAAACTATAAGAAAGGCTGCCTGATACATTCCAAGATCAATTCCAAATACCATTGAGCTTCCGTAATAAATGAACATTGCCTGAACCATCATAGGTGTTCCTCTGAAGATTTCCACATATGCATTTAATATAAACTTAACTATCAACATAAAATAGAACTTTACAGGATTTTCCTCCTTATCTGTAGGTATAGTCTGAATCATTCCTACAAGAAATCCTATAATACATCCGATAAATGTTGAAACCACGGCAATCAGCATTGTATTGCCGACACCACTCATAAATGATCCCCAGTATTCTTCAAGTATAAAGAATATTCTTGGAAGGAAGCCCTCTGGTAAACTCATCTCTTAAATCCTCTTTCTTTCTTCTGTCCGTTCTGTAAACTGTATAATCTCTGAATTACTTTTTATTTGTAAATTACTTTGAAAGTGGCTGTACCTTTATAGCCTCCTCCATCATCTTATCAAAATCCTCTGCTGTCATCTTCTCAAGAACTGAATTGATCTTATCCTGAAGCTCCTTATTTCCCTTCTTAATTGAAATACCGATATTGATATCCTCATCTGAAACTTCGAATGCATCCTCTGTTCCTGTAAAGTCAAGTAATACCATATCCTTATATGCTGCACAAGCTGCCTTTCCAGTAGGCATATCTGTTACAACATAATCACATTTTCCTGACTCAAGTGCTACAAGCATAGCTGGAGCTGATTCCTGAGCTGCAAGTACATTTGCTCCCTCAATCTGTGGAAGGCAGGTATCATACCATATTGTATTCTGCTGGCTTGTGCAGGTTCCACCTGCAAGATCCTTAACACCCTTTGCTTCTGCATACTTACTGTCTGCCTTTGTAACTGTAACTATTGTTGCATAGTAGTAAGGAACTGTAAAATCAACTGACTGAAGTCTTTCTGATGTGATTGACTGTCCTGCTATAACGCAGTCAACCTTACCAGACTGAACTGCTGGTACAAGTGAATCCCAGTCTGACTTTACAATCTCAAGTTCCATACCAAGCTCTTCCGCAATATGCTTAGCCATCATTACATCGTAACCATAGGCATAATCCTTGCTATCCTTGATCTGGACTGCTCCATTTGAAGAATCTGACTGTGTCCAGTTATATGGAGCATAGCTGCACTCCATTGCTACTGTAAGTACATTATCTGAACTGCTGTTAGCTGCGGCCTCTTCCTTCTTTCCTCCACAAGCTGTCATTGCTAAAGCTGCTGCACCAACTAACATTGCCATTGCTGCTCTTCTGATTAAATTGCTGTTTGTTCTAATACTTCTCATAATAATCTCCTCTTCTTCCTGTCCGTTAATTAGCGGTCTCATATGCAGGATTAAAAAATATTGTTAAACAAAAATCACGAAGCGTCTCAAGAAACACTTCGTGGTTGCAATTAAAATTAAATATAACAAATTAAAATGCTTAAACCTGTGATAGCGCTTCACTAGACGTGACAGTCCATAAAATCTTATTTCTATGGCCCAATCCATATCAATGCAAGTTGATACGATTTCGGCGGATGTCTCCTTTCACTAAAAGAGTCCTTGCAGACCTTATAGCTCTTAGCTACTGATAGCATTCCGCTCCTCTATCTCTCTTTGATATATAACTATATCCAAGACAGCTTTATGATTTTTGATTTAATGCTATTAATAACAGACTTTTTATGCCTTGTCAAGGCATAAAACACTGTTATCTGATATTTTAATACTATATACTCTGTTTGTATTCAATTAAATACATTTTTATATAGTTTTCAATCTTCATAAAGAGGATATTTTTTACAAAGCTTGTTTACTCTTTCTCTGATTTCATCCTGCTTTTCCTCATATTCACATGCACAAAGCTTAAGACACTCAGCAATTTCTGCCATATCCTCTTCTCCAAAGCCTCGTGAAGTAATAGCAGCTGTTCCGACCCTTATACCACTTGTTACAAATGGTGAGCGTGGCTCCTCAGGAATTGAATTTTTGTTAAGTGTTATGTTTACCGCATCACAGCGATTTTGCATTTCCTTACCTGTTACATCCATATTTGTAAGATCTATAAGAATCAGATGATTGTCTGTCCCTCCTGAAACAAGCTTAAAGCCTCTCTTTATAAGCTCCTTACTCAAAACTGCACAGTTTTTCACAAGCTTTTCCTGATATTCCCTGAACTCAGGCTTTAAAGCTTCACCAAAGCATACAGCCTTGGCAGCTATTATATTTTCAAGAGGTCCTCCCTGAACGCCAGGAAAAAGTGCCTTGTTAAAATTAAATTTCTCATTTGTTTCCTTGTCGCTAAGAATAAATCCGCCTCTAGGTCCTCTAAGAGTCTTATGTGTTGTACTTGTAACGACATGTGCGTATGGAATAGGCGATGGATGTAAGCCTGCTGCCACAAGTCCTGCTATGTGAGCCATATCAACCCACAGGTAGGCTCCGCATTTATCAGCAATTTCTCTAAATCGTTTAAAATCAATGATTCTTGGATATGCAGATGCTCCTGCGCAGATAAGCTTTGGTCTTTCCTTCATCGCCAAATCCTCAAGTGCATCATAATCAATAAGACCATCCTTATTTACTCCATAAGGAATTATATTGAAATACTTTCCTGAAAAATTGACTGGTGAACCATGTGTAAGATGTCCTCCACAGTCAAGACTCATGCCCATCATCTTATCGCCCGGCTCAAGCATTGCAAACTGTACTGTCAGATTTGCCTGCGCACCTGAATGTGGCTGCACATTTGCATAATCACAGCCATATAACTCCTTCAATCTGTCAATCGTTAGTGTCTCGATCTTATCAACAGCTTCGCAGCCTCCATAATATCTTTTTCCACTATAGCCTTCGGCATATTTGTTTGTAGGAACGGTTGCCATTGCCAGCATAACTGCTTCAGATACTATATTTTCTGAGGCAATAAGCTCAATATTATTTCTCTGCCTTTTGCACTCTTCCTTTATATAAGTTCCAAGTACAGGATCCTTTTCTTCAATAAAGTCCATTATTTTATCTACTCTTGACATACTCTTGCCTCCTGATTTTATTATTCCTCTGTTTCGAAATCTATCTCATCTGCAATCTCTAGCCTTATCATTATCATACTTAGCATTGCTATTGCAGCTGTTTCTGTTCTGAGTATTCTCTTTCCTAGGGAAACAGGCATTATGCCGTGCTTTTCTGCAAATTTTACTTCCATCTGGTCAAAGCCGCCTTCAGGTCCTATGAACACAGCTATATTTCTATCTGGCAAAAAACTGACTATAGCTTCGCACATACTCATAATTCCTTTTTCATTTTCATATGGAATAAGCTTTACCTCAAAGCTTTCACACTGCATTACTGCATCTGTAAATTTGACAGGCATATGCACCTTTGGAATAATGCTTCTCTTTGACTGCTTTGCGGCACTTTCAGCTATGGCCTGCCATCTTGATACCTTTTGTGAAGCCTTCTTATCATCAAGCTTTACAACACAATTTTTTGTGATTGTTGGAACAATATCGCTTACTCCAAGCTCTGTTGCCTTTTGTACGATAAGTTCCATTTTATCTGATTTTGGAAGCCCCTGAAACAGCCATATTCTAGACTTAAGCTCATGATTTTCTTCATTTACATTTAAGATTTTTGCTCTAAGATATGGATTCTCAGCTTCCCTTTCTATAAATAAAACCTCACAGCTGTAGTCAATACCATTTTCATCACTTATGACAAGAGCTTCGCCCTCCTTCATCCTAAGCGCATTTACAGCATGATTAAAATCTTCACCTGTTATGTCTATATATTCATCTGAAATAAACTCTCTGTTTACAAAAAAATGATACATCTATTTTCTCCTGATATTATTTTTATCCAGCTTCATTGCATATGGTATCTGCTCTGCCACATCTCTTGCAAGGCTTCCATGCTCATTAAACTTATCAGCACATAACCTTCCTGCTCTTCCAAAAATAAAAACTGTATTCATAAGATGGGCTCTGAAATCTTTGATTCCATCCCTTCCCTCTGATATTACAGCAAGCAGACCTTGAATAGCTCCCGTAAGAACATCCCCGCTTCCAGCCTTTCCAAGTGCTCCCGAGCCCTCTGTATTTATATAAAGCTCTGTTTTATTATGTATGTTATCATTTATTGCTATCACAGATACATTGTCCTTGAGCACTACAGAAATTCCATGTTCATGGGCATAAGAAGCTGAAGTAGTAAAAGGATCTCCTTTTATGATCTCAATACTTAAGCCCGTAAGTCTTGCAAACTCTCCAACATGCGGTGTAATAATAGTATGCTCATTATAAATAGCTTCAAGCTCCCTGTGCGAAGCTATAATATTTAACGCATCCGCATCTATAAGCAGGATTTTTCCCTTGATATTTTCTTTTATTTCTTCATCTGAAAATGCTTTTACAACATTATAAGCAGCTTCTGACTGCGAAAGTCCTGGTCCAAGTGTGATACAGTCAGCCCATTTTACTGGCTCCTTAAGCTTAGTTGCAAAATCAGTATCCTCAATACTTTCGTACATAGCTTCTGGCAAAAGGGTCTGGAGAATAACTCTGTTCTCTTCGGGGCCTAGATATTTTACCATACCAATTCCTGCCTTAAAGGCAGCTAATCCGCTTAAATATGCCGCACCTGCCATGCCCTTTGAGCCAGCTACAATAAGCAGCTTTTTGTAGCTTCCTTTATTTGCAAGTTCATCCCTATTTGTAAGCTTATACTCTATTTCACTTATCCCGTAATCAGAAGACCTGTATATATAACAGTCTCTGTCAAATCCTGAAATCTGCTTATTTAATTTTTTATTTTTGTAGGCTAAAAGCTCCTCACCACTTATTACAGGATAACCTATGTCTGCAATTTTCAGCTTTCCAGTATAAAGAGGTCCTTTTCCAAGGATATGACCAGTTTTTGCATATCCAAAGGTCACAGTTGCATCTGCCTTTACCGCATCAAATGGGTCACACATATTAATGCCATTATCTGCATCTATACCTGAAGGCACATCTACTGATACTATGTAGCTTTGTATTTCATCCTTAAGACGGTTTATTTCTTTAATAAGTTCAAGATATCTTCCCTCAACACTTCTTCCTAAACCTATTCCAAAAACCGCATCTATAATAATGTCACAGTCTGGAAGCTTACCATTAAATTCTGAAAATTCTATTTCATTTTTCTCAAGTCTTTCTCTTTGAAAAATAAACTCCTCTGATGCCTTTTCAACATTTCCAATATAAAAAGCCTGAAGATTACTAAATCCCATAGACTTAAGAATTGACAAGGTACAAAGTCCATCTGCACCATTGTTTCCAACTCCTGAACAGGCTATTATCCTTAATGCTTTCTGTCCATTTACTCCGATCCTTTCATTGGCATATTCCCATATCTTAATCGCAACACCTTCGGAAGCTTTTTCCATAAGCTTTAACGATGGAATTGAAAGCTCTTTTATTGAATATTCATCTATCAGCTTTGCTGCCCTGCCTGTAACATATTCTGTCATATTAAAACTCCATTATCTGCGTCTTGCAGTAACATTTACCCATTCACCCTGATGGTTCACTTCAATTACTTCCCAGTTTTTATTTGCTGAAAATGCTGCAAGCACCTCTTCTTCCTTTGTATTTATTATTCCTGAAGTAATAAATATTCCACCCTGCTTTATGTGTCTGTCTGCTGCTCCACAGGCTGCAAGCATAATAATAACCGGTGCAAGAATATTAGCTACAACTATGTCATAGGCTGCATCTCCGACCTCTTTTATTACCTCTTCATCTCCTAATATATTTCCAATGATAAGCTTAAAATCATCCTCAGAAATACCATTAAGCTCAGTATTTTCCTTAACCGCTTCCATGCATACATCGTCAAGATCTGTAGCAACTACAGATTTTGCTCCGGATTTCAACGCTGCAATCCCAAGGATACCGCTGCCTGTTCCTATATCAAGCACCTTGTCATCCGGACTGACATATTTCTTTATCATCTTTATGCAAAGCTGTGTAGTTTCATGACTGCCAGTTCCAAATGCTGTTCCAGGATCTATCTCTATAAGCTTGATTTTTTTTGTCTCTACATCTTCCTTATATTCATCAGGAATTTCTTCCCAGCTTGGCTTTATAAGAAAATCTTCTACGGTAAAAGGCTTGAAAAACTGCTTCCAATTATTCATCCAGTCTATATCCTCAGTTTCTGAAGCTTCTATACTTCCCTCACCGATGTCTATATATGCTCTCATCGCTTCAAGCTCCGTCCTTACATCCTCGAGAAGCTTGTTTATTTCTTCAACTGTCCACAGTCTGTCACCTGCTGTGTATGAGGCATCCACAGAAGGATCATCTTTATTAACATTCTGCATCTTAGCCCCATCCTCATTAGCTTCTCTAAGGAAGAATGAAAGCCTAGAGGTTCCATCATCTGGTGGAAGCTCAGGAAGTATATCTATAAACATCCCCTTTGTATCCTCTTCTGTAAGAGGAATATTATCTTCTATCTGCACACCTTCAACACCAAGCTCATTAAGCATGAGACTTATCAGATCCTCTGCCTCAGTTGTTGTCGTAATTGTATATTTTTTCCATTTCATTTTCATATCCTCCATACGCATTTTCTGTCACTTATGTACATTTATTTTAGATATTTTCAAATATTTTATATATTTTTCATAACTATAGCTTCTTTAAAGCCAATATTTATGATATTATATCACATATATATTCTACAAGGGGGATTTTATGAAAAAAGAAGATTCCGGCCATAAAAAGCCATATGTCTTTTTAGAAAAGCTTCGCCATTTTAGCTATGTATCATCCGTATACATCCAGTACTTTGTAACCTTCACAATAATTATAGCTATAGGTATCTCATTTCTCAGTCTTCCATATCAATGGTCAACACTTACTGATCTGAGTTCAAACAGCCTTATTGATTTTCTTAAATATATCATCAATATAATTATTGCTGTTGAGCTTATCAGGGTATTATGTCACCAGACCCTTGATACTATTGTTGAAATTCTCATGATAGCCATAACGAGAGAACTGATCATAGAGCATATGGCAACCTGGGAAATTCTCCTTGGCGTAGTTGCAGTAGGTCTTCTCTTCCTCATTCGTAAATACCTCTTTATCTCACAGCTTGATAAAGAAAATAGATTAGAGCTTCATCCAGAGGAAAAGGACTATAAAGAAGTTCAGGATAAAGGAATGCTGGATAAAGAAGTTGAAACTAAAAATATAAATTGTAAAAACACTTCCGAAACTGAATCTGACAAGCCTGATTCATGGATTGAATAAAACTGAATATTTATAAAATGGCAATTTAAAAGCAGCGGCTGACTGAAATAAACTTTCTTAAATCAATCAGCTGCTGCCTTTATTTTATAAAAATGTATGGCTTACAAATTAAACTGCAACCGCACCATAGAGAGAATCATCTATCTCCATTCTGTATCCCCAGTTGCCCATCTTATATCCGTTAAACTCCATCATTTCACCTGAAAACTCTTCAAAACCATTTTTCTTATAAAAATCTCTGTTTTTTTCTGAATTCGTTATCAGCATAAGGAGTCCACCGCCATGAAGTGAAATGTATGGTATTATACAATCCCTGAGCATTCTGCTTCCAATGCCTCTTCCCTTGACTTTTAGAGAAACCGCAAGAGAACTGAGATACCAGTGTGGCTCTTTATAATCATGGCAAACTTTTCCTGTTTTATCAAACATATCAAGCCATGAAAATGTATTCTTAATACCACCTGTAGCTATAACCTTAAGCCCTCCAGCCTTGATATAATCCCAAAAGCAGGCATCCTTATCTTCAGGTGATTTTAACTGTGCAACTGCAATTATTTCTCCATTTTCTTCGGCTATAAGCATTGCTGTCTTATCATAATATGCCTTAACATTAACCTCCTGAATAGCATGCTCAAACCTGTAACGTCTTTTTTCATTCTTCACAAATGGCTCAAAATATTCATATCCCCAAAATGAATCAGCTAGAAGCTCAGTGCATTTTTTTAAGTCTTTTTTGTCTGCTTTCCTAAATTTAATCATGTATACAACCTTCTCACTAAATTATATTGCCTAATATAGATGAATATATACCAAAGTCAATTGTAATTATGTAAACTTAATCAAACTTTTTGAAAGACAGATAAAATATTAATTTACATTTTATATTTAATTTATATATTGTAAAAATCAGCTCTTTTTCTTATTTTTAAGCTGATCCAGCGGAGATAGAATGGCATCTGTCGGACAAGACTTTACACAGTCCAGACATCTTATACATTCCATGGAATTTGGATTCTCCCATACCCTAATGTCCATTCCACATACCTTTTGACATTTTCCACAGCTTATGCATTTATCCTCATCTACCTCCAGACGAAGAAAAGCAAACTTGTTGAAGAAACCGTAAAAAGCTCCTAGAGGACAGATATATTTGCAAAACGGTCTGTAGTATTTAACAGATAAAAATACAACTGTGAGCAGCAAAAACATTTTCCATGAAAATAAAAATCCAACTGCTGATCTCAAGGCCTTGTCAAGTGTCAAAAGAGGTATTCCTGCAATAAGTGTTCCGCTAGGACATATGTATTTACAGAACCATGGATCACCTGTACCTGCTATATTCTTAACTGTCATCGGAAGAACAATTACAAACAGGGCAAGTATCAAATATTTTAGGTAAATAAGCCTGTTGTGGAAAGGCATATTTTTTTTCTTACCGCCAAATTTTTTCAAAGGTATCTTATGTAATAGATCCTGAAATAAGCCAAAAGGACACAACCAGCCACATACAAATCTTCCAAGTAAGACACCAAATGCAGTCATCATTCCAAATACATACAGGCTGTATTTGAATGTTCCAGAATCCAAAACTGCCTGAAGTGAGCCTATAGGACAAGAAAAATATGCTCCTGGACAACTGTAACAATTAAGTCCGGGTACACAAAGCTTCTTTAACTCTCCCTGATATATCCTTCCCTGTGAAAACCCTCTTACATATCCATTTGTAACCGCAAACCACAGAGCCTGAAACCAGAGTCTTAGACGTCTATGATGTTCAAGCTTATCCTTATTATTTATCTTATCCAAGTCCTATACACTCCATACAAATATATATTGCTTTTCTAAACATTACATCAGCTTCTCCAGACCTAAATCCAAAAAACATCATCAATACAGCGGTAAAAAAAACTCCAAACTGAAGAAGCTTTATCTGCTTAGTCCTGCTCATCTTTTATTACCTCTTTAATGAGTTTTTCCCAATCAGCTCTTTTATGAGCACCTATTACAATTTCACCTTCGCTGGTCTCAATTATATCTCCCTCTTTGTCTACAAAGATTGTGCTAGGAAAATAACTTATTCTTCCACCGCCCATTAAATTAATTCCGAAGTTTCCTGTAGGTACTATATGAAGATAATCTGCACTTGTCTTTTCAACTATATCCTTAGCCTTATCGACAACATTTGAATCCATGTAAATATTTCCATCCTTGTCAGCAGCAAGTGCATCTCCTACAAGGCCTATTACCTGAAACTTAAGACTTCCATCACTATTTGTATCAGTCTGATATGCTCTGTTTATTTCTCCGATATCAGGCATTTCTGTAATACATGGTGAACAGAAGGTTCCCCATATGTTTATCATTGTAACATCTGCTTTTTTAAATATCTGGGAGTCAACTTTGTTTCCATCGATGTCCTCTGCCTCCATCTTTTCAAACAGATCATCAAATTCTATATAACTGTACTGTACATCCTGGACTACCTTACCATCTGTACTTCCAGCATTAGTACTTCCAGTATCTGTATTTCCAGAAGCATTTCCCGAAGCTGTACTGCTTACCTCTGTATTTGTTGCTTTGCCCGCATCAGAGGCACCTCCGCAAGCTGAAATGCCTAAAGCTGTTAACATAGCTATTGAAAATAAAAATGTCTTTTTGTATTTTATCACACTAATTCCTCCTATTTTGATAGTAATTATTAGAGTATAGCCTAATGCCTCCCAGCTTGCAAATAAAATATTTCTTAACTATTAACACTTTATCAATCAACGCATTAAATCAAGAATTTCTCTTATCTCTTTTCTTCCAAGGCTTATATATGACTGGAACACCATCTTACCATCTCTTGAAGTCTTATCTGCAAGCTTATCAAGCTCTGACTCTTCTATACCAAGCTCATGCAGTCTTGTAGGCATATTTAATGATTTAAAATATCTCTCACAGGCACAAATTCCTTCTATAGCGGTTTTCTCCGGCTCCTCATAGTTCATAGGCACTCCAAGAATATTAACTGCCATTCTTGTAAATCTGGCCACATCATATTTCATAACATATTTGCAATAAGCTGGGAAAATAACGCTAAGCGCAGCTCCATGGGTTATATTGTCGTGAAGCGCACCAAAATCAAGGCTCATCTTGTGAGGAGCCCAGCAGCCATTTCGTCCTACCCCTGTAATATTGTTATGTGAGAGACTTGATGCCCACATAAGTGTTGCTCTTGCATTGTAATCCTTAGGATTCTCTATAGCATAAGGTCCAGCTTCCTTTACAGAAAGAAGAACAGCTTCAGCAATTCTGTCTGTTGGTTCGCATGCCTTTTCTGGTGTAAGATATCTTTCAAATGTATGCATCATAATATCTACAACTCCACAGGCAGTCTGGAACGCATCTACACTGTATGTATTTTCAGGATTCATAAAAGCAACCTCAGGACGGTTTGCATCACAGTTTAATCCTCTCTTGATACCTCTTTCCATGTTAGTTATAACTGCACTATTGCTCATTTCACTTCCTGCCGCAGATATGGTTAGGACTGATCCCATAGGAAAAGAATGCTCAGGAATGATAGTATTTTCTATCAGCTCCCATGGATCTCTATTTTCCCCAAGTCCTATACCTATGGCCTTACATGTATCGATAACTGAGCCACCTCCTACAGCAAGCAGAAAATCTAAGCCATGCTGCTTTACAAGCTTTATTCCTTCATATACCTTATCTATCTTTGGATTAGGCTCAACACCTGCAAGTTCTATATAGCTTATATCATGAGAGCTAAGCTCATTGACGACCTTATCAAAAAGTCCATTTCTTTTTATACTTCCACCACCATAAACAACAAGTACCTTTTTATAACCCTTTTTGTTAAGATATGTGCCTATATTGCTTTCAGCGTTCTTTCCAAAAAATACCTTTGTAGGTGTATAAAACTCAAAATCCAGCATAAAAAACCTCCCTGTATAAAGAAGAGTGTTAAGAAAACCCCAACACTCTTCATATAATTATCTTATTCTATTTTACTTTATAACCACTCTCTGGTACAGATACTTTGTAATTATTTGATAACTATTCTTCCCTGTCCTCTTGGATTTGCATACTCTTCGCCTACAACTCCGCCAAGATTCTTGTTAATGTAATTGTAAAGAACATCTACATCTACAGATACATCCTGAAGAAGAACCTTGCAGCCATTGAACATTGTCATTCCATCTCCACCTGAAAGGAGCATGTAGTTATGTGATGCGAGCTTATATGTCTTGTTGAGATCAAGAGGCTGTCCTCCAACCATGATATCAGTTACTCTGTAAGCTCCGTTAACACTTGCAAAGTTACCCTTTTCGTCTGTAACTACGCTGCTAGGAATAGCTGTGTTAACTGTATAAGTAAGACCTGAAACCTGAAGGAATCCACCATTTTCCTCTGGAAGATTTCTTGCTCCCATCTCAAGAGCATCCTTTATCTGCTGTCCTGTTGCCTCGATCATGCATGCAGAGTTACCAAATGGGAATACAGTAAGTGCATCATTGTAAGTGATATCTCCAGCCTTGATGCTTGCTCTTATTCCACCACCATTTGAAAATGCAATATCAGCTCCTGTAATAGCACGATATCCATCCGCTGTAAGATCTCCAAGGTTTGTTTCTGCACTTCTTACTGCTCTCTTTCCTGTATCAGGATCTGAAACTGTAAGATCAACCTTTGTGCTTCCAATTACCTGCTTAAGAGTCTCACTGTACTGTGACTGTATGTTCTTGATAAATGCATCAACTGTTGGGTCAACTGCCTTAACATCATTTCCTTCAACAAATGCTGCTGGTCCTAATTTTTCTCCAACAACTGCATTAACCATCTCTGTAGTAATAGTTCCGTCTGGCTTGATAACCATCTTTCCTATACTCTCAAGCTTTGTTCCAGTCTGTGCTGTAACTACTGCCTTACCATCCTTGTTTGGATAAGTTGTCTGATAGTTTTCATGTGAATGTCCGTCAATAAGTGCATCTATTCCATTTGTGTTCTGGATAACAGCCTGTGCTGACCAGTATGGTGTTACTCCATTCATTCCTAAATGTGTTACAGCTACTACATACTGAGCACCCTCAGCTCTTGCTGCATCAACTGCTGCCTGAACCTGTGCATATAATCTCTGTCCATTGCTGTCTTCACAGAAGCTATAAATATAGTTTCCATTTTCATCCTGGAAATATGCAGGTGTTGACTTTGTAAAGCTTTCAGGTGTGGTTACTCCAACATATGCTACCTTGGTTCCGCCATAATCAAGAATCTTATAAGGTGCAAACTGTGTTGTACCTGTCTTGAGATTAACAAAGTTACTTGAAATATACTTGCATTCAAGCTTGTCATTAAGCTCTAAAAGTCTTGGTACCTTGTAATCAAACTCGTGGTTACCAGGTATAGCTACATCGTATCCGAGTTCATTCATGATGTCGATGATATAGCTTCCTTCTGAAAGTGTTCCTATAGGAGCACCCTGAACAGCATCTCCTGCATCTACCAATGTAACATACGGTGTCTGCTTCAGCATCTCCTGCTCGTATAATGCGAGTCCTGCATAACCAATGTTGTCATCTACAGCACAGTGAACATCATTTGTAAAAAGAATTACAATGTCATTGTCCTGAGCCATGGCATCAATAGAGAAACTTCCTGCTGCAATCCCTAAGGTTACTGCACATGTCATAAATGCTGCAGCAATACGCTTCATAAAACGTTTCATTTGATTGATCCTCCCTCTTCTGAATCATTTTACATACTGCAAATTAATACAGCTATAGTATGATTATATCCCACTAATTAGTATTTGTGAACTAAAACATATGCTAAAACAGGTAATTTTTTTGTAATATTTTTATGTAAAAAGAGCCATCAATACTGACGACTCTTTTATAAAAATCATAGCTATTAAGTATAAGATTAAAGCTGTGGACCAGCTGAAACAAGTGCCTTTCCAGCATCGTTGCTCTCGTACTTTGCGAAGTTCTTAATGAATCTCTGTGCAAGATCCTTAGCCTTCTCTTCCCACTCTGTTGCATCAGCATATGTGTCACGAGGATCAAGAATTCCTGTATCAACACCCTTAAGCTCTGTAGGAATCTCAAAGTTGAAGTATGGAAGCTTCTTTGTTGGAGCATCAAGAATGTCTCCATTAAGAATAGCATCGATAATTCCACGGGTATCCTTGATTGAGATTCTCTTTCCTGTTCCATTCCATCCTGTATTTACGAGATATGCCTTAGCTCCGCTCTTCTCCATCTTCTTAACAAGCTCCTCTGCATACTTTGTTGGGTGGAGCTCAAGGAAAGCCTGTCCGAAGCAAGCTGAGAATGTAGGTGTTGGCTCTGTAATTCCTCTCTCTGTTCCTGCAAGCTTAGCAGTAAATCCTGAAAGGAAGTAGTACTGTGTCTGCTCTGGTGTAAGAACTGATACTGGAGGAAGTACTCCAAATGCATCTGCTGAAAGGAAGATAACATTCTTTGCAGCAGGACCAGCTGATACTGGACGAACAATCTTCTCAATGTGATCGATAGGATATGATACACGTGTATTCTCTGTAACGCTCTTGTCATCGAAGTCGATCTTTCCGTTCTCATCAAGAGTAACGTTCTCAAGAAGAGCATTTCTTCTGATAGCATTGTAGATATCTGGCTCTGACTCCTTGTCAAGGTTTATAACCTTAGCATAGCATCCGCCCTCGAAGTTGAATACTCCGTTGTCATCCCATCCATGCTCGTCATCTCCGATAAGAAGACGCTTAGGATCTGTTGAAAGAGTTGTCTTTCCTGTTCCTGAAAGTCCGAAGAAGATTGCTGTGTTCTCTCCGTTAAGATCTGTATTTGCTGAGCAGTGCATTGCTGCAATACCCTTAAGTGGGAGATAGTAGTTCATCATTGAGAAGATACCCTTCTTCATCTCTCCACCATACCATGTATTTAAAATAACCTGCTCACGGCTTGTAATATTGAATACTACTGCTGTCTCTGAATGAAGACCAAGCTCCTCGTAGTTTTCTACCTTAGCCTTTGAAGCATTGTAGCATACGAAATCTGGCTCAAAGTTCTCAAGCTCTTCAGCTGTAGGCTGAATGAACATATTCTTAATGAAATGTGCCTGCCAAGCTACCTCTACGATAAATCTGATAGCCATACGGGTTTCCTTGTCAGCACCACAGAAAGCATCAACAACATAAAGCTTCTTGTTTGAAAGCTCCTTTAATGCAATGTCCTTTACAACATTCCATGTTTCTTCTGAAGCTGGATGATTATCATTCTTATACTCATCAGTTGTCCACCATACTGTATCCTTTGAATTTTCATCCATTACAATGAACTTATCTTTAGGTGAACGACCTGTATATACTCCAGTCATAACGTTTACAGCGCCAAGTTCACTTACCTGACCCTTTTCAAAACCTTCAAGGTCTGCCTTGGTCTCTTCCTCAAATAAGAACTCATAAGAAGGATTGTGTACAATCTCTGTAGTGCCGGTAATTCCGTACTTGCTTAAATCGATATTTGCCATCTGCATCTAACCTCTTTTCTTTCTAAAAAATGTCTTAAATGATAATCACCTATCTAAGTGTAGGCTTCTTCTCCATTTTCAATATTATACATATTTAAACGTTTACGTCAATATTGAAATTGACAAATATATAACAAAATCAACACTTAAACGGATTCAGTTTTATTATCCGCTATCAGCGTTTATCTGTTACCATTAAAAAAGCCCATAAAATAAGTGTTTTAATGCTTTTCATAGCTCATATTTTTCTATCACTGTACATCTTTTATTATTGCTTAAAATGAGTCAAAAAGTGAGTAAATTTATGAGTAACTGAGTCAAAAAGTGAGTAAAAAAGCCTTACAAGATCACCCCTGTAAGGCTCAATTTTATTAAAACGCTTTAGCTATCTTTTCCATTTCCTCTTGCATTGTGTTAGGCAACACGTGAGCATATAAATCCATAGTCATGGCAAGGCTTGAATGTCCTAATATCTTCTTTAACGTCTGCGGGTTCATTCCGTTTTCTATTGCCCTTGTCGCAAAGGTATCGCGTAAGGCATGTGGCGTTACTCTGTCTATATGTATATTTTTGTTTTCTAATCTTTTAAAGGTTCTATTAAAAACATGAAGCAAGACACAGTGATGTAAAATATCACCTTTTAAATTAAAAAAAAGATTAAATATCTAATTATCCGCATAAACACAGGAAATATAAGCAATATAGACGAAAAAATAAGAGAAATTTACCACGAATTTACAACGATTGAAAGAACCTTGATACGACAAAGAATATAGCAAAATGGCATTTCATACAGAATATGAGATGTCTTTTTTGTTTGTGCAATATATCATAGTTGTTCTTTTTCTGCTTGACTATCAATCATTTTTTAGAATATGAATTGTCAAGAGCCTGTTGCGTAGCAATGTTTACACTCTTGATAATTCAAGGGATAAAAAATATATTTGACAGAAAGCAGAAAAGTAATGACTACATATTAGGTAAATGTTATAATCTTATTGAAATATAAATAAGTTTTTTGAACAATTTGTTTTTAATTAAGGAGGCTTTTTATGTTTGGTTTTGGAAAAAAACAGAATAAATCTTTATTCATAATGGGAACAGATGTTATAGAAATTATTAAGTCCGACTATGAGAATGATATGGCTTTTGCTCTTATTGAATTTTTATACGAGGGAAAACAATATACAATGGGGTCTTGTGTTTTGCCTGCTAATGCTGAAGAATGTAAAGAAAATATATCTTTTATATTTCAAGATAAAGTGTTTGAAAATTTTGAAGAATTTCAATCAGGTATCAATATAGATGATAAAAATATTTCTCAATTGGATAAACCTATTGAAATTATTAGAGCAGGCATTATTGATAATGAAGTTCTATTGAAAACACCGTGGGGTGATAAACGATTAGCTGATAAAGCAGTTAATAAATAGCTGTCTTTTGGAAAGGAGTATGAAAATCTTATGGCACTATTGATGTTCAGAACTTTTGGATTGATTATTATATTCTTTATAGTTTTAATTATGTATGTTTTACATAAGAAGAAAAATGGGAAGTTTATTAAACGAAAGGCTATCAATGAAGAAGAAAAATTAAAATATCAAAAATGGGAAAAAATAATCAATATCATAGCGATTGTAGGATTATTGATTTTCGGTATATTTATAACTGTTCCTTGTTGTTTGGATATACCTTATTTACTCTCTGGTAATTTAATTGAAGTTACAGGCGAAGTCACACAAGGTTCAATGTCTGGAGAAAACTCTAGTAGTGAAAGAAGAATACATATTAGAGATGATAAAACGAGAGAAGAACATTCCTTAAAGTATTGGGGAACAGGTAATGACATAGGAGATAAAATAACTGTAAGATATTTACCACACACAGAATATGGATATGTAGTTAAGTAATACAAAAATTCTTGTTTCAGATTACGCCATATTATTAGTATTGCAGACGGAGTGATCCAGACACGGCGGTGGGAAAATCTCTTAGATTTTTCCGCCGTTTTTAGTGGCTGGTTCACTCCGGCAGTTGAGCGAGCTTGCGAGCGAACAGTAAGCCCCCATTATCTAACAAGGGGGGCACAAAAAACAAGAGACAATATACACTAACAAGCGGAA
>JAUNDV010000018.1 GCA_030525875.1 Eubacteriales bacterium
AGTGGAGATGAGGGGATTCGAACCCCTGACCCCCTGCTTGCAAGGCAGGTGCTCTCCCAACTGAGCTACACCCCCGTATTTTCAACGAATTGTATTATACTATGTAGAAATAAATTTGTAAAGCCAAAAATCACAAAGCTTGAAAGAAGTTTAGCTCAATAGTATAATCATTTTAAAAGCGCTTTTATGGCAAAATTTTAATATAAAAGGAAAATGTAATGGATAAAAAATATAAAATAGTAAATGAAGCTATTGTAGATAGATTTGAATTTAGAAATATTAAGCCTGAGGATACTAAACAGGCAGTCGAGATTGAAAGGATATGTTTCCCTCCAAATGAAGCTTGTTCTGAAAAGAATATGAAAGAAAGAATTGCAAAGGCACCAGATTATTTTCTTGTTGCTGTAGATAAAAATACAGGAAAGCTTGCAGGCTTTTTAAATGGTCTTGCGACTAATGAAGACATTTTCAGGGATGAGTTTTTTACAGATGCCAGTTTGCATAAGAGCGAGGGAATGAATATCATGCTTCTTGGACTTGACGTGCTTCCTGAATATAGAGGAAAGGGGCTTGGAAGAGAACTCATGTATGAATATTGCAGAAGGCAACTTAATAATGGAAAGAAAGAACTTTTACTTACCTGTCTTGACAGCAAGGTAGAAATGTATAAAAAGTTTGGATATGTGGATAAAGGTATAGCGAACTCAAGCTGGGGTGGAGAAGAATGGCATGAAATGTCAATAGTACTTTAATTTACATAAAAATAGCAAAAGCGGAGGGATTTTTATAAATGCTCAAGAAAATCATAATTGACTGTGATACAGGTGTCGATGATTCAATAGCAATTTTATTTGCTCTTAATAGAAAAGATGTTGAAGTAATAGGAATATCATCAGCAAGCGGAAATACAGATGCCAATCAGGCAGCAGAGAATACATTAAGACTTTTAAAGCTTGCAGGAAGAGAAGGCGAAATTCCAGTTTGCATAGGTGCAACAGAACCACTAAAAGGACCTAAGAGACCTTATCCTGAGCTTATTCACGGAGCAAATGGAATAGGAAATGTTATTTTGCCAGAGTCAGCACAAAGACCAGTGGATATGGATGTTAGAGATTTTTTATATAAGCTTGCATCTGAAAATGAAGGAGAAGTAACTCTTGTAACCTTGGGTGAGGCAACAAATATAGCGCTTACTTTGGAGAAATATCCTGATTTTTCAAAAAAAATAAAAAATGTCGTAGCTATGGGAGGCTCAATATTTGGCAGCATAGGAAATGTAGGCCCTGCAGTTGAAGCAAATGTAAAGGGTGATCCAGAGGCATTTGATGAAATGATTATGGCTGACTGGGATGTAACTATGGTAGGGCTTGATGTAACAACAGCAGTACATTTAAAGAAAACGGATGTTGATCTTGCCTTAAGCTATTGCAGAGACGATTGTAGAAATCAGCTTGAATATATTTCAAAAGCGCTTGTACATTATATGAGAGGAGCAAGGATACAGAACTGGATGAGAGGTGAAAGTCCATTGCACGATCCTCTCGCAATGATAGTTGCTGTAGACCCTTCAGTAGTCAGGACACAAAAGAGAATAACCAGAATCGAGTGCGAAGGAAAGTATACAAGAGGACTTGTTGTTACAGATCAGAGAGAATATCCTATAGAAGGAAGATATGTAACACACTGTGTTGAGGTAAATGAAAATAAAGCACTAAACGTATTATTTGCGGCTTTTCAGGAGAGCTTAAGATAAGGGATTATAGTATAATTTAAAACGGTATATAATAAATTTTTAAAGATAGTAGCTGCTTAGTTTTAAAAAAATTTAAAAATTAACAGGAGTAAGACCAAGGAAATTAAGGTCTTCTGTATCGTGAGTAGACAGGATCATAAGCCTGTCTGCTTTTTTATTTAAAATATAATTACAGCTTATTTTTTTACTTTCAATATCCAGTCCGGTAAATGGTTCATCCATAAGTATTATAGAAGCTTCTTCATAATTCATGGCTCTTACGATACATACCCTTCTTCTCTGTCCGCCGCTAAGTTTGCTGACTGGTTTGTGTATCAGATTTTCAGGAAGGAGCTTTATAAGCTCTCCGGTCGCTGTTGTTTTACTAAGCTTTGTTGCAAAAACGATATTGTCAACAGCAGAAAAATCCTCGCACAGCCTGTCCTCCTGAAATACCATTGAGATACCTGGCTTGTGTATAATTTTGCCATTATTTTTAAATATTATATCTCCCTTATCTGGATTTTGAAGACCAGAGATAAGTCTTAATAAAGTCGTCTTTCCGCTTCCGCTTGGTGAAAATAATGCATAAGCCTGTCCAGCATTAAATTCCAGACTAAGGCCATTAAAGAGCTCTGTATCGTCAAATTTCTTATATAAATTTTTGATAATAATTGAAATCATTTAAAACCTCATAATATAGAAAATACTAAAAATTCCATTGATATAAGTCATTTTTCAGCCTAATAATATAGCAATCATTTTACTCTTCATTTGCTTTAAGGATTTGCCTTAAAGTATCGCTTAATCAGTAAAGTACATATTTTTTCAAAAACATAGCTTAAAATAACTATAACAAAGGTCCATGCAAATAAGTCAGCAGTATCTAGAAAAACCTTTGACTGATAAAGATAATAACCAATGGTATTTTGTGGCTGTCCGATAAGCTCTGCTGCAATTCCGGATTTCCAGCTCATACCTATAGTTGTTTCAAATGAACTTAATAAAAATGGTTTTATTGCAGGTATATATACATATTTAAGCTTTTTAAAAAAAGAAACATGAAATATTTTTGCAAGCTCGAGAAGTTTTTTGTCCGTATTTATCAGTCCATTTAAAATATTAATATAGCTTACAGGAAAAACCACAAGAAAAGCTATGACAAAGGATAAATAGCTGCTTCCTCTTATCCATATAAGCACTAAAATAACATAGGATGCAACAGGTATTGCTTTAATGAGGCTAATAAAAGGATCAAGCAGCTCCTGTATTATCTTAAAATAATAAGAAAGAAAAGCAGCAAAAATACTAATAAGACTGGCTAGAAGAAAACCTCCAATAGTTTTTAGCATTGTATTTAATATTGAAGTCCAAAAGACCTTTGTCCTGACGAGATTAATGAGGGCAAAAAAGGTATCAATTGGGCCAACAATAAGAATATTGTTGCCAACTGACATAGAAATAAACTGCCAGATTAGTAGCCACAATATAATAATAGCTAGCTTCTTTATAAAATATTTAAAATTTTTGTTATTTGTAAAAAAAAACTGAGTATAAAACATAAATTATACCTTTACAAAAATAATCGATTTGGTAAAATAAACATTAGTCATGTTTATTTATGATAACATATGATGAATACATTTAAAACAGTTGACTTATAACGCAGTTAATGATAAAGTGAAAAATAATTTAGCGTAATAAAATCTTAAAGTGTTGCAGTGCTAAAATTACGTTGTATAGCAATTTATCTATTAAGATTTTGGAAAGGACAATTATCATGAACCCAAAGATTCATACACCCGCTGTTGATCACTTATTTGATGCAGTCCTTAAGCTTGAAAATAAAGAGGAATGCTACAAGTTTTTTGAAGATGTTTGTACAATTAAAGAACTTCTTGCCATGGCTCAGCGTTATGAAGTGGCACTTATGCTAAAGAATAAGATGACATATTTGGACATTGCAGAGAAGACAGGAGCTTCTACAGCTACTATAAGCCGTGTTAATCGTTCACTTAGCTATGGTGAAGATGGGTATGACATGGTCTTTAAAAAATTGAACTTATAATCAAAAGAAAAAACAGCTTTTTTGAGTGATTAGCAAAAGATTACTCAATTAAGCTGTTTTTATTTATAAGCAATTCTGTTTTACAAAGATGGTGCGAAAATTTATTCAGTAAATTCTATTCAATAAAATCTATTCCGATATTTTTATACCTAGAAGAGCTTCCGCCTCAAGACTGTCTAATTCTTCAACAGAGGTAAGCTTGCTATTAATGATATCGGCTCTATGCTGAAGCTCCTTTGTTGCTTTCTTTGCCATATCTATTCTGCTGTCAGCTGTGCTTATGAGCTTTGACAAAGTCTGGTACTGAGCCTTGATAGCCTGAAGCAACTTTAAAATTGTTTGTGAATCACGATTAACCGCCATATATCTAAATCCTATACTGAGAGAATTGAGAAGGGCAGCTACAGTTGTAGGACCTGTGATTATAATATGATATTTTTGCTGACATTCATTTGCAAGGCCAGGTATACGAAGAATCTCTGCATACAGAGACTCTGTAGGGAGGAACAGTATTGCAAAATCAGTGGTATAAGGAGGCTCTATGTATTTAGACTGTATAGTTTTGGCTTCAGTTTTTATCCTTTGTTCGAGCTCCTTTACTGCATGGGAAAGTGCTTCAGAGTCTGAATTATCAGCAGCATCCTGTATTTTGTCATAGATAGTGGTAGGGAATTTGGAATCTACAGGAAGATAGATAAATGCATTAGGATTTTCCTTGTCAGGAATTTTTACAGCAAATTCGACACTATCCCTTGAGCCTTTCTTGGTTATAACATTTTTGTCATAAAGATTAGGTGATAAAATATCTGCTAAAATGTTTTCCAGCTGTCCTTCGCCAAAGACACCTCTGGTTTTAACATTGGAAAGTGTCCTGTTAAGATTCATTACACCATCTTCAAGCTTACTAAGCTCTCCAAGAGATTTATACAGGCTGTTGAGCTGTTCACCTATAGTTTTAAAGGATTTATCCAGTCGTTCATTAAGAGACTGGTCAAGTTTCTGATTTATTTCTGATTGTATATCAGACAGCTTTTGTGAATTGGTGTTTTGCAGCTCTTTAAGTGAAGTTGTAAGAATTTCCTGCATTTCTTTTCTATGTTCTCTGTTTTCACTTAATTCATGCATAGATCTGGAGTTAATATCCTGCTTTATATCAGTCAGTCTGGAAGACAATCTGTCAGTTATATCATCACCGGCTTCTTCAATAGTTTCTTTTATTGTATAAGCCAATTCATCAAGATCTTGTTTGTCATTTTTCTTCTTTAATAATATGAAAATATTTATAAGACCAATGATAATTAGCAGGATAAGTAGTAAGTTAGTTAGCATTTTATAATCTCCTGTGAATCTAAAATTGTAATTTTAATGTAAGATTGTGGCAGTGGTATAAGTATAGCATAAATTTTTTAAATATGTTAAACTCAGAGAATAAATAAACTTAAAGAAGGAGGACGTTATGTCAGCAGATAACATGCTACATTCATATTCATCTTTAAATAATAAAAGAAATTTAGGACAGGGAAAACCACATAATTCAAAAAGAAGAGGAAAGAAGAGAGGAAGGAGAGGTTCAAATGGATCAGAGCTTATAAAAATACTTCTTCTTATTCTGGTGGTTTTAGGTATATTTTTTGCAGGATGGAAACTTATAAAAATAATCAAGGGGAATTTTGCAGAAAGTAAGTCAGAAACGGAGATAAATAATAAGGATGGAGAGCAGACTTTGGCATCTTCGGAAGTGGAAACAGAAAATATAATAAGCACAGAGCAGATAATTGCAGAAGCTGAGCATTTTAAGCTACAGTATGACTATGACAAAGCTCTGGAAATTCTTACAAAGGCAAATGAAGAAAATCCATTGCCAGAGTTTGAAGCAAAGATAGAAGATATCAAGAAAACAAAGGAATCATTGGTCAGACAGGATATAAATCAGATTCCTCATATTTTCTTCCATACCCTGGTTGTAGAGCCGGAAAACTGTTTTGACAGTGATAAATGGGGAAAGCAGGCAGGCGGTTATAACAGCCTGATGACGACAATTCCTGAATTTGAAAAAATGATTGAGGAGCTATATCAAAAGGGATATGTTCTTGTAGGGCTTCATGATATGGGAAGGACAGAAAAGCAGACTGACGGTACAGAGAAGTTTGTTGAGGGAGATATTATGCTTCCTCCTGATAAAAAAGCAATTGTAATGTCACAGGATGATGTTTGCTATTACGAATATATGGACGGCGCAGGCTTCGCAATAAGAATGATAATTGGAGAGGATGGAAGACCAACCACAGTATATAAAGACCCAGATGGAAATGAAGTGGTAGGAGACTATGATCTTGTGCCTATACTGGATAAGTTTATTGATGAGCATCCGGATTTTTCATATCGTGGTGCAAAGGCTTGTCTTGCATTTACAGGATATAATGGAATTTTAGGATACAGAACAGATGAGACCTATGATCCTGATTCTCCTATGTATGATTCAAGCAAAACAGCTAATACCAATATTGAAGCTGACAGGGAAACAGCAAGACAGGTGGCAAAGGCTCTTGTAGATGACGGATATGAGCTTGCTTCACATAGCTGGGGGCATAGAGATATGGGAGCTATAAGCTTTGAACACATGAAAAAGGATACAGACAGATGGGATAAAAATGTTAATCAGGAGCTTCTGGGAGGGCTTTGCGATATAATCATTTTCCCAAAGGGTGCAGATGTTGCGGACTGGCATCCTTATACACATGACAATGAAAAATTTGATTATTTGTGGAATAAGGGCTTCAGATATTTCTGTAATGTGGATTCTACTAAGGTCTGGGTTCAGGCAGGAAAGGATTATTTAAGACAGGGTAGAAGACCGCTTGACGGACTGGCTCTTTGGAATGATATTGCAAATGGTAAAAACAGGCTTAGCGACCTCTTTGATGATCCAAATGCTATATTTGATCAGAGACGACCTACTCCGGTTCCACCTTATGCTTAATGCATTTTTAGTCGAAATTATATTTTATAGGAAGTAACGAATGATAAGCTTTGTACATGGTATATTATGTGAAATAGAAGAAAACAGTATAGTTGTTGAAGCAGGAGGCTTGGGATATTCTATAAATATCCCAGGCTCTGTTTTACGTGAACTGCCTGCTATTGGAGAAGAGATAAAGATATTTACTCATTTTTCAGTCAGAGAGGATGGACAGTCCCTATATGGCTTTATGCGCAAAGAGGACAGGGAAATGTTTAGATCATTGCTCTCTGTAAATGGGGTAGGGCCAAAGGGAGCTCTCGGAATTTTGACAGCGCTAAGCCCGGATGAGCTTAGGAGAGCAATAGTTTCTTCAGATGCAAAGTCTATAAGCAGAGCCCAGGGCATAGGTGCAAAGACAGCCCAGAGGATTATTATAGATCTTAAGGATAAGGTTGATCTTAATGATATTTTTGCAGGTTCTGTTTCGGAAAATACTTTTACAGTAAGTTCAGGAATTGTGCAGGAAGGACCTGTGGATGAGGCTGTAGAGGCACTTACTGTGCTTGGATACTCAAGACTTGAGGCAGGAAGGGCTATAAGAAAGATAAATATAACTCAGGATATGAAGACTGAGGATATATTAAGGCTTGCTTTAAAAAATATAAAAATGTAATGCAAATTAAACGCAATAAAAATATCTTTATTTGGAAAGTGAGAAGATGAAAAATAAGATAATTGATAGTCTTAAGGCAATTTTGCCAATAATTTTGATAATAGTTTTTATAGCAGCAGCTATGATGAAAGGTCCTGAGGATGATAAGGCACAGGGAGCAGTAGAAGAATACCCTATGACAGCAGATGCCTTTTTACTGGACACATTTTGCAGTATTACTATATATGAAGGTGGCGGAAAGAATGCACTTTTGCAGGCAGAAAAAAAATTGCTTGAGTATGACAATCTGCTTAATCCTTCAAAGGAAGGCTCTGACATATATAAGATAAATAATAGAACTGAAGCTGTAGTGGAAATAAGTCAGAAAACAATGCAGATGCTTGAGAAGATTATGCCTATAGACAATAGTTCAAATGGGGATTTAAATACAGCTATAAAACCGCTTACACAGCTATGGGATTTTAAGGACAAGCAGGAAATTCCGGATGAAACATTGATACAGGATGCGATATCAAAGATAAGCCTGGATTCGTGGGGGATTTCAGAGAAGAATGGCAGATATTATTTTGAAGCATATGATGAAAACGTAATGATAGACGCAGGTTCATATGCAAAAGGCTTTATAGCAGATGAAATAAAAACAGTTTTAAAGGAATGTGGTGTTACATCAGCAATTATAAATCTGGGTGGAAATATTCAGTGTATTGGAAAAAGACCTGATGGAAATCCATTTATAATCGGGCTTAGAGAACCAAAAAAGGGAAGTGAAAAATATCTCAAAAAACTTGATATAGATAATGAATCCGTTGTTACAGCGGGAATTTATGAGAGGTATTTTGAGAAGGATGGAATTCATTACCATCATATTTTAGATCCTTATACGGGATATCCTGTGCAAAATGAATTGGCAGCCGTAACTGTTGTAGGACCAGATTCAATGTATTGTGATGCACTAAGTACAACCTTGTTTATAAAAGGAAAGACTGAGGGTGAAAAGTTTTTACAGGATTTTAATACTGAGCTTGGAAATGGAGAATATAAGGCTTTCTTTATAGAAAAAAATAATAATATCAGCTATTCAGAAGGGGCAGATAAGCTTGTACACAATTAATAAAAAAATTGATCGGTATAAAGAAATAGATTTTGATGTATTAGCAGAAAAAGAGAGACTTTTGTTTTTTGATATAGAGACTACAGGACTTTCATCTGCACGTTCAGAAATATATCTTATAGGCGTTTTACATTTTGATAAGAAGGAATGGTGCTTTACACAGTTTTTCTCGGAAAATATGTATGATGAAGAGGAAATGCTTGAAGCATTTAGCAAACTTGTAAGTAAAAAATATGAAGAGGCAGGAAAATTATACTTAATAAGTTATAATGGGGATAATTTTGATATACCTTTTATGAGTAGATGCGCTGAGCAATATGGTATAGATTTAGGTTTTGCAAAATGTCTTAGCATGGATTTAATAAAAAAAGTCAGGCCTATAAAAAAAATACTTGGATTAAATGATTGCAAATTAAAAACAGTTGAAAGATTTCTAGGTATATACAGGGAAGATAAATTTAATGGCGGAGAACTCATAGAGCTTTATTTAGAATATAGAAGGCTGATACAGAGTAAAGATGCCAAAGCCAATAAAAAGGCAGCTTCGCTTCTTGAGGTTTTGATTCTTCATAATGAAGAGGATATTTTAAATATGCCTTATCTGATTTCAATATTGTCATATGAAGCTTTGAGGGAAGGGGCATTTTCCGTAAAGGAATATTATATAGAAGATAATATATTAAATGTGGATCTCAAGCTTAAATATAAGCTTCCAAGAGAACTTTATATAGAAGAAAAACCATTTGTGATAAGTGTTTCTCAGGATGGCTCAGACTATTTTAATTTTACTGTTGAGCTACTAGAAGGTGAATTAAAATATTTCTTTCCAAATTATAAGGATTATTTTTATCTTATATATGAAGATTATGCTGTACATAAATCTGTAGGTGAATTTGTAGATAAAAAATCCAGGAAGCAGGCGAATAAAAAGAATGCGTATATACGCAAAAATGGATTATTTTTTGAAGAGCCTGATTTGATATACACACCCGTTTTCTCTGAGGAGTACAATAGCAAAACAAAATATGCCATATATGAAGATGGAATTTTTGAAGATAAGGAAAGACTAAAAAAATATATTATGGCGGTTCTAAAGAGCTTTTTGTGATACAAGATATTGATTTGAATAGATTAATTTAAAAGCAAGTAAATTAGTTTGTTTCAGATAGATTACAAGATAATAAATATTGTTTTTATTATGAATATTTGTTATGATGTATCGGAAAAATATACTAATTTGATTATAACGGGGTAGGGTATGGAACAAGCATTATCATCATATAAGGTTTTTTATGAGGTTGCAAAGGCCGGCAACATTTCCAAAGCAGCTAAGAAGCTTTTTATTAGCCAGCCTGCAATTTCAAAATCAATTGTTAAGCTTGAAGAACAAATAGGTGTTAAGCTATTTAATAGAAATTCCAGAGGTGTGCACCTTACAGCTGAAGGAGAGATACTTTTTTCCCATGTAAAGGAAGCTTTTGAATATATTGAGCAGGGCGAGGACGAGATAAAAAGACTAAAGGAATTTAATATAGGTCATCTTAGAATAGGGGCTTCTACAACACTGTGCAAATTTATACTTATTCCTTATCTCAAAGAATATCTCAAGGAATATCCACATATGAAGATAACAATTGAGAATCAGGATACCACAAATACCCTTGCAAAAATAGAAAATCATAAGCTGGATGTGGGAGTGGTTGTATTGCAGGGCTTAAAGCCTGGAATCAAATTTCTTAAGATCATGGATGTTGAGGATGTATTTGTATGCACTCCTGAATATCTTAAAAACCTAAAAGCCATTGAAGGCGAAGATGTCGATATATTTGAAAAGGCAAATCTAATGCTTCTTGACAGGGGAAACGTATCAAGAAGGCATGTAGATGAATATATGAAGGAAAATGGAATAACACCTAGGAGAATTCTGGAAATGTCTACCATGGATCTTTTGATAGATTTTGCAAAAATAGGACTTGGTGTTTCAGCTGTTATAAAAGAGTTTGTTGCAAAGGAGCTTCATGAGGGAAAGCTTATACAGATTCCGATGGAAGCACCATTTAGAAAGCGTCAGGCTGGTTTTGTTTTTCAGGATAGCAACAAAAATGAAGCTCTTAAAACCTTCCTTCAGTCAACCAGATAAGTGTAGAGTTCTGATATAGTGAAAGGAAAGCTGTCAGGCATGGGAAGTATAATTCATACTGATATAACAGAAGAAGAAAAAAAGATAGAAACTTCATTAAGACCTCAGTCTATAGATGACTATATTGGTCAGGAAAAGCTTAAGGAAATGATGAAGATTTATATAGCAGCAGCAAAATCCAGAAATGAAGCTCTGGATCATGTACTCTTTTATGGCCCTCCGGGTCTGGGAAAGACAACTATTAGTGGAATAATTGCCAATGAAATGGGGGTTAATCTTAAGATTACCAGTGGACCAGCGATAGAAAAACCGGGAGAAATGGCAGCTCTTTTAAATAATCTGCAGGAGGGAGATGTACTGTTCATAGATGAGATACACAGACTCAACAGACAGGTAGAAGAGGTATTGTATCCAGCTATGGAGGATTTTGCTATTGATATTGTGTTAGGCAAAGAAGCAAGTGCAAGAAGTATACGTCTTGAGCTTCCACATTTTACACTTGTAGGAGCTACAACCAGAGCCGGCATGCTTACAGCTCCGCTAAGAGACCGCTTTGGTATGGTACAAAAGATGGAATTTTATACACCAGAGGAGCTGTCAAGAATTGTAAAGAGGTCGGCAGCTGTTTTAGGAGTAGGTATAGATGATGAAGGCGCAATGCGTATTGCAAGAAGAAGTCGTGGAACACCAAGATTGGCAAACAGACTGTTAAAGAGAGTAAGAGACTTTGCAGAAGTAAAATATGATGGTAATATAACTAAGGAAGTAGCAGATTATGCACTTGATGTTCTGGATGTAGACAAGCTGGGACTTGATCAAAATGACAGAACATATTTACTTACCATTATAGAAAAGTTCAGCGGAGGACCTGTCGGCATTGATACTATAGCAGCTTCACTTAGTGAAGACAGTGACACTCTTGAGGATGTAATAGAACCATATCTGCTTATGAATGGTCTGATTCAGCGAACATCAAGAGGAAGAATAGCAACAGACAATGCATACAGGCATTTAGGAATAGAAAGGATAGGTCAGCAGAGTCTTGCATTCTGATACCTAGGTAATATAAATGAGTGAAAGCAGGAAAATAAAGAATACTACAGATGTTCTTATAGATGGGAAGATATATTCTATTACTGGTGCAGATGAGGTATATATGCAGAGGGTTGCTGCATTTATTAATGATACCATTAAAGCAGTCAGAACACTTCCAAGCTACAGGCATCTCGATGCAGAGTACAAGCAACTTCTTTTAAATTTAAATATTGCAGATGAATATTTTAAAGAATGTGAAGAAACTGAGAAGTATCTAAAGGAGGCAGAAGAGCTGGAGAGAGAGCTTTATTCGGTAAAGCATGATATTGTCAGCACAAAGATTAAGCTCGAACAGGCACTTAAGCAGCAGGAAATACTTGAGGCCAGATGTGAAGAGTGGAAAAAGAAGTATGAAGAGCTGGAAGAGCTTGTTAATTAAATTTTTATAAGAATCTTCGAGAGGATAAATTAATGAAAAAATATGCAAATCGAAAAGGATTTGTTGAACTGCTGGCTCCGGCAGGCTCTTATGAAAGTGCCAAGGCGGCAGTAAATGCAGGAGCGGACGCCATTTATATGGGAGGTCCGCTTTTTTCTGCTAGAGCATATGCCGAAAGTTCAAAGGAGGATATGCTTTTAAAATCCATTGAATATTGTCATCTATTTGGAGTAAAGGTTTATATGACCTTAAATACCCTTATAAAGGAAGATGAATTAAGCGGAATATATGAATATATTGAGCCTTATTATAGGGCTGGGCTGGATGCAGTGATTGTCCAGGATTTTGGTGTATTTATGGAAATAAGGAAGCATTTTCCTAAGCTCCCTCTGCACATAAGTACGCAGATGACTGTGACAGGTCCCCATTTTGCAAAAAAGTTAAAAGCTATGGGGGCAGACAGAATTGTTGCAGCCAGAGAGCTTTCACTTGATGAGCTTTACAGAATTGACAAAGAGGCTGATATAGAAGTAGAAGCCTTCATACATGGAGCTCTATGCTATTGCTACAGCGGACAGTGTCTGATGAGCTCACTTATTGGAGGAAGATCTGGCAACAGGGGACGTTGTGCGGGAACCTGCAGATTACCTTATGACATTTATGAAAATGATAAAAAACTGACCAAAAATAATGAAAATTATGTTCTGTCGCTTAAGGATTTTAATACACTTAACAGTCTTAGAGACATGGTAGATGCAGGTGTGAGCTCCCTTAAGATAGAAGGAAGAATGAAATCACCTGTTTATGTAGCAGGAGTAGTAAGTGTATATAGAAAATATCTGGATATCATTATGTCAGAAAATGATAATGAGGACTATAAAGTCAGCGAGGAAGATCAAAGACAGCTTAAAGAAATTTTTGACAGAGGCGGAAGTACAGATGGCTATCTGAAATATCATAACGGCAGGGAAATGGTGGCATTAAAGGAAAAGAAAACAAGAGTGCCGGATGAAGTTATTCTTTCTGAAATCAAAGAAAAATATATTGATGAAGATAGAAAACGGGATGTATATGTGAGAGCAGAGTTTGAGGTTTTAAAGAAGCCTGTACTTGAACTTTTTACATTTTCAGAAGATGGAAATAAAATCAGCTTTACAGTAGAGGGAGATACAGAAATCGAGACTGCTGGAAAAATCCCAGCTTTGAAGGAAGATATAGTCAAAAGATTATCCAAATTTGGAAATACAAGCTTTAAGGCTGTTGATGTAGAGCTTAGCCTTGAAGGAGAATGCTTTATACCAGTTAAAATTATAAATGAGCTTAGGAGGGAAGCAGCAGATGGGCTTAGAGAAAGCATACTTAAGAGCTGTCGTAGAGAATAGAGAACAGTTTAACGCCTGTCTTAAAGCAGATAAAGTTGAGCTTATATATATAGACAGTGAAATGGTTCAAGCGTGTGAATACAAGGATTTAGTCAGACTATGTCATAATAAGTCAAAGAGAACAGGTTTAAGGATGCCACACATTTGGAGAACTGAGGCAGAAAAATATTTTACAAGATTCAGGGAAGAAATAAAGGCAGCAGGCTTTGACGCATTTTTGTTTAGGAATTTTGAGGGAGAGGTATTTTTTGAAATAAACGACCTGATCGGAGAGGCTGAGGTTGTTTTAGATAATACAGTTTATGCATTTAATCACAGCTCAGAGGAGTTTATATCAGAGCTACTGGGTAATAAAAAATATATACTTACACTTTCAGAGGAATTAAATAAAAATGAACTGACAAGATTAAGCAGTAAACTTAAATCAGAAACAGAATTAAAAGTATATGGCCACGCTTCCATGATGGTAAGCGCCCAGTGCATACGAAAGACAGTATTAAAATGTGATAAATGTCCTTCTACAATGTATCTTAAGGATAGAAAGGGAGCTATGCTGCCTGTTAAAAATCACTGTCTGTGGTGCTACAACAATATTCTTAATTCTGTTCCTACCGTTATTTATGATTTGGAAAAAGATATAGATAAAATCTCTCCAGATTATATAAGATACGATTTTACAATCGAGTCTGAGTCAGAGGTAAGTATGATTTTAGATAATGCAGGATATATGCCTAAGGACTTCACAAGGGGACATTTTAAGAGAGGCGTAGAATAATAAAATAGAGAAGCAGGTAATAGAGAGTCATAGAAATGGAACAGGAATGCTTGAATCGGCAGCTTTGCTATGTTACTATTATTTATAGCTATTTTATTTAAAATGGAGGGTTATGAAATGAGATTTGTTGGTAAAAGTGTTGTTGTAACAGGAGCAAGTTCAGGTATGGGAAGACAGATCGCTTTGGACTTTGCAAAGGAAGGAGCAACTGTTGTTGCTGTAGCAAGGAGAAAAGAGCGTCTTGTTGAGCTTGCTGAAAGTGCAGAAGGATTTGATGGAAAAATACTTCCATATGCAGGAGATATTTCATCACAGGAAGTATGTGAAGGAATGATAGATTTTGCAGTAGAAAACTGTGGAAAGCTTGATATTCTTGTAAACAATGCAGGCGTAATGGATGAGTTTGTACCTGTTGGAGAGCTTACAAATGAGCTTTGGGAGAAGGTTATGAAGATCAATCTCGAAGGCCCTGTTTTTGCTATGCGTAAGGCTGTACAGGTTATGCTCGATAAGGATACAAAGGGAAATATTGTAAACGTAGCTTCTATAGGCGGAGTAAGAGGATGTCGTGCAGGAGCTGCATATACAGCTTCTAAGCATGCACTTGTCGGAGTTACAAAGAATACAGCATATATGTATGCAGGAAAAATACGCTGTAATGTAATCTGTCCTGGAGGGGTTGAAACAGAGGTTATGAACAGCCAGACAAATATCAGCCAGTTTGGAATGGGAAGAATAATGGCAGGACTTGATTCATCTATCCCACAGGGGCAGTCAAAGGATATATCTGCAGCTGTTTTGTATGCTGCAAGTGATGATGCTGCCTTCCTTACAGGTGCAGAGATAGTTGTAGATGGAGGCGTAAGCTGCAACTAATAGCTTTAAAATGAGTATCAAATTTGATATAATTATATGCAGGGGTTAAAGCCCCTGCATTTTTATACATAGTTAGCTGAGACTTGTTGTTTAGCAGGTGCCGGCTAATACTAATATATTAAAGAGAGGGTTAAAAATGAAGGTATATATAAGCTGTGATATTGAAGGAACAGCAGCACTTTGCGACTGGAATGCTACAACACTTGGAAATATTGAGCATGCGGCAGCAGCTAAGGAAATGACAAAGGAAACACTTGCATGTATAGAGGGCTGCTTTGAGGCAGGTGCTACAGAAATTTACGTCAAGGACGCACATGACAGTGCAAGAAATATGATATTCGACGAATTTCCAGAAGGGGTAAAGGTCTTATATGGATGGTCAGGACATCCAGACTGCATGGTGTCAGGAATAGATGAAAGTTTTGATGCAGTTTTATATATTGGCTGGCATGCTCCTGCTGGAAATGTAGAAAATCCACTTGCACATACAATGAGCGCTTCATCTTATAATTATGTTAAGATAAACGATCATTTTATGAGTGAATATGAACTTCATGCCATGATTGCAGAGGGATACAAAGTACCATCAGTATTTTTAAGTGGTGATACAGGAATCTGTAAGATTGTAAAAGCTATGAATGAGAACACAAAGACAGCAGCGGTTAAGGAAGGACTTGGAGGAATGATAACAGGTCTTTCATCGCCTTCTGCATGTAAGCTTATTAAGGAGCAGACTCTGGAAGCACTTAAGCCTGAAAATATTAAAAAGTGTCATATTACATTACCAGAGCGTTATAAACTTGAGATTAATTATAAGAAATTTGCAAATGCTTATGCAAAATCCTTCTACCCAGGCGCTAAGCTCATGGATGATAAAACAACTGTAATCTATGATACAGACAGTCTTGAAGATTTTAAGGTTGCAATGCGTTTCTTATCAATAGGCTAAGAGCTATGTAATTGATTTGAACTATAATATAAACTTGTAGGAGGTTTGTAATGAAGAAAAATAAAATAGCAGCTTTACTATCACTTGCTTTGGTTTTTACAGGAGTGCAGACGTTTATTTCTGCTTTTGCTTCTACAAATACATATACAATAGATGCTTCAAATTCTCCTGTGGATTATCATACACCAGATGAAATCGCAGCATTTTACGCAGCACATCCTTTTAGCAGAAAGACAGAAGATACATATGCTGTCAATCCGAGTCTAAAAAATGAGACACCTGGAAAATTAAGTGAAGCTAGCGTGAATAATGCACTTAACTCTTTAAACTTTTTAAGATATATAGCAGGTATTCCTGCCGATGTATATAGCAGCGATGCATATGAAGAAATGGCTATGGCAGGAACTACTCTATTAACAAAGGAAAATAAGCTTACACATACACCTAATAAGCCAGCTTCTGTATCAGATAGCTTTTATGAATTGGCATATGCAGGCACATCTTCATCAAATATAGCAATGGGATATAACAATCTGGCAGAGGCTATAGTTGAAGGCTGGATAGATGACAGTGATCCATCAAATATAGATTTAGTTGGACATAGAAGATGGCTGCTCAATCCTGCTATGGGAGCTATTGGCTTTGGAAATACAGGTAGTTTCACTGCAATGTACAGCTTTGATAACAGCAATGCGGGAAGTAATCCTGATATGGTGCTTTGGCCTGCGTTAAATGCACCTGTAGAGTATTTTACAGATACATGGAGCATAAGTTTTGATGATTCATTAGGATTGATCAATGATATATCATCAGTGACTATAAAGCTTAAGAGTGAACAGACAGGACAGGAATATACTATAACAGGTAATGACCGCTTTAAAAGTGGAAAGTACATGAACATTGACACAGGTTCTTATGGAATGGGACCAGCTTTGATATTTACACCTGATGTAAGATTTAAGGCAGGAGACAATGTTACTGTAAGTATTACAGGTCTTAAGGGACTTCCATATGATTCAATACAGTATACAGTTCACTTCTTTGCATTAAATCCTAACCGTGATCCTAATTCAGAACATAAGCCTCCAATGCAGCAGGATGGATTTGAGGACACAAAGAAGGAGCCACTTGAGGGAATATCAATAAAGGAATCCTCATTAAACATGGAACCAGGTCAGACTATAACATTGGATGTAAGATTACAGCCTCAAAATGCTCTTGATGTAGATGTAAATGATGTGATATGGACTTCAAGTAATCCTTCAGTAATAAGTATAGATAATTTAGGTTTTATTACGGCAGTAAGTACAGGTACTGCAACTGTTACAGCAGAGCTTAAAGGGTTCAAGGCGAGCTGTACAATAAATGTAAGACCGGCAGGAACAGAGGACGCAGAGCTTGATCTTCCTGATTATGTAGTAAAAGGAAACTGGGGAACAAGCGGACTTGGCAACTGGACATTTACAGATGCAGGCGGAAGAATGTATATGAACCAATGGGCCGCAATATATAATCCATACGCTGACAAAGCGAAGGGACAAGAGAATTTTGACTGGTTCTATTTTGAGAAAAATGGGCAGATGAAGACAGGCTGGTTACAGCAGGGAGATGGAACCTATTACCTCAATGAAGCTTCAGATGGAACAAGAGGAAAAATGGTAACAGGCTGGTGCTGGATAGAAGATCAGTATCATGTAGAAAGATGTTATTATTTTAATCCTAATTCTGATGGACAACGTGGTAAGCTGTTAACAAATACAACAATTGATGGTCATACTGTTGATGCAAATGGTGCATGGACAGTAAACGGTGTAGTACAGGAAAATTATAAAATGGCAAATATATTTTAATTAATTAAGAGCCATGGCTGATATTTAACATATATCGCCATGGCTTTTATGCACCATTTCTATTAAGAAAAATGTAAGTTGCCTTTAGTAGAGCATAGTCTAAAATATAGGTATGGAAAATATAGTGATAACTTTAAGTAAATATTTTATTGCTCTTGCTATGGTTATTTATACCATACTTAGCTTCAGGTACCTTATAACAGAGGATGAAGATAATAGAAATGGCTTTGGATTGATACAGAAGGCACTTATACTTTTTATTCATTTTTCAGCCTTTCTGGTTCTTTTAGTCAGAAATCCAGATACACATGTTCTGAGATTGTATTTTGCACAGCTTATATTTTTGATTATTTATCCTATAGTATTCAAAAAGATATATCACGGGGCATCAGTTCAGCTGTTGAGCAATATATGCCTTTTTATTGCCTTAGGAATGATAATGCTGACAAGACTAAATTATAGCCATGCAGGAAGGCAGTTTTTGATAATAGTTGCAGGAAGTATTATTACTTTGGCTATTCCCTGGTGCATAGATCGTTTTTACAATCTTCCAGATTATAAGTATTTTTATGCTGGTATTGGAATAACACTTCTTATGCTTGTTTTTGTAGCAGGAAGTGTAAGTTATGGTGCCAAAATGTCTTTGTCCGTGTTTGGATTTAGCTTTCAGCCATCAGAATTTGTAAAAATAATATATGTATTCTTTTTAGCATCAATATTGAATGATGGCGTAGATAAGAGAAATATTCTTATATGCAGTTTTTTTGCTGCTATACACATGGTAATACTTATACTGTGCAAGGATCTAGGAACGGCTCTTATCTTTTTCTCAGTATTCATAATAATACTTTATATAGCAACAGGGCAGAGACGTTATCTTGTAGCAGGAGCAGGAGCTGCTGCTGTGGCTGGAATAGCCGCATATAATTTGTTTAACCATGTCAGGGTAAGAGTTGGTGCATGGATAGATCCTTTTGCTGACATATCCAATACCGGTTATCAGATGGCACACAGCCTTTTTGCGATTGGTACTGGAGGACTTTTTGGAATGGGTATAGGTGGCGGTATGCCTTCCAAGATACCTATAGTAGAAAAGGATTTTATATTTTCAGCAATTTCAGAGGAGATGGGGGCAATAGTAGCAGTCTGCCTGTGTCTTATTTGTCTGTGCTGTATACTTGAAATGATGCTTATATCAAGCTATATGGAAGTAATGTTTTATAAACTGATAGGAGTCGGCCTTGCAGTTATATATGCAGTGCAGGTCTTTCTCACTATAGGAGGTGCAATAAAGCTCATTCCGTCTACAGGAGTAACACTTCCTTTTATTGCTTATGGAGGAAGTTCAATTTTTTCTTCATTTATCTTATTTATGATTATTCAGGGTCTTCATGTAATTATGATAAGTGATGCTGAAAGCATGGAGGCAGAGGAAAATGAATATTCAAAGGAAGGCAATTATATAGAAAAATGTGAATATGCAGAGGAAAATGATTATATAAAGGAAAATTACAAAAGTAAAAAGAAAAATCATGGTATTTCCAGAATCAGCCTTGTAATCAGCTTTGTCTATTCGGCCATGAGTATTTTCCTATTGTACTTTGTTATGGCGAAGGCACCTGAAATCATAGGGAATTCATACAATCCAAGAGATAAGATTCTGGAAGAAAGTGTTGAAAGAGGTAAAATAATTGCGGCAGATGGTACTGTTCTTGCAGAAACGCTTAAGGATGATGAGGGAAATGAATACAGAAATTATCCTCATGGAAGTAATTATGCATATATAACAGGATATAGTGCAAAGGGAAAAACAGGTCTTGAATCCTATGCCAATTACTATCTTCTCAGATCACATGTGAATCAGCTTGAAATAATAGCAAATGGACTAAAAGCAGAGAAGTCGCCCGGAGACAATATTGTGCTGTCAATAGATACAAAGCTTCAGAAAACAGCAATAGAAGCACTAGGTGGAAGAAGGGGTGCTGCACTTGTAATAGATGTAGATACAGGAAAATTGCTTACGATGGCATCCCTTCCAGCTTTTGATCCAAATACAATAGCAGAGGAATGGGAGCTGATAAATAAAAATGAGCAGGGAGAATCCAGACTTTTAAACAGAGCTGCCCAGGGACTTTATCCACCGGGATCGACCTTTAAAATAGAAACTTTACTTGCATTTAAGGAAGCATACCCTGACGAATTTTATAGCTATAGCTATGACTGTGATGGAATATATGAGGATAGCGAAGGTAATAAGATACATTGCTATGCAGATAAGGCACATGGAAAGCAGGATATAAGGACAGCATTTGTTAATTCATGTAATGGAGCTTTTGCTGATATAGCTTCTAAGCTTGAAGCAGAGGACTGGAACAGACTTACTGAGAGACTTTTATTTAATAAAAAACTTCCAACAAGTATTGTTTCGGAAAAGTCATCATTTTCATTAGATGAGGATGCAAATGAATTTATCAAAACACAGACAGGTATAGGTCAGGGAAATACGCTTATGACACCATTACACAATCTTATGCTTGTTCAGGCTATAGCAAACGATGGACTTATGATGAAGCCTTACCTCATAGATTCTATAGAAACTGCAGGTGGAGATACATATAAAGAATTTAAGCCTAAGAAATATGAAAAGGTATTTTCAGATGAAGAGGTAAAACTGCTTAAGGAATGGATGAGAGCAGTGGTAACTGATGGAACGGCAAGTGCGTTAAAGAATGACAGCTATTCTGTTTGTGCAAAAACAGGTTCTGCAGAATATGATAATGGCAAAAAAACAGATGCTTGGTGCATAGCCTTTGCTCCTATGGAAAAGCCAGAAATCGCAGTATGTGTACTTGTAGAGGATGGAGAAACAGGCGGAAAAACAGCAGCACCTATAGTCAGAAAAATCATGGATCAGTATTTTCTTAAATGAATATTCATTTGCTATCTAAGGTATAATAGAATATAATAGGAAAGAAATAATGCAGATGAAGGTTCTGTATTTACATTTAGGAAAAGAGGGATCGCAATGATAGAAGCGGTAAGTTGTGGAGGAATTGTTATATACAGAGGTAAAATATTACTGCTGTATAAAAATTTTAAAAATAGATACGAAGGCTGGGTACTTCCAAAAGGAACAGTAGAACCCGGTGAAACACACGATGTCACAGCCTTAAGAGAGGTTAAGGAAGAGAGCGGAGCTGATGCCAAAATAGTTGAATATGTCGGCAAAAGCTCGTATTCATTCCTTATTCCAGAAGATAAGGTAGAAAAGGATGTGCACTGGTATCTTATGAAGGGATCTTCATACTATTCAAAGCCTCAGGCGTCAGAGTATTTTAAGGACAGCGGATATTATAAATATCATGAGGCAATCCACCTTCTTAAATTTGCCAATGAAAAAGAAATGCTTGAAAAGGCATATGACATGTATCAGAAACTCAGGCATGATGGAAGATGGGATTAAATACAAATTTTACTGATTAAATATCATTGAGGCGGTAATCAGGTATCCGGTTTTTAATGAAGATAAATGAATATATTCTTCTTTTGTATGTGCGCCCTGTCCAAGGTAGCAGCCAATGCAGACACTTGGTATACCAAGTGAAAGCGGTATATTGCAGTCGGTAGAGCCGGGCTTTTGAACAGGAAGCTTTCCGGAGTACTGTTTTACCGCTTTTTCTGCTCTATGGATAAGCTGTTTCATTTTGTCAGGGTCAACATTTTCACTGCAAGGACGCTTTCCAATAATTTCTATATCTACTGAAACACAGCCTTTCTTAGAATTTTCAATAATTTTTTGAAGTTTTTCATCCATATACCTAAGATAATAGGCTCTGTCAGATCTGATTTCAAATAACATCTCGGCATATTGGGCTATCGTATTAACAGAGGTACCTCCTTGTATCAGACCAACATTAAAGGTATTATGGCCATCCCTAGGAAGAGGCATGGAATACAGCTTGGTTATGATAGATGAAAGTCTTTCTATGGCATTTGCTCTTCCGAAGTTCATAAAAGAATGACCACCCTGAGTTTTTACGCTTATTTTATATCTTATTGAACCGATAGCAGAGGTTATAAAGCTGTCATAGCCAAGGTCAAAGGAGCAAAATAAATCTATTCTGTCAGAGTATCTTCTGCATATTTCTTTGATTCCCTTGAGATTTCCGAGCCCCTCTTCACAGGTGTTAAATACAATGAGAAGACCAGGAGCATTTTCACCACGGAGTCTTTTCCATTCCTCATCTGCATCATATTCAGCCAGATAACAGGCTGTAAGCATGAGACTTGAAACACAGGCTGTATCATCGCCTATTCCGGGACAGTACAGTCTTCCGTTCTTTTCGGATATATTTAGTTCTACTTCTTCAGGAAAAACTATATCAAGATGGGCTGAAAATACTTCCAGTCTATTACTTTCGTTTACATTTATTGCATATATGACATTTCCAGCTTCATCAGTGCAAAGATTTTTTGCACCGTGAGCTCTAAGATAATCCATGCAAAATTCAGCACGCTTAGATTCATTCCCAGATGGTGCTTTTATAACTGCAAGTTTCTTAAGAAAATTGAGAGCATCTCGTTCATGTAAGTCTATATAGTCTGATATTTTTTTATCTATCATACAAATTACCTTTCATAAATCATAAATCATTGTTAGTATAACACGAAAATGCATAAAAAATGAAACAAAAAAGTCTATAGCTTTTAATAAATTTACACTTGAAAGTAGAGATTAAATTATGTATGCTTTTAGATATTATTTTATTTCATAATATCATTTTAGGAGGGAATCCATGAAACAGGATATGATAGTCATTTTAGACTTAGGCAGCACTGAGAATACTGTTCTTGCAAGAGAGATCAGGGCATTAGGTGTATACAGTGAGATTTATCCACACGATATTACTAAGGCTGAGCTTGAGGCGCTTTCAAATGTTAAGGGAATCATTATTTACGGCGGTCCTAATAATGTTGTAGACGGCGTTGAGATTGATGTTAATTCAGAAATTTATGAAGCAGGAATTCCAGTTATGTCTATAGCACATGACAAGGCAAAGTGCAGCGAGAAGTATGATACATATGAAGCAGCTCTTCCAGAGCTTAAGAAATTTGTATTAGATACATGCCATGCAGAAACAAACTGGAACATGGAGAACTTCATTGCAGATCAGATTGAGCTTATCCGTAAGCAGGTTGGAGACCGCAAGGTTCTTCTTGCACTTTCAGGTGGTGTTGACAGCTCTGTTGTTGCAGCTTTACTTATTAAGGCAATTGGCAAGCAGCTCGTATGCGTACATGTAAACCATGGACTTATGAGAAAGGGCGAGTCAGAGAGCGTTATCGAAGTATTTAAGAATCAGATGGATGCAAACCTTATATATGTTGATGCTACAGAGAGATATCTTACAAAGCTTGAAGGAGTTGCTGATCCTGAGCAGAAGAGAAAGATCATAGGAGCAGAATTTATACGTATATTTGAGGAAGAGGCTAGAAAACTTGATGGAATTGACTTCCTTGCACAGGGAACAATTTACCCTGATATCGTAGAGAGCGGAACCAAGACAGCAAAGGTTGTTAAGTCTCACCACAATGTTGGAGGACTTCCTGAGGATCTTAAATTTGAACTTGTAGAGCCGTTAAAGCAGCTCTTTAAGGATGAAGTAAGACTTTGCGGAGTTGCACTTGGACTTCCAGAGGAGATGGTATATCGTCAGCCATTCCCAGGACCAGGACTTGGAGTAAGATGCCTTGGAGCTATTACCAGAGAGCGTCTTGAGGCTGTAAGAGAGGCTGATGCTATTCTCAGAGAAGAGTTCCACAATGCAGGACTTGACCGCAAGGTATGGCAGTACTTTACAGTAGTTCCTGATTTTAAGTCAGTAGGTGTTAGAAATAATGCAAGAAGCTATGAATACCCTGTTATTATTAGAGCTGTAAATACAATTGATGCTATGAGCGCCAGCATAGAGAAACTTGATTGGGATGTTCTTCTTAAGATCACAGACCGTATCATGAACGAGGTTCCTAATGTAAACCGTGTTTGCTACGATCTCAGTCCAAAGCCAAATGCTACAATAGAGTGGGAATAAATTAAAATAAGTTTTTGAATCCCGAAAAACTTGGTGTTATACAAGTTTTTCTGGATTTTTCGAAATTAGTAGATAAAATAAAAATGTAGGCTTTCATATTACTATATGAAATATCACCTACATTCTTTTGGAATTTACTGACGACTAACATTCCTAAAAGAAAGGAATTATCAATCTGTCGCTGACTATATAATTTAAAGTATCGAGGAGTTAATCAAAAAGTAGAATCTGCTGCTGCCAAAACGGAAATTAGAACGAGGTATAAAGCGAGATGTACAGATGTGAATAAATTAAGAAGAGCGAAATAGAAGTGCCGTTATATATGACAGCAGAAGATTCTACAACTCCAAAATAAAGATATTAACGAAAATTAGAATGCAACAATAGGTGCAATAATAATCATATCTTCATATACTTGGAAACAAATTAAAATAAAAAACAACTGGGACAACTGAACTTATAACTTATACTTATATAAAACGATAAAAGATATAACAATTATCTGCTAACAAAATGAATTATCAAGATTAGTAATTTCTTTATGTCTTTAACTATCTTGATTATATAACTTTTATATAGAAATAACAAGAGGTATTTACTACCAATTTAGACACTGTTTTTTTATGTAAAATTATTAAAATACGCTCTTCCATTTTTTCCACATATAGGGTATTATAAGTATGCTTACGCAATATATTGTGATATAAATATATAATAAACAATATATAGTTGTATAATTAACTATTTTAAAATATATACAAGTAAATGCGTGTAATATAAAAAGGGGTAGTGTTAAATATGGACGTAAAGACAAATATCATTAAACGAAATGGTAAGGAAGTTAAGTTTGATGTTAGTAAAATTACAAATGCGATACGTAAGGCAAATAATGAGATTGAAAAGATTCACAGATTAAATGATTATCAGATAGAAGCAATCGGGGAGATGATCGCACAGGAGGTTAGTAAGTCTACACATGCTGTCAATGTAGAAGATATTCAGGATATGGTTGAAACCGGTATCATGGGTATGCGTGGATATGAGGTTGCACAGAAATATGTGCGTTATCGTTATAAGAGAGAGCTTTCACGTAAGACAAATACAACAGATAACGGAATTTTAGCTTTGCTTGATCATATCAACGAAGAAGTAAAGCAGGAGAATTCAAACAAGAATCCGATTATTAACTCGACCCAGAGAGATTACATGGCAGGAGAGGTAAGTAAGGATCTTTCTATGAGAGTTCTGCTTCCTGAAGAGATAGTAAAGGCACATGAAGAGGGAATAATTCATTTTCATGATACAGATTATTATGCACAGAGAGAGCATAACTGTGATCTGATCAATCTTGAAGATATGCTGCAAAACGGAACAGTGATCAGCGAAACCATGATTGAAAAGCCACACAGCTTTTTTACAGCATGTAATGTAACCACACAGATCGTTGCACAGGTTGCAAGCAATCAGTACGGTGGTCAGTCATTTACATTGGCACATCTGGCTCCATTTGTAGATGTAAGCAGACAAAAAATCCGCAAGAATGTTATAGCAGAGAGAACCGAGTGTGGAGAGCCTCTGGATGAGAATATTATCAAGAAGGTTACAGAGCGCAGGTTAAGAGAGGAAATAAAGAGCGGTATACAGACTATACAGTACCAGCTTATTACATTGATGACCTGTAATGGACAGGCTCCATTTGTAACAATGTTTATGTATCTGGATGAAGTTCCAGAGGGACAGACAAGAGATGATCTTGCGATTATTATCGAAGAAGTCCTCATTCAGAGAATGCAGGGTGTAAAGAATGAAAAGGGTGTTTGGATTACACCAGCTTTCCCTAAGCTTATTTATGTTCTGGATGAAGATAATATTACTGAAAATGCTAAATATTGGTATCTTACAGAGCTTGCAGCAAAATGTACAGCAAAGCGTATGGTGCCTGATTATATTTCTGCGAAGATGATGAGAGAGCTTAAGAAGGGCTGTGTATACACATGCATGGGATGTCGTTCATTCCTTACAGTAGAGGAATCACAGAAGAATCCAGACGGAAGCTACAAGTTTTACGGAAGATTTAATCAAGGCGTTGTAACCATAAATCTTGTAGATGTAGCTTGTTCATCAGAAGGTGATTTTGATAAATTCTGGAAGATATTAGATGAGAGATTAGAGCTTTGTCACAGAGGACTCAGATGCAGACACGAGCGTCTTCTTGGAACAGTATCAGATGTTGCTCCTATACTTTGGCAAAATGGTGCATTGGCACGTCTTAAGAAAGGTGAAACCATTGATAAGCTTTTATTCAATGGATATTCAACAATATCCTTAGGATATGCTGGATTAAATGAGATGTGCGTAAGGATGTTTGGAGTATCACATACTCATCCAGGAGCAAGAGAATTTGCATTGCAGGTAATGCAGAAGCTCAATGACAAGTGTGCTGAATGGAAGGCAACAGAAAATATCAGCTACTCAGTATATGGAACTCCAATGGAGTCAACAACATATAAGTTTGCAAAGTGCCTGCAGAAGAGATTTGGTATTATCGAAGGCGTTACAGATAAGAACTATATTACAAATAGCTATCACGTTCATGTATCTGAAGAAATAAATGCATTTGATAAGTTAAAATTTGAGGCGGATTTCCAGAAGCTCTCTCCAGGTGGAGCTATCAGCTATGTTGAGGTTCCAAATATGCAAAATAATATCCCAGCTGTATTATCAGTTATGAAGTTTATTTATAACAATATTATGTATGCAGAGCTTAATACAAAGAGTGATTATTGTGAGTGCTGTGGATACGATGGAGAAATCCTGATCAAGGAAGATGAAAATGGAAAATTAGTTTGGGAGTGTCCAAATTGTGGAAATCGTGATCAGGATAAGATGTCTGTTGCACGCAGAACCTGCGGATATATAGGAACACAGTTCTGGAATCAGGGACGTACACAGGAAATCAAGGATAGAGTTTTACATTTGTAAAGCTTTATCCAGCTTTCTGATAACAGATTAGAGGTGATCGGAATGAATTATGCTTGTATAAAGAATTGTGATATTGCAAATGGACCAGGATGCAGAGTATCGCTATTTGTTAGCGGATGCAGACACCGTTGCAAAGGTTGTTTTAATGCAGAAGCATGGGATTTTAACTTTGGTGAGCCATATACCAAGGAGGTTGAAGACAGAATTCTGGAAATGCTTAAGCCAAACTACATACAGGGACTTTCTCTTCTAGGCGGTGAACCATTTGAACCAGAAAATCAAGAGGCTTTGGTTAAATTGCTCTGTAGGGTTCATGAAACTTATCCGGATAAAGATGTATGGTGCTATTCAGGCTATTTATATGATGTAGATATGATTGAAGGCGGAAAAATCTATACAGAGCATACAAAGGAAATGCTGTCTTATATAGATATGCTTGTAGATGGTGAATTTATTTTGGAAAAAAAGGATATTACATTACAATTTAGGGGAAGTAGTAATCAAAGACTTGTGCCAAGGGAAAAATTTATTTTATAAATTTTAAGGTTGATATGAAAGAAAATAATAAAATAGGATTTTCGACAATGGATGATAGCATAAGAATAGATACTATTAATAAAGATGAGTACCATGAATATCAAAAAATTATATTTGATAGTGTGTCGCCTATGATGCAGAAATTAATTAAGAAAAATCCTGGTTTTGAAAGAGAGCTTTTTGATGACTTGTTAAAAGAAGAATCATTTTATTGTACGATAAGAGAGAGAAAGACTCTTAAATTTTGCGGATATTGTGGTATTAAAGACACAAGGAAATCCAAGCCGGAACTTGCTATAGAATTATTAAAAGAGGTACAACATAAAGGTATTGGAACACAGGCTATGAAATTATTATTACAGGCATATATGCCTCAGGATAATTTTGAATATTATAGATATGTGGTTGCTGCTGATAATTATCCTAGTCAACGTTTATGTGAAAAATTAGGCGGAGTGCCAAATGGTATTGTTGCACCTATATTAAAAGATCCTAAATTGCAAGAAATATTTGAAGAAAAAAATTTAGATCTTATTGATGAAAAGATGATAACACTAGCAGATGAATTTAAGGTAGAACCTAGAAAATTGCTGAGTCATTTTCTGGAATATAAGATTTGCCGAGAAAGCTGAATTATTATAGTGATTGGAATGAATGGTCCTTTTTTGGAATGATTCATTCCTTTTTGTTTATGGATATTTTTATCTGATATGTTAAAGTGAATCAGCTTAGGCGTTAAATTAACATCCCATTGTGTTAAATATTCAAAAAACACCTTTAGTACAACGATTCATCAAAAAAGTCAAGAAAAGCTTTTCATTTGTAAAAAAAGTCAAGAGTGTTTTATTAGATTTTTGCGAAGAGTGTACGGTATCAGTCTCAAAATTAGTTCTTTCAAAAAAAGTGTGTAAAATGCGTATAATTCCATTAGCAAATACATATTAAGTATGTAACATATAATCATAAGGAGGACACAAATGAAACAGGCATATCCAGTATTTATAGCATTAAGTGGAAAGGATTATCTTGTATATGTTCCAGATATGGATATATATACTGAGGGAGATAGTATACCTGATGCTATGGAAATGGCAAAGGATGCAATAGGTATAAAAGGAATTGATTTACAAGATGATAAAAAAGAAATTCCAATAGCATCAGACTACGAAACAGCGATAAAAAAAGCAAAAGAAGATATAGATGATTTTGATTATACTCAAGGTCTGCTTACAATGGTGCTTGTAGACTTTGCAGAGTATCGCAAAAAAATGGATGACAAAATGGTACGAAAAAATGTAACATTGCCGAGCTGGTTGAATGTAGAGGCAGATAGATTGAATATAAATGTATCTAAAGTTTTGCAAGAAGCATTAGCCGAAAAGGTTGCACAAATGAGTTAACTGTACTTATTATGTCTCAAAAGCTGACAATGGCAGTTTTTCCCATCTTTTAGAAAATCTGATAGGGCTTGAGCGAAATGAGCGTTTTACAGAACCAGCAGAGGCAGCAATGCTTTGTGAGGCTCTTAAAACCAGTTATGCAGAAGCTGCAAGAGTTCTTCCATCAAAGCAGAATATTTCAAAAACCACTGTGATGAATAAGATTCACGCAATAGCTGAGGAAATCCCTGATACTATATATGATGAACCAAAGGCAGTACCTTATCTGTTCATTGAAGCTGATGAAGATCACGTGGCCGAGCAACATGAAAGAAATGACGAAAAGAATAATTTCAGCTTTATTTCCAAGTTGATCTATATTTATGAATACAAGCAGGATGTTCCAGGGATTAGTGGGCGTAAAGAACTGGTTAATAAATACTATTTTAGCGGATTATATCCAGGAGAAGCGGGTAACCGGAAACTCTGGGCAAAGGTAAGTGCTTTTATTGATAATAATTATGATGAGAGGGTTCTTCGCAGAATCTTTGTCAGCGGAGATGGTGCTGCATGGATTAAGTATGGAGCTAACTATCTTGACAAGGCAGTATTCTGTGCAGATAAATATCATCTGATGAAGTATGTTAACACCGCAGCAGCTCAAATGCTGGATGAGAAGGATAACATTAAAAATGAACTTTGGCACCTGCTTTATTCCAATAAATACAATGCCCGTAAAAACTTTGAAGCATATACAAATGATATGATGCTTTCAGCAAAGTCACCGGATAAGGTTGATGAGCTAAGAAAGTATGTACTCGGTAACTGGAGTGCAGTGCGTAGAACACTTAGAAACAAGCTGGTCAATGGTTGTAGTGCAGAAAGTCATGTAAGCCATGTGCTGTCAGACCGCCTCAGTTCCCATCCAATGGGCTGTAGTCAGACAGGATGAGCAAGCTTCGCTGTTATGACTGCAACCATGGAAGAGCAGATATCATATAGTTAGTTAAATACAGTCGTACACAGAGGATACTTGTGGCAACTGGAACCTACGATATGACACCAAAGAATCTAAGCTTAAGACAGATCGTTGCAGAGCATTATGATCAGGGGCGTAGCTATATTGATCGAATGCAGGCAAATATCCCATATGGTACAGTAAGAAAGACCTTATCAATTACAGAACACTTGCATGATATTTGATTGTTTTGACAATGAGTGGGTATTACGTGTACAATGTTGGCAATAAATTGATTCATTGTGTTTCTTAGATTATATCTTAGGAATCTCTTTGTTTATTTTTAACCAACAATAAGTTTACTCTACTATAAAAAATGTCCCAATATTGACAAAAATGTCCCAATATGATATAAAGAATATAGCAAATGAAAAAGGAAGTGCGTGTCGTGAAAAAGAAAAATGTTATAAGTCTAATTAAGTATTATACAGAAAAAAATGATGCGGGCTTTCGTAATGAAGCTTGTGAAATAGCGAAGGGATTTGATGCATCGGGAGATTATCAACTTGCTGAGTATATCATGTCCTTATTATCTAATGTGAATACGTTTGTGCCACAGGTATCAGAAAATGTTTCTCCTTTTTTTGAAAAAATTGAAGCTAATACTGATATGCTACTGCTTCCTGATGAAATTACAAATGATTTAATAGGGGTAGTAAATGCGATTGAACATCACATCGGAATCAATAAGTTTCTTTTTCAGGGAGCTCCAGGAACTGGCAAAACGGAAGCGGTAAAACAATTGGCACGTATTTTAAACAGAGATATTTTTATGGTGGATTTTTCTGCTGTAATAGATAGCAAACTTGGGCAGACGCAGAAGAATTTGTCGATGTTATTTAAAGAAATAAATCAATTTGTTCAGCCTCACAAAGCGATAGTGATGTTTGATGAAATTGATGCACTGGCATTGGATCGTACGAATCAAAATGATTTAAGAGAGATGGGGCGAGCAACATCAGCACTGTTAAAAGAGTTTGATAGAATGAATGAAAATGTTGTTTTGGTTGCAACGACAAATCTTTATCAACATTTTGATAAAGCGTTGATAAGAAGATTTGATTCTGTTATTGATTTTAATCGTTATTCACAGGAAGATCTTCTTTATATTGCTGAAAAAATGCTGGATAGATATCTTGATAAGCTGAAGCTTGCAAATAGGGATATTCGGTTGTTCAGAAAAATTATGAAATTGATGCCACAACTACCATATCCGGGTGAGCTTAAGAACTTGGTAAAGACATCGGTTGCCTTTAGTAATCCGAATGATGGTATGGATTATTTTAGAAGATTATACTATGCAGTATGCAATGAAAAACCAGAAGATTTGAAAAAATTGCAGAGCCAAAAATTTACAGTGAGAGAAATGGAAATATTAGTTGGGCGTTCTAAAAGTAGTGTGGCTCGTGATTTGAAAGAAGGTGTAAGTGATGAATAATATTTTACAGCTTAAAGGAAGATTTGAGCAAAGACCCAATGGTTCTAAACCAGGTTCGCCTAAACTTCCAAAGGGAAAAACTGTTTCATCGTCACATCTTTATGAATTGGCAAAACAGTTGGAAAGAATCCTTGTTTATTGGAAGAAAAATACAGATATTGATGGTGCTTTAGTAAGTGTACATTATAAGCATATAGTTGCAAAAAGTAATCGTTTGAAAATTCTTCTGGCGGAAAATGGGAAAACGCCAACTGATTCTATCAGAGGTGTTAAATTTGTTTGGGAGCCAGATGATGCTGGTAAAGAAGTACAAAAACATGTCTTTACTCACTTTGTTTCATTGAAAGCAATAGAGAAAGCAACCGAAGTTTTAGAACAAACAGGATCAATTATTGAAAAGTATTATAGTGGTTCCATTAATAGTGACATCATAGAAGATTTAGGAGAAAAGGCAAAATATAATTTTACTGAAGTATCTAAAACCAATTTTTTAAGAACTGTGGTTGATGGATTTTATGTTGAAAAATTTGATATTGATAGGGCAACTGAGGAAATAACAGAAGAAGCAATCATTACTATTTATCAAACAGGGGTTGATACGAAGCGACTTCTTGCAAAGTTTGGAATTAATATAGTTGATGAGCGTATCATTGATGAGACTACATTAAGATTGAATCCGGACGAAGTCAAATTGTTATATAATAATGCCTCGTATCTGATAGCTATGGGGGTGACAGATTTTTCTGAGATTTCAAGAGAGGATATGTTGGATGCCTATGAGGATGTGGAAGATGATTTTGGGACAATGATTCCGCATCCAGCAAATGAACCAGTAATAGGCGTTATAGATACTCAATTTAATCAAAAAGTATATTTTCATGAATGGGTTGAATATACGAATTTACTGGATCCTAATATTCCGTTGATAAAGAAAGATTACGAACATGGAACCGGCGTAAGTTATATTATAGTAGATGGTCCACATGGAAACCCAGAGCTTGAAGATGGCTGTGGAAGGTTCCGAGTAAGACATTTTGGAGTGGCAACACATAATGGATTCAGTTCTTTTACAGTTTTAAAGATGATTAGAAATATTGTTGCAGCCAATAGAGATATTAAAGTTTGGAATTTGTCATTGGGTTCTAAACTTGAAATTAAACCGAACTTTATTTCACCGGAAGCTGCTGAGTTGGATCGTATACAAAGTGAATATGATGTTATTTTTGTGGTAGCAGGAACAAATGTCCCAGAAGGAGTTACAAAAAAGGATATGCGAATTGGTTCCCCAGCAGATTCACTTAATTCTATGGTAGTCAATGCAGTAGACTTCAAAGGGAACTCTGCTCCATACACCAGAGTCGGGCCAGTTTTATCATTTTTCCATAAACCAGATATTAGTTATTATGGTGGCGATGGAACAGTATACACTGATAAAATGGTTGTGTGTAGGGATAATATGGGGGCGGCATATGTAACTGGAACTTCATTTGCAGCTCCATGGATTTCACGTAAATTAGCATATTTAATTCATATTATGGGACTTAGTCGAGAGGTGGCTAAAGCACTATTGATTGATGCTGCAGCAGGATGGAATCGAAAAGATGATATTTCTCATAGAATAGGATATGGTATCGTACCCAAGCACATTAATGACATTATAAAAACATCTAATGATGAAATACGTTTTATTATGACAGGTGCATCGGAGGAATATGAAACCTATACATATAATTTGCCTGTACCTATTGTAGATAATGCACATCCATTTTATGCAAGAGCAACATTGGCATATTTTCCGCATTGTGATCGAAAGCAGGGTGTTGATTATACAAGTACGGAAATGGATATTCATTTTGGCAGAGTTGTTGCAAAAAGAGGATCAACAACAATTAAAGCTATTGATGATAACCAGCAATCTGAAGATAAATTAATCACATTATACGAAGAAGATGCAAGAAAAATGTATCGTAAATGGGATAATGTTAAGCATATTAGTGAGGAAATAAAAGATAAAAGAATTCCTCGAAAAGCTTATGATTCTGGTTTATGGGGACTTAAAATTAATACGAAAGAACGTTTACAGAAAAGAAAAGATCCCCTTCAATTTGGGGTGGTTGTAACGCTAAAAGAGATGAATGGTGTAAATCGTATTGATGATTTTGTGAAAATGTGTCTTGCACGAGGCTGGTTAGTTAATAGACTTGATATTGAAAATCAACTGGATGTATATGCTAAGGCAGAGGAAGAAATTGAATTTGAATAAAAGAGTCTATAAAAATTCTGTAAATAAGGATTTTAAAGGTCTTCTATGATAAAATAATCAATCATAGGAGGCCTTTTATTATGGCAAGAGAAAAGAAACCGGTACACAAAGTACAAATGACAGAAGGAAAACGAAACATCATCTAAATGCGCCTGCAGGAGTATGATATTGAGTCTGCCCAGGACATTCAGGACGCTCTCAAAGATTTGTTAGGTGGAACCATCAAGGAAATGATGGAAGCTGAAATGGAGGAACACTTAGGCTACTCCAAATCAAAACGTTCTGACAGCGATGACTATCGTAATTGCCATAAGCCTAAGAAGGTCAACAGCAGAAGTATTTTTAATTTGCGGTTCGAAAGTACAATAACATTTACCGCATCCAGATTCCGAAGATTACACCGCATATTTGCAGACATACCTACTGCAGTAAGAGGACAAAATCCAGCATGAATCCGAAAACTTTGCAGTATCTGATGGGGCACAGTGAGATCGGAGAGATCTTAAATGTATATACGCATCTGGGTGCCGAAGATGCCAAAAAAGAGCTGGAAAGGTTGTATTTGGCAGGGATGGCAATGAATAAAATTCCACAGAAGGTTGTTAATCTGCAATAACATAACAAAACACCATGGCATAAAATGTTGAATTTATGCCCATTCTTATGTCAGGTCATGGCATGAATATAAGAAAGTTTAAGAAGAAATAAAAATAAGACCAAAATGGGATAGATCATGAAACCCAGTAAAATCAATGGTTTGAGAAGATTTAAGGAGATATAAGAATATGATAAAAATACTTTTCATCTGCCACGGCAATATTTGCAGATCGACAATGGCTCAGTTTGTTATGCAGGATCTTGTAAATAAGGCTGGACTGAATAAACAATTTTATATTGATTCTATGGCAACAAGTAAGGAAGAAATAGGTAATGGACCACATAGAGGAACTGTTCAGAAGCTTAAACAGGTAGGAGTACCTGTGCTTCAACATTATGCTAAGCAGATTAACGCAGGTGATTACAATAAGTTTGATTATATAATAGGTATGGATAGCTTTAATATTCGTAATTTAAATAGAATATTAAATGGAGATCCTAAGGATAAAGTTTACAAGCTTCTTAGTTTTGCTAAATCAGAAAGAGATATAGCTGATCCATGGTATACAGGGAATTTTGATGATACTTATAATGATGTAAAAGAGGGGTGTATTGCTTTACTTGATTATTTAAGACAGGAATATAATATTTGAAAGAACTGAAAATGCATGGTGGATAGACAAATAAGGTAAATAAAAATTACTGTTTGAATATGCTCTACTTAATCGTAGTATATTGCTGATATTTGAAACTGTTAATATAAATAAAGAAATTTGTAAATCTGATTTACAATTACCCTAATCAAACCCGTCTTTTGTGCATAGTAATAAATTTTGTAGAAAATATATATTATAATTAGATGTTATAGTAGTTATATTTACCAATAATAATACAATTAGTCTGATGGCATATATTTTTTATAAATTTTATGGTATACTTATTCAGTTTGTTTTTACAAACAAATAAAAAAGACAAAGGAAAGTATCAAAATGGAAAACGCAAAAAAGATGAAATGGTACACCCTTGCCTTTATGGCATTCTCAACTGTTTGGGGATTTGGTAATGTTCTCAATGGTTTTGTGTACTTTAACGGAATCCAGGTTATTTTTAGCTGGATTTTGATGTTCGCGCTCTACTTTGTACCTTATGCACTCATGGTAGGTGAGTTAGGTTCTGCCTTCAAAAATGAAGGTGGTGGAGTAAGTTCATGGGTTCGTAAGACAATTAGTCCTAAGGTTGCATATTACGCAGGCTGGACTTACTGGGCATGTCACGTTACATATATTGCCAGTAAGGGAAGTGGCGGATTAAAGGCTTTAAGCTGGATGGTATTCCAGAACGGAACAACTTATGATAAGTTCCCTACACTTGCAGTACAGCTTGCTACATTAGCTGTATTATTATTCTTCTGCTGGGTAGCCAGCCGTGGATTAAACCCACTTAAGAAGCTTGCTACATTAGCTGGAACAAGTATGTTCGTTATGTCTATTTTATACATTTTAATGATGTTTGCTGCTCCTGTTATTAATCCAAATGCAGAGTACGTATCTATGGATATAAGCATGAAGAGCCTTGTTCCTCAGTTTAATTTAGCATATTTCAGCTCTTTATCAATACTTGTATTTGCAGTAGGTGGATGTGAAAAGATATCTCCTTACGTTAATAAGGTAGAAAATCCTTCAAAGGGCTTCCCTAAGGGAATGATTGCTCTTGCAATTATGGTTATGGTATGTGCTATTTTAGGAACTATTTCTATGGGAATGATGTTTGATCCTGCTGTTATTAATGAGAGCCAGGAAAGCTTCAACCATTATGTATCAAATGGTTCTTATCTTGCATTCCAGAAGCTTGGAGAGTATTACGGAGTTGGTAATCTCCTTATGATTATTTATGCAGCATGTAATGCTATTGGACAGTTCTCAACACTTGTACTTAGTATTGACGCTCCTCTTCGTATGCTTTTAGACAATGAGGATTCAAGACAGTTTATTCCAAGTGCACTTTTAAAGAAGAACAAATATGGTGCTTATGTAAATGGTATCAAGATGGTAGTTGTATTATCAGGAAGTATCATTCTTATCCAGTCATTAGTTCCTGGTGCTGCAAGCGTATTAACACAGCTTAACAAGCTTAACTCTGTTACTATGCCACTTCGTTATTTATGGGTATTTGCAGCTTATATTGCACTTCGTATGTCATTGAATAAGTTTAATCCTGATTACAAATTTACAAAGAATCAGGGACTTGCATTAACAGCAGGAGTATGGTGTTTCTTTGTTACAGCAATATGCTCTGTAATGGGAATGTACGTAAAGGGAGATCTGTTCTCAACTCTGTTAAATATTATTACACCATTTGTATTAACTGCATTAGGTCTGATTCTTCCAATTATTAAAAAGAAAGAAGGCTGATTTCATGTTTAAGGAAACTTCAAGAGAAGTACTTGATTTTATTCATAAGAGCCCAAGCTGCTTTCATGCAGTATATAATCTTGCACAGCTTTTAAAAGAGGCAGGTTATACTGAGTTAAAGGAATGTGATTCCTGGAATGTAAAAAAGGGAGGACGCTATTTTACTACACGTAATGGTTCTTCAATTATTGCATTCAATATAGGAAACAAGCTTGATAATTATCATTTTCAGCTTACTTCATCACATAGTGATTCACCTTCATTCAAGGTTAAGGAGAAGGCTGAGTTAAAGTCTAAGGGCGGATATTTACAGTTAAACACAGAAGGATACGGCGGAATGCTATGTGCTACATGGTTTGACCGTCCACTTTCATTAGCAGGCAGAGTGCTTGTTCGTGAGGGCAATAAGGTTAAATCAAGACTTCTGGCATTTGACAGAGATCTTCTGCTGATTCCTAATGTGGCTATTCACATGAATAGGGCAGTAAATGATGGCTTTGCTTACAATAAGCAGGTTGATATGCTTCCTCTTTTCTCTGCTGGAGAATGCGGAGAAAATGCTTACCGCAATTTACTTGCAGAGGAACTTGGCGTTGATGAGAAGGATATCTTAGGCTCAGATATGTATCTCTATAACCGTGTTGCTCCATCTATCTGGGGAGCTAAGGAGGAGTTTATATCATCTTCAAGACTCGATGATCTTCAGTGTGCATATACTTCTCTTAAGGCTATGCTTCAGTCAGAAAATGAAAATGGTATTAATGTTTTTTCATGCTTTGACAATGAGGAAGTTGGTTCAGGAACTAAGCAGGGAGCTTGTTCAACCTTCTTAAGAGATGTATTACAGAGAATTAACAGCTGCCTTGGCTTTGGTGAAGAGGATTATTGCCGTGCAATAGCTAAGAGCTTTATGGTTTCATGTGATAATGCTCACGCAGTTCATCCAAACCATCCAGAGAAAACAGATGCTGAAAACTGTACCTATATGAATAAGGGAATTGTAGTTAAGTTCAGTGCAAATCAGAAATATACTACAGATGGAATCAGCAGTGCTGTATTTGCTAATATTTGTGAAAAGGCAAATGTTCCAATCCAGTTCTTCGCAAATCGTAGTGATATGGTTGGAGGAAGTACACTTGGAAATCTTTCTTCACAGAAGGTATCTTTACATACAGTAGATATTGGACTTCCACAGCTTGCAATGCACTCTGCATATGAAACAGCAGGAATCAAGGATTCTTACTACATGGTAGAGGCACTGACAGCATTCTATAATACTGATTTAAAGATTACAGACAGTGATGAGATTGAATTTTGATAAGGATATAATCTAAATTAAAATCCAAGTTAAAAATTCAAAATAAAATACTAAATAAAAGGCATCTGCTTAGATATTTATATAGGATATCTGGCAGGTGCTTTTTACATATTGGATCTGATGAAAAAGCCTAATATTCTATAAAAAAAGCTTTATTTACCATATAAAAAGCTGATTTTCTGATATTTCATTGACATTTTCCGTTTGCATTTTTATTATTATAATTAAGATAAAATTATATAATGAATGAAAGTATTTTATTTCACAAGAATATTTTTATTTCATATAAAATATATTTTCCAAAGAAATATATTTTATTTTCATATTAAAATATAATAAAGGTATGTCTTTGCTACATGGTAGAATTTGCTGATAAGGCATACTTGATTTTATGGTGGGAATGAGTTTATGAATAAAAAATTATTTGCTTTGATAATGGGAATAATAGTGCTGTTGACAGGTGGTGTAGTGTTTTATGGCATAAGTAATGGCAAAGATGCTACAGCCTTTTATGGTGACGGTTATGTTCGGGAGTGTTTTGTCAAGATAAATAAAGGGAATATCTCACCGAATTTTGCATCAAAAATTCGATGATTTCACATCGTCCTTCATCAGCCGCTTCATTTTGTCCTCCAGCGTGTCCTTTGCGGTCTGGCTGAAATGAACGCCCACCACATAGGTGGTCTTGCCCAGCTTCATGCTGAATGTTCCTGCCGGACTTGCCTGTCCTGCTTTCGTTTTGGCTGCTGCCTGTTCCATGTGCGACACCTCCTGTAAAAAAGCCCGACAAAGGAAAGGCTGACAACGAAGTCCTGACAACGGACATCAGAAAACCTTAAAACTCTGTCGGGCAGATGCTCTATTTTCTTTTTCTTCTTTTTTTATAAAAGTCGGTTGTCATGGTTGTCAGGAAAGAGGAAACGCCCGTCAATTCAGAGCTTTTCAGACTTTCGCCCGACAACCAGACCGACAACCGGCTCGACAACAAAACGGCAACCGACACTGATTTTTTACTTCACCCACTCAGGGGGAAGTTCCAGCTGCTCCACTTCCTCCGGCGTTAATTCCTGAAAATCTCCACCTCCGTTGTCGAGCTGGATGCGCTCCCAGCCTTTCTGACGCCCATAGGGGCTGCGGAAGTACCGGGGATTGGAAAACGCCCTCCAGCCGGTCACGCTGTTGTTCATAATGTCGTTGATCTCCCGGATTTCCCATTGTTTCGGCTCGTCAAAGCTGTGTCCCAAGGCTTCCCGGAACAGCTGCTTGGAGCAGACAATATTATCCGAACACTTTTCCAGATACTCGATGATCTGCCCGGCTTTGGTGTCCTCCGGCATGAAGTCACGCTGGTGGACTTTCAGATACTCGTTCATTGCCGGGCTGAACCGGAGCTTGAAGTTTCCGCTGCGGTAAATCTCCATCGCTTCTGCCCAGACCTGTATGAGATAGGCTCTTGCTGCCGGTTCATCGTCCAGAATGTGGATTTCTGCCAGCTCTGGATGTACCATGACCGGCACAAAACGGCGGTTGCCGGTGCGGTCGAGGGGCAGGAAGTCCAGCGTGTTGGAAGTGCCGCAGAACACACACTGCCGTTTTCGGTCAGCCGGGTGGGTTTCGTATGGCACTTTATAGGTTTCCTTCTGGCGGCTGAGAAAGGACTTGATTTCCTCAATGCTCTTGGCATTGGCTGTGGCAATCATCTCCGACATCTCGATCAGCCAGTGTCCCTGCATCTTGCGGTACACATTTTCATCGTCCAGCTTTTTCAGGTCATCGGAAAACCAGTCATCCTGAACTGCCAGCAGGCGAAAGAATGAGGATTTTCCGGCTCCCTGACCGCCCACCAGACAGAGCATGATTTCAAATTTACAGCCAGGACGGAACGCCCGTGAGATTGCTCCCAGCAAAAACAGCTGCATGGCTTCACAGGTGTAATCATCGGCATCAGCTCCCAGAAAACGGTGCAGACAATAGCGGATGCGCTCCGTACCGTCCCACTGCAAGGCATTGAGAAAATCCCGGACAGGGTGATAGCGGTTTTCGTTGGCAATTACCATCACGGCATCCTGTATCTTTTTCTCGATGCTTAGCCCATAGTTTTCCTCAAAATACAAGAGCAGATATTTGATGTCCACATCGGTCAGGGTCGGGCTGTCCCGATACCAGCCGAGGGGCTTCACAATATCCACTCGTTCTGTCAGCAGATTTTTTCGGATAGCTCCTTTCAGCAGAGGGTCAAGCTGAAACACCCGTTTATAGTTGGCTGCGGCATTGGATACCTTACCTTTCTCGGTCTGTTCCAGGCTGCTTCTGACCTGTTCTACGGTGCAGAGTTCCAGCTGCTGTCCATTCTGCAATTCGCTGTTCAAGTTTCATCACCTCTTTTCCTTGCTGTGCTACAAGCTCCCGGTGTTCTTCCGGCGATCCGTCCAGAAAACTATCCAGCAGATACTCTGTGTAGGTTTTTCTTTGCAGGGCTTCCACAAAGAGCGGATGCAGGTCATCCTCCGGCGTTTGCGGGGCATACTGCTGTTCCCATTCCTGGAGAAGGTGGAAGTATTCGCATAAGACTTTGTAGCAGTGCATTTCTTCCTGCCTGTATTTCTGCTCCGGGGTAGGTTCCCGGATATGGGGTTTGACGGTCGGCTTCTGCCTGTTGTCATAGGCAATCCCCAAATCATCAGCCAGCTTCATGGCGGCATCCTTGCTGGGCAGCTCAAACAGCCGGGAAACAAAATCCACTGCATCCCCATCAGCCTGACAGCCAAAGCAGTGAAAACGCCTGTCCAGTTTCATGCTGGGATTTTTGTCATTGTGAAAAGGGCAGACCGCCATGCCGTTTCTGCTGACAGGGATGCCGTACAGCTCCGCTGCCTGTCTGGTGGTTACATTCTGTTTGACCGCTTCAAATACATTCAAAATATCACCTCCGGGCAAAACAAAAGGCACCTGATTTCTTTTGAAAATCAGATGCCTTACAGTTCCATATTCTGTTTTTTCTCCTGCCGGTGCTGCTCGTCCTTTTTTCTGGATTCCTCCTGATAGTCCTTGATTTGCTCAGTGACAGAGTGCTTCGGCTCCGGTTTCTTTTTGACCTCTGCCTGTTCTGGGACAAGTACCTTGCTGACCCAGTAACGGATTTCTTTCAGCGGCTTCAATTCCTCCTGTACCGCCGCCAGCTGTCCGGTATATTCTGCATGAGAAGTTTGCAGCTGTTCATACTCCGCTTGCAGGGCTTCCAGATCAACATTCAAGTCAACACCATGCTTTTTCAAAAAACGGTACGCCTTGTTGTATGCGTCCAGCTCGTCCCGGTGGCTTTCCGCATAAACGGACTGCACCGTTTTCCAGCCGATTCGCACATACTTGTCATGGACAGCTTTATGCTGTTGACAATCGGCAATGGCGTTCTGGATGCCGGTAATCACTTTCATGCGGCTCTCGGCTTTCCTCATGCCGGTGCTGATGCTGCCGGATTTCTGCTTCACTTCCTCCAGCACACTGTCCAACTGCTCCAGCGTAAAAATCTCATGCTCTTTCAGATAATTGGTTGCGTTGACAAAGGACTGTAAATCTTTCGTTGCACCTTTTTGCTGACCGTATCTTGACCAGTCCCGGCGTTCTGCTTTTCGCAGATTGAGATAATCCCGCAGAAGATTGATAAGGTCAGGGAATGCGGTTTCCGGCTTTTTCTCTGCCAGCAGCTCTTTCCGGGCTTCCAGAATATCGCTAATCCAGTCACGCAGATTCTGAATGGTGCTGCGGATCACGCTCATCATGCGGTTAGCGGCTTTGATGTCCCGATTCAGATTGCCGATATTGGTCTGGATGCCACGGCGTTCCATCTGTGTGACAGCTGCTCCCATGTGGACGGTGGGGATGATGTCCAGCCCCTGCTTTTCATAGGAACGGAGATCGACACGGACAGGGCTGTTCACCATTTCCAGATAACGGTTCTGTACTGTTTCCCAGCCGGTGCGCCACTCCTGCCCATGATACTGCTCGTTCCAGTCAACGGTGTCCTCCTTATGGCTTTTCCAGTTCCCAGATGGAAGTCGGATACGCTCACCGTTTTCGTCAAGGTCATAAACCTTTCTGGCTTTGGGAAGCCATTTCCCATGCTCGTCCATTGCCCGCATGGTCAGCATCACATGACAATGGGGATTGTGTCCCGGTGGCTTGGGGTCATGGATGGCAAAATCAACAATCATGCCTTTGGAAACAAAAAACTGGTTGCAGTAGTCCTGCACCATCTGGGGATACAGTTCCTCCGGCACTTCTCTGGGCAGTGCCAGCACAAACCGTCTGGCAAGCTGGGAGTTCCACTGGTTTTCAACGGCTTCCACTGCGTTCCAGAGCTGTTCCCGGTCGGCGTATTCCGGCGGGGCATGGGACGGCAGCATGATTTCCGTGTAGACCACACCTTCTTTTTTCCGGTAGTCTTTGTGCTTCTGGTCATACTCGGAAAACAGATTCTCGCCGCTCTGGTAGGCAGCTCCGGCAACAGCTGACTGCCGTTTACTTCGCTTCGTGATTTTGATTTCAAAATGAGGGTTTGCCACTTCATCATCTCCTTTGGCAAAACAAAAGACCGTCTGCAAAGCTGCAAGCGGTCAGGTCATCGGGTTCTATTCCTGTTGTTCGGAAATTCCTGCTCGGCAGGGATTTTCGGACAGCAGGGGGCAAAGGGGTAGCTGGCTTTAGCCAGCGCAGGGGAAGTGCAGCTTCCACTGGATGATTGAAGCAGAGGATTTATCCTGTGCGGAAATCATCAGCTCCCTGCAAGGGGCTTTCGGCAGAACGCAATGCACCACCTTTAGGCGGTGTATAATTGCGCCCTTGTTAAAACAAGGGGTTCTCGCTGCCGCCCGTTGTCAGCGTTTTTCTCCGCTCCTCAATCAGCGTGTCCAGCTTCTTTTGGGCAGCTTCGCCGTGAAAGAGGAAGGTCAACAGTTCCATCACATCGTCATCGGTCAGCAAGGTAGGCTCACGCAGAAACTTCTCCAGCATCCCTGCACGAGTACAAAGCCGGTGGGTTCTCTCGCTCCGTGTCAGGCGTTTTAGCTCATGCTCCAGCTGTTTCTCTCTATGCTGTGCGGCAATCAACTTTTTCTCGGCTGCGGCTTTCTGGCGGTTCAGTTTTTCCAGTTTTTCATTCATGTGTATCGTCTCCTTTTGATGATTGAACAAAAAAAGACCGCCTATCTTTTACGATAGACGGTCAAAGGAGCAATGTCTCTAACCCTTGCTTATCAAGGTGTCTACTTCTTCTTGACAAGCCAACAAGGTTTAGTAAGATGATCTACAGTCCTTGCACCATGACTGATTTCTAATCTCACCATTCTCCATTTGTCTGAACCCAAATTCGCTTAGCGGTTTTTCTTGTTTGCATTTAGGACAAATACGAGTAGGCTCACTCCCATTATAGCCATGGGATTGAATTTTGGGTCTTTGCGAATTTTGATCATTTGCCATAACAACCACACCTCCTCTCTGGAACAATTTATACCATCGACTATTTAATCATCAATGATACTCAAAATCCAGTTTGTCCAGCCGATAATAGTGGAAGAACGCCTGAAATATGTGCTTTCAGCACCAATATTATACAAATTTGAGTTTTTCATAATTCGCACAATAGTATTTTTGTCAGGCATAACACCATTTTGAAGATGTAGTTTAAGCGTTTCCCTGAAAGGCTTATGTTCCAATATTTGTGAAACTATCGCAAGCTGACGCTCTCGATAAGCCAGATTCATAATACGATGCCCTTTTTCTGAAAGCTGGAACAGAATGTTATTATCCTCATCTCGTCCCTTATCGATAAGCCCTAAATATCTTCCAGCATCGGTATAGTAGTTTGTTTGTCGTACATCAAAGGCATATTCCGTTGTAATGCTGTTTCGAGTCATCGGCTTTTCATGCAGTAATTCAATAAGGTTGATGATGCGGGACATACTATCTGCTTGCGGAAAAGAGATCTCTGGCTCTTGAACCTCAGGTACAGTTCCTAACAGATTTTCAATATCGGACAGACAAATCTCCGTTGCAATTACATAGTTTTTTTGTTTTACCAATCTGAGCGAATTGTAATTCTGCGGGTCATCAAATTGGTATTGATAGAGATTAAAAATTCCGTTAGAAAAAATGAGAAAAACCGGCTTAACTATCTTAGTAACCCTGTTGCTCCAAACACGAAACGGATAATATAACTGGCGTACAAGAAAATCATCTGACAAATCCCTTTTGGCTTCAAATAGGGAAAGATAGTTGATTCCTTCGTATGCAGCATCGATTTCGATCTGGGAATTAGTAACAGACACCGCTCTTGTTCCTGATGCAGAATCGATGTTAAAGTTAAATTCCCCTGAACTCATACGCCCACTAACTGTTGCTACTAATGCTTCATCTTCCAGAAAATCTTCCAAAATTCCACAAGCGTTTGCACAGTTCAACGCAATAGCTTCACTTACGAGGAATTGAGGCATCAAACTTTGGATGTGTGCTGGAATTGAAATTCGCTGAACATCTGTGGACGGTTGCTCAAACTCTTTGTATGCTGAAAATGACGAGATAACATAATCGCCACGAGTAACAGGCAAAATCGCCAATTGATTTTCGGCAAAAATAGTTGGTAGATTGACTTTGTGGTCAAACTTGGTCATCAACCTCGGCTCACGAAATTCCTTAATCTGATTGGCTGAAATAGTAAACTGACCATTTCTTTCAATTTCAGCAAGTATGTGATACTTATCAAAAAGGTTCTCCCAGGCGGTATCATTCAGTCCCATAATTCCTGATAAGCACCTCCTCGATGGCTCCACGCTTGCTTGCATCAGAGTTAATTGCTCGTTTCGCTTTTACTATGGTAATTTCATACTCCCCGTACAGTTCTTTGATAAACTCTGTTGCGGAATTGGAGAGCATAAACTTGACACCACGCCGAGTTAACTCATCGCAACATTGTTTTAGGCGGATCTGTTCATTTCTGTCAAAACCGCCTTTGTTGTATCCGGTAAAACTTGCTGTATCAGAAACAGGATCGTAAGGGGGATCAAGATAAACAAAACCTCCTTTTCGTACCCGTTTCAGCGTTTCAGCAAAATCCTCACTATAAAATGTGATGTTACTTGCACCAAAATATTTGCTAACAGCTCTCAGTATAGGTTCGTTAACGATATTCGGATTTTTATAATGCCCGAATGGGGAATTGAACTCGCCTGATGAATTTACTCTAAATAATCCGTTAAAGCAAGTTTTGTTGAGATATATCAGTCTCGAAGCCCTTTCAACTTTCGACATAGCTTGATATACTTCTTTATCTCTGTCCATATCTCGGATAGCGTAAAAGTATTCAGCAGTATTTTCGTGCTTCTTAAGGGATTCCAGCAAACTTTCAACATCGTCACGAATAACCTCGTAGACTGTTATTAAATCTTGATTCAAATCATTTACGATTGCCCTTGTAGGCTGGATTGAAAAAAGTACTGCTCCACCACCTAAAAAAGGTTCACAATATGATGTTATCCGCTTAGGAAGTAAAGGGGTAATTTCGTCCAAAAGCTGACGCTTACCTCCAACCCATTTTACTACTGGGGCAACCAGTTTGTTTTTTACCATAGCCTACACCTCCTATTACAATAGATTTACGGTTAAGGACACGGCAGCCAGCCGTGTCTT
>JAUNDV010000019.1 GCA_030525875.1 Eubacteriales bacterium
AACTGTAAGAATATAAGCTGCTGGTATTCTTATGCTGATAACCTTCTTATAAAGAAGATATGCTGCACCTATAAGGAGTGCAAGTGTGCTTATCTCACCAATTGTTCCAGGGATGAATCCGAAGAAAAGATCACTTAAAGATACTGTTTCTCCAGCCTTGATTGCTGCAAGTGGAGTAGCTCCTGATACACCATTTACGCTGAAATCTGTCATAGACTTTGCAAATGATATAAGAAGGAAGCATCTTGCTGCAAGAGCAGGGTTCATGAAGTTCTGTCCCAGTCCGCCATAAAGCTGCTTAACAACTATAATTGCAAACACACCGCCAAGCATAGGCATCCAGAGAGGAATCTCAGGAGGCATATTAAGTGCAAGAATCATACCTGTTACAACTGCTGATCCATCACTGATAGTGATTGGCTTACCCATAAAATACTCAAATGCATACTCACTTGCTACGCATGCAAGTACTGTAGCAATAGTTACTACAAGTGAATAAAAACCAAATCTGTAAACGCCCCATGCAAGTGCTGGGAGCATTGCAATGATTACATCATACATTAAATGCTTTGTTGTAGTCTCAGCTCTAAAATGAGGAGAAGAGGATACATGAGCAAGCATCTTTGTTTCATTATTGTTCATTATATGTTACGCCCCCTTTAGCCCTCTATTTTCTTGTCTTCTGCTTCTTTAATTGCAGCTTCTTTTTTTGCCTCAGCTTCATGAGCTTCTCTCTGCTTCTGTTCAGCAGCCTTTATCTTTCTGTCTGCCATAACCATCTTTCTAGCCTGCTTGAATATCTGTGTAAGAGGTCTTCTGGCTGGACATATATAAGAACAGCTTCCACACTCCATACACTCCATTCCATTAAGCTTCTCAAAGCCCTCAAGATCACCATGAGTTGCAGCTCTTACCATAAGAGGAGGTACGAGGAATTCAGCACAAACCTCAACACATCTTCCGCATCTTATACATGGAGTTGTAGGATTCTCTGCAACCTCATCATGTACAAAGGCACATATAGCCGATGAAGGCTTTGTAACAGGACAATCCAGCTCAAAAAGTGCCTGTCCCATCATAGGGCCTCCGCAGATTATCTTGTGAGCTTCTGTCTTTAATCCGCCTACAGCTTCAAGTATACGTGCATATGAAGAACCAAGTCTTACTCTTACGTTTGCAGTATTTGCAACTGCATCTCCTGTAACTGTGATAACCTTCTCCATAAGTGGAGTACTTTCAGCTACAGCATCATATACAGCTAACAATGTAGCAACGTTCTGAACAACACAGCCTGCATCTGCAGGAAGCATTGTTGAATTGATATATCTTCCTGTTACAGCATTGATAAGCTGACGCTCACCGCCTTCAGGATATTTTGTCTTAAGTTCACATACTTCGATACGCTCTTTGTCCTTTGTAAGCTCTCTCATATGCTTGATAGCCTCAGGCTTGTTATTTTCAATAGCAATAACGCCCTTTGCATTAGGGAATAATGTAAGACAAATTTCTAATCCCCCTATGATCTTTTCTGCTTCCTCAAGCATAAGTCTGTAATCGCTTGTAAGCATAGGTTCACACTCTGAACCATTGGCAATAAGAAAATCTATTGCATCATCATTTTTAGGCATAAGTTTTACGTTTGTAGGGAAACCTGCACCTCCTATACCAACAATACCGGCTTCCTTAACAATAGTCCTTATCTCTTCCTTTGATAATGACTTGTAATCACGCTTAACTCCTACTCCTTCGGCAAGTTCATACTTGCCATCACTCTCAACCACTACAGACAGCACTGGAAAACCGCTGACCTGCATACGAGGCTCCACTGCCTTAACAGTTCCGGATACGGAAGAAATCACATTTGCAGAAATAAATCCGCCTGCTTCACAAAGAAGCTGACCTGCAAATACGTGATCGCCTACCGCTACTACCGGCTTAGCCGGTGCTCCGATATGCTGAGACACTGGAAATACAAAATCCCCATCAAAATCAAGCTTCTTGATAGCACAGTTTTCGCTTAAGATCTTGCCCTCATAAGGATGAGCTCCGCCTTTAAATGTAGCAATGCCCATATTCACAATCCCCTTTCAATAATCGTTTGCTTAGTTACTTTTTTGTCAATACTGACCTTTTTGCATACAGATTAGATTATATCACACAAAGCATTTATTTTAAATAAAGTCAAAAGTACATTTATACGTACAATGCACATAGCCGATATAAAGTGTTTATTTATATAATTATTTTCATATAAAAATGTGCAAAAAACTGAAAATGTCTATTTCGCATTACATATTTTTGAGCATTTTCAGTATTTTATTTTTTCTATTTTGCCTATATAATATGCACCTATAATTCCTAGTTTTCTATTAGGATATTATATTATTCATTGTACAAAATACTTTTAAGGAGGAAGCTATAATGAGAATTAAAATGTATCAGATCAAAGAAACAGATAAGTTCATGGATATCGTAAATAAGAGCAATTCAACAATATATCTCATTTCAGATCAGGGGGACAGACTTAATCTTAAGTCTACACTTACACAGTATCTCGCCCTCTCAAGCCTTTTTTCAGCAGGTGAGATAAAGTCAATGGAGCTCGAAGTAGACGATCAGGAAACAGCCAAGGAGCTTATTGATTTCATGATGACCCAGAATTGATTTCATACTAACAATTTATAAGAAAATTAAAGGAGCTGTAATCTTTTGGATAATATAGATTTTATCCTTAAGAACAGCTCCTTTTTAATTTATTTTTTAATTTACACTTAATTCACTTTTTATTTTTACTCTCTTACTTTTCTCTCTTATTTTAACTTCTTAATTTTATTTTTTCTTTTTTACCCCTGCAGCTTCCAGTTAGGATTTATTACGTAGCCATTTCTGTTTCTCTGAGGGCTCTTTGGCATATCCCAGGCATTGTGGTCTGTATGAAGAAGCATATGAGCCTTATGGCTGTTCGGCTCTCCAAAATAATTATTATAGAGATTCCATACATCCGGATTCATATGTGAATATCTTATGTCTGCATTTTTATCAAGGAAGTAAAGATTCTTTCCTCTTTCAAATGCCATCTCAAAGCCGTCTCTCTGCGGCTGTCCACCGCCACCAACGCAGCCTCCAGGGCAGGCCATAACCTCTACAAAATCAAGTTTTTTCTCGCCACGCTCTATTTCCTTAAGCAGTCTTCTTGTATTTGCAAGTCCACTGACAGCAGCAACTCTGAAAGTAACACCTTTAATATTAAACTCAGCTTCTGTAATACCTGTCTCCTGTGATGCAGCACGTATTACTTTAAATGCATCAGCATTACAGTTTTCTCCTACTATCTTAAAATATGCCGTACGGAGTGCTGCCTCCATAACGCCTCCTGTAGCACCAAAAATAACTCCTGCACCTGATCCATCCCTAAATAATCTGTCCGGCTCAATATCTTCAAGAAGTGATGGCAGAATATTTGATGATCTTATCATACGGTCAAGCTCTCTTGTTGTAATAACGCAGTCTGTATCGTGTCCTGCATATTCTTCATAGAAAAGCTCCATATTTGCTTCACCTTTTTTCGCAAGACAAGGCATAACCGCTACAGAATATATATCCTCAGGCTTTCTTCCAAGCTGCTCGGCAAAGTAAGTCTTCATCACAGAACCAAACATCTGCATAGGTGATTTAGCTGTAGAAAGGTTAGGAACAAGCTCTGGGAACTGACTCTTGACAAATCTTATCCAGCCCGGACAACAGGAGGTAAACATAGGTTTTTCTCCAAGTTCTCCACTTGTAAATCTATGAATAAATTCATTTGCCTCTTCCATGATCGTAAGATCAGCTGAAAATGTTGTATCAAATACAAAATCTGCACCCATTTTCTTAAGAGCGTCAAATATCTTTCCTACGGTTGCATTTTCACGTGATAAGCCAAGCCCCTCTCCCCATGCTGCACGCACAGCAGGTGCAACCTGTACAACTACAACCTTGTTAGGATCAGCAATAGCTCTCCAAAGCTTTTCTGTATCATCACGCTCTCTCAAAGCACCTACAGGACAATGTGTAATACACTGTCCGCAAAGTGAACAGTCTGCTTCTGAAATACTTCTGTTACATGTAACATTTATAGTGGAACGAGAACCTGTTCCTTCAAGATCCCATATATTCAGGCTCTGGATCTTATCACATACCTGAACACAGCGCATGCATTTTATGCACTTCTTGGAATCTCTGATAAGTGGAAACTTTTTATCCCAAGGCTGTTCTTCAAGATGCTCAGGATATCTGATATCCTGAATATTTAGGTCATTTGCAATCCTCTGCAATGAACAATTTCCACTTCTTACACAGGTTGCGCACTTGCAATCATGCTGTGACAAAATAAGCTGGACTGTCCTTCTTCTGTCAAGTCTTACCTTTGGACTGTTGGTATAAATAACCATTCCTTCCTCAGCTGTATTGTTACAGGCTGTAATAAGTCTCTCCTTGCCTTCTACTTCTACAACACATACACGGCAGGCAGCAATTTCATTAAGCCCCTTCCAATAGCAAAGATGAGGAATATCAATTCCTATGGAAGCGGCCGCTTCCATTATGGTTGCGCCTTCATTAACGGAAACATTTTTGTTATCTATCTTTAAATTTACCATAACTTCTCACGACCTCCCTTGAAAATGCCAAATCCAAAATGATCACATCTTAAACATCTATTGCACTCCTGACTGGTAGCACTTTCGCTTAAGACATTTTCCACACCTTCAAAATCATGTTTACGCTCACATGCCTCCCGCTCTGACATCTCTGCACGTCCACATGGTGTATGATCGCTGATATTAGGTACTGGAATATCTATATCGCAGCTTATCTCATGGTGATATCCGAGATATTCATCAATATTTGCAGCCATAACCTTAGCTGCCGCAACAGCCTTTATTACAGTTGCTGGTCCTGATGCACAGTCACCTCCGGCAAAGACACCCGGAATGTTCTTAAAGCCTCCATTTGGAAGTGTAAGGATTTTTCCATGTGATACAGGTATTCCTGAATCCTCATAATGCTTTGTTTCTATATTTTGTCCTATAGCAACGATAAGTGTCTGACACGGAATAAGTATATCCTCTGTACCATTTGGAACAACCGAAGCCCTGCCATCCTTAATAAGACTAATCATCTGTGGAGTTACCCATATTCCCTCAATCTTACCATCCTTTATTTCTAATCTGGATGGTGCCTTAAGTGTGATAAGTTCAACTCCTTCTGCTACAGCACCCTCTATTTCTGCTGGAAGAGCTGTCATATCAGCAACCCTTCTCCTGTATACAATACTAACTTTTTTAGCTCCAAGACGTACGGCTGTTCTTACTGCATCCATGGATACGTTTCCGCCACCGATTACTACGACCTCCTGTCCTGTAAGATCAATATTTTCTCCCATGCCTACTGCTCTTAAGAAACCAACAGCAGACATTACACCTTCTGAATCTTCACCTTCAAGTCCAAGCTTCTTGTCTGTAGATGCTCCAACAGTAATAAGTACTGCATCATACTTTGCTCTTAACTCATCAAGCTTAATATCCTTGCCTACCTTAACTCCGTACTTTACTTCTATTCCTGTAGCTAAAATAGCATCCGTGTCATCCTCGAGTCTGTCCTTAGGAAGCCTGTAATTAGGTATACCATATCTAAGCATGCCTCCAAGCTTAGGAAGCATTTCATAAACTGTTACCTGATGTCCCATAAGCTGTAAATAATATGCTGATGAAAGTCCCGAAGGTCCACCGCCAACAACAGCTATCTTCTTTCCTGTAGACTTTCCACATAGAGGCGGTGCTACCTTTCCTGCATAATCTGCTGCCGACCTCTTGATACCTCTTATATTTATAGAACTATCTACCATATTTCTTCGGCATCTGGCCTCACATGGATGCTCACAGATAAATCCACAGGTTGATGGGAAAGGATTGTCTTTCCTGATAAGCTGTATTGCATCTGCATAGCGTTTGTCACGCACAAGAGCTATATATCCCGGAATGTCTACATGCGCAGGGCAAAGTGCCACACATGGAACAGGCTGTGATATAAGACAGGAACATCTTCCATTTTTTACATGCTCTTCATAATCATCACGGCAGCTTGTTACACTCTTCCATACCATATGAGCTGCCTCGTATCCTATAGCGCAATCTGCTGTCTGCATTATTGAAAGAGCTGTCTCTTCAATAAGCTCCAAGGTTCTCTCATCAGCCTTTCCATCCAGAACGTCAGTAAGAATATTTCGAAGCTGCAAAAGTCCTACACGACAAGGGACACATTTTCCGCAAGTCTGTGCATGACACATCTCAATAAAGGCTCTTGTAATATCCACCGGACAAAGTCCCGGAGGGCTTGCAACAATACGTTGTTCAAGATTTCTATAAAGCTCCTCAACAACTAGCTGGGATTTACTTGGTGTAAGTATTTCCAATCTGCTCATAGCTATTATCCTCCTAAAATAAATCTAATAAGGTAGTTCGGGGCGGTTTGCAATCCGCGTTTCCGGCTCTGATTAGTTATATTTCCGTGCTTCGGAGCATTTTCCCACTATCTTTTTATGCATTATTTTATACATTTATATTTTTATTGGAGTTAGTATAGCATATAATTGGTTGTTTTCCATATATTTTTTTGCAAATTTAAAATATTTTTATGATATTTGTTTAACAATATGAATCTATACCGGCTTAATTAATGATGTATGGCTGAAAATATTTTATGATATTAAATTGGTCGTTGAAAAAAATATATTCTGTGCTATTATGATTTTGTGAGGGTTCCTCTGCTAATGGGCGGGGGGCTCTCTATTTTAACGCATAAAAATAGCCTTACATTTTAACAGATGTAAGGTTATTTATTTTGAATTTTGACTGCCATTTTGACTGTCGCCCTGACAGTCAAATGCTATTTTTAGGAGAAATTATGACGAAACGTGACAATTTTTTGCAAAAAAATAATGCGGATGACAGGACTCAAAACATAAAGACCTTAACTAAAGGTTTTTATCAACTTTTTAATGTCGCCTTGAATGTCTAGTTTTAAACACGATATAAATAAGTAAAAGGAGCTATTAGTCCCCTTTTACTCATGTGCATTATTATTCATTTTTTAGTATAAAATATTGTATGTATTATCTTTTTAGTTCCAAAATCTCATCTGAGGAGGCATTTAATGCCTTACATATCTCTGCAAATATAAGGACATTGGGTACTATTTTATTTATCTCCCACCTGCTTATTTCCCTCTGGGATACTCCGATCTTTTCACCAAGCTCAGTCTGTGTAAGCCCTGCTGCCTTTCTGGCCAGCTTTATGTTTTCACCTAAATTCATATCCAATTCTCCTTGCGTTCTTTATGCATCATAATCATAGAAATAATAAATTTTACAATTCCTATTGCAATAAAAAACATTCCTAATTTTACTAACATATTATTTACTCAATCATGGGTATGTGTTATATTGAGGATGTAGGTGAGTGCCTTTACACTCACCTATGATACTTAATTTAATAGGTTGTCTATTATGATAAGTATCAATCCTATTATTAAGTCTATCACTGCATTAATTGTGAGGTTTTTCCAGTTGATAGACTTTTTATTTTTCTTCTTTTTACCCATCAGATTGTTTCCCCTTTCCAATGCTTTGCATTTATTTGTTTTGTTCTCCTTTCTATGATTATATTATACTACATTTATGTTGTTTTGTCAAGTGTAAATAATAACTTTTTACAATTTTTTTGTTGTTTTTTTATATTTAAAAAATGGAATGGGCATAACCCATTCCAACACAAAAAGTCTTTTTATTTTAATATCTCATATCGTTTAATTGTAAATATTCTAGTATAGCTGTTTCTAAAAGTCTTGAGAAATTTATATGATTTTCCTCTGCTACTCTTTTTACCCATAAAGGAAGTGTTATATTTGTTTTTACTCGTTCATTGTCTCTTTTTATCTTATATAGCTCTGGATATATTGTAACAGGCATTACAACCATTCCTTCAGTTAATTCTTTAGGCAATGAAGCTGATGGTTCAGGGATTATATCATTATCCCTCTGCATACCGTAAATATGAAGATTTAATGCTTCTGTAGCCATTTTCTGTGCTTCAGTAAGATTTTCGCAATAGCTAAAACATCCTGGCAGATCTGGAAACGAAATGCCATAGCTTCCATCTTCTCCTGGTTCAAGTATTGCCAAATATGTAAGGTTTAACATATTAATCCTCCTTGTTTCATATATTGCAGGATCAGGGCTTATTTAAGCCCTGCCTGCCTCAATATATTATTGAGAGTACCCTGCGGAAAATCTTTGCTCCCATGTATAGGAACTGTAACTTTCCCGGGTTTTGTAGGATGTTTAAGTTGCAAATGAGAGCCTTCCTGATCTAAATCATACCAGCCGTCCTTGTGCAATATCTTAAGGATTTCTCTAGCTGTCATTTCTTAATCCTCCTTACATCTAGCATTATACTCCTATTTTATACGCATGTCAATATAAATGCGTATGTTTTATACGTATTTATAACCTTAAAACTCCATATTCATCCGGTCTAACCTCTACAGGCTCTGTTATCATATATCCTGCTCCATCAAACGCATAACATTTCCCATCAATTGATACTATACAGTCTGTGTACCACTTATCACCCTCAGTAAGATACCACCAGCGTCCGTTACCTCTCTCATATATCCAGCCTGTAAGATACTTGCCGGATACCCATCCATCTGGGATGTGATACCAGCGCACTCCTCTATCATCAAATGCCTTCTGATCAGGATATATTAAGTCTCCATCTTGTAGTCCGCCTGTAATGGCTGAATCAGTATCAGGTAGCGCTCTTACTCTCAAGTTGGCCATAACTCTTAGCCCTTGCTGCCCTGTGCTTATAGCATAGGTCTGTAGCTGTGCTGACAGATCAGAGGTATCAATACCGTATGTAGCATAAGGTGGTCTGTAGAATACTACCTTATGCTTATCAAGCTTATATAATTTTCTTACCGTTGCACCTCCGTTAGGTACTACTGTATTATTTCCAGATGAGGTATTAGCCTCTATAGTAACATAGCCATCCTGTAAAACTCGCTCTACAAGCCCTGTATGGTGATGTCTGCTGCCGTTGTAGAATAATGCAATATCTCCCTCAGCTGGTACGTGTACAAGTCTCTCTGGGTGCTTCCGCATGGCTCTCTGGTAGAATGACTCACAATTATAGTACAATTCCCCACAGAGCAGTTGCTTGGCCACTTCCAGCCCGTATGTCTGAGCTAATACTACAGACACGGCCATAGCACAATAAGGCTGGGCTTGATAGTTCTCTCTGGTGTATTCTCTATACCACTGAGCATACAGAGTATAGTTATTCTTACCAGCGTTTCTAATTTTTCCGTCTGGTGTCATATCTCCCAGATCTTTGCTATTCTTCTTCTCAAGATAATCAATGTAAGTTGCAAATTTATTTATACAGTCTTTTACTCTCATATTTTTCTCCCGGTAAATTAAAAAAAGGGCAGCCATTTAGACCGCCCTAAAAATAAATCACTCCTCTACTACATCCTTAACGATATAGCCCTTATTATCAACATGCCATCCAGATACGATCTCAAGCTTCTTGGTCTTGTCATTGTACTGGAGTCCTGTAGCTGGCCCGGTATAAGAGTCAAGCATTACTGGGAAGCCCGGCTCATTCTTGCACCTCTTAAGCTCCGCCTGAATAAGTGGGATATCCTTCTTATTGATTGGAAGCTTTACCTTTACTGCTGGCTCAAACATGTTGATATCATTTTTCTTTACTACTTTTGCCATAATTTCTTTATCTCCTTTTCTATTTTACTTTGTTAACTGCTTTTTTATCTGGTTGACTCCTGTTGCGGCCAGACCTGATACAATACCTACTGCTGTGGCATTGATTACATCCTTAGCTGGGAAATCAGGCATGACATACATTCCGGCCACACCTAAGCCAGCACCTACTACTCCACAGATAACAGGCAGCCATTTGTTATCTATGGTTGTTGCCTTAGCTGTTTCTGCACAGAGATAAGAGATAACTGTTATCCCTGCAACTCCTACTATTCCTACATCCATTTTTGCACGCTCCTTCCTTGTTTAGAGAAAACTTCCTTCTCTTGTACACTCTTGATATATTTCTTTGATATTAGCTATCGCAAATATTGCTTTATTGTTAGGGAACTCGGGATGGTCTTTACAGAATTTTTCATACTTTGTGATATCTTCTAATATCTGGTCAAAATGCTCTTTAGTATGCTTTTTATTATGTCTCAGTTCATCATCAAACCTAAGTATGCGATATCTCCATGTATAGGCCATCCCTTCACTGTTGCTTACAGCAAGGGCATCTATCTTTGAATCCATCTTCTCCATCTGCTTCATTATCTCTTTCTGAACACTTATGCTCTGTTGCCTCCACTCAGGGTATTTTTCTGAGAGGTTTATTATGTTAGTTATCTTTTCCCTTTGTTTAAGCTCTTCCTCCGTCTTGTCTTTAAGGTATTTTTTTACAGCTGAGGAGATTTTAAGCAAAAAAATGATAGCTACTGTAACAATAGCTATCTGAGAAACTGTTATTCCTCCAAATACCTGTAGGAACTGTTCCAACGGCTTACACCTTCTTTCTTTATGGATTTTCGTTAAGCCACGCTTCCACTTTTTTTACCCACAGCTTAGGAACATCATTTATGTTCCATACTATTCCTGTAGATGGATTAATTACTTCATTTTTAATCTTTGTCCCGTAAAATGCTCCCATAGTTTCTCCTCCTTATAATGTTGCACTCATATCAGAAACAGCTGTACCAAGATCTGCTATAGCTCCATCCTGGATAGCCTGTGTAATTCTGATCTCATCACGCAGCTTCTCAAGCTCTGTCTTCTCACGTAAGCCAAATGCAAGCTCAAATCCAGACTCCATCCATTTAAGTGTCCATATATCATTTGGAATAAGATCAGTATAACTGCCAACTACCAAATCTGAAGTATTCTTTACCTTAACTGTCTTGAGATTATCCATAGTCAACCTATTTTTTAACGCTTGAATTTCTGCTACATTAGAGCAGTTTATAGTCATATTTCCAATAGACTGCATTGCATCAATCTCTATAGTTGAATTATCATTAAGAATAATTGTATCTTTCATTTTTTTCTTCTCCTTTGTTGTTTTATTATATTTGTGATGTTCACTAGTGTGCTAAATCATTATTTTTTAGCATATGCAGAATGCAGGACGGACACTAATAGAGTTAGACGCACGGTCATATGCTGAAAAGCCATGTCCATTGACAGCAGCGAAGTAAGAATTCATGGCTATATCTCTTAACCACCATGTTGTTCTATTAATAATTCTGCTAGGTTCATGCGCAAACAATGGCAACTGAGACTTCTCTACTCTATAGTTTGCTGGAATATTTGCTCCATCTGAAACTGGGTGGAAAATACCGCTTCCATATACCATCTCTTCGCACATCAAATCTACTTCACTGTCATACCATCCACCATCCGTTGGCTTTCCATTTGCGGCTGCTTTTGTGAGATATACTCTGTGCTTTAGGATATGTCCGTTAAATGCTGCCTTGATAGTGTTCTTAGCCTGTGTAAGTCCTTCCTTGTACATCTTAGACCCAACATATGCTCCTTCTGTTGTATTAGTATCATTCATAACATAATCATATAAGCTGGTATCTGGAACTATCACAGCATGGTGCCTTGTAGTATTGGTATCTCCGCAATTAAGGTAATAATCAAATGCTCCTATACGATAATTGACTCCGCCAATAGTCCAGTAATCCCCAATATACAAATCTGTGAACTTACCACTCGAGATAGCTTCATATTGAGCAGATGTAACTGTGTTTCCTAAGAACTTACCTCTGTAGATTGAGTTATGCGCTCCTGCGGTCTCTTCATTTAGTTGACTAATTTGCTGTGCCAGGCTGCCCGTTATGTTAGGATTAGCTTGCCTTGCATCAAGTGCATATCCTTCTAATGTAGCTGTGCCATTGTTAACTAACCTTTTTCTTAATTCATCAGCAAAATTAGTATGTGTGATTACCTTTTCAGCAAGCCACACTCCAACAGCATCCATCATACTGTGTAACACTGTCTTTTTAGGTTTTGTTCCATCTATAATTCCGTGTATATCCGTATAATCATTAAGTTTGTCATATATATGTTTCAACCCTTCCAATGACACTAAGCTGTTCTTATCTATTGATGTAGTCGAATCTGAAAAAAGATAGTTCTTTACATCTTCTAATGAAGATATTTCGTCTGTGCTTAATATTCCAGCGCCCCCAGGTGCAATGGTTATGTTTGAAGCATTACCAACAGATATAAAATCGTAATATCTCAAACTTCCTGGAGCCGCTTCATTATATGGGCTCATCCACTCTGGTGTATCTGGTTTAGCAATAATAATTGCATAAAGGATTTCATCTCCATCAACTGGTTTAGCATATATGGCTATTTCCGTAACATAAAATCCGGTCAATATACCTTCATTTGTGGCAACTAGAGCTAATCTGCACGTATTTTCATTAACTATACTTATTCCTGTAATGCCATAACTTTTCTTGACAGATTTTAATGATGTCATTGATACTATTTCATCATCTTTCTCTGTTCCTGTATATATGCCATCTCCTATCTCAAATCTTGTAAACTGCATTTTTCCACCATTTAAGGTTGTAGCATGTAGTTTTGTTCCTTCTGTCGTTAATAGATTTTTATATACTTCAAGCATTTTTTCCCTTTCTTACAAAGACTGTATACTATCCTGTACTAACACGCTCCCAAGAGCAATTTTTCCATTTATTCTATGTATGGCCTCAATCTTTCTGAGATGCTGAGATCCTCGCTTTATATTTTTTAATAGTATATTGAATTTTTCTATAATATCAGGAGTCATAACGGCACTTGTATTTACATCAAAAGTCCCCGGTGTCTTTTCACCCTCTGTATAATTAAAAAACTCTATAACTTCACCTTCTCCAAATATGGCCTGTATCAATTCTTCAATAGCCATATTAGATCCAGCTTTCATTTTCCAATAAAGCGATTTTTTTATTATGGTTCTTTTCTTTTCTATATCATATTTTTCTGAATAATAATCTGCATTCATTTCTATGGCCATATAATCTAATATGTATTCAGGCATCTTATCAATATTTGCATACATCATGGTTCTTTCAGCATATTTGTTTGTAATCTGTAATCCCGCTTTTAAAGCAGCTGAAAATGCTACAACATCCGGTTTAGATGTAAAAAAAGAAGGCAGTATGTCTATGATCTCTGCATTCTCTATATTAATCATCTTCCAGCCCTCCATAAATAACACTAACCTCGCTTTCCTTAGCTATAGCTGTTTTATCCAGTACCTTACGTGCCGGAGATGTTATTTCACATCTTATAGCCCCAGCGTTAATAATCATCTTAATAAGCATATCAGGGTTAATGTCTCTGCCGATTTTATTCTTTTGCCACAATATATATTCATTAACAGCTTTTTTTACTGAATTCTGTATTTCCTCTGCTCTGTTAGTTGCCGATCTGGCCACAAAATACTTCACATTCACATTATATTCTGCTGTTGTTGGTGCTGATACAGTAATATTATCATTTAGTATTTTTCTTTCAGGATCCTTCAGATATTCTTCAAGTCTTTTATTAAATTCTGATCCTGGAAGCTCTCCTCCTTCAAGGGTATACCATATTTTAATATTATTAGGAGATGGTGACTCTACCAGTACATCTTCTATTGCAGATGAGAATTTCCTGCACATCCATACATATGATGGTTCACTTCCGCCTGTTGTATAACCATCTGGAGCAGCGTATATACTTTCTCTGTACTTTTCATCAGACTCTCTTTCAGTTCCCCCTTCAGAAACTGTTGTGTTGCTTACGGTGGCAATAAACGGTACAGCATCTACAAATTTATTTATTTCACCGATTTTATAATTATTACCTTCTATGCCAGTGGTCTGACATGTAGATACAATATCTGCGTATGTCTTTCCTATAGGTATCTCAGCATACTCGTTTGTAGCAAAATACACATTATCTCCCGCTGTAACTCTAGTACCTTTAGGAATAGAAGTTGCTGCAAGTCTAGCTTCTGAAAGAGAAAACCTAAGCGTTGTAGTAGCTGCTGCCCCTTCTCTTCTCTTTACCCTCTTAAATGCTCCCAGTTCATCCAGATGTTCACCAGTCGCATATTTAAGAGTATTCATCTTTCCACGGTAATCATTTCTCAATACAGACTGATATATCATATAAGCTGCCGTATCAAGTAAAATAGCTTCAGTGCTTGCATTTATTAATTGCTTTTCTACACCTGTTATTTCTGCATATTTTTTTATGTATACATCTCTCATAATATCTTTTACTTCTGATAAACTGATATTATCTGTAAAAGAAAAATCAGGATATGTCTGCAATGCATTAGCTCCGCTCATCATATCCTCCTCTCTAAAACTATACTTGTATTTATTATTCCTTTATGATCACAACTAAGCTTTACTTCCTTAACAATTAATCTGCAATCCATTAATTCTATTTTATCCATTAGTTCAGCAATTATTAAGTTACCTCCATCAGCCATACCATTATCAAGTATCTCTGGATCAAGTCCTAAATCTCTTGACATCGGTACGCTTCCCTGAATAAGGCTGAGCATTAAATCAAGTTCCTGACTTATCTCTTCCTTTTCCTCTTCTGTAAATCCATTACTATAACTATAGTCTGCTGTCATGCATATTCCTCCAATGTAAGATCAATATTGCCAAGCACCAGCTTACCATCTCTAGTTGTTACCTCATAGCTAGAATCTACAGCCTTAAGCATGAAAAATCCAACTTTTCTACCGCCTATAACTAAATTACCGATATCGCCTATCTTATTTATAATCTTTTCCTCTGTATATCTTGGTCTTATGCCATTTAAAGCATTTAGCTGAATTGAAAATGTTACTTTTTTCAGTTCTCTCCCTAGATACTCTGTTCTTGGTTTTCCAAATATAGGAGTATGGACAGCCGTTCTTGCAGATTCACTTCTTCTATAATTAGAAAGTGTAAGTATTCTCGAATCATTTGTAGTAAAGCTTATGCCTAAAAAAGAACCAACCATCACTTACACCTTCCCTTCTACCTTTTTCAGCCTTGCATCTATATCTGGAATTTTCTTTATCCAATTAATATCGGAATCATCTATAGTTACTTTTCCTTCAAAAGCTCCGATGACAATGCTTTCAATGTTGGACTCAGATAATACAGCTACCTGCTGCCCAACCTCATATGAAGGAATGCATCCAAATGGACAGAATACAGGTAGTTCGGCCGACATTACATTTGTATCATGATATACCACTCTCATCATCGCTGAATTCTTATCATATGAAGATACAGTTGCAATTCTAATTATATTCATCCTACCTCCTCAAAGTCTTTTAAACATCCTATAACATTCAAGAGAGGAACTATGTCCTCCACTTCCAGAAATATTATGTGTGACTTTTTTTACCATATAGTCGCCATTAAGGCAGCCTGAATTAACTATCCTTATCTTATTTGATGCAAATATGAATACGTTAGGATTTATATCAAGGCTTAATGTTACAGCATCCATATTAGCTGCATTTACCTTTTGCCTTGCGATTTCTATTGCTTCCTGTTCAGTTTCAACACTATCATTCAGTTCCAGCATTCTCGGACCAGTTCCAAGCGTAACATCAAAAGTCTGTGACTCCTGCTTCTGTGTTTTTTTGGTCGTATGTCTTAGATGCGCACCTGTATATGTTCCATATGTTGTACTGTTCCAATTATATGATTTCACCTGTGGATCATTAACAGATAATACCGCCGATGGCTGTAAATTCTCTTCATACACTTCCCATGCAAAAATCACCAATCCCATCTTATATATCTTTAAGCAGAGATTATATTTTTCACATAAACTCTTTAAAAAGCCACTGTCTGTTTCTCCGTTCTGCTCTATCTTCTGTATTTCAATGCGTGGAGCATTATAAAAAAGCTTTGTCATTCCATATAAGTTCATTTTTTCTTTTGCTATATCTTCCAGTGTAGTATTTTCCCATGACTGATATTTTGGTACAGATGAAAATGCTTCTGATGCTGGTGTAGCGACTCCTTTAATACTCATCATATTTGGTGGTCCCGAATAAGTAATATCATCCACTACAAAGGCTCCACAATGATAAGTTTCTGTATTTCCCTCTCTTTCCCAATTATCAAAATACAGCATCACATCTATTATTGATTCTTTTGCTGGAATAAACTGACCATTAAAATTGTAATCAAGCTCTAAGGTTATATCATCCGAACTTCCCTCAGCATTGTCTGTATATGAAAGATTTTCAACCTTATTGTTTAATATAAATGGATTATCATTATAAAGTACTGATATTCTTGCTCTCCTAGGTTGCATTATTTCCTCCATTCAGGTACGCTAGACAAACTTATCTCACCAGCTATTTCATCTTTATCCGGGATAACTAATTTTATCCCGGATGGAAAGACAAAATAATCAATTTTATCCATATTGGCTTTCATTATTCTGTCGGCCAGCGCTTCATTTCCATATAAGATATAAGCTATAGAATCAAAGGTATCTCCACTTACTGTATTATATTCTGTTGCCACTTTGATACCTCCTCTTAATATGCTATTCGTCTATTTCTCTTTTCAATTTCTGCAAGCCATACTTCAAATAGAGATCTAAGTTCCTTTACAATACTGTCACTAATTCCGCTGTCGGCATTGCCAGTAATGTTTATATTCGGACTAAATACATACTGTCCGGATGATGGAGCGTTTCCAAGTGGTCTGAGAGCATTTTTTATTCCAAGCATTTTTCCAGCCTGCATCCATGTATTAATATTATTGCTTCTATATGCTTTATCAAAGCTTATAACAGCCTCTGTTCCAGCTTCTCCTGCTATAGAAGGTCCAGCAGTGAAACCACCTTTTGCAAGTAAAGGAATTTCCGGAAGATTAACTGTATATTTATTTCCACCAATTACAGGTACCCAGTCCGGTATATCTAATCCCATACCATTTATTCTTTGAATAACTCCATTAATAAGCGATATTATTGCATTTATAGGTGCTTTTAATAATGTTTCAAGTGCTGAAAAGGCATTACTGAATATAGTCTTTATGCCTTCAAGTGCAAGAGTCCAGTTCCCTGTGAATACTCCTGTGATAAAATCAATAAGTCCACTAAAAATCCCCTTAACATTTTCAAAAACAGCTCCAACCTGTGTGGAAAAATATAAAACTGCATTAAGTATAGCTGGTATAACAACACTACCTATATTCATAAGCCCTGTTATTATATTGCCTATATAAGGCAGGACAAACTGTATTGCCTGAGCTATTGTAGTCATTATATTCATTATTACTGATCCAATAGTTGATATGATACTGCTTATTATTGGTGCTGAATTGGTAACAATATTTAATATTCCTGGAACAACGGTTCCTGTAATAAAGCTAAATACATTAGATATTATCGGTTTTACATATGTAATTCCAAAATCTGCTATCTGCTTTATTACATTCATAAGCGTCTGTAAGATACCTGCAACTCCATCAAAGGCTCCAAGTGCTATATCATTACCACTAAAGAATTCCCTCAATGGTTCAAGTGCTTTTATTAAGCCATTATCTTCAAATAGATTTTTTATATATTTTGTATATAGGACCGATATCCTGCCTACAAACATGTTAAAAACTGAAACACCAGTTTCTCCAAACACATCTCTTATAAGGTTTCTTATATTATCAAGATTATCCCCTAATATACTTATAACGGCTACAACACCTGATATACCTGCAATTAACGGAGTAGTTGTGGCAAGCAAGGCTGTCAGACCTTTTCCTGCTAATCCCCATGCAGGGCCTACAGCAGCTTTTCCAACTCCTACTACACTCTTGCCAAAAGCTCCGGCTGCGCCTGCTGCCCCCATTATCTTACCTCCGGCTGCTCCCATTACCTTGCTTCCAGCTCCGCCTATAGCTCCTTTCATTCCGGCAAGTTTCGCACCGAGCATTCCACTGCCTAACATTCCTATCGCTGGCATTTTAGAAACCATACTTCCAACAAAATATGAAAGTGTGGATTTTGCATTAGATGTTGCCAATTTACCACCAGCAAATAACTTTGTGCCTATAGCGGTATTTCCTACGCCTTTAACAGCCTCTCCTACTCCTTGTCCCCATTTTCCAGCCTTGGATTTTTGAAGCATTCCTAATGCTCCCAATGATTTATAATCTGCTCCGAAAGTTTTAGTTTTCTTTTGTATGCCACTAATTTTATCAGAACCATATTTTTTTATATTCTGTCCAGCACTTTTTATTCCAGGTACAGCATGTGGAACAGCACTCATGGCAGAAAATATACCAACTGTTCCTATTCCTTTTGCTATAACAGCTGGTGCATTATCTGAAAAATAATTAATGGCATTCTGTACTGTTGGAATTGCATCTTCAAAAGCATGAGCCAATTTAAGTATTCCCCTACTTGCAAGTTCAGCTGCCGATGAGGCAATCTCTGCAAGTTCAGGGAGATTATCATTTACTATATCCAGTGCATCAATAATGGACTTAGATATGATTTTATTAGCTGGAAGAAACTCTTTACCAACATTGATCATTACTCTCTTCCATGCATTATTCCGCATCATTTCAAGTGAGCTTGCTGTACTTGCCTTTACAATAAACTCCTTTTCCATAGATCCAGAATATTTACTTGCATCACTGACCATTTCAAGAGCATCTATATATGGTTGCATATTGGAAGCATTTTTAGCTGCTCCTTCAACAGCCCAGCTTCCAAACAATACATCAAGTGTTGAGAGTCTTTTTTCATCCGGTAATTGGTTTATAGCTTCAAAAACACTAATAATGGTCTTTATTCCATCTTTTTGCATAGAGCTTGCTACGCCCTCTGCTGACATTCCTAATTCATTCCATGTGTCTTTTTGCTTTTTGGATGCTGCCGAACCTTTATTAAGGTTAAGATACATTCTTTTTATTGTAGTGCTTGCTCTTTCTGCATTAATTCCCATAGCAAGCATGGCATCTGCAAGTGCTGCTGTTGCACCCACATCTTTAATTCCACCAACCTGTCCCAAGCTTCCAGTGGCATTTACAACTTCAGCTATCTCTGCCGCTGTAGTGGCTGTATTATTTCCAAGATAGTTAATCTGATCTGACAGCTCCATGACCTGCTCATGGTTCATATTAAATGTATGTTCCCACTTCGCAGCATAATCTCCTGCTAAATCTGCACTGATATCCATTGCAGTGCCCATCATGGCCACATCCTTCAAAAAACCACCAACGCTTCCATCTTTGTTATACTTTATGATATCTTCAAAAGCTTTTCCGGACTGTCCTGCTGCCGCCGCAAGTCTCGTAAGGTCTTCAGCTGTCATAGGTATTCTTGTAGATAGTTCAAGTATGGCATCCGACATCGCTTCATAATTTTCTTTATATGTCGTGAGCATTTTTGTGCCATCTTTATTTAGTGCAAGCTGGTTGCTTATCTTACCATTTGCATCGGTGAGTCCATTTACATACTTGGCAACATCACTCATCTGCTCTTCAAAAGCTTTCGCTTCCTTAGTACAGCTTACAATTGTTTTAGCTGTGGCCGCAAAGCCGGCAGCCATTCCAACCATGCCAACCTTACCTATTTTGGATATTGTCTTTCCGAACTTACCTATCTGTGAATTTGCGCCAGTTAATGATGCATTTAAGCTTTTATCAAGTTTACCGGCTATTCGTATAACAAGTGCTAAGTCTTTACTTTTTCCCATTCTTCTGCTACCTCATTATTAATCTCGATAAACTCTCTTATTGGCAATTCAAGATAAAACTGCATACTTGTCTGAGTTGCCATTGAAAGGCGTACTGCTGCCTTCTTTATTGCTTTAGCCCCGCCTTTTATTCGAAAAAATCAGAATTATTTGCTACACCCTTAAGCCCTAATAATTCAGATATAGGTAAGCCTTTGAAAAATTCTTCATCTAGTCCTGTTGCCTGAGAAAGCATGACCATAGCAAAAAGGTAATTAAACTGTGTAGCTGTTATTAAAAACCCTTCTGCTGCTATTCTATTTTCCGCAGCTGAAAGGTTCATGGAATTTAACTCAGATAATCCAGAGACATCTATCTTTTCATACGTCTTATCTTTATAGAGATATGTTTTTTGAAGCTTATATATGTTTCCCTTTACCTCTTCTCTGCCGGCTGCCCCCAAATATTCCTGAATCTTAGCAGTAACCTGTCTTGTTATTGGTATAGGCATAAGCTTAAAGAATTCTATCGGCATTCCGGTTGCTCTACATGCCAGTTTTCTTGCAAAACTTGTAGTTGTTTCACTTAAAAGGGCACTTGCCGTTTCCTGTTCGTCAAATAATTCTGACTGAATTTCAATGGCATCCTTAATTTTAAGATTATCTAATCCGCTTAAATCTAACTCCGTATACTCCTTGCCTTCCCATGTATAAGCTTTTTTAAATTTAATAATGTAATCCATATTTTCCCTCGTCAAAAAAGAGATGAGCAGTTCCCCACTCATCTCATAAATATCATCATGTAAGATCCGCTATACCAGCCATCACATCTTCACCATTTACTCTATAAACGTTATTAAGTTTATCAATGGCAAGAACTTCACTTCCATCAACTTCAACAAGAATGCTTGTAAGCTCAATTGTTACAGTTGCTTCCATGCCCTCACCCTTCTCAATCTTGCCAGGCTTAAACTTCTTAACACGTCCCTCCATCACTACTCTTAATCCCTTAAAAGCATATCCTCCGGTCTTATCGTAAACCTGCTGAGCAGCACGGAACGTAAGATTAACAGTTTTAAGTGGATTAAGCATATCTACAGCTGAACTATATAGCGTATTAAACTGTATCTCCTGCTCCATGCTCTCAAACTGTCCAATAACAGGGCTATCTATTTCTCCTGAGATGCCAAGACCACTTATAGTACTTGTTTTCATATTAATCTCAGGGAGATCAAAAGAAGCTCCAACGCCTATCATCTTTACTCCATCAAGATAAGCATTGGCATCATTTACCTTTTCAGGTACATAATTATTACTAATCATTTACTCCCTCCTTATGCATATAGTGAATTAAGTGAGTTTGGATCAAACTCCAAAACATTTGTAATGCTCTCTGCTGGTCCATATGGTGTAAGGTACTGATGGAATACTAAAGCCCCGTTTAAAAGCTCAGTTAATGGATTTTCAGATGCATCAAATATAATCTCATATCTTGCACATATTCCTCTGGCCACATAGCCATTTCCCTTGATATTCTCACTATCAACTATCTTCTCTATAAGACGTGGATTGGATGGATTATCAACTTCTTTAAAATATGTTCTTATAAAGTTATTTCCTGTCCAATTAAAGAATCTTCTCACACTTAACCATCTATCTTTAGGATCTGTATTAGTAGGATAAACTACTGTATTATTTCCCCAGAGTCTGAAGCCCTCCATATTGAGTAATGTGGCCACTCCAAATGCATTTACTGCATTTGCCTGCTCCTGATCAAGAAGCACCTCTGTACCATCCTCCAGACATGAAGCAGTTATTGGAAGTTTTTTATTTGATGGAGAAACATTAGGTGTATCATCATTAATTGCATCGATATAGGCAGTTTCAATAGCTGCAAGTGTAGATCCAGAATAAACATTTTCTCCAACTTTTCCGTAAAGCCATACAGCATAAGCATTTGGACTGGTAAGCCCCTGTTTCTCCTTCTGAACCTTTACACCATCATACTTTTTAGCTCCTGTTTCAGAACAATCAATATCAATAAATGTTGTACACTTAAATACTCCATTTATATTATTGGTCTTAGCCTGTAATGCAGCCGATACCGATGGATCCTTACTGAATCTAGGTGCAGTAATTATTCCTGGAACTACTCCAAATTTTGGATATATCTGTCTTATTACTTCAAGACCTGTTTCCTTTCCTGTTGAAAGTTCAATGCCTCCCACAATATCTGTAGCCTTTACCTTTGTAGGATCTATCTTTTTGCCCTGAAGTTCAAGAGTAGAAGCTTCTGAAGCAGCACCTTCTTTATTTATTATAATGTTGAGTGTTCCATCACTATCCCATGTTGTTGTATAATCTGTGTCCTTAGCAATAGGTGATGCATTTGCTTTTATTACAAGCTGATCTAACAGTACTCCCTTTTCTGTTATTTTAGCCATTCCATCTACTACATTTACACTCTTTGTTTCAATCTCCACTGAATGCTTTCCTGGATCAAGTACATTAATCATAACAATTGGCGCTACTCCAACTACTGAAAATGCAGCACTAATTGCCTCACATATTGTATAAGAAGCAAAGTCATCACTATATCCCATCTTTTCTACAGCTTCTTTATATGTATATGCAATTACAGGTGTATTGACTGCTTCAGATGGTTTCTCCGTAGTATTTATCGGTGCTGTGCCAATTATTACATTTAGGCCAGCTGAACCTGTTACCGGAGCGGCAAGGCTTGTCTCCTGTTCCCTTACATATACTCCATGCTTATATGCCATAGTATCCCTCCTTTAAAAACTTATTAAATATAATATTTTCTGGTGTACCTTTAGTTTCTACTGCTGCCCTGGTAACAGGGAAATCATCAATTGAAACCATAAGATTTTTCAAATACGGATATTTATCCATAACATTCTTCAATTCTTCCGGGACACCATTAATAAAAACAGCATACTGTTTTGCAACATTTCTTATTGTTGGTCCACAGTATACTGTCTTAACATTTTCATTATCTTTCTTTTTTATCTTTTTTGAAACCGGCTTAACCTTTTCATCTATTGTTTCAACCGGTTCATTCATAAAATTTTCTATCATATCATTCCCTCTAACTCTGTATCCTGAGTCATTGCAGGGGCTGTACAGTTAAAATTAACAGCGCCAAAATAATACGGGGCTGAATCTTCATTTTGTAAAGCCCATGTTATAGGTTTTAAAACTGTAAACGCTCCTCCAAAATAAGGCCTTGTGCAAAGCATCTGAACTATATCCTCTTTTATGTTTGATACATCCTGGAAGCCATCCCTTTTTAGTCCTTCATCGTAAGTACATATAATAAGTGAAAATTCAACTGTCTGGGGGCTGTCATCTGATGCTATCTGTCCATTTGTCATATGTACAACTATATATGGAGCAGCTGCGGCATCAGTATCTGCATCAACATCATTTTCAAGAGGGATAGGAAGATCTTGCTTATATACCTTTAATGGTTTATAGCCTTCCTGCCCTATATAAACCTTGCCTTCAAACAAGTCCTCTATAACTTCTATTAGGGCATCCTGACAAAGCTGAGGAGTGCCGCCAATCCCTACTTTTTTTATTTCCTCTCTATAATCTTTCATACTTTATTTTTTGCTTTTTCTCTAGCTATTATCTTTTCAACCTGTGCATCCAGTCTCATCTGAAGATATATTTCAAGCTCCGGCTCAACTTCTGGCCATATTTTCCTATGCATAGATGTAGCTGATGGACTTCCCATTGTCCTAAGTTTTTCAACCCGTCCATCTTTTGTTTTCCACCTTGTAGACTTAGCTTTATTGGTATTAGATCCTATTACCCTTTGAACCATTCCAATGTGGCCACTTTTGAATTTAACTAAGAAACCTTTACTTGTTTTTCCGTTCTCACCAGAAAGATTTTCCATAGATGAAGCATTAAGAACTTTTGCCTTAAAATAATCAGGTGCATCAGTAAAAACTCTCCGTCCCATAATTGGTACTTTAGGACTGTGTTTAAAATATCCAAGATCAGATTTTGGAGTTTCAATATACAAGGATGCTGATAAATTAGAATTAGTAGCCTTCTGTCTCTGTTTAAGTACTTTTATATGCTTAAGTCCTTTCTCATTAACGGCATACCTTGCTTTAGCCTTTGCAATCATAAGTTTTCTACCCTGTCTTGCAGTAGCATTAATTGCCACTTTGGCTGCTGCTGGTGTTTTTCTCTTAAGGTCTCCCAGTGCTCTTTCCACAGAATCCAGTCCATCTAAGCCTATTATCATATTTCCATCATCATATCTGATCCTGCTCACTGCCTTGTCCTCTCTAATTTCATCCTGTATACTCCTGCTGCCTCTTCACATGAAATAATTATATAAGTTCTCTTATGATCCGTTCCAGCATCAAGTACTATAAGCTTTCCGGACTTAGGCTTTTGACCATAATCCTTTACTTTTACATGAATTATGGTTGTAGCTTTATAAAGTCCAGTATCAAAATTTTGTTTAGCTCCTGCTTCCCAATGTGCTGATCTTTCCTTTATTTCCAGCTCTTCAAATACGACAAGCATATTTTTTCCATCTACTTTGTGCATCTCTGCATGTTCATTTTCAGAAAAAAATATATTATCAATATCTTTATCAGCAAAATCTTTGAATATAGGTTTACTAATTTTCTTTTCAAAAAGTGCCATATATACCTCAAAATCAAGAGGGACTTATAGTCCCTCTCTACTCAATTAACACACTGTAGCTACTAACCAGCTATCTGCCTTATCTGGCACTGGCAAAGGATTAGCTAAAACCTCAAGAGTTTTTCTATCCGGATTTCTCTGAATGTATTTTCTTAATACTCTGTCGGTTTCTGAAGTAACCCAATTTTCATTTTCATCAAGATATGTAACAGCTCCATAATTCATTGCAAAGTTTGAAGCAGAAGGAATTACAATAACCTTATTCTCAGGCACTAAAGCCTTTGTTGTAGGATTTGATGGATCAGTCCAATCATCTGTAAATACTTCTGCGTACTCATAAATATCAATATTTGGAGTTGTAAGATGTCCAATATATCGTGCACCATTAGGAAGGTCTCTAGGATCTACTCCTCCTATCTCCATTCTTCTGTTATCAAGCAGCTTCTGAACCTTAGCATCATTGATGAAAAGATCAAGCGCCTTTTCTCCCATAATGGCCATATCAGCATTAGCAAATCCTTCTTTAAAGATTTTCCTTACCCATGTATTAAGATCATTAAGAGGATCTGCCTCAGCTTTTCCCCACTGCTTTGTAGATGTAACATTTACCTTATTTGTTAATCCAAAATCAATAACTTCGTCTACACCATTTCCAACAACATGAATCTGTCCTTCAATAATGGCCTGTGCTGCCATCCACTCTTCTCTTCTTGTAACAGAATCATTAAGAGAACTGTACTCCTCTACAAGCTTCTGTGCCGCTCTGTCAGCAGGAGTTTTTCCACTATATGGGTCTTCTCCCGGAAGTCTTTTTAGCAGACTATCAGCTGTAGTTAAAATAGAATCACTCACAAGTGGTGGCTTATATGACGCTGTTCTGTATCCATCTCTCTTTGATGGCTTTCCTCCTATCACCGGACTTATGAAAGCTGCCATCTTTCTATTTCCCTTTACAATATCAATATCTATTCTTTCTGAAACGAAAGTTCTTCTGTTTGTAAAAAATGTGTCTCTAAAAAAAGTTCTCACAGGTGGTACTGTTCTTACAACCTCTGCAAGACATCTTGGTGTATAAATGTCAATTGTATTAGCCATATTTCCTCTCCTCTTATACTAAGAAAATACCAAGTTTTCTAAATGGTACTTCAACATCCTTAACTACTACATGTGTTTCAAATACAAGCTCATCGGCATGGAACTCGCCTGTAAGATAAACAGCTGCCTTTTTTCCAGATACTGCATCCTCTGCAACAATACCGTAAAGAGCTGAAACATCAGCCTGCCCTTCGCCTGCTGCTGTAATCTTTTTAATCTTTCCATCTGAACCTATTGTTACCGGTGCACCCCTCTTTAATGCTTCTGCTGCCTCTTTGGAAGCTGTCATTATCGGCATTTTTCTACTTGCAATAAGATTATCCGGCTTGTATTCGTACTTTTCTACTGCTAAACTCATTTTTTCACTTGTCTCCTTTACTTTTTCCCTACTACCTTTTTAACTGAATCAATGAAGCTATCTTCCTCATCCACTGGATCTAAGCCCGGATCATTTGAAGCTCCTATATTATTTACTCCGCTTTTCTCAGCATCATTCTTAGATGCATCTAGGAATGCCATACCCTGATTTCTAAAATTTTTAAGGGTTTGCCTTGCAAATGCCTCTGCACTCATAGGTTCCTCAAACTTTGCCTTATTAGCAAAATCCTCACATCCTGCAATGCACATCTCTTCAATCTCCTTGATTCTCTGTCTCTCGGTGTTCATTGCATCGGCTCTTGCTGAATCCTCAATTTCTCTGACAAGCTCTGGATAATATTCCCTGAGTTCATCAACTGTTCTAACTTCCATATTGTTACTTTCCTCCTTTTTAGGATTTTTAATTATATTTACTAAGCCATTTTTAGATATTCTATTTTTAGGCTTATGCATAAAATTAGGTGCCTTATCATAAGGCATATTCATACTAATGGAATTAATAAAAAGAAGGCCTGAACGATTTTCAACTACATTAGGATCTATAACCTCTGTAATTTCATCAATAAAGCCTTCCTCTTTTGCTTCTGGTCCTGTAAACCATGTTGTCTTATTCATCATGTCTTCTATATATTCTTTGTCTTTTCCAGTCTTTTTAACATAAAGATTAAGAATATTTTCCTTACATGTTACAAGTGCACTTTTAAGTCCATCAATATCTGTTTCATCAACATAAGAGCATATACCAACCCTTACAGGGTGTATCATGTAACTGCTATCTTCTGCTGCCATAACCTTATTACAATGACAGGCAACGATAGTTGCTGCGCTAGCACATAAACCGTCAATTACTGCTATCACATTACCCTTGTGCTTTGAAAGCAAATTACCTATTGTGTGGGCGGCAAATACATCTCCACCCCCTGAGTTAATTCTTACTGTAATATTTGCTGTTTCACTTATTTCTGCGAGATCATCAGCGAACTGTTTAGGTGTAACTTCATCTCCCCACCATGTACTATCTGCTATATCGCCATATAAAAACAATTCAACTTCATCATCTGATAAATTCTTGAATTTCCAAAATTTATTACTCGGCATTTATCTCTCCTTCCGTTATCATATCTACTTCCCTTTTTCTTAACGCTTCCATACGTCTAAGCTTAATGTTCCTGTTGTAGTCTCCACCAGTCATCTGCGCTGTTTCATCTTGAGCTGTTGAAAATCCTGCATTTACCCTCTGTATGGCTGCATTAACTTCCTGCACTGGATTAAGGTTTGTCCTTGCCGGGCCATTCCACATACAACCTGTATATGCCTTTTTAACCACAGGATCAGAAAAATATCCCGGTGCATTTATTCTTCCTCTTGCTACAGCTTCAGAAAACCACTCTTCATATATAGGCTGACAAAACATATCTACAAAGGAATCCCTATGCATTGTACATGTGCGCCAAAATTCATTAAGAGCTCCTCTTGCTGCTGAAAATGAAGTAGTAAACTGTTTAAACATAACCTCTGGTGGTATCTCAAGTGCTGCTCCAATCTGTTTAATAAGTGCGTTCGTAAATACGTCATAGCCTGTATTAGGATGCTTAGGATCTGCAAACTGTACTTCTTCTCCAGGATTTAAGCTCAAAATAGCACCCGGTGCCAACTCTATTGTATTTTGATCTAAGGCATCAATCTGTTCTTCAGGAGAAAGCATTTCTCCAAAAGGAGCTATATTGTTAGGAGATGCTGACTTCACGAATACAGTAAACATTGATGATAGTACTGCTGCCGTTATCTCTGCATCTGTATATCTTCCAAGCTGTTTAATTGCTTCCAGCACAGGAGCTAGTATAGGCACACCTCTTAACTGTCCTGCCCTCTCTCTATCCATAATTAGAAGAGCATTCCTTCTTCCTGTTTTTTCTCCTATTGTTTCTACTCTTTCCCATTTAAGTTCTTTACTATATACATCATTTGAAAGTGGATGCTGATTACATACCCAATAAGCTATAGCAACACCGTCTGCATCAGTTTCTATGCCTTGTACTATTCTATGTACTTTATGCCCATTAACTATACTTGGAACTAATATATCCATTCCATTAGGGCTACAAACTCTATCTGCTTCTACAACTCGCAAATTAAGTTGATATGGCTGATTTATCTGTTTTTTTGTCTGCAATAAAATAAGCACATCCCCGTTCATTAGCTGACTAAGATATGCAAGTTTCTGTAATTTATAAAAATTATCTATTCCATCGGCATCACACGTTGATGTATCTGCCCATAAATAAAATTCCCTAAGAATATCTGCTTGTAATTTTTCCGTTTCCTCCGCAGATAATTTAAGGAATTCTGAATCTATTTGAGGTGCCGGAAGTAGTCCTCCTGCTATCACATTAGTACGAAGCGTTTTTAAAGCTGCTGAGGCTGTAGGTATTCCCATATATGCATCTCTACTTCTTTGCCTTAATATGTTTACATTATCTTCTATATCCTCTTTACTGCTGCCACCATAATACATCCATCCCCTTAGTGACTTTTTCGTTGTATTGGCTCCGTAATTTCCATATCCACTGTTAATTATATCTATGGACTTCCTTGCAATTGTTCTTTTTAAGGCATATCTTGGTGCTACAAGTTTTAGAACTTTATCAAATTTATTTATATTTTTATTCATTTATAAATCCCTCGCCATAAACCTGTATATCTTATTTCTACCACCTTTGTTTTCTTCATCTGTAGCTTCCTGCAATTTTCCTGCCCAATACTCAATCTGTTTTTTAACTAAATCAAGATTAGCCCTTGTTAGATTTCTAGATCCTATTTGATAGCTCTGTCCTGTAGCAATCGCGTCCTCAGCTTCAAGCCATGTTTCTAATTTCTGTTCGCATAATTTCTTGGAAAAGATTGCCAATTTATATACCTCCATTTAACTTTCTTCTACCAGCTCTTATTTTCTGTACTGTTGCCGTTTCTTTCTGTAAAACAGGGTTTGCGATTTCTAAAGCTGCTGTAGCATAATTTCTTAAATCCAATGGTTCATTTCTCTTGTATCTGCTATCCTTAATTTCCCATACTGTTACACTACGGCCTTTTTTAAAACGAACGACCATTTTTTCGCTTGTAAGCCCTCTAAAGTATGCCTCATCATATCCTGCTTCTTCATTTTCTGGAAAATGACAGTAATTAGGCCCTTTTGCTAAATGTTTCAATCTCTGATAAAGAATAGTCTTCCCGGCATCAACTCCTATAATAAACAATGGAGTTTTTACACGATTATTCGTAGATGGATTTCTTATATAAGGAACTTCTTGGCCACCTTTACCTTTTATCGCCCATACTCTTCTTTCCCATCTAGGCTTACAAAATCTATATACCTGATCAGTATGATGTCCTCCTGAATCTATACATGTTGATAGTATTTTCATCTGAGTACCATCTTTCTTTGAAAATGAAGATAATAAAAACAGGTCTAAGTCCTCCCAAACCTGTTCTTTTAACATATCACCATATATTTTCTGATAACGTATTCCCCAGCTTTCTTTTCCTGGTCCCCATCCTACTACTTCAACTTCAAATCTATCATCCTGGACATCTACGCCTGCTGTAAGTACTACTACTTCATCTGGAACTTCAGCATCGTAAATTTCCCTACGGTTATAAAGTTCATTATCTTCAATCTGCTCTCCTCTTTCTTCCCAGGTTTCGCCTAACTCTGTATTTATCCATACCTTCATTCCTTCAGGATTTCCCTGATCAAGCTGTTCCTTGGCAACTATAAACTTATCTACTATTTCTCTCCAACTACAGAATGTTGAAGCCATTGTATTTAAATGGAATCCCCTTGCATCAGCATTTGGATTTTCTGCTATATAATGACCTTTCTTATTTTGTTTTTTCCAAACATATTCATTACATTCTGCTCCACACTTTTCACACCTGTACAATATTTCTTTTTTAGGATCATCTTTATCAAAAATCAAATTTGACCATACAAAAGGCTGGTACTCTCCACACTTAGGACAAGGAACATTCCATTCTTCCATTGTGCTTTGATTATATTCGGTTTCAATACGGCTTTGCCCTTTTATAACAGGTGTAGAAACTATAACTGTTTTTTTATCCCAAAATGTCGTTTGTCTCTTTTCAGCAAGGCTTAATGGATCTCCCTCAGTTCCTGCGGATGTAGGATATCTATCAACCTCATCAGCAAGTAATACCTTTATAGGACGGCTTGCAAGTCCAGTAGCAGAATTTGCGCCAACTATAGTTATATGTCCACCGGGAAAGTTTTTCTTCATAATAGTATTGCCCGCATATCTGCTTTTAACATCAACCTTACCTGTCAACCTTGGAGTATCCCTTATCATTGGTGCAAGTCTATCCTTTGAAAACGTCTGTCCCATTTCCAGTGTTGGTTGCATTACCAGGATAGGTGCAGGAGCATAATCCATGTAATATCCTAAAGTATTAAGAATAAATGCATCTGTTTTTCCTATCTGTGCAGCCGACATTATTACTACTTTTCTAACATGAGGATCTCCTATAGCATCCATTATTTCTTTTTGATAAGGTGCTTTATCTGTATGCCATCTCCCGGGTTCAGCACTTGCCTCTGCTGATAACATTCTATATTCATCCGCCCATTCACTAAGGGTAAGTGGAGGCGGAGGTTTTAAATCTTCTATGCAGCGTTTCATTAAATCTGCTGTTGATTTTTCTATATCAATCGTTTTCTTCATCGTCATTTACTTCAAATGCCGTATCATAATTACTGAATTCTTCTAGTATCTCATTTATGGCTTCTCTTAATAAATCAGCTATTTCTGATTGATCACCATCCATTGTAGATATTGTTGAGGAAAGTTTTGTAGGAAGCGCAAGAAACCTTGACCTCATATTTAAAAACAAAGTCTTTAAAGCAAGCTCTATATCCTCTGTCTTATGTAGATTTCCATATCTAATTGCATTATCAAGCTCTGCTGCCTTCCTTTTTTCTGCTGTTAACTTCATTCTCTCAGTTTGCAAGCTTTCTTTGCCAGTTCCTCCAAGAAACTTTATATACTTAAGTATAGATGCTTTCAGATCATATAATCCCGGCTTAACTTCATCAATTATACCTTCATCCCTAAGTTGCCTTACTCGCCTCTCTGTAAGTCCTATCCACTGTGCTATTACCTTACTCGTATATAGTTTCATCTCCAGTCTCCATCATATCATCAAACATTCCATCCACAGGATCTTCAATTTCAATTGTACCTGAAGCTCTCATATACATTATGTCAAGACGTCTTTTATCTATTTCTAACCTCTTTTCCGTCTCTTCTATAGCCTTAAGACTATTTGCGATTGTTGCTATGCGCCCCTGTACTTTATATAATGCTTCATCCAATTTAAGCACTCTTTGAAATGCACTATCTTTTGTATACATTCCCATTTGTTGAACAGCACCATCTTTCCCTTTCTTGGGTAATCGCATATCAAGTACTGAAGATGTTATAAGCTCATCATCCTTCATAGCTTCGTATTCAGCAATCTTAGATAGTATCTTATGCTCCCTTAGTTTAAGTATCTGCAATTCATGTTTTAAAGCCTCAAGGCTACCACATGGTGTTTTTTCGCAAAGTTCTTTTTCCTCTTCTGTTAACATATCAAAAAAGATGGCGCTATATGCTCCATCCTTTTCTGCATTCTTATTTCCCTTGGGTGCTCCATCATGGCTGCCTTTAGCATTTCTGTGACCTTTACTATTTGTATTACCCGGCTGACCACCTCTCTTGCGTTTTGGAATATCATCATCCCACTTATCTGCTGCCTTCCAATTTCTTATTGTCTGATAAGAAACTCCAACCTTATCAGCCAGCTCTCTGAGGTTTACTTTTTCGCCTTTACTTAATTGAGTAAGGTAATCAGCTTTAGCGGCATCTCTTTTTTCGCTCCGCTTTGGCATTGTATACCTCCTATACTAATAAAAGCCCGGTTTATCCCGAGCTTCTATTTTATCTATGATATCATTTTAATACGGAAAACTGCTAGAAACTGCTAAGACCTGCTAGAAACTGCTAAATTTTTTTATATTTTATTTTAAATCCCCGCCTCTTTTTTGCTCCCCATGAGCCGGAAGGCGCAAAAAAATGCACATAGCTAGAAAAATTTTGGGCTTCCCGAACCCGTAACAAAAAATTTCTTTCTGGAAGTACCTTTTATAAATTTTTTCGTTGTCTCTCCTATGTGCTATTGTTTTATGATTTGTTTTTGAGTTTGTTTTAAGTTTATTTTTGAATTTTTTTCTTGAAATTTAGTCTGTAAGATGGCATAGCGTAGCTTATACTTAGCTTTCTTATAGTCTTCAATCTAGTAGAATTTAAAAAATAAAAGGCTTAGGTTATAATGCCCTAAGCCGTAATAAAAATGTTTTATATTTTGCGATTTATATTTTATTATCTTCAAGCCACTTATACACAGCACGAGTTACAAACTGACTAATCGTTAATCCTTCAGCTCCTGCGGCTTTCTCTAGTTTTTCCCTTGTGCCTTTCGGAAATGTTATTGCTATTCTGTCGCGGTGTGCTTTTATCCACCTTGATTGACGTTGATTTCTCTTTTTTGTGTCAAGTCCCATCTTTTTTTGCTCCTTTCAAGCGGTTTTATAAATATTATTATAAATAATATTTATGTAGTGTTCTCTATACATTTTGCACAAAAAAACAGCCGACTTTTTGGTAAAATCGACTATTGCGTTTTTTCAAGTCTGCGTTTATTTTGAAATTGCGAGGCGGTCAAAACCGCTGGACACGACAAAAAGGCTAACACATCTTTCATAAAGCTAGCCTTTAAATCGTCAAGTTAGGAGGTGGTACAAATGCAATTCATAATCGCTTTGATGAATCTACTCATCAAAACAGCTCTTGTTGTTTCTGTGATTATAACCGTTATTAACGGCTTAGATAATGAATCTAGGAAATAACACCGCCTAATGTATATATACATTAGCATACTTTTTTTGAAAAGTAAAGAGCAATTACTCATTTAGTGGGTAGGTTTTCAAGCTTACCCACTAAATCAAAAAAATAATCTTTTGGAGGCATAAAAAAATGACTAAGTATTTTAATAATTGCAAAACTATAGAAGATGTTAAACAGACATATAAAAGTCTTGTTAAGGAACTTCACCCAGATAATAATATCGCCCATGATACTACTAAACTATTTCAGGAAATGCAGGCAGAGTATAAAGCAGCTTTCAACCGTTTAAAAAATATACATGTAAATGCAGCCGGCGAAACATACGAAAAAGAAACCACTGAAACCGCTGAGGAGTTCGCCGATCTCATCAACAATCTTTACAAACTAGATAACATAATCATTGAGCTTTGCGGATCATGGCTTTGGATAACAGGCAACACAAAGGAACACAAAAGCGAGCTTAAAGCATTGGGTTTTAAATATGCTTCACAAAAGCATGCTTGGTATTATCACCGTGAGCCTTGGTACAAAAAAAGCAAGGGCACTTCCTCACTTGATGATATACGCATTAAATACGGTTCTACAGTATTTAACAAAACCTACAGCAACGATATTACAGATAGCCTTACAGCTTAATGTTAATAATAAATAACGAAACAAATAAAAAAACAACGAAAAGAGGATACAAACTATGACCAGATTAGAAGAACTTGAGGAGCTTTTAAACGTCGAATGCCCAAAATATGAAAGCGACTGCACCACATGCCCATATGCGAAGGAATGTAAAGAATATTCAAAACAATAACAAAGAGATAAACATAGAAGGAGGCCAAAATATATGTGTACAATAATTCAATTTCCAAAAAGAGCAGAAAGCAACGGATACAAAAACCTTGTAGCATTTTTTGAAATTTGTGACAGCGTAAAAAGCTGTAATTTTTATCTTGAATCTGCTGAATACCTCTACGAATCCGGCAAGATTACGGAAAACGAACTTTATACGCTCCGCAGAATAGGCAGACAAAAGCGTTTATCCCTTGCAAATCCAGAGTCAAAACCAATCAAGGCAGATAAGCCAGGAACTTATACATATACCCCAGAAATGGGACAGAAAAAGCCGGTAGGATGTCAAATAGAAGCAGGGCTTTGTTATTACGGCAAGCATTATTGGGTTAAAACATCTCTTGAATTAAAAGGCAGAGGAATAACAAAAAATGAGCCTGCAAGAGATGGGCGAAACAATTATACTGTAACAGTTAAAGCGTTCGAAAAGCTAGAAGCACAATACGCTATCAGTATTGAGGGCCGTTTAGATTAAGGCGGACACGTTCCGCCGCCCGGCGGTCTGTAGGAATTGCCCCACCTGCACCGATGAGACAGGGCACAACGAAAGGAAACACAATGACAAAAGCTGAATTAATGAAAAAATTTGACGAATTACAAAAAGAAAAGAATTGCAAAATTGAGGGTATCTATTGGAACAGCCGAAAATCAGAGATTGAAAACGCTATAAACTGTCTAGAGTGCCCTGATGATATTCTTGATAAATATTTAATTGTCGTATTGCTTAAATACAAAAATATAGGCGAAGCAATCGCAAATAATGGAGATTTTAAACATCATCAACATAACAGACTATATATTTTTAATACTGCTAGAAAGATTTTAGCATAGGCAAGAAAGTCTTTACACCCGTGGCAACTTCCCGGATTTCCTTTACTTACAATACATACAGCAGAGCATAACAAAAAAGCCGGGTTTCCGGCTTTTTTTATTGTTCTAATATCTTTTATATATATCTCCTCTATTGTCTATATTTTCAATATTTATTATTTTTACAACGTCATCAATACTATACAAAATCCTAACATCGCCCACACGCAGCCTATACAAATTATAGCCTTGCATTTTCTTTATGTCTGAACCTTCCGGCAACTTATAAATGGCCTTATATAATCTCAAGCGCTGTGTTTTGTCTTGCTTATCAAGAAATTTCTGGGCTGCTTTTTCAAATTTGACCTTGTAAGTCTGCATAAGTCAACCCCTCTTTTTTCAATAGTTCTTCAAATGATATTGTGTCGCCGTCATTTTCTTTTTTGGCTTCTTCAATCATTTTTAGATCCCATTCATCCGGCTTTATTTCTTCAATTTCTGGAATTGCTGCACCCTCAAGAAAAGGGATAATATAAAAAAATTTGTTTTCCGGTATCCTGTTAATAAGTTCAATAGCTCTTTCTTTATTGCTCATTTTTTCAATACCTCTCTTTCTATCTTTTCATTGACTGCCTGAATAATAAAAGCGTTTAGACTCATGCCACAAGTTTTAGCATAATTCATATATTTTTCTTTGTCTTCTTTGCTTACTCTTAATTTATACTCTCCTATATTTTTTAAATACTTTTTTGTAGCGGCAGCCTGAGCTTCTGTGTATTTATTTCCCATTTGTCCATACCTCCTAAAATATAATAACATATTTTTTATATATGGGCATATATACATGTTTAACAAATATACGGGTGGGTATATATCACAATAAGAGTATAACAAAAAGCCGTGAAACCCGGCTTTTTGTTATTATTCTAATATCTATTATATATTTCTCCACGGTTTCCGGCATCAATTACATAAACAATCAATTTTCCATTGTCTACACTGTAAATGATTCTATAGTCTCCAACACGGAGACGTAAAAGCCCCTTGTTTTTCTTCCCTTTTAATTGCCTTATATCTTCACCTTCTGGTAACTGATAAATTGCTTTTAAAACTCTTTCTTTTTCTGGCTTCGGAAGTTTTATGATGAATTTTTCGGCGCGTTTTTTAATATCTATTGTGTATTTCATAACTCAATCCCTTCACGCTTTAATAATTCATCAAGTGTTATTGATTCATCTTTTTCAGGGTCTGGATCATTCAAATAATCCTGATATAATTTTTCACAATATAAATCATCTTCAATTTCATCATCAAATGCAATGCCCTGCAAAAATAATAATATATTACCTATTTTGTAATCTGGCAACTTATCAATTATTTGTTTTGCTTGTTCTCTTTCACTCATTTTTTAACACCTCTCTTTCTATCTTTTCATTGACTGCCTGAATAATAAAAGTGTTTAGACTCATGCCACAAGTTTTAGCATAATTCATATATTTTTCTTTGTCTTCTTTCCTTACTCTTAATTTATACTCACCTATATTTTTTAAATACTTTTTTGTAGCGGCAGCCTGAGCCTCTGTGTATTTATTCCCCATTTGTCCATACCTCTTAAAATATAATAACATATTTTCATATATGGGTATATATACATGTTTAACAAATATATGGGGGTTATATTTGTGTATTATGTTCCTTGTGATATATGGGACTATATATTACAATAAGGCCATAACAAAGAGAGAAACTCAAATAGAAGTAGGGCTTTATTATTACGGCAAGCATTATTGTGTTAAAACATCTCTTGAATTAAAAGGCAGAGCATAACAAAAAGTAAAATCACAAAAACAAGCTTTTGATATAAAGCCAAATATAGCAACAACATATAAATAATATTCCAATCAACGTTATTTTTATACTTATTACAAAGTATTTTTGCTTTCTCATTGCTATTCTTGAATTTTCAACTATTTCTTCACAATAATCTTTTTCAATTTTAGGAACAGAATTATTATTGCTATTCCAATATTGTTTATATATTTCATTTAAATACTCATCTGCTTCTAAAGTTGAAATATATGCATAATGTAATAAATTTTTAAATATTTTATCATTCACAACCTTATCCATTTTTTTATTGATTGGCAAAAAAGAAATTACAGAACATACAATAGCAATAAAAAATAAAGATATTGTTAAAATTAATAATTTAACTGACTCGCATAAACTTATCCCACTTATCAATGCTGTTATTATTGCAATATTCAACGCAATTAAAGCTGCGTTTTTAGCTTCAATAAAATGCAACCACATATTAGTATTTTCTAATATTTTTTGTAACAATTCTATATGCTTTTCATTTTCCATTTAGTTCTACTCTTTCAAATACACTTATTATAGTTTCTTTAAAATCAGGGACATGATTACTGTATTTTATATCTATCTCATCAATATCTTCCTTTTTTATCCACGCCAGCTTGTCATGTTTTTCTGTAGGTTTAAAAGTATCAACATTAAAGTCTCCTATGATTTCAGCCATTGTAATAACACCCTTATCACTTTTGCATGAGGCTACATCTCCCATTCTATTAACATTATATAAAGCAATTGGCACTGGTTCTTTTTGTTCTCTATTTTCATCTATAACAGGTTCTATCTCTATATTAAAATCATTTTTATATTCTTCTTTTATTTTTTCGACAAGACTCTTATTCATCACAGCCTTAGCACAACCAAATTCCCATTGTTCCTTAAATTTCTCCCTAGAATCTGTTCTTTTTGCAACTAATATTTTTATTCCATCTTTTCCTCGTTTAAAACAAACCGCAACACAATGTAATTCTAACTTTTCTACTCCAATATATCTCTCTTGATCCTTAACAGCTTCTTGAATGCACTTATTAAGATTGTTTAATTTTTCTCCAAGACCTCTATCTTGAGCTATTTTATTAAGTGCATAATAACAATCTGTAAACATTTTGATGTCTCTAACAACTCTATTTTTTCCCTGTTCAGCTCTATTTTCATAATATTCCTTAATTAATTCGCTTTCTTCTTCTGCATCAAAGCAAAAACTCTCTTCCAACTCTATCTTTTTTTGATAAGTCTTTAAATAGGTATTAGGATTGTGATACCATATTATTGGGTATAGTTTATCTTTCCATACCCCCTTCAATCTTTTATAAGTGATTATCTTTAAATACGATAATGATTCTGTTCTTTGGGATATAAGGTATGCTAACTCAAAACTCAATACAAGACGGCCATCCTCTGTTTGCTTTGAAATTCTAAACCCAGCATCTATATCATTCCCTAAAAATTCAAAAATTTCATTTCCTTCTTGTGACTCATATTTTTCAAAAATATTTTCAATTTCATTTTGTAATATCTCTTTATTTTCGATATTTCCAACATCTCTTACATCTGCAATCCATGCTGTTGCTTTTAAAGATAGATTATTTTGCAATTTCATTAATTCCTTATCATATTGAATAAAAAAATCGCCTTTTTTTAACTTGAATATAGTTTCAATTAAAATTGAATATATTTTGTCTATATACTCATATAAAGAATTATTATCGGTTATTTTCTTAATAAAAATAGCCTCATCACCTAAAACTCTCCACATTTCTGAATCCGGGATTTTAATTTGTACTTCGTTTCTTATCTCTCTAAATAAAACATTTAACGCTTGAGCCCATCCAAAATAATTTATCGTTTTATACGATGTAGAATTAACAATATCAAAAGAAAAGAACAGTACAACATCATTTTTTATTGCAACCTGTTCTTTACGATTATTATCATTTTTAGTTAATTTATCAATTCCACTCTGAATATTTATTAATTTCGCATTTATATTATTATCTACCATCTTAAATACCCCAATCGCCTACCTCTATTTGAAGCTGCATCAATTGATACATGGAAGTAATTTGCAATTTTTGTAATGTTCACCATATTATCTTCAATATTTTCAAACATTATCTTTTCATATTCTTTTTTAGGCATTAAAAGAGCAGCAGCAAACTCATTAGATTGATATTCTGATTCTGAATTACCATTTCTGTAATACGTTACATTTATTTGATTGCTCCATTTTACATCATTTGTCATAAATCCCATATGTAGAAAAAGATGTCCTATTTCGTGAGCAATTGTAAAATTACGTCGCTCTTTTGATTGCTTTGGTGACACCTCAATCACAAAAGAATTTGTACCTTTCTTCATTATTCTTCCATCTGAAAAAGTATCTAATTCCGGGTTTTCTTTTACTATTCCGTTCATTCTATTAACAACATCATCAATATCATTAATAGGAATTGTAATATCATATAACTTAATAACTTCATCAGCCATTTCATTTATGAGGTTTCTCATCTCTAGACTTAAAGCCATACTAACACACCTCCTTTTCAACTTCCTATTATAAATTGAGGATTATTATGAATTATATCATGTTCTGCAATAATAATCACTTTAAACCTATGATTTTTATTTATTAAAAATACACAAAAATATAGCAAAAATATAGTTTATATTAACTTATTAAAAAAGCTTAAGCAACTGCTGCCACAATTACTTAAGCTCATAAACAACTTTATAATTTTCCCTTCACCTATTCACAAACAACAGACTTCAAAAACCTATCAAGTTCATTTATTTGTGACTCCATTATCTTTTTATCCTTTTCCAATTGCTTTTTATGAATAGTTATAGCCTCTATAACAGCCAGTGGAATAGCTTTCTTAGTTTCATCTTTAACTTCAACCACAACATCATTATTTTTAGGCTTATCACTAGCCATTACCCCATTTCTCTGTAGGACACCAATAATTTCTTCAGGATCCGTGGCATTAAGTTCAGCTAAAATCTTAACCTGTAACTTTTTATTTTTAGCTTCAGTATAGCTTCTGACAATATCTTTTTCATCGTATACAATCATATCTCTTCTCCATTCCTAAACCCAGTCAAAATGCCTATTCGCAAATTGTTTTTCCAGCGCCCTTTTTCATACTTTGGAAATCAATATAAAAACATGCGAAAGCTATTTTTTTTAACTTGTCCTTTATATAATACCTGTTCCCAATAGCTAACATATTTTGTCAGTTTATTAAGCAACTTATGTAAACCATCTTAATAAGATATTTTTTCTGTTTCTTCCATCATCGCGCGCGCAAGGCTTTTTCCTTAAGTTCTTCAACACTTTTGTGCTCGTCAAACTGCTCCCCCAGACGATCCAGGGCTATGTCAAACCTATATCTACATGTGGACTCTTTTTCCGAAAAAATGTAACTTATTTTAGCCCAACTGTACTCACGCAATAGCTTATACATAACAAGCTTTTTGTACTTACCGTTTATTTGGTCTAAACAACGCCTTATGAAGGCATGATCAGCCTCCAAGGCTCTTATATTCTGCTCTATCTCTTTAAGCATTTCAGATGCATTGGATTCTGCTGCCTTAATGCCCAAAGTCTCAGATGGATTCCCAACAGAGGTGCCGTGTGGCATTCCATCAATGTTTATAGCCCTGGCACTGTTATAATAAGTATTACACAACTCTCTATGCTGCTTCAAAAAGAGTTCCAACATCTCCGGAATATTTTTATAGTATATAATTATATTTTTTACATCACTGCGCTCCACCTTATACCTCCATTTTTATTTGCTCAAGCTTCTCTGTATAAAGAATTAAATTCATTCAAAAGAAACCTGATTTTATTATTGTTAAAATCAAGCTCTTTTCTAATCGCCACAACGTATGAAGGAACTGCAACATTTCCAACATCACGTTTTACGTTTAGCTCATCCCACTGTCTACGAGTTTTAGGGTAAATAACCGCTGGAAGCACATAATCGCTATCCATTGCCCCTTCAGCCTGCTCTTTTATCCATTTATCCGCAAACTCCTTATTATGGCTCATAATCATAGTCTGATAGCGCATGGCATAGCCATCAACTATTGCATTTATATTATCCATCTTCTCATCTGTGACTTTATACCTTGTACTTAACAGTATATAAAAACATTTACTTATTTTTTCTATGGTCTCCGCTCTAAGCTCCTTGTACCTCTCAGTATCTGTTTTCCCTGTTCTTAGGTATCTATTCTGTCTATTTTTCAAAGCATTATTTTTATAATTTACGCACCGTTTCACGTTTTCTCCTTCCTTCCCCATGTACGGCATCCAACCGCCTTAAAATAATCAATGTATGCCTATGTCCAGTATCTGTTACTGTAGTCTCAACCCTATTAAGAGTGTATCCAGGATATTGCCTCTCCCAAAATACAGCATCATCTATATACAGCTTCGATGCATCCTCAAACTTCTTCCTGCTCCATTTTGTGTCATTAGGCTTAGGTGTGACCGGCTTTCTAAGGCCTCTTGACTGTCTCCACCTTCTCTTACATCTTTTGTTTTTGCTTATGTACCTAACAAGACTCTCTACGGATCCATGATCAAAGTCCAGTCTTTCACACCTCGTAAACCCCTTGCCCCATAAATCTTCCAATACTTCTCTTGTTAATCCCTCGGTATGCTCAATTATTCCATGAAAATGATGCCTTCCAACATGTTCTCCATCCTCTATCGTTGTGTACTCAGCCACAGCTATCCACTTAGGACGCTTTACTTCATGTTTATCACACCATCTATATACCTTCTTGATATAGTTGCTATAATCTCTGTCAACCTGAGCTATATCAGTGCACTCAGGAAGATGCTCCTCATCATATGTCAACGTAAGCGAATAATCATTCTGAGTAAAATTAGTATTTACCAACTGCACATGATATCTTTTAGCCCTCTTATCATTATAGTTTTGCTGTGCAAGACTGCTTGCTTCATTTCTCTTAGCTTTATAGGATGCTCTATGCTGCTTATCAGATATTGGATACAAATCAACTTCCATGTATTTAGCACTATCGTAATTATATCCGCATATATGTTTCTGTTCTCTGATATATTTCAAGGCATCCTCCTTCCTGTATGGCTCTTAAGTTAAGATGGTATACAAGCCCTATATCCGGCTATCTGCCGGTTCTAAAAATTAACGATATTTTTTTTATTTTTTAAGAGCGGAATAAAGCTCCGCCCTTTATAATCCCTCTATATTTAATTAAATGGTAAACCTTCATCTTCTATACCATCAGGTATACTCATGAACCCATCTCCTACATCTGCTGACGTATAATTGCTAGCATTAGTATTATTGCTGGATTTAGCCTCTGCAAACTCATGTTCCTCTACCACTACATCTGTAGTATAGACCTTAGCCCCGGTATCACTATTTGTGTAACTACCTGTTTGTATTCTTCCTACTATCGCAATCTTGGTTCCCTTATTAAGATATGTTTTTGCAAATTCCGCATTCTTGCCAAATGCCACGCAGCCTATAAAATCTGCTTCTCTCTGTCCCTGCTGGTTTGCTTTCCTACGATCCACAGCTAAAGAATATCTAGCTATACATATGCCGTCATTGGTATATCTTATATCCGGATCTCTTGTAAGCCTCCCCATCAACACTACCTTATTCATTTATCTCTCCTATTATTCCCCAATATTAAGATTCTAGTACTTCCTTTGTAGTCACTGCTCTCTCCACTTTTATGGTTTCCACTCTATCTGTAATAGCAAACTTAATACCTTTAGATGTTTTAAGTGTCGCACTCTTTATTGTTCCCCTAGCTATAGGCTCAATAAATTCCTTAAGAACCCTTCTGACCGTATCTCCATCCTCTTTTGCAAGTTCATTTATATTGTCTTCAGTAAAGTTAATCTTATCTTTTATTCTCTTTTCTTCTTTTGCACCAACACAGTCACACTCCTCATATGCAAGAGCATTAACTTTATCCTGTTCAAGGTCTTCCCCTATTACTATTCTGGACTGGCCACAAAATTTACATACTCCTATATACTCCATTGCTTACTCCTTCTCTTTATTTTCTTCACTACTGGATCATGGCCTAAAGTATGATATCTCATCTTCTTAAGGTTAAGTTCCATATCAACCGGGCTTTCACAGTTATTACATCTATAAGTAAACTCACGTGTTCTTATATTTGTTAAATAACTGTAGTAATGACCACAGTTATCACACTCAAGATGTACAGGTCTCATTTTTTCAAGTAATGTCACTTCTCCGCACTCATTACATATAGCTGAATACGTAACTTGCTTTGCATGGAATCCATACAGCTTTCCACATCCATCACATTTAATAAGTAAGAACCCCTTATAAGGTCCTTCTTTTAGATCTATCATTGTTTCTCCCCTTTTCTATCTTCATCTAACCCACACTTCCAATATCTTCTCATCATCTTCTTCATATTCATTCAGTCTTATAGCAAATCCTGATTTCTTCACTTTCGTTTCCAAATTTCTTAAGGACTTATCTATCATAACAATGTTAGTCGCTCCTACTCTTACTCCAAACAATCTTGCAACATATAAATCAGGATATTCTATCGGATGATCGTACACTACCATCGTCAATGTATCATTACATGCACTGCAATATATGTAATCCACTATTATATCTGGTCTATTATTTTTACCTGTCATATTTAATCTCCTCAAATATCCTTTATTTACTTCAACTTTGAAAACCAAATTAACGCAACCATAACGACCCATAATGCAGTGGCCAGTGCTCTGCTATACTCATACTTAAGCATTGCAGAAAGCATATATACAATTCCACATGTTATAATCCAGCTACCAAATAATACTGCTGCCACAATTATGGCCAATATCAAGGTTTTAAACAGTGTCGTTAAAAATTCCATAATCTCTTTACTCCTCCAATCAGTCCATCTCTTCATTCCCATTTAATAACTTACTTAAAATATTCTCTTCTCTTTCCTTACTCTCCTCTAACATCATGTCTATTGTTTTATTGCTGTAAGGTAAATGCTTTGTACTCCAATTTGAAAATGTAGCCCCATCTTCAACCATTAACTTGTACTGATTAGATCTATGTCTCTTCACTTCCTGTTTACTAATACTCTGAATCTTCATCTGTAATTTTCCTCAAATTCTCAATAGGAACAAACTCTGCCTTATTTCCAGCTCCGGGCCATAAAACCATTACATATTTTCCTTTTCTGTAAGGCAGCACAATTCCATTTTTGCGACTTTTTCCATTAAGTCTGTCAACTCTATCCCCAGTTTTTATTAATGTTCTGCTCAAAAGTAATTCCTTCCATATCTTTTAAAAAATTCATTTCTGGCATCTTCCACTGTTCCACCATTATCAGCCAGGTAATTCCTCTGCCATATTGCTTCACCAAACATCTTAGAAAGCTTTACTGCAATTGAGCTTTCATGAAGGCTATCTTTACCCATCAAATGGCAAGAATCACAAATATCAGCAAAAATACCATCTTCATCAGCCTTATCCCTTATAGCTCCATACTCTCCATAAACAAAGTGATGAACCCCATGTGTAGATGGAGTTCCGCAAAATATGCAATAGCCTTGATATCCAGGCTGTACTATTTTATTTATTTTCTTACTGCTCAATATTGTTATCCTCTCAATTTTCTGCTAGAATCAAAAAGTAATCATCGCTAAAAGATTACTTTTTAAAGTCCGATAGGTCGTCAATCCTTTAATCGGGCTTTTTTCTTTTTACAAATTCAAATGTTATCTGGCCATCTTCAATATATAGTGAAAAATTTCCATTTTTACATTCCAATATCCTATCAAGCAGATCGTGGTAACATTTTCTTTCCATCATTGCCTTTGATTCGATGTCACTCATTGTCTCCATCCTCATAACTCCTCTCCCAACATCCAGATACCGCCTGCTGCCATAAGTGCCACTGCTGCCGATATCAGAAACATTTTTAACACTGGTACAAAATTAGCACTGTCAAAGCCACATCCCCAAAACATCATTGATACAAAGCTAAGACCAAGCACCGCTTCAAATACTCTGATCAGTACCGGCTTCACATCCTTACGGATCCATACCCTAAACTGTCTAGCAATATAAGCCCTCTTTCTGGCACGTCTGATCATATTCGCTTCTTTTCTTGTTAGATAAGCTCTCATTCCTCTTCCCTCACTTTTATAAGTTCATGCTCTATCGCCTGTAAGTCCAATATTGCCAGCTCTGTAAATGTTTCCGTATGCCGGCTACTCCCTATATCTTCTCTAAGCTGCTTAATCCTCTCGACAAGCTCCGCTTCCTCAGCTGTCATAACATCAGCTATTGGCCACTCCGCTTCCTGATATTTGATATAGATGAGCATATTTCTGTAATGATTCATAAACCATTTGATCATTGCCTTTGAAAATTTCCTTCTATGGAAAAATACAGAATTCTTTACATCTATAAGGCTTTCCATTATTTCAGAATCTTTCATGCTATCCCCTCTCTCCTTTGTTATTTAATTCATCCAGGGCCATATTTGCGACTTTTTCAACAAACTCCCAACATGCCTCTGTTCTTTCAATTCAAAAGCTTTATAATGGCATAAAGGAGGTGTCTTAATGGCTACAATAACTGTAAGAATATA
>JAUNDV010000020.1 GCA_030525875.1 Eubacteriales bacterium
ATTGCCTTTTTAAAGATTCTTCGAGTCTTTTATCTTTCGGTATTTGATTTTTGAGGTACTGATATGGCCTGGTGGCTCAGCTGGTTAGAGCGCCGCCCTGTCACGGCGGAGGTCGTGGGTTCGAATCCCATCCGGGTCGTTAACACATGGTTGTGTTTGTTTGACACATATGCAGCCGCGTATGTGTTATTTACATTTAAATAATTATTTTGGATGGGTTCCCGAGTGGCCAAAGGGGGCAGACTGTAAATCTGTTGTCGACGACTTCGGTGGTTCGAATCCACCCCCATCCATTAAGGGGTCTTAGCTCAGCTGGGAGAGCATCTGCCTTACAAGCAGGAGGTCATAGGTTCGAGCCCTATAGGCCCCATATATTATTTTATTATCGCGGGGTGGAGCAGTCCGGTAGCTCGTTGGGCTCATAACCCAAAGGTCATAGGTTCAAATCCTATCCCCGCAATTTTTTTATTTATGAAAGCTGTTTTATTTGCAACAGCTTTTATTATGTAAAAAAGGGCGTGTAGCTCAGTCGGTAGAGCACTTGACTTTTAATCAAGTTGTCAGGGGTTCGATTCCCCTCACGCTCAATAAGCCTCGGTAGCTCAGTTGGTAGAGCAATGGACTGAAAATCCATGTGTCGCTGGTTCGATTCCTGCCTGAGGCATGTAGCAAACTCGTAGATGACCTTTTTCGAAGGCATTTACGGGTTTTCTTTTTTTTGAAAAAATGTTAAACTATCGGTATGAAAAAATCTAGAAAAAGAAAAAAAAATAATAATTACGGCAGGGATATTTTAAAGATGATTATATCATTTATTTCTATTGCCCTTGCCATTTTTGTTGTTATATTTGTTTACGAAAAAATACGTAGCGCAAATTTTTTACCATCTATGGAGATGTCCACACTGTCCGATGAGTCAGAATCTGATATTATTAGCCAGAGCGAAAGCGAGGAGGAAAAACTAGGCTTTTTTGTTAATCCAGAAGGAAATACAGTTTACTATCTGGAAGATGGAAGTACTGCCTCTGATCTATGGATAGTTGAAGATGATAAACTTTACTATATAAATTCTGATGGATATTTACAGCTAGGAACTTTTAGTGAAGGTGCTATGGATTATGATACAGATGATTCAGGAGAAATCATTTCCATTAAATATAATATAAATTATAGTCCTTCTGAGGATACAGCCATTCAGGGATTTGATAATTTGACAACTAATAAAAATTTATGGGTTTATACTGATAGTAATTCAAAGCTGGGATGTTTCTATTCCCTTATGTATAAATCTACTACTGAGGCTATGTCATATGTACTTGGAGGAAATTCAAATCCTCAATATTCAAGTCCAAATAGTGTTCAGCTTAAGGATGATTATGTTTACTACCTCCCTTATACGAATTCTCCATCTGAAGAGGAACTTCTTATTAACAAGAAGTTATTTAGAATTAAAGCTGGGGATAATAAGTCTTATGTCGGTGCTGAAAATGTAGAAGGATTTAAGCTTGTAGAGGATAAAATATTTATATATTCTGATGATAAGATTTCTTGTATTGAAGATAGTGATTTTGAAGAAAGCGATACAATAAATACATCCTGGATGGAGGCAGAAAGTTTTCTTGTTGATTATGAATCTGAGCCAGGAAACATTTTCCTTACTACTGAGAATGGTATAAGAGCACGTGGATATGATAGCAGTGATTATTTTAAGGCAGGTAATTTTTATTATAAATTATCGCCAGAAGGATATATAACTGATGTCAGAGAAAAAAATTCTGTAAATATAGGTGGATATATTTATACAGTAGAGAAGGATAAACTTTTTGGAAAAAATGTATCGAGGGTTGTACGTACAGATTCTTCAGGAAGAAAAGAAATAATTTCTTCAGAATTTTCAGGTAATGTTCAGAACATGCATTATGATTATGAGTCTGGATGTATATTTGCAGAATATTCAGAAAATGATGTTGTTAACAGAATTATAAGAATAGATCTTAGTGGAGATGTGGATTATTTAGAAGATCAAGGTATTAATGGTGGACAGCTTCAGCTTATTGCCCTTCAGGATAATAAAGCCATAGTTAAAGAGAGTGTAGGAGAGCTTGTTAATTATTATGCTTTGAGAACTAGAGCAACTGTTCCTCTTGCACTGAGCGTTGAACCTCTTACTATAGACGAATCATCAGTTCCATCTGACAGTGGAGCTACTATATCTGGAGGTGAATCAGAGATAGTTATTCCTGACGCTCCAGGAGAAGTATTAGACAATGCTTCACCTGATAATACAGATAAGTCAGTTGTAATAGGAGGCTCTCCGGGACAATAAATATTTGGAGATAATAATGGGTAAATTATTTTGTATAATGGGTAAGTCTGCTTCAGGTAAAGATACTATATTTTCCAGAATAATGCAGGAAAGACCGGAATTAAAAACTTATCTTATTTATACTACAAGACCAAAGCGTGAATTTGAAGAAGAGGGTGTAAACTATCACTATGTTTCAGCCGAAAAACTTAATAGCTTTGAAGAAGAAGGTAAGCTTATAGAAAAAAGAATTTATAATACCATACATGGACCTTGGATATATGCAACAGTTGATGATGGACAGATAGATTTGGATAAATATTCATATTTAGTACCAGCGACCCTTGAATCATATGAAAAGCTCAAGAGTTATTTTGGTGTAGATAAAACTGTACCTATTTACATTGAAGTTGAAGATGGAATCAGACTTATGAGAGCTTTGAAGAGGGAAATGAAAGAGGAAGTTCCAAAATACAAGGAACTATGCAGAAGATTTCTAGCTGATGCAGAAGATTTTTCAGAGGATGCCATTACAAAGGCTCATATCAGTAAGAGGTATAATAATCTTGATTTTGAGGCATGTGTAGCGGAGATTCTTAAGGATATGAGGTAAAATCTATGATTGGATTTAATGATATAATTGGAAATGAGCTTTTAAAAAGGCAATTTTCAGAGGCTATAAAACATGAGAGTATTTCTCATGCCTATATTCTTTCTGGAGAAAAGGGAATAGGAAAAAAAATAACTGCAGAAGCTTTTGCGCTTAATCTTTTATGTGAGAATAGGGATGAAGATGGAAATGCTTGTCTTAACTGCCCTTCATGTAAAAAAATTATAGAAAATAATCATCCTGACGTTATCAGGGTTTTACATGAAAAGGATAATATTATTACTGTAGATGAAATAAGAGAACAGCTTATTGATACTATAGATATAAGACCATATTACGGAAAGTATAAAATATATATTGTAAATGATGCAGATCTTATGAATCAGCAGGCTCAGAATGCTCTTTTGAAGAGTCTGGAGGAACCGCCGGAATATGTTGTTATAATGCTTTTGTGTCAGGATGAAAAGAATCTTCTGGACACAATTTATTCAAGAGCATTTAAGGTGAAATTAAAGCCTTGTACAGATAGCCAGATTAGAAGGTATCTGGATGATAATTTTCCTCAGGATGAGGATAGAAAAGATATAAGTATTGCATTCTCAAGAGGAAACCTGGGAAGGGCAATTTATCTTATGACCAGTGATGAGTTTCTGGTATGGTATCACAAGATAATTAAGATATGCAAATCCGTAAAAAATATGGATACTTTGGAAATACAGCAGCAGATTAAGGAGCTTATATCAGAGTGTTCGGATATATACGAGGCTCTGGATCTTATCCAGCTTTGGTACAGAGACCTTATGATGTATAAGGTTACAAAGGATATGAATGGTCTTGTTTTTAGCAATGAAAGAAAGGCTCTTATGGATCTTGCTTCTCTTAGCTCATATGAAGGAATAGAAGAGATAATGGATGCTATAGAAACATGTAGAATAAGATTAAAGGCCAATGTTAATACGGAGCTAGCCCTTGAGTTGTTATTGTTAAACATGAAGGAGAAATAAATGGTAAATGTAATCAGTGTTCGTTTTAGACAAGCTGGAAAAATATATTATTTTAATCCCGGTGATTTGAAAATAGAAGCAGGTGAACATGTAATAGTGGAGACTGCCAGAGGCATAGAATATGGAGAGGTAGTTTTTGGAAATCATCAGGTTGAAGATGAAAATGTTGTTCAGCCACTTAAGGAAGTTATAAGAGTTGCGACTGATGAAGATATTCAGCATGAAGCAGAAAATAATAAAAAGGAGCTTGAAGCTTTTGTAATATGCTTCGATAAAATAAAAAAGCATGAGCTTGAGATGAAGCTAATAGATTGTGAGTATACCTTTGATAACAGTAAGATACTTTTTTATTTTACAGCTGATGGAAGAATTGATTTCAGAGAATTAGTAAAGGATCTGGCATCTGTATTCAGAACAAGAATAGAGCTTAGACAGGTAGGAGTCCGAGATGAAACTAAAATACTTGGAGGTATAGGAGTATGTGGAAGAACTCTTTGCTGCCACAGTTATTTGAGTGATTTTGTACCTGTTTCAATAAAAATGGCAAAGGAACAAAATCTTTCACTTAATCCTGTCAAGATATCAGGAGTATGCGGAAGACTTATGTGCTGTCTGAAAAATGAAGAAGAGGTATACGAGGAACTAAACAAGAAGCTTCCAAATGTAGGAGATTATGTAACAACATCAGATAATCTTAAGGGAGAGGTTCAGTCAGTCAGCATTTTAAAACAGCTTGTAAAGGTTATAGTAAGTCTTCCTCATGACGAAAAAGAAATAAGAGAGTATCCTGTATCAGAGCTTAAATTTAAGCCAAGACGTAAGGATAAAAATAATAGTAAAAACGTAGACAAGGAACTGGAAGAACTGGAAAAGCTTGAGAAAAAGGATAAAAAGAATTCTAAGCTGGATGATTAATTTTTATGAAATATAAAAATGTAGAAATATTTTCAGGCGAAAGAGTTGATTCGCTGGAAAGAAATGGTTATGAGATAATTCAAAATGAAAAAGGATTCTGCTTTGGAATGGATGCAGTTCTTCTAAGTGCTTTTGCCAAAGTAAAAAAGGGAGAAATTGCTATAGACTTAGGAACGGGAACTGGCATTATACCAATACTTTTGGAAGCCAAAAATGAAGGCAAGCTGTACTTTGGAGTTGAAATACAGTCAGAAGTATATGATATGGCAAAAAGAAGTGTTGAAATGAATGGTATTTCTGATAAGGTACATATATTATGTGGAGATATAAAGCAAATTGCAGAAAAAAGGCAGCTTAGCGAGACTGATCCTTACAATGAAAATGACGAAATAAAGGATTTATTTGGAAAATTCAATGTAGTTACTTCAAATCCACCGTATATGAGAGCAAATAATGGCAAACATAGTATAGAAGAATTTAAAGCTATATCAAGACATGAGGTAAAATGTAATCTTGAGGATGTATGCAGAGCTGCATCAAATCTTCTTAAAGACAATGGAAGATTTTATATGGTACACAGACCTTTGAGGCTTGTTGAAATAGTTTCTGCTCTTAAAAAGTATAGACTTGAACCAAAGCGAATTAAGTTTGTACATCCTTTTATTGAAAATGAAGCTAATATGGTATTGATAGAGGCAATTAAAGGCGCAAAGGGTGAGTGCAGGATAGAAAAACCGATTATAGTATATAGTGAACCGGGAAAATATACCGAAGAGATATTAGAAATTTATGGATTTTAAAAATAAAAAATATATGTCTTAATGGAGAAAAATATGGCTATTTCAGAAAAAAACATTGGTATTGCCCCATCCGGGGACGAGGCGGTTTTATACACCATAGTAAATAAGAATGGAACAGAAGCATCTTTTTGTAATATTGGTGCTGTATGGGTGAGCATGCTTGTGCCAGATAAAAATGGCAAGCTGGGCGACGTTCTGTTGGGATATGATACAGCAGATGGAATTTACAATAATCCTGAGTCCTTTGGTGTAATAGTTGGACGTAATGCAAACAGAATTGCAAAAGGAAGATTTAAGCTAAATGGAAAAGAGTATCAACTAGCACTTAATAACAATGGAAACAATCTCCATAGCGGACCTGAGGTTTTTGGAAAAAGATGTTATAAGGCATTAAAGAATGAGGCGGAAAATAGTATTATATTTAGCCTTGTCAGTGAAGAGGGCGATCAGGGATATCCAGGTGAACTTGTAGTTGAGGTCAAGTATGAGCTTACTGATGAGGATGAACTTATCATTTCGTACAGACTTGAGGCCACAACTGAAGATACAGTGGCAAATATGACCTGCCATCCATATTTTAATCTTGCAGGTCATGCCTCAGGAAGTGCTCTTGAGCAGGAAATGCAGATATTTGCAGATGAATTTTGTGAAATAGACGAGACAGTTTTAGCATCTGGTACTATTGCAAAAGTTGAGAATACTGCATTTGATTTTAGAGAACCTAAAATGATAGGCACAGATATTAAGTCGGCTAATATGCAGCTTAAGCTAGCAAATGGATATGATCACAATTTCTGTATAAGAGATTATGATGGAAGTCTTAGACAGGCAGCAGTATGTTATGATAGAAATAGTGGAAGAAAGATGACAGTCTATACAAACATGCCTGGAATACAGCTATATACAGGAAATTTCCTTGATGAAAATAACAAGGCTAAGGAAGGCGTTTATTATAAGCCTTATGATGGATATGCTCTTGAAACACAGTATTATCCTAATGCTATAAATGTTCCAGAATGGAAACAGCCGGTTATTCACAAAAATGAAGTACAAAATTTTGAAACAAGATATTGCTTTTCAATAGAATAATAAAACATAGGGAGAAGGAAAAATGGATAAAAAGGTCGCATTTATAGGTGCCGGAAACATGGCAAGTGCAGTTATAGGTGGAATTATAAATTCAAAACTTATTGAATCATCAAATATATATGTATCTAATCCATCTAATGGAAAACTTGAAAGACTTAAAGCAGAATATGGACTTAACATAAGCAATGATAACTGCGAAGTTGCAAAAAAAGGAGAAGACCTTGTTTTTCTCTGTGTTAAGCCTATATTTTTACTGGATGTAATAAATGAGATAAAGGATAGCATAGGTGAAAATACTACTATAGTATCAGTTGCTGCTGGTAAATCTCTTGCAGTTATGGAGGAGGCATTTGGAAAGAAGGTAAAGCTTATCAGAGTTATGCCTAATACACCTGCTCTTGTGGGCGAAGGATGCAGTGCAGTTGTTGCAAATGAAGAAGCTTCAAAGCCTGAGAACAGACAGGTATTTGATGACGTATGCGAGATATGCAGAAGCTTTGGTGAGGTTGTGGAGGTTCCTGAACGCCTTATAGATGTAGCAGGACAGGTTGGTGGAGCATCTCCAGCATGGATATTTATGGTTATTGAAGCACTTGCAGATGGAGCGGTTGCAGAAGGTATGCCAAGAGATATGGCTTATAAATTTGCAATATCTGGAGTTGCAGGAGCAGGAAAGCTTGCACAAAAGAGAGACATGCATCCGGGTGCATTAAAGGATATGGTAACTTCTCCTGGAGGATGTACTATTCAGGGAGTACGTACACTTGAAGAAAGAGGCGTAAGAGGAGCATTTATTGATGCTGTTATAAGTGCATGTGAGAAAGCAAGAACTCTATAAGGATGATATAGATCTAAAATGATGAATAATAGTATGGATGATGGAAATGCAAAGCTGTATATATGTGCTACACCTATAGGAAATCTGGGAGATATGTCACAGAGGGCAATAGAGGTACTAAGGTCAGTAGACCTTATTGCAGCAGAGGATACTAGAAACTCAATAAAGCTTCTCAATCATTTTGATATAAAAACACCTATGACAAGCTATCACGAGTTCAATAAATATGACAAGGCAGACGAGCTTGTTACAAAGATACTTGCTGGAACAAATGTTGCTGTTATTACAGATGCGGGTACACCTTGCATATCGGATCCTGGAGAGGTGCTTGTGCAAAAGTGTGCAGATGCAGGTATAACTATTGTTTCTGTACCTGGTCCAAGTGCAGTAATAACGGCGCTTACACTTTCAGCTCTCAACACAAGGCGATTTGTATTTGAGGGATTTCTTCCTCCACAAAAGAAAGAAAGATTAAAGGTGCTTGACAGATTAAAAGATGAGACCAGAACAATGGTTTTATATGAAGCGCCTCATCATCTTATTTCAACTCTTGAAGAATTAAAGAAAATACTGGGTGGTAATCGAAGAATAAGTCTTTGTCGTGAGATGACTAAAAGATATGAAGAGGTTATTAGAACATCGATTGACGAGGCTATATCAATGGAGCCTAAGGGGGAATATGTACTTGTAATAGAAGGACGTTCGGAGAAGGAGCTTGAGGAAGAGAAGCAGGATAAGTTCCTCTCAATGAGTCTTGAGGAACATATGGAGATATACCTGTCTCAGGGAAATGATAAAAAAGAGGCAATGAAGCTAGTTGCAAAGGACAGAGGTATTTCCAAAAGAGATGTATATAATATGCTTCAAAAATAAATTTTCTTTTTAATGTTGGGGAACGTAAATGAGAGCGGAAGTGTTGGAAATTCTGCTTAAAATGCAGGATGAAGATTATAAAATATTTGATGACAGACTTGTAAAAAATGGTACAGGTAATCCATCAATAGGAGTAAGAGTTCCGGATTTAAAGAAGTTATGTAAGGATATTGCTTCTGAAAAATACGGGGAAATATACGATTTTTTCAAAGATATAGATAAACTGCTTAAAGAGAATCCTGAAAGCATATATCAGGAAGAACATCTTTTATATGGTATGCTTATTGGTATGGGAGATATGTGGTCTGCAAACAGAGAACACTGTCTTGAGCATTGGATTCCAACAGTAATGAGCTGGAAGGATTGTGACTGCTCAGTTCCTGCATGGAAATTTGTAAAATCTGATCTTGGGTACTGGTATCCATATTTTTATAAATGGATCGGATCAGACAATGAAATGGCTGTTAGGACAGCTTTGGTTGTATATATGTATTACTACATAAATGATGACTTTATAGATAGACTTTTAGATATATATAGCAGAGATTACAGCAGTTTTCCATATGCAGAAAAAGCACAGGCATGGGGAATATCTGTAATGTATTTAAAATACCCTGAACAAATTACAGGGCTTTTTGAAAGTAAAAAACTTAAAGCTTCTACGCAGAATTTATCTATACAGAAGTGCCTTGAATCTTACAGGATATCTGAAGAGGACAAAGCTGAATTAAAAAAACTAAAAATTAAAAATACAGGGAGAAAGAAAAATGATAGCATTTAATCATTTTAATTTTAATGTTTTTGATTTAGAAAAGAGCATAGAGTTCTACAAAAAGGCCCTGGGTCTTAAAATTGTCGAGGAAAAACCTGCTGAGGATGGAAGTTTCAAGATAATTTATCTTGGAAATAATGAAAATGATTTCAGACTTGAGCTTACCTGGCTCAGAGACAGGACAGAAAGATACAATCTGGGAGATGAGGAATACCACCTTGCTTTTGTAACTGATGAATATGATAATTATCATGAGCTTCACAAGGAAATGGGATGCATATGCTTTGAAAATCCAGAGATGGGCATTTATTTTATTAAGGATCCTGATGGATACTGGATCGAGATTGTACCAGTGATATGAAAAAAATATTAATGTTATGTACAGGTGGAACAATTGCTTCAAAAAAGACAGAGTTTGGTCTTTCTCCCCAGATTTCTGCTGAGGAGATAATATCATACATACCTGATGTTAAAAATATATGCGAAATAGAGGCAATCCAGCTGTGCAATATAGATTCAACCAATATGATGCCATATCATTGGCAGCTTATAGTATCTGCAATAGAAGAAAATTATGATGCTTATGATGGTTTTGTGATATGTCATGGAACAGACACCATGGCATATACCTCTGCTGCACTTTCATACATGATCAGAGATTCATATAAGCCAATCGTTATTACAGGAGCACAGAAGCCTATAGACAAGGAAAATACTGATGCCAGGACGAATCTAAGAGACAGTGTAATATACGCAGCTGATGATGCATCCTGTAATGTTGTAGTCGTTTTTGATGGAAATGTAATAGCTGGTACAAGGGCAAAGAAAATGAGGGCAAAAAGCTATAATGCATTTTATAGCGTTAATTTGCCTAAGTTAGCAGTTATGCCGGATGGAAAGCTCATAAGATATATTCCACAGGAGAAGCCAAAGGGGCAGGTAAGATTTATTAAAGATATAAATGACAGTGTAGTTGTCTTTAAGCTTATACCTGGGACAAAGCCAGAGCTTTTAAAATATTTATTCAAAAATTATGATTGTATAATCATAGAGAGCTTTGGAGTTGGAGGAATACCGGATGTACTTTTGAATGTCTTCTATGAAGAAATGGATAAATGGAAGGCAGAAGGCAAGATAATAGTTATGGCTACACAGGTTGTAAATGAAGGCAGTGATATGGAAGTCTATGAGGTGGGACATAAGATAAAAAAGGATTTTCACCTTATAGAGTCATACGATATGACTATAGAGGCAGTTACAACTAAGCTGATGGTACTTTTAAGTCTTTATGGAAAAGACTACGAAAAAATCAGAAATGCATTTTATGAAACAGTAAACTATGACATACTATGCAAATTTGATGAAGCATAAAAAATAAATGAGCTATTGCTAAGGTAGATGAATAAGTCTACTCTTGCAATAGCTCTGTTTTTTAGTTTGGAATAAGACCAGATTTTCTAAGTGCTGTAACAACAGGCTTATAAATTAAAAATGCGATTGAAGAATTAAAAAGTCCCTTTAATAAGTTAAAAGGAAGTATTGCCGGTATAAGGAGTTTTACAATTTCTGATCGTGGAGCATTCATATAAATAGGTGAAAGTATATAGTTCCACAGTAGCATTATTGCTGTCATGAACAGGGTACCTAGTATAAGGCCGATAACAGCACCCTTTCTGGTATGTTTTTTTCTGTATATTACTGAAGCTGTTCCGGCAAAGGCTAAGCTTGCAATTACCTGCATAATGAAGCCTATTATTCCAGTATCGCTTATAGTAATCATCTCTATAAATGAAACAATAAGAGATATAAGGAGTGCTTCAACAGGTCCAAAGATAAATCCTCCTATAACAATAATGGCATCTTTTGGATCATAGGTTAAAAATGGGGCAGCAGGCACAAGCCTAAGATGTACAAGAACCATTACTACATAGGCTATAGCACTTAGCATGGCTATAAGAACCAGACGTTTTGTCTTTGCATCTTTATTTTTCATATTAAAAACCTCCGAAAAAAATAATACACTCGAAAAAATAGTCTTCGGGTGTAATAATACATATCTTCTTCTATCCAGACTATACTGTCGGTTTTGGAATCTAACCAAATCATGCTTTACGCTCGCGGACTATACCGCCGATCGGGAATTTCACCCTGCCCTGAAGACTTTTTATTCAGATGTTAATTTATATTTTAGTTATTTTATATGCTTTGTCAAGATGGAATGAAAGCTGCAAATATGATTAATAAAATACTTTGAATTTAAAAGTAATTAGCTAAGACTAATAATTAAGATTTAAAGAAGATAATTGACATATGAAAATTTAAGTATATAATAATGCTTTGAAATTCATAAAGTTTGAAATTCAAAATATTTGAAATTAAAATATTTAAAAATTATAAGATTAGGAGCAAGCATGTTTTCAAAGATTATCGCAAGCGGAGCCTTTATTCCTAAAGTATATAAGACAAATGATATGCTTGCAGAAATAATGGATACAAATGATGAATGGATAAAAAGCAGAACAGGGATAAGCACAAGACATATATCCGAAGATAAAGATGTATTTGAGGATGATAAGCTTACTGACAGGCTGCTTTATATGTCTGCAAAAGCCTGTGAAGAAGCAATATGTATGGCAGAACAAAAGAATACAGAATTGAGAGAGTCAGGAGATCAGGATTTTATTTTTGATAGAAACAATATAGATTTTGTTATTGCAGCGACATCTACAGGGGATTATCTTTTTCCGTCACTTTCATGCAGATTACAGGATAGTTTAGGTATAAAAAGAGCAGGAGTGATGGATATAAGCCTTGCCTGTACAGGATTTTTAGCAGCATTACAGACAGCTGATGCATATATCAAAGCAGGTATGTATAAAAACGTTCTGGTTGTTGGTGCAGACATTATGAGCAGGATTGTTGACTGGAGTGATAGAAACACGGGCATTTTGTTTGGAGATGCTGCTGGGGCGGTAATTGTCAGTGGTGATATAAGATGGAATAGAGGAAGGAATTCAGATATTGTTTTGTCTAATCTTATATCTGATGGAAGTGGAGATCTTTCACTTTACTGTAGAGCTATGTACTTTAACGAATCTGACAAACATTCGATAAAGATGGATGGAAGAAGAGTATTTGAATTTGCTGTGAAAAAAGTGCCAGAGGCAATAAGGCTGGTTATTGATGAAGCTGAGAACAGGATAGGAGAAAAAATAGAGCCTAAGTATTATGTTTTACATCAGGCAAATCTTAGGATTATTGAAGCTGTAGCAAGAAGATTAAAAAAGGATAAGGAGCTGTTTCCACATAATATTGAAAAGTATGCAAATACAACAGCAGCTACTATTCCAGTGCTCTTGGATGAGCTTAACAGAGGAGAAAAAATCAAAGAAGGGGACTATATAGTATGTGCCGGATTTGGTGCAGGCCTTTCATATGGAGCATCTTTGATAAGATGGTAATACATTAAATACAGCCAAGTTGCTGATTTAAATACACACACAAACATAAAATAAAAAATTCAGAAAAGAGGAAGAAAAATGTTAGAGAAAATGAAGGAGATTATTGCAGAGCAGTTAGGCGTAGAGGAAAGCAGCATTACAGCTGAATCACGTTTTTCAGAGGATCTTGAAGCTGATTCATTAGATCTTTTTGAACTTGTTTCAAGTCTTGAGGAAGAGTATGAGGTTGAGATCCCTTCAGAAGATCTTGAGAAACTTACAACTGTTGGCGAGGTAATGGACTATTTAAAGTCAAAGGGTGTAGAGGCCTAAAAATAAAGCAGCAAACCCGGCGGTTTTGCCGGGACTTTGCTTAATTATTAAGAGGAATAATTAATGAAAACAAGAATAACAGAGCTTTTAAATATTGAATATCCGATTATACAGGGAGGAATGGCCTGGGTTGCTGACCATAATCTTGCAGCAGCTGTTTCTAATGCAGGAGGACTTGGTATCATAGCAGCAGCTAATGCACCTTGTGAAGTAGTCAGGGACATGATTAGAAAATGCAGGGAAATGACTGATAAGCCATTTGGAGTAAATATTATGCTTATGAGTCCCTATGCCAAGGATATTGCAAGTTTAGTTATTGAAGAAAGAGTAGCTGTTGTTACAACAGGAGCTGGCAATCCTGGCATTTTTATAAATGCTTTTAAAGAAGCAGGAATCAAGGTTATTCCGGTTGTCGCTTCAGTTGCGCATGCAAAGCTTATGGAGAGAGAAGGAGCTGATGCTATCATAGCTGAGGGGACAGAGGCCGGAGGACATATTGGCGAATCTACTACCATGACATTAGTACCGCAGGTTAGTGATGTCGTAAGTATTCCAGTCATTGCCGCTGGCGGAATAGCCGATGGAAGAGGAATGGCAGCAGCGTTTTTATTAGGAGCAGAAGGCGTTCAGATTGGAACACGTTTTGTAGCTTCAGAGGAAGCAAATGTACACGAAAATTATAAAAACAGGGTAGTAAGTGCAAAGGATATTGACTCAGCTGTAACAGGAAGGACTCATGGACATCCTGTGAGATGTTTAAGAAATCAGATGACAAGAGATTATATAAAGCTGGAAAATAGTGGAAAGACCTTTGAAGAACTTGAATATCTTACTTTGGGTTCACTTAGAAAAGCTGTACAGGATGGAGATACAAAGACCGGAACTGTGATGGCTGGACAAATAGCAGGTCTTATAAGAGATATAAAACCTTGCAGCGATATAGTAAAAGAAATGACATATGAATGTGAAAGGCTTTTAAAGCTTTAATATATAGATATTTTCAGGAGGATAAGTAAAAATGCCTAAGATAGCACTTTTATATCCTGGACAGGGATCTCAGTACAGCGGAATGGGAAGAGATTTTTATGATGAATTCGAAGAAATAAGAGGTATTTATGCTAAGGTATCAGAGCTTCTTGGATATTCTGTGGAAGAGCTTTGTTTTAATGCAGATAAAAGATTAGATCGGACAGAATATACTCAGCCAGCAATGGTACTTACAGAACTTGTTATGACGAAAATAGTAAAAAATATCTTGGAAGAAAAAGGATTTTCTGTAGAAGCATCAGCTGGACTTAGTCTTGGCGAGTATGCTGCTCTTTCAGAAGCCGGAGTAATAGATATTTATACTGCTATTTCACTTGTTAGTATAAGAGGCAAACTCATGAGTGAATGTGTTCCTCAGGGTAAAGGTGCAATGGTAGCAATACTTGGACTCGGTAGAGATATTTTGGACAGTATAATCAGTACAATTGATGGAGCATATCTTGCTAATGATAATTGCCCGGGGCAGCTTGTCATTACCGGATATAAGGATGCTGTTAAGAAAGTAATGGAGCTTAGTAAAGAAAATGGGGCAAAGAGAGTTGTGCAGCTTAATGTCTCTGGTCCATTTCATTCACCACTTTTAGAAACAGCAGGAGATAAGCTTTATAAAGAGCTTAAGGCAATAAGCATGAATAAGCCTGAGCATCCATATTATAAAAATTGTGATGCTGGAATTCAGCTTTGCAGTGAAGGAATAGCAGAAAGTTTAAAAAACCAGGTTTCATCAGCTGTTTTATGGAGACAGAGTGTAGAGAATATGCTTGATGATGGGATAGATACTTTTATAGAGGTAGGACCGGGTAAAACATTAACAGGATTTATGAAGAAAATCCTAAAAGAATATGAAGAAAAAAATCCTAAGGCTGTTAAAAATGTTACTTTAATGAATATAGATAAGCTTGAGGATATTGAGAGAATTAATGATCTGACATTATAATAAATACATAATATTTGTATGAAAGAGGTAAATGATAATGGAAAAACAGATTGCATTAGTTACAGGAGCAGGAAAAGGTATTGGGGCAGCAATAGCACAGAGGCTTGCAAAGGATGGTTTCTTTGTAATAGTAAATTACAGAAGCTCTGAAGATTCAGCAAATGAAATTATATCTAAGATCAAAGAATTTGGTGGAGAGGCGTGTGGATATAAATGCGATGTCTCAAATGAAGATGAATGCGTATCAATGTTTAATGATATAGCTGAAAAATATGGAAATATTTCTGTTTTAGTAAATAACGCAGGAATAACAAGAGATGGACTCCTTATGAAAATGAGCAGCGAGGCGTTTGACAGTGTAATAAATACAAATCTTAGATCTGCATTTTTATGCTCAAGAGAAGCTTCAAAGCAAATGATAAAAGAAAAATACGGAAGAATAATTAATATTTCTTCAGTTTCAGGTATTATGGGCAACTTTGGACAGACTAATTATTCAGCTTCAAAGGCTGGTATTATAGGGCTCACAAAGGCAGCAGCAAGGGAGCTTTGCACAAGAAATATTACTGTAAATGCGATTGCACCAGGATTTATAGATACTGATATGACAAGTGTACTTTCAGATAAAATTAAAGAAACAGTAAAGGCTGGCATACCAATGAAGAGCATAGGAGATACTGATGATATAGCAGCGGCAGTATCATTTTTCGCAGCTAAAGAATCAAAATATATTACAGGACAGGTGCTCGCAGTAGATGGTGGTATGTCAATGTAAGCCATAAAAGAGGAAGGAAATTTTGCAGATGAGGCGTGTTGTTGTAACTGGTATGGGTGCTATTACACCTATTGGAAATACAGTAGAAGAATTCTGGCAGGGACTTAAAGAGGGGAGACTTGGAATAGGTAGTATTACCCAGTTTGACACTACTGAATATAAAGTAAAGCTTGCCGGAGAAGTGAAAGCTTTTGATCCAAAAAATTATATGGATGTAAAAGCCGCCAGAAGGATGGAAAGATTTTCACAGTTTGCGGTAGCTGCCTCAGCTGAGGCCATAAGGGACAGTGGAATTGAGCTTGAAAAAGAAGATTCATTTAGGTTTGGAGTGGCCATTGGCTCTGGGATCGGTTCTCTTCAGGCAGTTGAATTAAATGCAAAGAGGCTTATTGAAAAAGGACCTGGAAAAGTAGAAACGCTTCTTGTTCCAAAGATGATATCAAATATGGCAGCAGGAAATGTTGCTATAAGATATGGACTCAAAGGAAAAAATATTAACGTAGTTACAGCATGTGCAACAGGAACCCATTGTATAGGAGAAGCTTACAGAAGTATTCAGGCAGGAGATGCAGAGCTTATGCTTGCAGGAGGAGCAGAAGCAGCCATAACTGAACTCGGAGTTGCTGGTTTTACAGCACTTACAGCACTTACTACGGAAACAGATCCTAATAAGGCATCAAGACCTTTTGATAAGGATAGATCTGGCTTTGTGATGGGTGAAGGTGCTGGCGTACTTGTGCTTGAGGAACTTGAACATGCAAGAAACAGAGGAGCCAGAATATATGCTGAGATCAATGGCTACGGAGCGACCTGTGATGCCTATCATATAACTTCACCAGCTGAAAATGGAGAAGGTGCTGCAAAGGCAATGGAATATGCAATGAAAGAAGCAAAGCTAGAACCATCAGATATAAACTATATCAATGCACATGGAACAAGCACGCATCATAATGATCTATTTGAAACAAAGGCAATAAAGCTTGCTTTAGGAGATGCAGCCTATAAGGTAAAGATAAATTCAACAAAATCAATGACAGGACATCTACTTGGAGCAGCAGGAGGCATTGAGGCAATAGATTGTATAAAATCAATAAATGAAGGCTATGTTCATCTTACAAAAGGCCTTATGGAAACAGAAGAAGAGATGAACCTTGATTATTGCAAGCTCCAGGGCTGCAAGCTGGAGGTAAATAATGCCATAAGCAATTCTTTAGGCTTTGGAGGACATAATGCAAGTATACTTTTTAGTGCATATAGGGAGTAAGCTATGAGATTGGAAGAAATAAAGGAAATCATGAAAGCTATGGAAGAAAATGGTCTAAGCAGCTTTGAATATCAGGAAGGAAATATACACATTTCCCTTAGAAGAGGAGAGGGTACAACTGAATATAAGCAGGAGACAGAGCCTGTAAATGAAATAAAAGCTGAAAATTCAATAAATAAGGAAAATGATGAAACTCTAGAAAAGAATGCTCCTGATAAAAAAAATATAGAAGCAGGCGAGCCTGACAAGATTGTTTTATCTCCGCTTGTAGGTGTTTTTTATAAAGCTTCATCTCCAGAGGCTGAGCCATTTGTAAAGGCAGGAGACAGAGTTTCAAAGGGACAGGTGCTGGGAATCGTTGAGGCTATGAAGCTTATGAATGAAATCGAATCTGAATACGATGGAATAGTAGAAGCTGTGCTTGTAGATAATGAAGAGCTGGTTGAATATGGACAGCCATTATTTAGAATAAGATAAATTTGAATATTATTATTGAGGTGATTTTATGTTGGGTATAAAGGAAATACAGGAAATTATTCCACACAGACATCCTTTTTTGCTTGTTGACTGTATAGAGGAGCTTGTTCCCGGAGAGAAGGCTGTAGGATATAAGAGCGTGAGCTTTGATGAATATTTTTTTAGAGGGCATTTTCCTGATGAACCAGTTATGCCTGGTGTATTAATAATAGAAGCTCTGGCACAGACAGGAGCTGTTGCCATATTATCACTCGAAGAATTGAAGGGAAAGATTGCATATTTTGGGGGAATAAAGAATGCAAGATTCAGGCAGAAAGTTGTTCCGGGTGACAGGCTTAAACTTTCCTGTGAAATAATAAAGAGAAAAGGGCCTGTAGGTGTTGGAAAGGCTATTGCCTATGTGGGAGATAAGGTTGCTGCTGAGGCAGAACTCACATTTATGATAGGCTGACGGAGGTTATTTATGTTCAACAAGGTATTGGTAGCAAATAGAGGAGAGGTTGCTGTAAGAATAATAAGAGCTCTCAGGGAAATGGGGATAGCATCAGTTGCAGTATATTCAGAAGCTGATAGAGAAAATCTCCATGTTATGCTGGCTGATGAAGCTATATGTATAGGTCCGGCTGCATCTACAGAAAGTTACCTTAATATGGAAGCAATTATTTCAGCAGCTGTTGCTACTGGTGCTGAGGCAATACATCCGGGATATGGATTTTTATCTGAAAATGCTAAATTTGCAGATCTGTGTTCGGTATGTAATATAAAATTTATAGGACCTAAAGCAAATATAATTGAGCAGATGGGAAATAAATCTGAAGCCAAAAATACAATGAGGAAAGCTGGAATACCTACAGTTCCCGGAACAGACGAAGCTATATATGATGTTGAAAATGCTTTGAAAAAAGCTAAAGAAATAGGCTTTCCTATTATGATAAAGGCCTCCCTTGGAGGAGGTGGAAGAGGCATGAGGGTGGCTGAAAATGAGTCTGTATTTTCAGATATGTTTAAAGCTGCCCAGCTTGAAGCTAAGAAGGGCTTTGGAGATGACAGCATGTATCTGGAAAAATATATAGTAGACCCTAAACATGTAGAGGTTCAGATACTTGCAGACAGCTATGGCAATGTTATTCATCTTGGAGAAAGGGACTGTTCACTTCAGAGACGTCATCAGAAGGTTATGGAGGAAGCACCATGTAATGCCATAAATGATGAGCTTAGAAAGAAGCTTGGTGAAACTGCAGTAAGGGCAGCCAAATCAGTAAATTATGAAAATGCGGGTACAATAGAGTTTCTTCTGGACAAGGATGGAAGTTTTTATTTCATGGAAATGAATACAAGAATTCAGGTAGAGCATCCGGTTACAGAGCTTATCACAGGCGTAGATATGATAAAGGAGCAGATAAGGATAGCCGCAGGAGAAGAGCTTTCATATAGACAGGAAGATATTGTTTTAAGTGGACATGCAATAGAGTGCAGAATCAATGCAGAGGATCCTGAAAAGAAATTCAGACCATCGCCGGGACAGATAAAAGAGATAAATCTGCCGGGTGGAAATGGAATAAGGGTCGATACGCATATATATAACGGTTATACAGTTCCTCCTTATTATGATTCAATGCTATTAAAGCTCCTGGTACATGGAAAAGACAGAGAAGAGGCAATTTCAAAGCTGAAGTCTGCTCTTGGCGAGCTTGTTGTTGAAGGAGTAGATACAAATATTGATTTTGCATATGACATTGTAAGTAATGAAGATTATATAAATGGCAGTGTAAATACAGGATTTATTGAAAAGCATTTTCCAGAATATATAAAATGATCAGGAGAGTCTAAAAAATGCTGAAGGATTTTTTTAATCAGAAGAAAACAGAGACTGGCTCAAAGCTGAATCTTGATAAGCTAAGAGGAAGAATTACAGGCGGCAGGTCATATGTATTTTCAGGTGAGGAAAAAAATAAAAAGAAATATATTAGTATAAAGAAACCTGAGGTGCCAAATGATTGCTATAGAAAATGTCCAAAATGTGGAAAGGCTCTTTATAATCAGGATGTGAAGGAAAATAATTATATTTGTCCAAGCTGTGGAGAATATTTCAGAGTTCATGCATATAGAAGAATAGAAATGCTCTGTGATGAAGGAAGCTTTGAGGAATTTAACCAGGAAATGGATTTTGTAAATCCTTTGGATTTTCCGGGTTATGAAAAAAAGCTAAGGCTTCAGCAGGAAAAATATAAGCTTAATGAGGCTGTCATAACAGGCTTTTGTAAGATAAAAAATGAAGCTGCTGTAATCTGTGTATGTGACAGCAGATTTATTATGAGTTCCATGGGGTACAATTTTGGAGAAAAAGTTACAAGAGCAATAGAAACAGCTACGATGAAAAAATTGCCTGTCATAATATATTGTGCTTCAGGTGGAGCAAGAATGCAAGAGGGAATAGTTAGTCTTATGCAGATGGCTAAAACCTCAGCTGCTTTGAAAAAACACCATGATGAAGGGCTTTTATATATAAGTGTGCTCACAAATCCTACAACAGGAGGAGTAACAGCAAGTTTTGCAATGCTTGGAGATGTAATACTGGCAGAACCAAAGGCACTTATAGGATTTGCAGGCCCAAGAGTTATAGAGCAGACAATAGGTCAGAAGCTTCCAGATGGATTTCAAAGCTCAGAATTTCTTTTAGAGCATGGCTTTGTAGATATTATAGCTGAGAGAGAGAAACAGAGGGATTTAATTTCTTATATTATAAGAAGCTACAAGAGGCATGATTATATAGATATAAGTGGCGAGACAGTTGGTGGATGGTCAGTAGGTAGAGAATCGGCAGGGAAACTAAAGGGAGCCGATTTTTTAAGTAAGAATGCAAATACGAGAGCCTGGGACAGGGTAGAGCTTTCAAGAAGGTCAGATAGACCAAAAGCTTTAGATTATATAGAAAATATTTTTGATTCATTTTTAGAACTGCATGGAGACCGTCATTTTGGAGATGACAGAGCAATAGTTGCAGGACTTGCAGAGATAAAAGGAATTCCTGTAACAGTTATAGCTGAACAAAAGGGACGTAATGTAAAGGAAAATATTGACAGAAATTTTGGAATGCCGGATCCGGAAGGTTACAGAAAGGCACTTAGACTTATTTTAGAGGCGGATAGAGCAGGAAGACCAATAATATGCTTTGTGGATACTCCGGGAGCATATCCGGGAATAAGCTCAGAGGAGAGAGGACAGGGAGAAGCAATTGCAAGATGTTTATTTGAATTGAGTGGTGTAAAGGTCCCTGTACTAAGCATAGTAATATCGGAGGGCGGTTCAGGAGGAGCATTGGCACTTTCTTTAGCAAATGAGGTATGGATGCTTGAAAATGCAACCTACAGCATCCTGTCGCCTGAAGGCTTTGCAAGTATTCTTTATAAGGATGCCAAGAGAGCGAAAGAGGCAGCAGAGCTTATGAAAATAACGGCCAGGGATTTGCTTAATTTAAATGTAATTGAAAAGGTAATACCAGAGTTAAAGCCAGCAGACAAAGACAGTGTTTTAGAGCTCTCAAGGCTTATGAAAAATGAAATATGCTCATTTATAGAAAAGTATGAAAAACTCACAAAAGATGAAATATATAATAAAAAACAGCAGAAATTCAGAAATTTGTAAGCTTTGATTAAGTATTAAGTATGGATAAAATGTTTTTTTTTGATATAATCAGTAAGAAGCTTTTTTACCGGGGAAGATGACTATGAACAATTACGAATACATAAATGATGTGCTTGTTAATCTCTTCAGAGATATATTGTACCTGGAAGAGGAAGCAATGCGAGGAACAGAATATAAGGACTTAACTATGAATGATTGGCATGTAATTGAGGCCATAGGCGTTAATGAGCCAAAGAGTATGTCCAGCATTGCAAAAGAATTGTCTATAACCGTAGGCTCTCTTACTACAGCTATGAATGGTCTTTATAAAAAGGGCTATGTCAATAGGAAGAGGGGAGAAGAAGACAGAAGACTTGTATATATTTCTCTTACAGAAAAGGGAGAATCTGCATACAAATATCACGCAGACTTCCATAGGGATATGGTGAATGCAGCGATTGCAGGGTGTTCATCTGAGGAGACAAGGGTACTGGTGGATTGTCTTTCCAAACTGACAAAATTTTTCAGAAGCTTTGGCAAATAAAAACATAATCCAATAATATTTAGGAGGCTTTATAAGTGAAAAGAGCAGCAGGTTTTTTAACTATTGTATTATCAGCAGTAATGCTTTCAGCATGTACTCCTTCAAACATCAAGTCTGAGGAGACCATGCCTATGCCAGAAGATGCACTTGAGGTATCAAAGGATGATTTAAATAAAAAGGCAGGTTATACAAAGGAGTCAAAGGAAGCTTATACAATTCCAGATGATGCACCAGAAGGAGTTGACGGCGGACCTGGTATGATGGAAACACAGGCTGAAGAGTTTGATAAGAATTATCCAGAAGATAAAAAGAATGTTGCAGATGCAGCCAGTGCACAGGGAAATACAGTATGCATCTATTCTCTTGATTATACAGGTGTATATCAGTCATTTGATGTACTTGAGACCTGTGATGCAGACAGCCTTGTTGCAGCTATGGTTTCAAATGGTGTTCTTGATGCAGGAACAACAGTTGAAGAATTTTCATCAGAAGGAAAGGCTGGAGTTCTTAAGCTTAACCAGCTCAAAGGTGTTTACTCAAAGGCTAAGGATGAGCAGCTTGTAGCTTGTATAACAAATACTTTTATAGATAATCTTGCACTTGAGACACTTGAGATCAAGGTAGGAGATACCAGCTATGGAGTAAATGAGTTTACTTCAGAGTATGATGCTACATGATAAATAAGTTTACTTATTTATTTAAAAAGCAAGATTAAGCTTGTTTGAAAATTTATAAAAATATGTTAGAATACAGTAGTTATAGTATAACTACTGTATTTTTGTATGATAGGAAATTACTCTGTAAGCTTCTTATTCATTTTACAGATAAAATATTACTGCTCAGGGAGGATAAAATGGGAGAAAATATAAATAAGGGAGTTCCATATTATATTACAACTGCTATTGCATATACATCTGGAAAACCTCATATTGGAAATACCTACGAGATAGTTCTTGCAGATGCTATTGCAAGATTTAAGAGAGAACAGGGCTTTGATGTACGTTTTCAGACCGGAACTGATGAGCATGGACAGAAGATAGAGCTTAAAGCTGAAGAAGCAGGAATTACACCACAGCAGTTTGTTGACAATGTTGCTGGGGAAATCAGAAATATCTGGGATATGATGAATACCTCATATGACAAATTTGTTCGTACAACTGATGAATATCATGTTAAACAGGTTCAGAAGATGTTCAAGAAGATGTATGACAAGGGAGACATATATAAGGGAGCTTATGAGGGCTGGTATTGTACTCCATGTGAGTCATTCTGGACAGATACCCAGCTTAAGGACGGATGCTGCCCTGACTGTGGAAGACCTGTAGAGAAGGCAAAGGAAGAAGCTTATTTCTTCAAAATGAGTAAATATGCTGATAGACTTATAGAGCATATCAATAGTCATCCTGAGTTTATACAGCCTGTTTCAAGAAAGAATGAAATGATGAATAATTTCCTTCTTCCAGGACTTCAGGATCTTTGTGTTTCAAGAACTTCATTCAAATGGGGAATTCCTGTAGATTTCGATGACAAGCACGTTGTATATGTATGGCTTGATGCACTTACAAACTACATAACAGGACTTGGATATGATGTAGATGGCAATTCAGATGAGCTTTACAAGAAGTACTGGCCGGCAGATCTTCACCTTATAGGTAAGGATATAATTCGTTTCCATACTATTTACTGGCCAATCTTCCTTATGTCACTTGATCTTCCGCTTCCTAAGCAGATATTTGGACATCCTTGGCTTCTTATGGCAGATGGCAAGATGTCAAAGTCAAAGGGTAATGTTTTATATGCTGATACACTTGTAGATTTCTTTGGTGTAGATGCAGTAAGATATTTTGTTCTTCATGAGATGCCATTTGAAAATGATGGAAGCATCAGCTGGGAGCTTATGGCAGAGAGATTTAATTCTGATCTTGCCAATATTCTTGGAAATCTTGTGTCAAGAACAGTTTCCATGACAAATAAGTATTTTGGCGGTGTAGTTGAAAATAATGACGTTACAGAGGATGTGGATAACGATCTTATAGATACTATTTTAGATGAAGTCCAGAAGGCCGAGCAGAAAATGAATGCTCTCAGGGTTGCTGATGCAATAACAGAGATATTTAACATTTTCAGAAGATGTAATAAGTATATTGATGAAACAATGCCTTGGGTACTTGCTAAGGATGAAACAAAGCAGGATAGACTTAAGACAGTTCTTTACAATCTTACAGAAGGAATAACTATAGGAGCTTCTCTTCTTTATAGCTTTATGCCTGAGACTTCAGAGAAGATTTTAAAGGAGCTTAATACAGAAAAGAGAGCACTTTGGGATATGGATACTTTTGGTCTTTATCCTAATGGAAATAAGGTTTCAGAGGCACCAGAAATATTGTTTGCTAGAATGGATGTAAATGAGCTTTTGAAGAAGGTTGAGGAGCTGTTCCCTAAGGTAGAGGAGCCAAAGGCTGAAGAAGTGGCAGAGGAAGAGAGTTTTGAGATAAAGCATAAGCCAAATGTCAGCTTTGAGGATTTTATGAAGCTGGAGCTTAGAGTCGGTGAAGTAATTGCCTGTGAAGAGGTTCCTAAGTCAAAGAAGCTTCTTAAGGAAACTATTAAATTTGGCAATGAGACAAGAACAATAGTTTCTGGAATTAAAAAGTGGTATTCAGCCGAGGAGATGGTAGGAAAGAAGGTAATGGTTGTATGTAACCTTGAGCCTAGAGAAATTGCGGGAATTATGTCAGAAGGCATGATAGCTGCAGCAGAATCACCAGATGGAGAGATGATATCACTTATGTCACCTGACAAAAAAGATATTCCAGCTGGCAGTGAAATCGGTTAATAAATAATGTCAAGAAATGCGAAACTAAAGTTTAACAAAAGACGTTTGAGAGGTTATTCAGGCAATCAGTTAAAAATGATTGCCTGTTTACTTATGCTGTGTGATCATATAGGCTGTATGCTCATAGAAAATGGTGTTCTTTATGGACAAAATCCAGCATACTGGACATTGGCAATAGCTACACCTGAAGGACAGCGCTGGTTGTTTCTTGCAAGAGTATTGAGAATTATAGGCAGAATGGCATTTCCTATTTTTGCATTTTTGGCTGTGGAGGGTTTCTGTCATACATCTAATGTAAAAGCTTATCTTAGCAGAATACTTATATGTGCACTCGTATCAGAGATACCCTTTAATCTTGCCTGTTATCACAGTTTTTCATATCCGGGATATCAAAATACCTGTTTTACGATATTTATAGGACTTCTTACACTTTGCGCTATAAAGATGTGTCAGAAAAGACAGTTTATATTTTCAATTCTGGTAGTATCAGGCTTTTCAGCTTTGGCACAGCTTCTTAAGACGGATTATGGAGCTGAGGGTGTTATACTTATTTCAGTAATGTATATGCTTAGAAATGACAATACTCTGAGATTGTGGGCAGGTGCAGCTATTTCATTTTTAGAGAGCTTCAGAATGGGCGGAGTTTCTGCACTTTCGTTTGTACTGCTCAGATTTTATAATGGAAAGAGAGGCAGCAGGGCTTTTAAATATTTCTTTTATTTATTTTACCCGCTGCATATGTTGATATTTTATTTTGGTGTGGTATATGCCAACCGATAATTTTATAATTTAGAAGGATTTTGAAAATGGCAGATAAAAATAATGTTACAGCTGGTTCAGAAACAATAATGCTGACAAATGAAAAGGCGGCAGAGCTTGTAAATAAGTATGGTTCTCCACTTTATGTATATGATGAGAAGATACTTAGAAAACGCTGCAGAGAAATGAAAGCGCTGATAGATTCACCAAAATACATACCTCTTTACAGTGCAAAGGCAAATACAAATATAGAACTCTTGAAGATTATAAGAGAAGAAGGTCTTAATGTAGATGCGATGTCAGAGGGAGAAATTCTACTGGAAGAAAAAGCAGGCTTTACTTCTGATGAAATATTAATGGTAACTAACAATATTTCCGATGAAGAGATAAGATTTGCAGGAGAGAGAGGAATACTTATGAGCTGTGACTCTCTTTCACAGCTGGATAGATTTGGAAGGATATTTCCCGGACGAAAAGTAATGGTAAGGGTCAATCCTGGAATGGGAGCAGGCCACAGCGACAAGGTAATAACAGCTGGAAGCTGTAAATTTGGAGTAGAGTATTCAAAGGCTGATCTTATAAAGCAGGTTGCTTCAAAATATGATCTTAAGATAGTTGGACTTAATCAGCATGTTGGCTCGCTCTTCATAAATTATAATACTTTTGTCGAGGCTTGCAGAATGCTTTTGGAGCTTGCAAAGCAGTTTGAAGGACTTGAGATAATAGATTTTGGCGGAGGCTTCGGAGTACCTTATTATGGAGATAAGCGCCTTGATATGGAAGGTCTTGGGGCTGAACTCAAAAAGCTTATTTACGACTTTATAAATGAATACAGCAATAAGGATGTTAAATTCCTTACAGAGGCCGGAAGATATATTTCGGCAGAGTGCGGAATCCTTCTTGGAACTGTATACAGCCAGAAAAAGGTATATGGTATCAAATACATAGGTACAGATTTAGGCTTTAATGTTCTGATCAGACCTATGCTCTATGATTCATATCATGACATTCAGGTTTTTAATAATTCAGAGGATTATGAGACAGTAAATATAGTTGGAAATATATGCGAGAGCGGAGACATACTTGCTCACAACAGATATCTTCCAATAATGCTTCACGGAGACATTATCGGTGTTAAAAATGCTGGCGCTTATGGATATTCCATGGCATCTAATTATAACAGCAGACTAAGACCGGCTGAGGTTCTTATTAAGGAAGATGGAAGTGATGTACTTATAAGAAAAAGAGATGACTACTCTGTCATTCTCAACCAGCTTTAACAGCGGAAAGAGGAAAAAATGATTTTTGACACACATGCTCACTATGATGATATAGCTTTTGACAAAGACAGAGATGAAGTAATAGACAGTCTTTTGAAAAATGGAATAAACAGAGTCTGCAATGTTGGAGCCAGAATAGAAGGATCAAGAAATAGTGTAGAGTTAGCTGATAAGTATGATTTCTTTTATGCTGCGGTGGGTATACATCCAGATGACTGCAAAGATATGACTGAAGCTGACATAGATATACTTAGAGAGCTGGCAGGCAATAAAAAGACTGTAGCTATAGGTGAGATAGGTCTTGATTATCATGGCTTTGGAGTATATGAAGATAAAGTAGATAAAGAAACACAGAAAAAATGGTTTAAAAGACAGCTCGAGCTTAGCATGGAGCTTGATAAGCCAGTTATAATACATTCCAGAAATGCTTCTGAGGATACACTCAATATAATGAAAGAAATGCATCAAAAGGGACTTAAGGATGCTATAATACATTGCTTTTCATATAGTCAGGAAGCTGCAAAGCAGTATGTTGCAATGGGATATTATCTTGGCTTTGGTGGTGTTGTAACATATGAGGGACAGAGAAAGCTTACAAAGGTTTTACAAGCAGTTCCAATGGACAATATAGTTTTAGAAACTGACTGTCCTTATCTTGCACCTGCACCGCATAGATATGAGAGAAATAACTCATCCTATCTTCCGCTTGTAAGGGACAAGATTGCCGAGATCAAGGGAATAAGTCCTGAAGAAGTCGAGGAAAAAAGCTGGATAAACGGAAACAGGATTTACAGGATCAAAGATTAAATTTTACAATAATATAGTTTTTTAAGAACAAAAAACTTTACAAATCCTTCTTAAGATATAAATCGTAAACGAAATAAGTTTAGATATATCTTAGGAGGATTTTTATTATGAAAAAAAGAACAGCAATTTTTGCAGCAGCTTTACTTATGATGGGAGCTCTCGCTGGATGTTCATCAAAGGAAGAAGCGGAAACAACCAGTGCAGCAGCAACACAGGCTGAAACAACAGCAGAAGCTAAGGAAGAAACAGAAGGCGAAACAACTGCATCAAAAATGGAAGGTGCTATAAACGTAATTTCTAGAGAAGATGGATCTGGAACAAGAGGAGCATTTATAGAGCTCTTTAAGATAGAAGAAAAGAATGAAGCAGGAGAAAAAGTTGATCTTACAACAGAGGAAGCAGAAATTACAAACTCAACAGCAGTTATGATGACCTCAGTTGCAGGAGATAAGTCATCTATCGGATACATTTCCCTTGGTTCACTTAATGATACAGTAAAGGCTTTAAGCATAGATGGCGCTGAGGCAAATGTAGACAATATTAAGTCTGGAGATTATAAGGTATCAAGACCTTTTAACATTGTTACTACAGGAAATGAAAATGAACTTGCACAGGATTATATCAAGTTTATTCTTTCTGAGCAGGGGCAGAAGGTAGTAGAAGAGAACGGATATATTTCAAATGGAAACAACGGAAGCTACGAAGCTCAGGGACTTAGTGGAAAGCTTGTAGTTGCAGGTTCATCTTCAGTAACACCTGTAATGGAAAAGCTTAAGGAGGCATATTCAGCACTTAATCCTGATGTAACAATTGAGATTCAGCAGTCTGATTCAACAACAGGAGTTGCAAATGCACTTGATGGAATCTGTGACATTGGAATGGCTTCAAGAGAGTTAAAGGATAGCGAGATTGAAAAGGGTGCAGTAGGAACAGTTATAGCACTTGATGGAATCGCAGTTATCGTAAACAATGAAAACCCAACAGAGGAGTTAAGCAGTGAACAGATCAAAGATATCTACACAGGAAATGTTACAGACTGGTCAGAGCTCTAATAGATTAAAAATAGTTAAAGCGAAGGAGAAGGCTGCAAAATGCCTTTTCCTCGTCTTTGCCTGTATGAGCATTTTTCTTACAGCGCTTATATGCATATTTTTATTCAAAAATGGTATACCAGCTATTATGAAAATAGGAGTAGATGAATTTCTGCTCGGAACAAAATGGAAGCCGGGAAATAACATATATGGAATATTTCCTATGATTTTAGGATCTATATATGTAACCTTGGGAGCAATGATAGTAGGAATACCTACAGGAATACTTACGGCACTGTACCTTTCATATTTTTGTCCTCAAAGGGCATATAAAGTAGTAAGGCCGGCAATAGATCTTCTGGCTGGAATTCCTTCCGTAGTATATGGATTCTTTGGACTTGTAGTAATAGTTCCAATAGTAGCAAATCTTACAGCCTCTATAGGAGGAAAAGGAAAATCTATTTTCACAGCTTCGCTATTACTTGGAATAATGATTCTTCCTACAATAATAGGTGTTGCACATTCTGCCTTAAATGCAGTTCCCAAAAGTTATTATGAGGGAAGCCTTGCTCTTGGAGCTACACATGAAAGATCAGTTTTCAGTGTAATGCTTCCAGCTGCAAAGTCAGGTATATTTGCAGGAGTTATCCTGGGAGCAGGAAGAGCTATTGGAGAGACCATGGCAGTTATCATGGTAGCAGGAAATCAGCCTAGAATGCCGGCTGGTATCTTTAAGGGAATAAGAACCATGACAGCAAATATTGTAACTGAAATGGGATATGCTACAGATTTGCACAGAGAAGCGCTTATAGCCACAGGCGTTGTATTATTTATCTTCATTTTGATAATAAATCTTAGCTTTTCATATTTTAAACGTAAGTCGGAGAGAGAAGGATGATAGTAGAAGCTTATAAACAGGAAAATAAAAAAAATACGAATCCGTTTGCAGATCAGAGATTTACAAGCCGTATACTATCTATCTTAGTAAGAGCTGCCGCGTTTTTTACAGTATTTATATTAGTATTTATAATTTTATACATTTTAGTAAGGGGAGTGCCACATCTTAAATGGAGTCTTTTCGCATGGGAATACAATACAGAAAATGTTTCACTTATGCCGGCTCTTATAAATACGATTACAATTACTCTTATTTCTCTGCTTATATCCATACCGATGGGAGTATGCTCTGCTATATATCTGGCCGAATACGCTAAGAAGGGAAGCCGTCTTGTAAAGCTTGTAAGACTTACAACGGAGACTCTTTCAGGTATACCTTCTATTATCTACGGACTTTTTGGCTTTCTCTTGTTTGTAAGTCAGCTTAAGATGGGCTACTCAATAATTGGAGGAGCCTGTACCTTGTCTATCATGGTACTGCCTACGATTATGAGAACAACAGAAGAGGCACTTATGTCAGTTCCGGATCAGTTCAGAGAGGGCTCTTTTGGACTTGGAGCAGGAAAACTCAGGACGATTTTTTCAATAGTTCTTCCTTCAGCAATACCTGGTATAACATCAGGAGTAATACTTGCCATAGGAAGAATCGTGGGCGAAACAGCTGCGCTTATATATACAGCTGGAACTGTAGCAGGAATTCCTGAGACAGTAATGGAATCAGGAAGAACTCTTGCTATTCATATGTATGTTCTTTCAAATGAAGGACTTTATACTAATGAAGCCTATGCCACAGCAGTTGTACTGCTTGTAATAGTAACATTTATAAATGCGCTGTCTGCTTATATAGCTAAGCGTTTTGGAGGAAAATGTGAATAAATTTGATATCGAAAATTTAAATCTATATTATGGAAATTTTCATGCATTAAAGAATATAAATATGAATATTTCTGAAAATGAAATCACTGCATTTATCGGACCAAGTGGATGTGGTAAGTCAACCTTACTCAAATCCATGAACAGGATGAATGACCTTGTAGAGGGATGCAGGATAGAAGGAAAAATGTGCCTTTGTGGTCAGGATATATATGATAAGTCCATGGATGTAAATGATTTAAGGCGAAGCGTTGGAATGGTTTTTCAAAAACCAAATCCATTTCCTATGAGTGTATATGACAATATTGCCTATGGACCAAGAACTCATGGTATAAGAAAAAAAGAAGAGCTTGATGAGATAGTAGAAACTTCATTAAAGCAGGCTGCAATCTGGGATGAACTCAAGGACAGATTAAAGAAATCAGCTCTTGGTCTTTCAGGAGGACAGCAGCAGAGACTTTGTATTGCAAGAGCACTTGCTGTAGAGCCAGAGGTTCTGCTTATGGATGAACCAACATCAGCGCTTGATCCTATTTCGACTTCAAGAATAGAAGATCTTGTAATAGAGCTTAAAAATAAATATACAATAGTAATGGTAACTCATAATATGCAGCAGGCAGCAAGAGTATCTGATAAAACAGCATTTTTCTTATTGGGAGAGATGATAGAGATGGGTGAAACAGAGAAGCTCTTTGCATTTCCAGCTGACAAGAGAACCGAAGATTATATAACCGGAAGATTTGGCTGATATATAAGGGGAAAATGTATGATGATGAGAAACAGATTTGACAGACAGCTTGAAGATCTCAATGATATGCTGATTCAAATGGGTTCAATGTGTGAGGATTGTATAAGCAACGTTTCACTTGCACTTACAGGTGACAGGGCAGAAACAGTAAAAAGCCCGGTTACAGGCATGAATGAAAGACTTATGGAAAGAGTTTATACTACAGATTCCGGGATTGATCAGATGGAGAGGGATATAGAGGCACTTTGCCTTAAGCTCCTTCTTCAGCAGCAACCTGTAGCGAGGGATCTAAGACTTATATCCTCAGCCCTTAAAATGATCTCAGATATGGAAAGAATCGGAGACCAGTGCTCAGATATAGCAGATATAGTAAAGGTACTTGATAAGACAAATATCAGAGAACTCGAGTCATCCGTTCATATTCAGGATATGGCAACAGCAACTATGAAAATGGTTACAAGAGCTGTCGATTCATTTGTATCAAAGGATCTTGTGGCAGCCAGAGGCGTTTCAGCTGCAGATGACAATGTTGACGAACTTTTTGATAAAGTAAAAAATGAGATAAGCAGACTTATATCAAAATATCCTGAAAAAGGAACCAGCCTTTTAGACATGCTTATGATAGCAAAGTATTTTGAGAGAATCGGTGATCATGCAACTAATATAGCCGAGTGGGTAGAGTTTTCGATAACAGGTGAACATGTCAAAATGAATTAAAACAATTGACATTTCCAGAAGCTTTTAATATACTTAAGTTTACGCAGCCGGGGAGATAGCGGTGCCCTGTATCTGCAATCCGCTTTAGCAGAGGTGATATCCTGCCTAGGGTATTTCATCGCATAGCAGCCCTTTAAGTCAGGTGTTGAAGACGGGGTCCTGCGCAATAGGAATCTGTGAACCGTGTCAGGGTAGGAATACAGCAGCACTAAGCAGAACCTCTTATGTGCCGTAGGGGTGCCTTGTCCGAGCCGGGCGAGAAGGAAACGTGTGTCTTGATTATTCGAAGCAGGATGCGTATTTATAATTTAATACAGCAGATATATGTATACAGTCGTGAAATTAAGGATTTTGCGGCTTTTATTTTTTGTTTAAGAAAAATTATGATATTATATAAGCGTAGTTAAATTTTAAAAATAAAAATATACTGAAAGTTATAGCTGTTTAGAACGTATATATATGTGAAAGCAGTTGATAAGAGGATATCCGGATGGAAAAATACAAGAAGCTTATAAATCCGCAGAATACTATAGAGCTTGTTAAGAAGAATGAATTTACATTTAAGAAGAGATTTGGACAAAATTTTCTTATAGATGAGCATGTTTTAAATAAGATAATGGATGGAGCTGAGATAACAAAAGAAGATTCAGTTCTTGAGATAGGTCCTGGAATCGGAACTATGACTCAGGCACTTTGTGAAAGGGCAGGAGATGTAACAGCTGTTGAAATAGACAGAGATCTTATACCTATACTTAATGAAACACTTTCACCTTTTGACAATGTCAAAGTAATAAATGAAGATGTACTTAAGCTCGATCTTAATAGTATTTCTGATAAACCGCTTAAGGTAGTTGCTAATCTTCCGTACTATATAACAACGCCTATAGTTATGGAGCTGTTTGAAAGTGGCGCAAAGCTTGAATCAGTTACAGTAATGGTTCAAAAGGAGGTTGCCGACAGAATGCAGGCTATTCCTGGCGGAAAGGATTACGGAGCGCTTTCTCTTGCAGTGCAGTATTATGCTGAGGCAAAGGTAATAGCAAATGTCCCTCCAAACTGCTTTATTCCAAGACCTGGGGTAGGGTCAGCAGTAATAAATCTTAAATGTCATAAGATAAAGCCTGTATGCCCCAAAAATGAAGAGCATATGTTCAGACTTATAAAGGCCGCTTTTGCGCAGAGAAGAAAGACTCTTCTAAATGCCCTGAAAAATGAAAGCTCACTTGGCCTTTCCAAAGAAAGGATACAGGAGGTATTTTCAGAGCTTGGAATGGACGAAAGGATAAGAGGTGAAAAGCTGTCATTAGCTGACTTCGCAGCTCTTTCGGACAAAATTTTAAAATAAGTTATCCTTACATTAGGATTATAGAGAGGAATTATTAAAAATGAGAAAAAAACAGATTATAGCTATTTTTGCGGCAGCAGTATTAGGAGCAGCTTCACTCACAGCATGCACAGGTGGACAGTCAGGTTCAGAGCAGACACAGGCAGAGACAGAAGTACAGAAGATAGTAAATCTTGAAGATATTCATACAGCAATAAAGGAAGCCTATGGTGAAAATTATGTTCCTAACAGTGCACTGGATGCAGAAATGCTCGAGGCGCTTACAGGAATTAAGGCAGACCAGTATACAGAATTTTTTGCAGAGACCCCTATGATAAGTACCTTTGTAGAAACAGTTATTGGTATCAAGGCTTCAGAGGGTAATGCTGATAAGGTAGAGGAGGCACTCAATGCCTACAGAGATAACCTTGTGAAGGATACAATGCAGTATCCTATGAATGTGCCAAAGATTCAGGCTTCACAGGTTGTACGCCATGGAGACTATATTTTCTTTGTAATGCTTGGTGCACCTACGGATGAATCAATGGAAGAAGGCGAAGAGGCTGCACTTGAATCAGCAAAGGAAAATAATCAGAAAGCAATAGACGTCATAGACGGATTCTTTAAGTAATGGTTTTTAGTAGTCTGCTGGTACTTTTTAGATTCCTTCCTATTTTCCTTTTGTTATATTTTATAGCACCTAAGAAATACAGGAATGGAATTTTATTTGCTGGCAGTTTGATATTTTATGGATGGGGCGAACCGGTATATATCTCGCTCCTTATTTTTTCTACTCTGGTTGATTTCTTCCACGGCCAGCTGGTAGGAAAATTCAAAGAAAAGAACAGGGATAAGGCTGCAAGAGCTGTTGTTGCTTCATCTGCAGTTATAAATCTTACACTCCTTTTTATTTTTAAGTATACAGATTTTTTTATAAAAACTATAAATGAAATTTCGGGAATCGGTATTCCACTTCTAGGACTTGCCCTTCCTATAGGTATATCTTTTTATACCTTCCAGACTATGTCTTATACTATAGATGTATACAGAGGAGATGCCCCTGTGCAAAACGATATTATTGCATTTGGCGCATATGTATCAATGTTTCCACAGCTTATTGCAGGACCTATAGTAAGATATAAAGATATTGCAGCAGAACTTAATCAAAGAAATGAAAGTTTCGAAAGATTTTATATAGGAATAAGACGTTTTGTTATAGGTCTTGGAAAAAAGGTCCTACTTGCAAATCTTACTGGTGCTTTGTGGACAGAAATAAGAGGTATAGCTCCTGATGAGAGAAGCATTTTGATGGTATGGGTGGGTATAATAGCATTTTCATTCCAGATCTACTTTGATTTTTCAGGATATTCAGATATGGCAGTCGGTATGGGACATATGCTAGGCTTTACATTTCCAGAAAACTTTAATTATCCTTATATTTCTAAGAGTATTACTGAATTTTGGAGAAGATGGCATATATCTCTTGGCACCTGGTTTAAAGAGTATGTATATATACCACTTGGAGGAAATAAAAAGGGCAAGGCAAAACACTTAAGAAATATACTCATCGTGTGGCTCCTTACAGGAATATGGCATGGTGCTAGCTTTAATTTTCTTTTCTGGGGATTATATTTTGGAATACTTCTACTTATAGAAAAATTTCTTCTCAAAAATATACTTGATAAGCTTCCTACATTCGTATGTCATATATATGCCTGTGTATTGGTTATGCTTGGCTGGGTATTATTTGAATTTATAGATATGAGTCAGGCGGTAGGTTATATGGCACAGATGTTTGGCCTTGCAGGAATTCCTTTAAACAATGACAGAACTATGTTCCTTATACTTGGAAATTTAGTTTTACTGCTCTTTGCAGCCATAGGTTCTACACCTATTCCGTCAAGAGCCGGTGCATATATTATGAAGCTGAAAAATGGAAGTTTAGGAATTATACTTGAGCCTCTGTTTATATTTGCTGTATTAATTTTATCTGTGGCTTATCTTGTAGATGCAACTTATAATCCATTTTTATATTTTAGGTTCTAAGGAGGCATGCAGATGAAGAAAAACAATATATATCCGATTATTGTAACAATATTATTCTGTGCCTTTTTAGGAATATTAACTCTTGGTTCGATATTTTTACCTAAGAAAGCATTTTCAGATACGGAGAATCGATATCTTGCAAAGTTTCCTGAATTTAGCTGGGAAAAGCTTAAGAGCGGAGAGTTTGGAAGAGAATATGAAGAATATCTGAGTGACCAGTTTCCATTTAGAAATTCGTGGATAGGATTAAAAACAGAAGCTGAGCTTGCAAGATTAAATAAAGAAATCAATAAGGTCTTTATTGGAAACGACGATTTTCTTATAGAAGCTCTCTACAATGAAGATATAGATAGAGAATTATACAATAAAAATATAGACAGACTCGTAGTATTTGCCAGAGAGCAGGCGGACAGGCTTGGTAAAGAGCATATCAAAATTATGTTAGTTCCTCAGGCTGCTGAAATATTGAAGTCTGAATTACCAAAGTATGCAGCACCTTTTAATCAGGAAGAGGTTTTAAAGCTACTTTCAGAAAAGGGGCTTTCAGAAATGTTACTGCCTGTAAGAGATGCTTTTCTGGAGAGAGATGATAAAAATCAGCTTTATTATAAAACTGATCATCATTGGACAAGCTATGGTGCCTACAGAGCTTATGAAACTTATGCAGATTCAATTGGAATAGAGGCATTTTCGCTTGAAAGCTTTGATAGAAATATTGTAAATAAGGATTTTCTTGGAACAATTCATTCAAAGTTAAATGTTCCTGTAGAAGCAGATGAAATAGAGCAATTTGTACCACATAACAAACCGGATTGGGAGGTTTATTATGACGGGCAGGATAAGCGCTTTAATGAGCTTTATAATTATTCTGTTCTTGATACTAAGGACAAATACAGATTTTTTCTGGATGGAAATCATGGTCTTACGAAGATTGTCAATCCATCTGTAAATAATGGGAAAAAACTAATCATTATAAAGGATTCGTTTGCACATTGCTTTGCACCATTTGCAGCACTTCATTTTGAAGAGACATGGATGATAGATCTCAGATACTTTAACGGAAAGATAGGTCAATATATTGAAGAAGAGGGTTTTACTGACATTTTACTTCTTTATAATATACCTGGATTTATAAAAGACAGAAATATAAGTAAACTCACATGGAAATAAAATAATGCCGGAACTTAAGAAGCTTTAGAAGCTAGCTTAAGTCCCGGCATTTTGCATTTTTAACTGTTTATATTTTATCTTTTTACCATGCTTTTTTCTAAGCTCTTTGAAAAAATTCTTCATAAGCAGGGAACATTCCTCTTCAAGAACAGGAGCTGTAATTTCAACCTGATGATTGAGCTCATTAACATTTAGGACATTGAGAATGGAGCCGGCACAGCCTGCCTTGGGATTCATGCATCCAATAACTGCCCTTTTTATTCTTGCCTGAACTATGGCACCTGCACACATAGGACAAGGTTCAAGAGTTATATATATAGTACAGTCCTCAAGTCTCCAGTCACCAAGCTTTTTGCAGGCTTTATTGATAGCTATAATTTCAGCATGCGATAAGGCATTTCCGGCATTATTTCTTTTATTATATCCTCTGGCAATTATTTTTCCTTCATGGACTATAACACAACCGATTGGAACATCATCTATATCATAGGCTTTTTTAGCCTGTTTAATAGCTTCTTTCATAAATTTTTCATCATCAGTCAGTTTCTTCATAATTCATCCTTATAAAATAGTTAAATATAAAATAGGCTATCACATTTTCCTTAGACTGTAAATGTAGATAAAATTTAATCCAGAAAATGTACATGACTTGAAATAAGTTTTCTAAAATGATAAACTGAAATTTGAAATTCAGGTATAAGGCTGAGGTGTTTTATTACAAGACTGAATATAAAATTAACTTTCAGGAGGGAAAGAATATGCGTATTATCAGAGCAAAAGATTATGAGGATATGTCAAAGAAGGCAGCAGAGATTATTGCATCAGTTGTAACTTTGAAGCCAGACTGCATTTTGGGTCTTGCTACAGGATCTTCTCCAATAGGTCTTTACAAAAATCTTATTGAAAAGTGTAAGAATGGAGAATTGGATTTTTCACAGGTTAAAACAGCTAATCTTGATGAATATGTAGGTCTTGGACCAGATGATGATCAGAGCTACAGATATTTCATGAACAATAATCTTTTCAATCATATTAATATCAATATTGAGAATACAAATGTTCCAAACGGACTTGAAAAGGATGCAGATAAAGAAGTTGCAAGATATGAGAAGCTTGTACAGGATCTTGGAGAGATGGATCTTCAGCTTTTAGGCCTTGGACTTGATGGACATATCGGATTCAATGAGCCAGCACCTGTTTTCCCTAAGGTAACCCAGTGTGTAGAGCTTGATCCTTCAACAATAGAAGCGAATAAGAGATTCTTTGCATCAGCAGATGATGTACCACGCACAGCCTATACTATGGGTATTGGAACTATTATGAGAGCAAAGAAGGTTCTTCTTATTGTAAATGGTAAGGCAAAGGCAGAGATACTTGCAAAGGTTATCAATGGACCAGTAGACCCTATGGTACCAGCATCTATTCTTCAGTTCCACAATGATGTGACAGTAGTTGCAGATGAAGAGGCTCTTTCAGCACTCTGATTTACTTAATATAGCCCTTTAATATAGGGTAATACTTAGCATGGAAAGCGAGATGAGGCATATGAGAGTTGGCTTTTTAACCAGTGGAGGAGATTGTCAGGCATTAAATGCAACTATGAGAGGCATTGCAAAGGGTTTGTATACTATATATGGCAACGATGTTGAGATTTTTGGCTTTGAAGACGGATATAGAGGACTTATTTATGGTGACTATAGAAAGATGAAGCCTGAAGATTTTTCAGGAATTCTTACTATAGGCGGCACAATGCTTGGAACAAGCAGAACTCCATTTAAATATATTGATGAACCTGACGAGAACGGAGTTAATAAGGTCGAAGCCATGGTATTTAATTACAAAAAGCTTAGACTGGATGCACTTTGCGTACTTGGAGGAAATGGCTCATTAAAAACAGCTAACAGGCTTTCAAAGGAGGGACTTAATGTTATAGGACTTCCTAAGACTATAGATAATGACCTGTGGGGAACAGATATTACATTTGGATTTCAGTCAGCTGTAAATATAGCAGCGAAGGCAATAGATGATATACATACAACTGCCGCTTCTCATGGAAGAGTTTTTATAGTGGAAGTAATGGGACACAAGGTTGGATGGCTGACTCTCAATGCTGGTATAGCAGGTGGGGCAGATATCATTTTGATTCCGGAGATACCATATGATATAAATAAAATTGTCGAAGCAATAGCTGAAAGAAATAAAGAAGGAAAGAGATTTTCTATACTTGCAGTTGCAGAAGGCGCTATGTCAAAAGAAGATGCAGCACTTTCAAAAAAGGAATTCAAAAAGAAGAGACTTGCCTCAGCTTATCCATCTGTAGCTTATGAGGTTGCTGCAGAGATACAGGCAAGACTTGGTTCTGAGGTAAGGGTTACAGTACCAGGACATACACAAAGAGGAGGAGCTCCTTGTCATTTTGACAGAGTTCTTTCAACCAGACTTGGTGCTGAGGCAGCCTCACTTATTAAGGAAGGTAAATTTGGTGTAATGGTTGCTGCAGAAGGACAGAAAATAACAGCTATACCATTAGAAGAAATTGCAGGAAAACTCAAGACAGTTGATCCTAAGTCGGATATAATAAGACAGGCTAAGCTTACAGGAATAAGCTTTGGAAATTAAAATCAAAGAAAGAGCTTTTAATACATGTCATATCAGGCATTATATAGAAAATGGCGTCCTGTCACTTTTGATGATGTAAAAGGACAGGATGCTATAATAACAACTTTAAAGAATCAGATAAAAACAGATAGGATAGGACACGCCTATCTCTTTTGTGGTACAAGAGGAACCGGAAAAACCTCTATAGCAAAGATTTTTGCCAGAGCGGTCAATTGTGAAAAGACAAAAGAGTTAGATGGAAACCCTTGTAACCAGTGTGAAAGCTGTAAGTCTATACTAAATAACAGCTCTATGAATATCTTTGAGATAGATGCCGCTTCAAACAATGGTGTTGACAATATCAGGGATATAAAGGAACAGGTGGAGTACCCTCCAACAGAAGGAAGATATAAGGTATTTATCATAGATGAGGTGCATATGTTGAGCGTAAGTGCATTTAACGCTTTGCTAAAGACACTTGAAGAACCGCCTCATTATGTGATATTTATTCTTGCTACAACTGATCCGCAAAAGATTCCACAGACTATTCTAAGCCGATGTCAGAAATACGATTTCAGGAGAATGACAACTGATGTAATAGCTGGAAGGATCAAAGAACTAATAGAGGCAGAAGGCATAAGTATCGACGAAAGAGCAATAAATTTCATAGCTAAGGCAGGAGATGGCTCGATGAGAGATGCTCTTAGCCTCTTAGATAAATGTCTTGCCTATAATACTGGAGAAGAGCTAAAATATAAGGATGTTTTAGATATACTTGGTGTTCAGGATACTATTACATATTCTGAATTTTATAGGAAAATATGCAGTGGGGATATAGAAGAGGTAGTTAAAAATCTCAACGATATGCTCAGTTCAGGATGTGAGATAAATCAGATAATAAATGATTTTATCTGGTATTTAAGAAATATGCTTTTGTGTGGAAGCATGAAGGAAAATGAAGCCATACTTGAACTATCTGATGATAATTTTGAATTACTTAAAGCAGACTATAAGATAAATGACAAACAAAGCATTATTGCTATGATGTCAGTTTTGTCAGAGCTTTTAAACAGGCTGAGATTTTCAACACAAAAAAGAATCTTGCTTGAGGTGGAACTTATAAAGCTAACTTCCCAGAGGGGAAAGGCTGTAAGCTATGCAGCAGTAAGAAGCGAGAAAACAAATCAGACTTCTTATGACCCAAGGAAGACTCAGCAATCGTACATTCCGGTAAATACAAATGACAGCAGTAAAGCTGTCTTTGACACTACTACTTCAATAGCTTCACAAAGAACTGACGAAGTAAAAACGGAAAATGAGCCAGCATCCAGGCCAGTAAATCCGGAGCAGCCTCAAAGAGTAAATACGAGTGTTTCAGTAAATGCTTCAGAACGTCTTTCTGTAATAAGAAAGAACTGGAATAAGCTTATATCAGAGCTGATGCCATCAAACAGAGCGGTATTTTCAGATACAAAGCTGGCTGATGAAAATGGATATATTACAGTTATATTCAGGAATTCTATAAATTACAGGGTTGCAGCAACAAACCGCTTTGAAAATGGACTTACAAAGCTTGGAGAGCTTACCAGAGAAAAGCTTGGTATGGATATAAGTTATAGAGCAAGAATAGCAAAGCCTTCAGAATTTGATGCTGAAGGAGAGCTCATAACAGATGAAGAGCTCGGGATGATACATTTTCCTATAGATATAGAAAATTAATATGCAAAAACTTAGTCTACGGACTGTATTATATAAATGATAAATGAGGAGATAAAAAATGGCAAAAAGAGGTGGATTCCCTGGAGGTATGATGCCGGGAAATATGAATAATCTTATGAAGCAGGCTCAGCGTATGCAGAGACAGATGGAGGAGCAGCAGAAGGAACTCGAGGAAAAAATATTTACAGGAACAGCAGGCGGCGGAGCTGTAAGTATCAGTATGACGGGAAAGAAGCTTGTGCAGAAGGTTGATATTGATCCTGATGCTTGTGATCCTGATGATGTAGAAACATTGGAAGATCTTGTTATGGCAGCAGTAAACGAAGCCTTAAGACAGGTTGAAGAAGCTAATGCCAATGTAATGGGCAAGCTTGCAGGCGGAATGGGAGGCCTCGGAGGCTTTGGACTTTAATGGACTATTATGGAAGTCACATAACAAGACTTATAGAAGCGTTTCAATCTCTACCGGGAATAGGTGCAAAGAGTGCGCAAAGACTGGCATTTCACGTTATTAATATGCCAAAGGAGCAGGTTCAAATGCTGACAGATGCCATACTTGATGCAAGAACTAATGTACATTATTGTAGCTCGTGCTATACAATAACAGATGATGAGCTTTGTCCGATATGCAAAAGCAAGCATAGAAATACAAGACAGATAATGGTAGTTGAAAATTCCAGAGATCTGGCCGCTTATGAAAAGACAGGAAGATATGATGGACTCTATCATGTTCTTCATGGAGCGATATCACCTATGTTAGGTATAGGACCGAATGATATAAAACTCAGGGAGCTTATGACTCGTTTACAGGGAAGTGATGGAAACGCATCAGTAGATGAGGTTATAATAGCAACAAATTCCTCACTTGAAGGAGAAACAACAGCTATGTACATATTGAAGCTTATAAAAACTTTGGAGCTTGATATAAAGGTTACCAGGATTGCTTCAGGAGTACCGGTTGGCGGAGATATAGAAAATATAGATGAAGTTACACTCGAACGAGCTCTTACAGGCAGAGTAGAGATGTGATAATTAAGAAATTTCTATAATTGTAAGATAAAATTTATTGATATAGACTTGCTTATAGTTTATTATACTTTCCTTAAGGAGATATCATGGATAAGTACGAATTTAATATAAAAGTAGATCAGATAAAGAAGCGTGTAAATGAAGGTGATTATAGAACAGCTATGAAAATAGCTGATTCTATAGACTGGACAAGAGTACGTAATACTAATCTGCTTAGTATGATAGCAGATATATACGAAAAGAATGGAGAAATACAGGAAGCAAAAGATAAATTGCTTCTTGCTTTTGAACGCGCACCAAAAGGAAAGAGATTATTATATAAGCTTACAGAGCTGTCAGTAAAATCGGGAGATCTGGAAGAAGCTCAGGAATTTTATAATGAATTCAGAGAGATGGCTCCAGATGACACAAGATCATTATTATTACAATATATTATTCTTTCTGCGATGCATGCACCTATTGATCAGAGAATACAGGTTTTAGAAGCATTTAATTCGCTTGAACCAGATGATAAGTGGTTATACGAGCTTGCAGTAAATTACGATTTGAACGGGGATTCCAAGGGCTGTATAAGAGCATGTGACAGACTTACCGTTCTTTTTGGAGCAGGTAAATATTCAGAAAAAGCAATGAAGCTTAAGCAGAAATATACAGGGCTTTCAGAATATCAGAGAACTCTTGTTGAAGAAAGAGAAGAAGGTTCTAATGTTAAGATAGAACTTCCAGAAGATTCAATAGGAAGACTTGCCGATGAAGCAGACAGATTAGAAAGACAGAATTCAGAAAAGCTTAGTCAAAGACCAATAGTTTCTTTAGAAAATGCAGAAAATAGAAAAGAAAATGTTGGTTATGAAAAATCCAAGGTGATAAGATATGAAAATGAAGACTCAGTTTTTGAGGCTTATTTAAGAGATCATCAGCTGGATGGATTTTCGCTTGAAGAAACTAAGATAAATTACAAGGAAGTAATGCCTGATAAGGACATAAGCTACGAAGAAACTCCTGTAAGCGATGGCCTTTCAAAGCTTATTTCAGAAGATATTATAGGTGCTGGAAATCCTGCATCAGAAGAAAATATTTTCAATGACAGTACCAGAGTTCTGGATGATGAGTGCATTGAAAAATTAAGAAGTGTAATAATAAAAGATAACAAACTCGTAAACAGACCTGAAATAAGAGAAGTGAACGAGAAAACGGAGATTTTGTCAGAGGATAAAGCTTTATCAGAGGCTAAGTCTGACGATTCTGCACTTCAGGAAGAAGAAACTGAGACTATTTCTGAAAATGCTATCAATACAGAAAAAAAGGCTGTGCCTTTAACTGTTCAGGCTGGCTCAGAAGCTGTAGAAGTGGCAGATGCAAATAAATCAGAGATGGGTGAAGCAGATATAAATAATTCCAATGTTGTTGATGCAGCTGAAAATGGAGAAGAAATTGCGCATCAGAAGCCTAAGCTTCAGGCCAGAACAACATTTACATCAGGAAAAGAAGCTAAGGAAGAAGTACCTGTCAAAAAACATGATTATGTACCAAAGTACCATATGATTATTGAGACAGAAAGTCTTAGTGAAGGTCTTGAGGTTGCAATTGATGAACTTAAATATATTCACAAGGAACAGGGAATAAACCATCCTGCAGCAAAGACAACAGCAGAAAAGCTTAATGCAAGAGGCCTTTCCAGAAATTCACTAGAGAAGATTAAAGGAAAAGACTTTATAGTTGTAGGTGCTGGAAGTCTAAAGGAAGAAATAATAGAACAAATCTACCAGCTTATACAGATGGATAGATCTGGAATGATAATTACTCTTGTGGATGTTCCAGAGGGGCTTGACAGACTTGAGAAGATAAAACCCGAAATATTTGAGCTTTGTGATTTGGTAACAGATTTTGAAGATGAATATAGAGAAGATGAAAATGAAGAACTTCAGGAAATAGAACCAAAGGTAGAGCGGGAAGTAGAGATAAAAGAGGAATTAAAGGAAAAACCAAAGAAAGAGTCTAAATCCGAAAAAAAATCTGCAAAAACAGAATATCAGAGGGTAGAACTGGATGATTCTTCAGAATATGATAATAATATAGAATACAATAACGAAGAAGAATATGAAGAAGAGTTAAGAGAAAAGCCTAAGACAAGGGGTAATGCCCAGGTAAAGAACGACAAACAGAATAATGTGCACCCAAATATACCTGAAAGCTATACAGAAGAAATGGATATAGATGATTTTGCACAGTATTGCTGTCAGTATGCTGATATGGTAGAATGCAGTATTACCGGAAAGAGTATGCTTGCTTTGTATGAAAGAATAGAACTTATGGAGGAAGATAATATACCTCTTAATAAGCAAACTGCAGAGGATTTGATTGAAGAAGCCGCAGACAGAGCAGAAAAACCACCTATCGGAAAGAGACTCAAGAATCTTTTCCAATCAAAATATGATAAAAATGGTTTACTCATTTTAAAGGAAGATGATTTTATTTATTAATTTTTAGAAGGAACCGCCCTAAAGCAAGTCTTTGGGGCGGATTTGATTATTAAATGGAAATATTGAATTTTATTAAAGGAAAAGAAATGCTTATATTTACTGTTATATTTATGACAGCACTTACGCTTTATGGACATAGAAAGGGACTTATCCATATGGCTGTATCTATAGGCAGCCTTATTATGACATTTATACTTGTAGATGGTATTTTACCATATGCAGAAAAAATAATTATGAAAAGCTCCTTTATACGTGAAATGATGGAGGGGTGGAATGAAAATCTGAGTAGTAAATTAGGAGAGATAGAATATTCCCCTCTATATGAACTGTTAGGGCTTGAAGAGTTGTGTGAAAGAACAGGGGAAGTCCTTTTTGAGGCTTTAGTAAAAGGAATAAGCTTTCTCTTTTTATTCATATTGATATTTCTTATTATAAGAATAGTAGCAGCAATACTTAATATCTTCGCAAAGCTGCCTATCATATATGGCTTAAATCAATTAGGCGGAGCTGCAATAGGTTTTATAGAGGCTATTTTTGTTATATGGATAATAATGGTATTTGTCAGCTTCTTTCCAGGTGGAGAATTATGTGGACAAATAATGAAACAAATTTACACATCCGATTTTTTACTTTATATATATAAAAATAATATCATAATGAGAATTTTAACTGGTGTGTTAAGTCTCGCTGTTTTTTGAAATAAAAAGCATGCGGAGGAAAAACTCATTTTCATTAAATGTATGGTTACAAAGATACAAAGCACGAAAAGGCAGAAATGTTGAAATGAACTTTTCAATTTACGAAAAATTGAAAAAAATAAAAAAAGAGCTTGACGGGAGATAAAAAAGCATATATAATACGAACCACTGCGACAGAAACAGCCAGTAAAACAGCTT
>JAUNDV010000028.1 GCA_030525875.1 Eubacteriales bacterium
CAGATTATCTCTTGCTGAACTGAGGCGCGCGACGAGCTGCCTTGAGACCGTACTTTCTAAGTTCCTCTATAACGAAGGATGTAACTTCCTTCCCGTAACCAGAGGGACTATCTATATTAAGCAGCTGCACAGCTTTTTCCATTATGTAATCTGTATAAGTCTTAAAATTCATCTTATTCTCCTCTAAAATTATAAAAAGGGAACGGCTTAGCGTTCCCAAAATTTATTCATTAAACTGATAATGAGCTGTAGTTAGGTGCTTCCTTTGTAATATGGATATCATGTGGATGACTTTCCTTAAGTGAAGCTGCTGAAATCTTAACAAACTTACCTGTTTCTGTAAGTGTCTTGATATCCTTTGCTCCGCAATAACCCATTCCTGATCTAAGACCTCCCATAAGCTGGAATATTGTATCTTCACAGTATCCCTTATATGCAACTCTTCCTTCAACTCCTTCTGGAACAAGCTTCTTTGCATCCTGCTGGAAATATCTGTCCTTTGAACCATTTTCCATTGCAGCTATTGAACCCATTCCTCTGTATACCTTATATTTTCTTCCCTGATATATCTCGAATGAGCCTGGAGCCTCATCACAACCTGCAAGAAGTGAACCAAGCATAACTACTGAACCGCCTGCTGCAAGTGCCTTTGTAATATCTCCTGAATACTTGATACCTCCATCAGCAATAACAGGTACACCATAAGGCTTAGCTGCCTCATAGCAGTCCATAACTGCTGAAACCTGAGGAACACCAATACCAGCAACCACTCTTGTTGTACAAATTGATCCAGGTCCGATACCTACCTTAACTGCATCTACCCCTGCCTCAATAAGTGCTCTTGTAGCATCAGCCGTAGCTACATTTCCTGCAATAATCTGAAGATCAGGATAAGCTGCCTTAATTTCCTTTACAGCATTGATTATATTTGCACTGTGTCCATGAGCAGAATCAATAACTATAACATCTACCTTTGCCTTAACGAGAGCATCTACCCTTGCAAGAACATTTGCTGTAATTCCTACTGCTGCTCCACAGATCAGTCTTCCCTGCTCATCCTTTGCTGAATTAGGATATTTCTGAGCCTTCTCTATGTCCTTGATAGTGATAAGTCCCTTAAGTATTCCATTGTCATCAACTATAGGAAGCTTCTCTACCTTTGCCTTTGCAAGAATCTTCTTGGCATCCTCAAGAGAAGTTCCTTCCTTGGCTGTTACAAGATTCTCAATAGGTGTCATATTGTCCTTGATAGGCTTTGTAAGGTCAGATTCAAACAATAAATCTCTGTTAGTAATTATACCTATGAGCTTCTTGTCTTCCTTTACAATAGGCACACCAGAGATGCGATACTTAGCCATGAGCTCTTCTGCATCCTTTAAGGTATGATCTGCACTGAGATAAAAAGGATCTGATATAACTCCATTCTCTGAACGCTTAACCATATCTACTTCCTCAGCCTGCTGCTCAATAGACATGTTCTTGTGAATTATACCTATACCACCCTGCCTAGCCATTGCTATAGCCATGCTGTGCTCTGTAACAGTATCCATTCCTGCTGACATTACAGGTATGTTAAGCTTAATCTTCTTTGTAAGGTGAGTTTCAAGACTAACCTGATTAGGTATTACCTCAGAGTACTGAGGTACTAAAAGTACATCATCAAAAGTTATTCCTTCGCCAATTATCTGTGCCATGTTATCCTCCTTAAAAAAAATGTGCCAATAAATTTTTATTATTATAACATTATTAGAAAATTATGCAATTGATAAATTAATCATTATATGCACGTTTTTTGTATTTTATGGTATACTTTGCATGAATATAATAAAACTGCCTAAGGAGGAAAACATGAAACCTATTCTTATTGGTATAGCAGGCGGTACAGGATCCGGAAAATCAACATTTACAAACCGAATCAAAGATGCTTTTGGAGACAGGGTTTCCATACTATATCACGACAATTATTACAAGGCACATGATGAAATGCCTTTTGAAGAAAGAAAGAAGCTGAACTATGATCATCCAGATGCCTTCGACACTGAGTTGCTCATTGAACACATTAAAGCTCTAAAGGATGGACAGAGCATAGTCTGCCCAACCTATGATTACTCACAGCATAACCGTGCAAAGGAAACAGTTGTTGTTGATCCAAAGAAGGTCATACTCATTGAAGGTATACTTACTTTGTGTGACAGCAGGCTTAGAGAGCTTATGGATATCAAGATATTTGTAGATGCTGATGCCGATGAAAGAATCTTAAGACGTGTACTGCGTGATACAAAGGAAAGAGGCAGGGACATAGAAAATATTATAGACCAGTATCTTACTACTGTTAAGCCTATGCACTATCTCTACGTAGAGCCTACAAGAAGTTATGCAGACATAGTTGTAAATAGTGGCATGAATAATGTTGCCTTCGAGCTTGTAAAAACAAAAATTGAAGATTTATTGAAGGATTAACAGAAATAAAATTATGAAACACAAAAGAGGCTGTACACCAATTAACTGGTATATCAGCCTCTTTTACTTATGGGATTATCTAAAAATCCTTATTTCATAACAACAATTATTTAAAATACTGAACACCTGATTCAAACAGCTTCTGATCCATATCTCCGTAAATATTTAAGTTACGATTTTCACCCTGACGCTCTGAATGTGCCATTTTTCCTAGTACTCTTCCATCAATTGAAACAATACCCTCTATCGCCTCAACTGAGCCATTAGGATTATATGGTGATTCCATTGTTGGATTTCCATTTGGATCTACATACTGGGTTATTACCTGGCCATTAGCAAATAAGCGGTCAATAACCTCCTTAGGAGCAACAAAACGTCCCTCTCCATGTGAAATAGGTACTGTGTGGATGTCACCTACATTTACATTCTGAAGCCATGGTGAATTAACAGATGCTATTCTTGTATCTACCATCTGTGATAAATGACGTCCGATTTTGTTAAATGTAAGTGTGGCATCATTTTCATCCATGGCACGTATATGTCCATCAGGAAGAAGTCCAAGCTTTATAAGTGCCTGGAAGCCGTTGCAGATACCAATCATAAGACCTTCTCTGTTATCAAGAAGATCATCTATTGCCGCCTTAATCTTTTCATTTCTTAATACTGTTGCAATAAATTTACCAGATCCTTCTGGCTCATCACCGGCACTGAAGCCCCCCGGAAGCATTACTATCTGGGATTTTCTAATGGAAGCCTCAAGCTCATTTACAGAATCAATTATATCCTGTGCTGTCTTATTTCTAATTAACACAAGATTAACCTTCGCTCCTGCCTTTTCAAATGATCTCTTTGAATCATATTCACAGTTTGTACCAGGGAATACAGGTATAGTTACCAATACCTCATCATAAACCTTGGAAGCATGAAGCTTAGGTCTCTTATTGCAATCCTCTACTCTTGCCTGACCACTGAAGCTATTCTCTGTTGCAGGATAAATTCTGTCAAGAGGCTTTGCATATACTTCATATGCCTCATCAAGCTCATAGCTTTCTGTCTTATATCTAACAGACTTGGTTTCATTCGTAAATGCTACCTTACGCGCATACTTTGAATTTATAAAGGTCTCATCCTCAACTTCTACAACTATATTACCTATAGACTTATGTAAAAGCTCATCCATAGTTAATGCATCTACAAATTCAACACCAATTCTATTTCCAAAGGCCATCTTGAAAATAGTTTCGATAAGTCCGCCATCCTTAACCGTATAAGCACTGAGTACCTTGCCATTTCTCATAAGAGCAAGGATGTCATCATATGCTTCCATCAAAGCCTCAAAGTCATAGACCTCATACTTATCCTTTGGCATTACAAATTCGTATAATGAATGACCTGCTGCCTTAAGCTCTGGTGTAATTACATGACTTACATCCTCAGCTGTTACTGCAAATGATACCAGTGTCGGAGGTACATCCAGATCCTCAAAAGATCCAGACATTGAGTCTTTACCACCTATTGAAGCAAGCTTAAGCCCTGACTGTGCATGATATGCACCAAGCAATGATGAATATGGCTTGCCCCAACGCTTTGGATCATTGAGAAGCTTTTCAAAGAATTCCTGGAAGGTAAATCTTACGCTCTTGTAATTTCCTCCCATGGCTACAATCTTTGAAAGTGACTCAACAACTGCATACATAGAACCATGATATGGAGACCACTTAGATATAAGAGGATTATATCCATAGGCCATCATTGAACAGGTTGTTGTTTCCTTGCCGAGAACAGGAAGCAAAGCACACATTCCCTCTGTTTCTGTTGAAAGTGTTTTTCCTCCAAATGGAGAAAGAACGGTTGCATTTCCAATTGAAGAATCAAATCTTTCACTTAAGCCCTTCTGTGAGCATACAGAAAGACTGCTTAATACAGCATCGACATTTTCCTTGAAGTTTTCCTTTGCATTTGGAGCAAATGGTTTATTTTCAAAATCAGGAAGTGTTAATTCAACTACCTGATGACGGTCTGCACCATTTTTATCAAGAAAATCCCTGCTTATATCAACAATCTTCTGACCATTAAAATGCATAACAAGACGTTTTGCATCAGTAACCTCGGCTACTCTGACAACCTCGAGATTTTCTTTTTTACAAGCTTCAACGATGAATTCCTCATCCTTTTGGTCTATTACTATGGCCATTCTTTCCTGAGACTCTGAAATAGCAAGCTCTGTTCCTGTAAGACCTTCATACTTCTTAAGTACAGCATCCAGATTGATTTCCAGGCCGTCAGCAAGCTCACCTACAGCAACACAAACTCCGCCCGCACCAAAATCATTACAGCGGACGATTTTTTCTGAGACAAGTGGGTTTCTGAATAAACGCTGAATCTTACGCTCTTCTACTGGATTTCCCTTTTGAACCTCTGCTCCAGCTGTAGTAGTAGTACTTAATTCGTGAGACTTTGAAGAGCCGGTCGCTCCACCTACTCCATCTCTTCCTGTACGTCCACCTATAAGCAAAACAACATGTCCGCAAAGTGGCTCAAGACGCTTAACCTGAGACTTCGGTGCTGCCGCAACTACAGCTCCTAATTCCATTCTCTTTGCAACATAGCCCTCGTCATATATTTCATGAACATAGCCAGTTGTAAGTCCGATCTGGTTTCCATAGGAAGAAAATCCATGAGCTGCCTCACGGCAGATCTTACGCTGAGGGAGCTTACCCTTTAATGTATCCTTCAAGGATTTTCTAGGGTCTGCTGCTCCGCTTATACGCATTGACTGATATACATAAGCTCTTCCTGAAAGTGGATCTCTGATAGCTCCACCAAGACAGGTCGCTGCTCCACCAAATGGCTCAATTTCTGTAGGATGGTTATGGGTCTCATTCTTGAACATGAGTAACCAATCCTCATCGCCTTTGTCAGTATGAACCTTTACCTCTACGCTGCAGGCATTTATCTCCTTTGAAACCTCGAGATCATCAAGATATCCAGCCTTACGGAGCTCCTTTACTGAAATAGTAGCAAGATCCATAAGTGTAAGAGGTCTGTTTGTGTCTATTCCGTAAACAAGATGTCTTGATGCCTTATAGTTTTCTATGTCCTTTTCGAGGATTTCCTTGAACTCTCCATCCTCTATATTGATTCCATCTATAATTGTTGAAAATGTTGTGTGTCTGCAATGATCTGACCAATATGTATCAAGAACCTTGAGTTCTGTTTCTGTAGGGTCTCTATGCTCCTCATCTCTAAAATAAAGCTGTGAAACCTTGAGATCATCAAAGTTCATAGCCATTCCCCAGTCCTTAACAAAGGCTTTAAGCTCCTCATCAGAAAAATTAATGAAGCCATCAATTACAGGTACACTTCCTACTTCACTTGTTATATCCTTTAAATCCTCTGGTTTCTCAAGAGAAGCAAGTCTTTGATCGACAGGGTTAATAAGAAAAGCTTTAATCCTGTCAATTTCGTCTGAAGTCACTTCTCCTTCTAAAACATATACCTTGGCACATTTTACCTTAACATTCTGATCTCCTGTCATAAGCTGGAAGCACTGCTCACAGGCATCAGCTCTCTGATCATACTGACCCGGAAGATATTCTATGGCAAATACTGTATTATCTCCTACAGGATACTCCTCAAGATATACATCATCTACCATAGGCTCACTTAAAATTGTGCTGATTCCTTTGTTCAGAATTTCTTCATCCACGTACTGAACATCATAGCGATTTAATAAATGAACCTTATTTAATCCCTTAACCTCACACTGCTCTCTTAAGGTCTTTAAGATGTCATTTGCTTCTACGTCAAATCCCTGACGTTTTTCTACATAAACACGATATACTTTTGACATGATTACTCCTCATTAATTTAATCCGATATCTTTTCTGAAATACTTACCTTCAAAATTAATTTTTTCTGCTGCTTCATATACTTTATTTCGTGCTTCTGTAAGATCAGCTCCTGTAGCACAAATATTTAAAACTCGTCCACCATCTGTAACAAGCTTGCCGTCACTTAGCTTTGTTCCGGCATGAAGAACAACTATATCTTCACTGACAGCCTCTGTTCCTGTTATCTCTAATCCCTTTTTATAGCTTCCAGGATAACCTCCGCTTGCAAGTACGAGGCAGCAGGCAGTTTCATCCTTCCACTTTACATCAATATCTTTTAGCTTCTTCCCAGCTACAGCCATCATAATTTCTGCCAGGTCAGAGTCAAGTCTAAGCATAATAACCTGTGTCTCCGGGTCTCCAAAACGTACATTAAACTCTAGAACCTTTA
>JAUNDV010000029.1 GCA_030525875.1 Eubacteriales bacterium
ATAATTTCGTGCTGATATAAAATATCATCCAATTCTGAACGTCTAGGATAGCCTTCCATATCGCCTCTGGTTTCTGTTGCCATAGCTCCAACTATTCCACCCATTTTTCCACATATCTCAATAGGTTTATTTTCCAATATACCAGATATAAAGCCTGCATCAAAACCATCTCCTGCTCCTACAGGATCTACAACTGTGCATGGATATGGTGGAATGTTTACAAGCTTACCTCCATCCGAAACCCAGGCTCCCTTGCTTCCTGATTTAAATGCAAAAAACTTTGCCCTTCCTTCTTCAAAGCATATTCTCTTTGTTTCCTCAACATCTGAGGTTCCAAATAAAGTTTCTGCCTCCTCTTTTCCAAGCATAACTATATCTGATTTGAGACACATTTCCTTAAGTACAGGAGCAAAATCTCTTGTACCCCATACTTTCTTTCTTACATTTGGATCAAAGCTGATCATAATATCATTTTTGTCAGCAAAATCAAATATAAAATCTGAAACCTGCATACAGGAATCACTCAGAACTGGAAGTATACCTGACATATGGATTATCCTTGCTGTCTTAAGATAATCGACGTTTATGTCGTCGACATTCAAATAGCTTGCCGCAGAGCCCTTTCTGTAGTATATAACCTTAGTTTCTGAATTATGCTTTGTCTGCTTAACCATCATTCCTGTAGGATGTTCATTATCCCAGATTACCTGAGTCATATCCACACCCTCTGCTCTAAGGGCATTACGAACCATATAGCCTAATTCATCATCTCCAAGTCTGCTTATCCATCCTGAAGAATGATGAAGCTTACTCAGACCTACAGCCACATTTGATTCTGCACCTCCGGCCTTCAGCCTAAAATTATAAACATATCTCAAAGCGCCATACTCATATGGAACCATCGCTGCCATTGTCTCTCCAACTGTAATAACCTCTGGCATAATACACTCCTTTTATCAAATAATTTTATTAAACCGTTCTTCTTATATACAAAATACTATATCACTTTAATAGTTAAAAGCATAGTGCATTTTATTATCTGATAAAAATAAATGAACTTTATAAAGTAAATTTCCTAAAATGAATTTTGAATTATTTTCCTTAATTCCCGTCTTTCTGCGAAAAAGCCTTTATTTTGCTTTCTTCAATATTTCCTTTAATTCATCTACTGAAAATGTATATTTTTTATTACAAAAATGGCAGACAAGCTCTATAGGCTTACTATCCTCTATCATGCTGGTTATTTCTTTTTGTCCGATGCTTATTAAGGCCTTTTCTACTCTTTCCTTTGAGCAGTTACAATAAAATGAAACCGGCTGACTCTGATTTATTACAGGATTAAATCCCTTTAACACAAGCTTTATGATATCTTCCGGACTCATTCCTTTGTCAAGCATTGAAGTCATACTCTCTATATTCTTCAGTCTCTCCTCAAGCTTATCTATAATCTCATCTGAAGCCCCTGGCATAAGCTGAATAATAAATCCGCCAGCCTGCTTAACAGTATTATTTTTATTCATGAGAACACCAAGCGCTACAGAAGAAGGAGTCTGCTCACTATTTGCGTAATAATATGTTATATCCTCTGCAATCTCCCCTGTAACAAGCATGGTCTGACCAACATATGGCTCTTTGAGTCCAATATCCTTGATAACTGAAAGAACTCCGTTTCCAAGAGCACCTCCAACATCAAGTTTTCCAAATTCATTAGCAGGTATAATAACAAGGTTGTTACCAGCATAGCCCTTAACTCTTCCATCCTTATCAGCTGTTGCTAAAAGACTCTTTATTGGTCCATCACAGCCAATCTTAAGTGTAATCAGATCATCCTCTGATTTCATATCACAGCCCATCATAAGTGCTGCTGTCATCAATCTTCCAAGCGCCGCTGTAACAACTGGTGAAGTATTATGTGCCTTCCTGGCTTCTTCAACAGTATCTCTTGACGTAACAGCAAATGCTCTTATCATTCCGTCTGCTGCCGTAGCCCTTATCATATAATCCTTGTATATATTATCCATATTCATTCCTCTCTTAAAACCAAAATTAAAAGACAGCTACAACTGTCTTTTAGACTCTTCATATTATATATAAAACAATATTCAATTACAAGTTTTACCTGATCCATGACTGATTTGTACAGCGAGAGAGGTTATCGTACTATCTAGTTCGATAACCTCTCTCAATTACACTCCGCCATTGGACTATACCTCTACCTTTCTTCTTAACTGATACTTGCGATAATCATGTCAACCTAATCTGTTACCTTCAACAGTTAATATTCTTATAAAATACCGTCTGCCTAGATTATATATCTTCATATGAAAATACTTTCTAAGTAAATATACTCTGTAGAATACCGGTCAACCAATCATCTTCCTCTGGCTATTCAGTTTTATATGTCAACTTAAGACCAATATCTCATTAAACCTTCATCTTCTTAATACTAAGTTTACCCGTTTGCTAAATACTAATACAAAAGGATGAATAAAATTACCTTCCTTGTAAAAATTACCTCCTACTGTGTTGTTATTAATAAATGTAACCTTTTGTCGGTATGTACTGAAGTTTTAATAAGTCTTTCTTAAGTTGTCTTTATAATACCATCTGGCAATATTATTTTCAATTGCCAATTGTACTAAAATAAAAACATTTTTATTGTGCATTTTTTCAGATACATCATCTAGATATATCAGATTTCGTATTCCTTGAATTTTTTATAAAGCACAGGACTTATACTACATTTTATATATGTACCATTCTCCCTGTACTCATTTTCTATAATACTTGTCTCTCTACGCAAAACATTTTCGACATTTCCCTTGTCGTATGGTATCAGAAATTCTACAGTTACATAGCTTCCATATATCTCATTCCTAATCAGCTCATTAAGTTCATCTATTCCCAAGCCTTTTTTTGCTGAAATATATATCCTGTTTCCTCTGATCAAAGGAAGCTCTGATTCATCCATCAGACGGTCTGCCTTGTTCATAACATAAATAACTGGAATATGTGAAGCTTTAAGTTCCTTTAGTGTATCCTCTGTTACCCTTATATGTTCCTGATAATTATCATCTGAATAATCTATTACATTCAAAATCAAATCAGACAGCTTTATCTCTCCAAGCGTTGATCTAAATGCTGAAATCAGATCATGCGGTAAATCCTCAATAAAACCTACTGTATCGGCAAGCAAATAATCCTTATTATCTCCTGGACATATCTTTCTTATTGTGGTATCAAGCGTAGCAAAAAGCATATCTTTTTCAAGCACTTTCTTTTCTTCTTCACTACCGTATTTGCTGAGCAGAGTATTCATAAGTGTTGATTTTCCCGCATTTGTATAACCAGCTAAAGAAACAAGCGGAATTCCAGACTGCTGTCTTTTCTTTCGCATAGTATCTCTTGTAGCTTCAATAGCTTTCAACTCTTTGCGAAGATCTGCCATTCTCTTCTCAATATGTCTTCTATCCAGCTCTATCTGCTTTTCTCCAGATCCTTTATTGGACATAGAACCGCCTGTGCCTCCCTGTCTGGAGAGGTTCTTTCTAAGCCCGACAAGTCTTGGAAGCATATACTCAAGACTGGCATATTCAACCTGAATCTTAGCTTCTGCAGTTCTTGCTCTTTCTCCAAATATTTTAAGAATAAGCTGAGTCTTATCCATTACCTCAGCCTCTAAAATATCTGTAATATTAGCTAACTGTGAAGGTGTCAGAGTATTAAGGAAAATAACTGTATCAGCTTCCTCCTCATATATAAGCTCTTTTATCTCCAAAAGCTTTCCACTGCCTATGTAAGTAGCACTTTCAGCCTGCGCAAGATTTTGCACTACTCTGCCCTTGCACTCTATAGACAAAGCCTCGCAAAGATTTTCAAGCTCATCCATACGCTTATCAAAATTGTAAGCTGTTTTATCTGTTTTTACTCCAACTATTATTGCTGTTTTATTTTCTGTATAATTTTCTATCATATTTCCCCTGAAAACACTTAATATCAAAGGGTCTGGCGAATAAATGGAATTATTATCCTAAGTGCTCCATAGAAAATCTTCTTTCCCGTTGATACTTCTACAGGCTTATAATTTTCCCCTGTAATTTCACCATTTTCCCTGCTAAATCCTCTGCTGTATGATATATCATTTTTTGCAATTTTTCTCAAGTCTTCATTTAGCTCTTTACTCTCTATTGCAAGCATTAATTCAGTATCCAGATATGTGCTCCTCATATCTAGATTATATGAGCCTACAAGACTCAGTGAATCATCATAAAGTATAGTCTTTGTATGAGAAGAATCCGAACCAAGCAATTCATATACATCCGAGCCTGTATCTAAAACTTTGTCCTTCTGATTCATATAATCAGTACATCCCCATGGATTCGCACCGCTTTCAATTGCATTAATTATTATGGAAACTTCTGTTCCATTATTTGATGCTTTATCAAGTCCTTCATACATATCTTTAGAGCATATTATATAAGGAGTCTGAACCAGTACATCATTATATTCCATCATAAGGCCATTTGCAGTTTCCCAAAGTTCTGGTTCTTTATTTTCCACATTAACTGAATTCGAAATCAAATTTATGCTTTCACATGGCATGGTAACATTTTCCCAATTAATTTCTTCAAATGCATCGCTATATTTTACTTTAAGGCTTTCATAATTATCCTTTAATAAGTCGTATGATTTCTGATTATATTTTGGATTTTTAAATATAGGCTTATTCTGCTCAACATTCCAAATTGCATTGAAATAATTCTTTAGCTGATAAAGAGAACTGTCTTCTTTTATATCTTGCTCATAAACCACTATATCTCTATCAATATTTATATAATCCTGATAATTTCCCAAAAAGAGGTTATTGGTATTTCTTCCCCCCAGCATATATACATTTTCATCTGCTATCAGATATTTATCATGCATTCTATAATTTATCTGCCATGGCTTAAATAAATTAATAGGATTATAAAGTTTGACCTCTACATTTTCTCTCGAGCAGAGTGTTTCAAAATTCTCGCTTCCCTTTAAGTAAAGCATACCGTTTATACCATCTATTATAAGCTTTACATTTACACCCCTGTCTGAAGCATTTAAAAGTGCTGACATTATATCTCGTCCTGCTTCGTCATCTCTGAAATCAAAGGTAGACATTATAATATCTTTGTCTGCCTCTTCAATTAGCCTTAATCTCCATTTCAAGGCCTCGACATTGTCATCTATATTCAAAACTCTTTCTACTGACAGCTTGTTGCCCGTTAAGGAAGCCTTATCATGTAATTTTGAAGTATCCTTTACCTTCTTATGATGAAGGGGAACGAGCACTAAGCTCAGTACTATATACAGTATAAAAAGCGGAAGAACATATTTAAAAACAAACTTAAATCCTAACAAAATATTTTTCATACTCAGATTTACCATCCATTTCATTACATAATAACAATATTAAGTACTATACTATTATTATTTACAAATACCTATTTATTTTTTATGATTTAATATTATTTTTAGATTTTGTTATTAATCTATTTACAATCGCTATCATTTTCGTTGTATAACTTCATAGTCCATTGATTTTTAAAAAAGTTTAAGTATACGCTATATGACCTTGAAATTATCCATTTGTTTTTCCCTTACTTTTGAGTATAAAAATACCACCAGACTTACTGGCTGGTGGATTTTAATATCCTGCCTCTTTTAATATTTTTGAAACTTCATCTTCACTAGGCAACGGATATTTCTCATTATATGTATCACATTCTTCCTGTGACAATTCCTTAAAGCAGATTGGCATTGAAAGACGATCTTTATACCACTCATACGCATCCTTTTCTTCCCTTGTCATACTCATAAGCCCTAAAAAAATAATTTTCTGCTATTGATTACAGATGTACTCACAAATTAACCTTATTTAAAAATATAACCGACCATAAACTGGATGACAGTATCTATTCTTCCCAAGCAGTTAACTCGTCGCTTTCTCTTTTTAACTGTTGAAGTTCTTCTTCTCTCTCGCTCGGAGACATTTCTATATGTAATATGACATCCTTATCCATCACTTCAGTTCTTTCCACTTTATCCCGTATTCCTTTTCAGATTCTGATAATATTTTCATTTGTACCAATTATATACCGCAATTGTATGGTTCTGATACATATTTGTCAACAACCTTCCCCTTGAAATGCAAGTAATGTAAAATGAAATTTTAAATTCCACCCCCCATGCGAGTAAAAATTGAGAAACGATTGAGTCATGTATTCCCTAATAGCTTATTTTACATCCATTTATATTCTGAAAATGCATATTACTAAACAGTGTGTGCATTATCAACGTAAATAAAGTAAAACGTCTATTAAGTACCCAAAAACACATAAAAAAGCAAGAAAAAAGCTCCAAACATAATGTCTGAAGCCTTTTTACTAATGCCGGCGACCGGGGTCGAACCGGTACGGGAGTCGCCTCCCACAGGATTTTAAGTCCTGGGCGTCTACCAATTCCGCCACGCCGGCACATTCATATTTATCTTTAAAAAATAAAAGTGGTTCCTCGGGGACTCGAACCCAGGACCGACCGGTTATGAGCCGGTTGCTCTAACCAACT
>JAUNDV010000003.1 GCA_030525875.1 Eubacteriales bacterium
TCTATATATCACCATATACGAGCAAAAAGTGTCAACAATTATGGTACAGCATCAATACTTTGACCAGAGAGATGCGTAAGTTACAGGCATCAGAAGCTGATCTGCTGAAGAAGCAGTCATCCCAGTCAGATATAAAAAATGCAGAAGCAGAAATTATTCCTACTACTCAACGGATTTTAGATAGTTATTCTCGATTGTCAGTCCCTGAAAAGAATAGCTTATGGAAGATTGTAATGGAAAAGATTACAATGTACCGTACTCCAGATGGGGAATTTAGTATGCACATCTATCCGAAGCTACCTATGAAAAATTGAATACTGAGCCATAGCTTATTCCAGTATGGTATCTCGACTATCGCCTCCTTTTGTGGTATAATCCAGTATTATGCAATCACGAAGGGAGGCGCCTTTTATGGGCGAACAGAAGCCTGAAAAAGTAAAAAAACATATTTGTACGGGTCTGTTGGCCCATGTTGATGCAGGAAAAACAACATTGTCAGAAAGCATCTTATATAAGACAGGAAGCATTAGAAATGTAGGAAGAGTTGATCATAGAGATACCTTTTTTGATACGGATATTCAGGAGAGGGAAAGAGGTATAACTATATTTTCAAAGCAGGCTGAGATAAAGCTTAAGGATAAGAATATCTGTCTTATGGATACCCCTGGACATGCAGATTTTAGTGCTGAAATGGAGAGAACGCTTTCGGTTTTGGACTATGCCATTCTTATAATAAGTGCAGCTGATGGAATTCAGGGACATGTAATAACTCTGTGGAAACTTTTAAAGAGATACAATATCCCTGTCTTTATTTTTGTAAATAAAATGGATCAACAGGGTGCAGACGGAAACAGGATAATGACATTAATAAGGGAAAAGCTGTCAGATAATGCTGTAGATATGAGAAGTCTGCAAGATAAACTGCAAGGCTTAGATATTTTGTCTGATGACTGGTCAGCTTACCCTGATAAATTTAGCAAAGCTCAGTTTAGCGATGAATTTCTTGAGCAGATAGCTGAATGTGATGAAGAAACCATGGAATCTTATTTTGATACACAGGAGATAAGTCTTACTCAAGTTTCTAAATTAATAAGGAAAAGGAAGCTATATCCTGTATGCTTTGGATCTGCACTTAAGCAGGATGGAGTGGACAGCTTTCTTTCAGTTATGTCATTGTTTATAGAGGCACCTGTATATAAAAATGAATTTGGGGCAAGGATTTTTAAGATTTCAAGAGATTCGCAGGGGAACAGGCTTACACACATGAAAATAACAGGAGGAATGCTGAGAGCTAAGGCCTCCATTGAACTTCAAAAGCTGGAGAAGGAAGATGAAAAAGTTCAAAAAGTAGACCAGATACGTATCTATCAGGGAGCTCAGTTTAATACAGTTAAAGAAGCTTGTGCCGGAATGGTAGTCGCTGTTACAGGCCTTAATTCTACAAGGGCAGGAATGAGTATTGGTGCAGAAGAAAAAGAAGAGCTGCCACTTCTTATTCCACTGTTTACATTTTCAGTTATATTGCCCTTTGATGAAGATAAGCATAGAGCATATCTTAAGTTTAAAGAGCTTGAAGAGGAGATTCCGGAGCTTAGCTTTTTATACAATGAACAGCTGAAGGATATACAGGTTAAGCTGATGGGTGGAGTCCAGACAGAGGTAGTAAAGCGACTCATCAAAGAACGCTTTGGTATGGATGTAAGCTTTGATGAGGGACATATAGTATATAAGGAAACGATAAAGAGACCAGTTGAGGGTGTTGGTCATTATGAACCTTTAAGGCATTATTCGGAGGTTCATCTCGCCCTTAGACCCATGGAAAGGGGAAGTGGGCTTAGCTTTTCTAGTGAGTGCAGTGAGGATGTACTAGATAAGAGCTTTCAAAATCTTATACTTACCCATCTTGAGGAGAAAAATCACAAGGGTGTACTTACAGGCTCAGATATTACTGATATGAATATTAGTATACTGAGTGGAAGGGCACATATTAAGAATACAGAGGGTGGCGATTTCAGACAGGCTGTATATAGGGCAGTGAGAAATGGTCTTATGAGAACAGAATCTGTTCTTTTAGAACCTTATTTTGAGTACAGACTTCAGGTACCTATGGATTGTGCAGGAAGAGCCATATCAGATCTTCAGCAGATGAATGCGGAGTTTAATGGGCCGGACATAGATGGGGAGCTTGCTATATTTACAGGAGAGGCAGCAGTTTCCAAAATGCAGGGATATAAGGATAAGCTTGCTTCTTATTCCAGGGGCTTTGGTGAACTTGAGTGTACATTTTCAGGTTATAAGGAATGTCTGGAGCAGGATAAGGTTGTGGAAGAGATTAATTATGATCCAGAAGCTGATCTGGATAATCCTGCTGGCTCGGTTTTTTGTTCCCATGGAGCCGGCTTTTATGTTGAATGGGATGAGGTAGAAAACTATATGCATCTTCCATATACTGATTTTGACAAGGAAGAATCAGAAAAATCCAAGGCATCTGAAGATGAAATAGAAAAACAAATTAGCAGAGTATCTTCAAATTCTTCTCCAAAATCCGCTTCAAAGGCTTCCCAGCTTTCGGGCTATGAAATGGATAAAGAGCTTGAAGCCATTTTTGTCAGGACCTTTGGAAATGCAGGCATAGATAAAAAGAAGCCAGCAGGTTCCTTTGTAAGAGATAATGAAGCGAAGCGGATAAAGAAAGCTTCACAGGATAAGCCAGCTGATATAGAAATAAAGCCAAAAAAGAAATCCTATCTGCTGGTAGATGGATATAATATAATTTTTGCCTGGGATGAGCTGAGAGAACTCTCAAAAATCAATATTGATGCTGCAAGAACCAAGCTTATGGATATACTTAGTAATTATCAGGGCTTTAAGGGAATGGAACTTATTTTAGTATTTGATGCATATAGAGTTCATGGAAATAAAGGCGAAATATTTAAATATCACAACATACATGTAGTCTATACTAAAGAGGCGGAAACTGCAGATCAGTATATAGAGAAAACTGTGCATGATATGGATAAACAGCATAATGTGACTGTTGCTACATCTGACAGGCTTGAGCAGATAATTGTTTTTGGAAATGGAGCAGCTAGAATGTCGGCCAGAGAGCTATACGAGGATGTGTGTGTAGTTGAAAAAGATATTGATGAAGAGATATACAGAACGAGAACGAAACTAAAGAATACAATGAAGCTTCCAGAGTAAAATTAGCTAAAACAGATAAAAAACTAAAAAATATTTAGTAATATTGCTGAAAAGAAAATTAAAATTTGAATTTAATAAATTATATTGCCATATACATTTCCGTTTGCTATAATATCCCGAGTTTTAGAGAAAAAAGGAAAGGATAGTATCTTATGTGCAGAAATTACTTTGATTTAAATGCAAAGACAAAGAAGATGTACAGTGGCAAGGCCCACGTGGGAAATAACGATATTAGCCTTTTTGTTTCTATTTTTAATTATTGTTTTATATTATGACCTTAGTACTTAAACCTATGTTTTAGTACAAGGTCTTTTATTTTGCAAAGAGGAGGATTACATGAACGGAAGAAAGCTAGTACTTGAAAATGGAAAAGAATTTTATGGAAGAGGCTTTGGGGCAGGATGTGAGAGCGTAGCTGAGCTTGTATGGAATACATCAGTTGTAGGCTATCAGGAGGTTTTATCTGATCCTTCATATGCTGGACAGATGGTACTTATGACATATCCGGTTATTGGAAGCTACGGAATCAATGATGATGATTTTGAAGCAAAGCTTCCGTTTATGAGGGGTATGATAGTTCATTCATATACAAGCATACCTTCAAACTTTAGATATACAAAAACACTTTCAGAGACTATGGAAGAGTTTAATATTCCTGGTATATGCGACATAGACACAAGAGCTATAGCTACAATATTAAGAGAAGAGGGAACTCAGAAAGCAATAATCACAGATGCTGATACAAAGCTTGAGGATGCATTAAGAAAGATTTCTGAGTGGAAGCTTGAGGACAGAGCGGTTAAGCTTGTCAGCACAAAGAAACGTAGATATGCAAAAACAAGCAATCCTAGATACAATGTTGTAGTAGTAGACTGTGGTATTCAGGAAAATATAATCGAGAAGCTTAACCAGAGAAGATGTAACGTTACGGTACTTCCTTTTGATACAACAGCAGAGGAGATTGCAAAGCTTCACGCTGACGGAGTTCTCATTTCAAATGGTCCTGGCTTACCTGAGGAAGCAACAGAAACAATAGAGCTTATTAAGGAGCTTACAGGAAAGCTTCCAGTTATTGGAATAGGTCTTGGACATGAGCTTATTGCCTTATCAAGAGGACTTAAGGTATTCAGAATGAAGGCTGGTCATAGAGGTGCAAACAGACCTGTTGAGCTTACAGCAGATGGAAGAATAATAATAGTAAACCAGAATCATGGCTATGCTGTAGCAGATGAGGGAGTTGAAAAGGCAGGGTTTAAAATCACACACAGAGACCTTATTGACAGAACTATAGAGGGTATGGTTGATGAAGAGAAAATGCTTTGCGGAATCCAGTATTTTCCTTGTGAAATACCTGGTGATGAAAGCAGAGATGATATTTTTGCATGGTTTATCAATAAGATGGAGAAGTAAGTAGAGATAGGAGAATAAAAATGCCAAAGAGAACAGACTTAAAAAAAATACTTGTAATTGGATCAGGTCCTATAGTAATTGGACAGGCAGCAGAGTTCGACTATGCAGGAACCCAGGCTTGTCTTGCACTTAAAGAGGAAGGATATCAGGTTGTACTTATAAATTCAAATCCGGCGACAGTTATGACAGATACTAAGATTGCTGACAGAGTGTATATGGAGCCTCTTAATCTGGAATATGTAGCAAAGATTATTAGAAAAGAGCGTCCTGATGCTATAGTTCCTGGCCTGGGTGGACAGACTGGACTTAATATGGCAGTTCAGCTCAAGGAAAAAGGAATTTTGAGAGAGTGTCAGGTTGAGATTCTTGGTACTTCATTTGATAGTATAAACAGAGCTGAGGATAGAGAGTTATTTAAGGAGCTTTGCGAAGAAATAGGAGAGCCTGTACTTCCATCAGAGATAGCTACAACAGTTGAAGAGGGAATTGCGGCAGCAGAAAGAATAGGATATCCTGTTGTACTTAGACCAGCCTTTACACTTGGAGGCTCAGGCGGTGGATTTGCAGATAATAAGGAAGAGCTTATTGTACTTATGGAAAATGGACTTAAGCTTTCACCAGTAAGTCAGGTTCTTGTTGAAAAAAGTATTAAGGGATATAAAGAAATAGAATTTGAAGTAATGCGTGATGCAAATGACACAGCAATTACTATCTGTAGTATGGAAAACATTGACCCTGTAGGTATTCATACAGGAGATTCAATGGTTGTTGCACCTTCACAGACTCTTGCGGCAAAGGAATTTAATATGCTTAAAGCAGGAGCTCTCAGAATAATTCGTGCTCTCAAGATAGAAGGTGGCTGCAATGTGCAGTTCGCACTGGATCCATTTTCATTTGATTACTATGTAATAGAGGTAAATCCTAGAGTATCAAGATCTTCAGCCCTTGCATCAAAGGCAACAGCTTACCCTATTGCAAGAGTGAGTGCCAAGATTGCAGTTGGACTTCATCTTGATGAGATTATGATTGCAAATACACCTGCAAGCTTTGAACCTACAGTGGATTATGTAGTATCGAAGCTTCCAAGATTCCCATTTGACAAGTTTACTCAGGCTGATAACAGACTTTCAACCCAGATGAAGGCTACTGGTGAGGTAATGAGTATCGGTAGAACAGTTGAGGAAAGTTTGCTCAAAGCAATAAGAGGACTTGAAATCGGTGCTAATCACTTATACCTTTCTAAGTTTGATGAAATGGAAGAGGAAGAACTTCTTACTTATCTCGCAGATGGAAAGGACGACAGAATTTTTGCCATTGCTGAGTTGTTTAGAAGAGGAGAGGATCTTGGTGTAATTTATGACAAGACAAAGATTGATCCTTTCTTCCTTGAGAAGATAAGTGAAATAGTAAGATTTGAATCCGTTTTAAAGACAGCAGGGCTTGATAAACTTAAAGATCTTGTAATTTCAGAGGGAGTATCTTTTGAGGACAAAGCAGAGCTTGCAACTGATGACATTAAGGGGGAAATTGCAGCCAGAATTGCAAATGAACCAGAGCTTAAGGAGGCTTATGAACTTCTAAAAAAGGCAAAGCTTGATGGAATAAGTGATGCATATCTTTCAAAAATTATTGGTTTAAGTGATACAGGTATGTACAGACTGAGAGCTGCATTAAATCTCTTCCCTGGATACAGAATGATAGATACCTGTGCAGCTGAATTTGGTGGCTATGTTCCTTATTTTTATGGAAGCTATGAAGCTGGAAATGAGTCAATAGTTACAAATAATAAGAAGATACTTGTGCTTGGATCAGGACCTATACGTATAGGCCAGGGTGTAGAGTTTGACTTTTCAACTGTACATGCAATCTGGGCAATAAGAGAATCAGGCTATGAGGCTATTATTATAAATAATAACCCGGAAACGGTTTCAACAGATTATACAACCTCAGACAAGCTTTATTTTGAGCCGCTTACAATTGAGGATGTAATGAATGTTATTCATCTTGAAAATCCTGATGGAGTTATAGTAACTCTCGGAGGACAGACTGCTATTAACCTTGCAAACAGACTCGACAGCCTTAATGTAAAGGTAGTTGGAACTTCTGTAGATTCAGTTGACAGAGCTGAAAACAGAGACCGCTTTGAAAAAACACTTGAGGAGCTTCAGATTCCACAGCCAACAGGTCAGGCTGTTATTGAGGTAGAGGACGGTGTAGAGGTTGCTAACCGTATAGGCTATCCTGTGCTGGTAAGACCTTCCTTTGTACTTGGTGGAAGAGCTATGCAGATAGTTTATGATGACAGTCAGCTTAGACAGTATTTTAAGGAGGCAATAGTTGCTTCAGCAGACCAGCCTGTCCTTATAGATAAATATATTGAAGGAAAAGAGCTTGAAGTAGATGCTGTATGTGATGGAGAGGTGGTACTTATACCTGGTATAATGCAGCACGTAGAGAGAACCGGAGTTCACTCAGGAGACTCAATAAGCGTATTCCCTACCTTCAGTATCGGAGAAAAGGCAATAAATACAATCGTTAATTATACTACAAGGCTCGGTATTGCACTTAAGATGAAGGGACTTTTCAATATACAGTTCATAGTAGATGAAAATGAAAATGTATATATAATTGAGGTTAACCCTCGTTCTTCAAGAACAGTTCCTTTCATTTCAAAGGCAACAGGACTTCCTATAGCAGATATAGCTGCAAAGGTAGCACTTGGAAAGAGTATAAGTGATCAGGGATTCACTGGTGGTCTGTTTAAAGCACCAAAGAGATGGTATGTAAAGTGTCCTGTATTCTCATTCTCTAAGATAAAGGGTGCAGACACTGTTCTTTCACCGGAGATGAAGTCAACTGGTGAGGCTATAGGCTATGATCTGGAACTTAACAGAGCTGTGTACAAGGCACTTCAGGCTGCTGGTACAAATGTCAGAAACTATGGAACAGTATTTGTTACAATAGCCAGAAAGGATAGAGAAAAGGCTCTTCCTCTTATCAGGAAATTCTATGAGCTTGGATTTAATATAGAAGCAACAAAGGGTACTGCTAATTTCCTCAAGGAAAATGGTATCAGAACAAGAATAAAGAAGAAGCTTTCTGAGGGAAGTGAGGAGATTCTTGACTCACTTAGACAAGGTCATGTTACCTATGTTGTAAATACAATGAATCCAGACAAGGTAAAATCACACACAGACGGATTTATGATAAGAAGAGTTGCTGTAGAAAATGGAGTAACAGTATTTACTTCTCTTGATACAGTCGAGATTCTTTTAAAGGTTCTTGAAGATATAACAATGAGTGTTTCGACTATAGATGCATAAATAAAACTGAATTATTATTTATCCAGTTTCATTTTGCGTTTTACTTTACATTCAAAAACTTTAGTTTTAAAAACTTTAAATTAAGCGGTTCCTATGCTATACTATATTCTATAATAAGTGGCAGAGGAGCCGCTTTTACCTTGTAAAAATCATAAGAGAGGTTAGACATGAATAAAGATAGAAGAGTTATGCTTAAGCTGTCAGGAGAGGCTCTTGCTGGTGAAAAGCATATGGGCTTTGATGAAGAAACAGTAAAGACAGTTGCTTTGGAAGTAAAGGAAGCATACGATAAGGGCGTAGAGATTGCTATCGTAATCGGAGGAGGAAACTTCTGGAGAGGAAGAAGCAATAAGGCTTTCGACAGAGTTAAGGCCGATCAGATAGGTATGCTTGCAACAGTTATGAACTGTATATATGTTTCTGAGGTATTCAGAAATTGTGGTATGGAAACTAAGGTGTTCTCAGCATTTGAGATTCCTGGTATTGCACCTGTATTTGATAAAGATGAGGTTATGACAGCGCTTAAGGAGAAGAAGGTTGTATTCTTTGCTGGCGGTACAGGACATCCTTATTTTAGTACAGACAGTGGCATTGCTTTAAGAGCTATAGAGATTGAGGCTGACTGCATACTTCTTGCCAAGGCTGTGGATGGAGTTTATGACTCAGATCCTGCCAAGAATCCGGATGCAAAGAGATTTGATAAGCTTAGCATTACAGAGGTAGTAGAGAAGAAGCTTCAGGTTATTGACATGACAGCATCTATTCTCTGCATGGAAAACCACATGCCTCTTTCTGTTTTTTCACTCAATAAGCAGGGTGCTATAGCAGATGCATTAAATGGTAAAATAGACGGAACAATAATTACAGCAGATTAAGGGAGATATATTTTATGAGAGAAGAGCTTAAGAAATTTGAACAGAAAATGCAAAGATCATATGAGACCTTGCTTGATGAATATCAGGGAATCAGAGCAGGACGTGCCAATCCTCATGTTCTTGATAAAATCAAGGTTGATTATTATGGAACACCTACACCAATCCAGCAGGTTGGAAATATTTCTGTTCCAGAGGCACGTATTATTCTTATCCAGCCTTGGGAGAAATCTCTTATCAAAGAGATAGAGAAGGCTATCAATATGTCAGAATTAGGCATTAACCCTACTACTGATGGTACTTCTGTAAGACTTGTTTTCCCAGAGCTTAACGAGGAAAGACGTAAGGAGCTTGCAAAGCAGATCAAGAAGATGGGTGAAGATGCCAAGGTTGCAGTACGTAATGTACGTAGAGATGCCGTTGATCTTATGAAGAAGCTAGAGAAGAATGGAGAAATCACTGAGGACGAGCTTAAGACAGCAGACAAGGATATTCAGAAGATGACAGATAAGGCTGTTGAGAATATCGAGAAGGCAGTAGAGAATAAGACAAAGGATATTATGACAGTATAATATATTTTATCATATATACTTGCTTCAGTTTTTATGAAAATAGAATGAAAAATTTTAAATGCTACTAGTCAGAGATGGCTGGTGGCATTTTTATATCTAAAAATAAGAATGTCAGATAGGCTGAGTTTATTTATTTTTTGTGAATTTCTATGCTAAAGTATTGATTTTTAAGTTAGTTGCATTATATGATGTATGAGGTTAAAATTAAATGGGGCATTTGCAGAGACTATTGCTGCAACCGCCCCTTTTAAGGATTAAAGATAAATATATTTATTTGAAAGAGATAGCATTATGGAGAAAAATGTAGAGATGAATATACCACAATCAGTTGCCATTATCATGGATGGCAATGGAAGATGGGCTACTAAGCGAGGTCTTCCAAGGACTATGGGACATAAGGAAGGTGCAAAGACACTTGAGAAGCTCATTGGAGATGCAGGAAGACTTGGAATAAAATATTTAACAGTTTATGCCTTTTCTACAGAGAATTGGAAGAGATCTGAGGATGAGGTATCGGCTCTTATGCAGTTATTCCGCTTTTATAGAGCTAACCTTTTGAAGCTTGCTGTTGCAAATGGTGTAAAGCTAAGATTTATCGGTGACAGGACACGTTTTCCTGAGGATATAATAAAGTCGGTAAATGAACTGGAAGCTGCTACTAAGGATAATTCGAATATGGAATTTATAGTAGCTGCTAATTATGGATCAAGAGATGAGATCAGACGAGCTGCAATGAAATACGCAGAGGATATTAAGTCTGGTAAGGTTTGCAATGAAGATCTTACTGAGGATGGATTTGCTGACTATTTGGATACCAAGGGCGTTCCTGACCCTGATCTTCTTATACGTACATCAGGAGAGCTTCGACTTAGTAATTATCTGTTATGGCAGATTGCTTATTCAGAAATTGTTGTGACAGATGTGCTCTGGCCTGATTTTAATATTGATGAGTTGAAAAAATGTATTGAGATATATAATGGAAGAAGCAGAAGGTTCGGAGGAGTCTGATTTATATGTTTGTAAAAAGATTGTTAAGTGGCATCGCTTTGGTTATCATGGCAGCAGTTCTTATATATTTTGGAAAGCTGCCTATGCTCTTAGCTGTTGCTTTAATTTCCTTAATTGGTCAGATGGAGTTTTACAGAGCTGTAGGTATTGATCATAAGGCTATAGTAGGGATTGGATATGTATCTACCATAATATATTATCTTCTCGTATTTTTTGAGGGAAGAGCTTATATGACGGCTATGATAGTTGGAACCTTGATGGCATTTATGACAGCTTATGTTATTTTCTTTCCTGAGTATAAGACTGAAGAGGTAACGAATTCATTTTTTGGCATGTGCTATGTGTCAGTTATGATGAGCTATCTCTATCTGACCAGAAATTTAAGCGATGGAATTTATCTCGTATGTCTTATTTTCTTAAGCTCATGGGGCTGTGATACATTTGCTTATTGCTCAGGTATGTTGTTTGGAAAGCATAAGATGGCACCAAAGCTCAGTCCTAAGAAAACCTGGGAAGGTGCTGTTGGAGGCGTTCTTGGAGCCTCACTGCTTGGATTTATATTTGGTACAGTTTTTGGATCAAAGATGCATGATATTGTAGATCCTCAGCTGGTATGTGCAGCTGCCTGCGGGATAGGAGCTATTATATCCATGATTGGCGATCTTTGCGCATCTGCTATTAAGAGAAACCACAATATCAAAGACTATGGACGGATTATTCCGGGACATGGCGGTATTCTTGACAGATTTGATTCACTTCTTTTTACCGCACCTGCGATTTACTATGCTATTGCAGTTTTTGATCAGTTTGTTAGATGATGGGAGTACGTTATATGAATATTTCTATTCTGGGAAGTACAGGTTCAATAGGTACACAGACACTTGAGTTATGCAGAATTGATAAGAATATTAAGGTTTCTGCTCTTTCTGCCAATTCAAATGTTAAGCTTATGTATGAGCAGATCAAGGAATTTAAGCCTTTAATAGCCTGTCTTTATAATGAAGAGAAGGCAAAGGAGCTTAAAGCTCTTGTGGAAAATGATGAAGCGATCAGAGATGTTGAAATTGTAAGTGGAATGGATGGCCTTATCAAATGTGCTGAGATAGATGAGGCAGAGACAGTTATGGTTTCTGTAGTAGGCATGATAGGTATAAGACCGACTATTGCTGCTATTAAAGCTGGCAAAAAAATTGCACTTGCTAACAAGGAAACCCTTGTATGTGCTGGTCACATTATCATGCCTATGATAAAAGAATATGGTGTAGAGCTTATGCCGGTTGACTCAGAGCATAGTGCTATTTACCAGTGCTTTGTTGGTGAAGAAAGACAGAGCTTTGAAAAGATACTTCTTACAGCATCAGGTGGACCTTTTAGAGGGAAAAAGCTTGCTGAGCTTTCAGATATAAAGCCTGAGGATGCTTTAAAGCATCCTAACTGGAGCATGGGAGCAAAGATAACAATAGATTCCTCAACTATGATCAATAAAGCACTTGAAGTTATTGAAGCCCATTACCTGTTTGACGTGGATATAGATGATATTGAAGTCGTTATACAGCCTCAGTCTATAATTCACAGTATGGTACAGTTTAAGGATGGGGCTGTTAAGGCACAGCTTGGTGTTCCAAGCATGCTTATACCTATAGAGTACGCACTTTATGCTCCTAATCGTATTGAGCTTCCAAAGGAAGAAAAGCTGGATTTTGGTATGCTCAAGGAAATCAGCTTCCAAAAACCTGATATGGAAGTTTTCAAGGGTCTGGCTCTTGGAATGGCTGCTGGAAAAAAGGCAGGAAATATGACAACAGTATTCAATGCCACAAATGAAGAGGCAGTTGCAATGTTTCTTGAAAGAAAAATCAAATATCTTGAGATTGCAGACAGCATAGAGGCTGCAATGAATGAAATAGAATTTATTGCAGATCCGTCTGTAGAAGAGATACTTGATACAGAAAAGAAAGCAAGAGCCTTTGTAAGAAATTACTGTAAGGCATAAAAGTAAATAAAGCTGTATTTACATAAAAATAAGTATATTAATAAATAATTATATTAATAAGGAAAGAAAAGCTTTGACTAGTATATTAATTTCTATTTTAGCATTAGGCTTTATCATAACAATACATGAGCTTGGGCATTTTTTATTTGCAAAGCTCTTTAAGGTAGGTGTCGTAGAGTTTTCTCTTGGTATGGGACCTACGCTCTGTTCGTTTGTAAAAGGTGAAACAAGATATTCACTCCGCCTTCTTCCATTTGGTGGTTCATGCATGATGGTAGGAGAAGAGTGCGATGAAAGCGAGCAGGAAGGTGACAGAAAGCTTCAGTCTTTTGTAAATGGAGTTACTGAGGAAAAGACCAAAGAAATAGAAGAAGAATATATATTAATAGACGGAAGGACATATGCGAAGAGCAGTCAGTTCGTTTTTAAACCTGCGTGGCAGAGATTTCTCATTATAGTTGCAGGACCTGTATTTAACTTTGTACTGGCTTTCCTTCTTTCTATATTTATAACAGCCCAGCTTGGATACGATAAGCCATATATAAGCTCAGTTGAACAGGGAATGCCGGCGGATGAATCAGGACTCGAAGATGGAGATATAATCAGGTATATTTCAATTGATGGCTCAAAGAGTAAGGTGACTGTTGCAAGAGATATTTCGGTTTTCCTCTTGATGCATCAGGATGAGATAAACGAGCTCAAGCCTATAAAATTAGGATATACAGATGTAAGCGATGGTTCAAAAAAGGAAGCAGTTATAACTCCTGAGTTTGATGATGAGCTTCAAAGAGGTCTGATGGGTATTAAATTTAATATAGCCTATGTTCCTATAGATGGTATAACAGAGCTTATCAGATACAGTGCCTATAATGTTGAATATTGTATAAAGGCGACTATAAAATCACTGCAGATGCTTGTATCAGGAGATGTAGGCAAGGATGATGTAATGGGACCTGTAAGAATGGTTGCTACCATGGATGAAAATGTAGATCAGGCCATGGATTATGGTCTGATGGTATCACTTCTTACCTTATTTGATATGATGATACTCATTTCAGGGTCACTTGGAGCTATGAACCTTCTCCCAATTCCGGCGCTTGATGGTGGAAGACTATTGTTTATTATTATAGAAATGATAAGAGGCAAGGCTGTTCCACGTGAGCTTGAAAATAAAGTTCATATGATAGGAATGACGCTTTTACTCATTTTCATGGTATTAGTATTTTTTAATGATATTTTTTATTTAATATTGGATATTTGGAGGTAGATATGCTTTCCAGAATGAAGACAAATGAAGTAAGGATTGGTAAGGTTGTAATAGGAGGGAATAATCCTGTTGCAATACAATCTATGTGCAATACCAAGACCTCTGATGTTAAGGCAACCGTTGAACAGATAAAGCGACTTGAGGAAGCAGGCTGTGAGATAATAAGAGTTGCTGTACCTGATATGGAGGCAGCTTGTGCAATATCAGAGATTAAGAAGCAGATAAATATACCAATTGTGGCAGATATTCATTTTGATTATAAGCTTGCAATTGCTGCTATAGAAAATGGTGCAGATAAGATAAGGATAAATCCTGGCAATATAGGAAGTATCAGCAATGTCAAAGCTGTTGTGGACAAGGCAAAAGAGTACAAAGTGCCTATAAGAGTAGGTGTAAATTCAGGTTCTCTCGAAAAGGACATTATAAGCAAATATGGCGGACATGTAACAGCAGAAGGACTTGTAGAGTCAGCACTTAACAAAGTGGCTATGATAGAGGAAATGGGCTATGACAATCTTGTAATCAGTATCAAATCTTCTGATGTTATGATGTGTATCAAAGCCCACGAGCTTATCAAGGATAAAACAAGTCATCCTATACATGTTGGCATTACGGAGTCTGGAACAGTATGGGCTGGAAATATCAAATCAGCTATAGGGCTTGGCATTATTCTCAATCAGGGAATAGGAGACACCATAAGAGTTAGTCTCACAGGTGATGTATGTGAGGAGATTAGAAGTGCAAAGCTTATACTTAAGACCCTAGGCCTAAGAAGCGGAGGAATAGAGGTTGTAAGCTGTCCTACCTGTGGAAGAACTTCTATAGATCTTATAGGACTTGCTGACAAGGTAAATGCTCTTGTATTAAAGTCAAAATATTCTAAGCTTGATATGAAGGTTGCCTGCATGGGATGTGTTGTAAACGGACCGGGAGAGGCAAGAGAGGCAGAGCTTGGAATCTGTGGAGGTAAATCAGAGGGACTTATAATCAAAAAGGGTGAAATCCTCAAGAAGGTTCCAGAAGACAAGCTTTTAGAGGAGTTTGAAGCAGAGCTTGACAAATATATTTAAAATTGGGATAAGCATCTAAATGGCAAATAGATTTTTAGAAGTATTTGATAATATAAATATAGATAGTAATGATAAGGAGCTTCTCAAAGAAACAGAGGTAATAAAGGTTACAGTTTCTTCTGACAGAAGCTCTCTTACTGTGTATGTAAAGGCAACAGAGGAGCTGCCAAGGCCTGCTGTACTTGGAATTGAAGATGCCATACGTGAAAAAATATTTAATAATAAAAATATAAGAGTGACAGTAATTGATACAGCAGTGCATGCTGATTATACTAGTGCTCCATCAAAAACATCTTCATTTTCGAAGGGAAACAGTTCAACTTCCTCAAAACAGGCAGGAAATAATTTTTCAAAGCAGGCAGCAAAGCCGGGACAGGACAGATTTAAAGAGGCATATAACAAATGGACGCCAAGGCAGGATAAAAAATCTGATAATCCGGATATAATATTTGGCTATGATTTTTCAGGAGAAGCACTTCCTATACATTCACTTGAGGAAGGCATGGGAGAGGTCATAATCAGCGGACATATCTTTAATCCTGAGATATTGAAGACCAGAAATGGTAAATATATATATAAATTCAATATTACAGATGATACAGATTCTGTATCATGCAGATTGTTCTGCGATGAAAATGCCTCAAAGGAGCTTGAAGGAGAAATAAAAAATGGAAAATATGTTATTCTTTCAGGAACAGTAAATTCTCCTGATAATTTTAATACAGATATAACAATAGGAAGAATAAAGGGAATAAAAAAAGCTAAGAATACAGCCTCAGCAAGAAAAGACACATATGAGGGGATTAAGAGAACTGAGCTTCATCTTCATACACAGATGAGTGATATGGATGGCATAGGCAGTATTGAAGAATACATTAAGATGGCAGATGAATGGGGCTGGGAAGCTTTGGCAATAACAGATCAAAGTTCAGTACAGGCCTTCCCTACGGCCGCACATTCTATTCCAAAGGGATCAAAGCTAAAGCTTATCTATGGTGCAGAAGCAAATATGATAGATGATTCCAAAAAAGCTGTAACAGATCCAAGAGGACAGTCGCTTGACGGAAGCTTTGTTATATTTGATATAGAAACAACCGGATTTTCTATGGAGAAAAATCGTATCATAGAAATCGGTGCTGTAAAAGTAGATAAGGGAATCATAGTAGATAGATTTTCACAGTTTATTGATCCTTTGGTTCCTATACCTCAGGCTATAATCAAGCTCACAAGTATAACAGATGCGGATGTAAAGGGACAGGGAGATTACGAATACTGGATACCTAAGTTTTTAGAGTTCTGCGGGGATTCGCCTGTAGTTGGACACAATGCTCATTTCGATGTAGGCTTTATAAAGCATTATGCCAGAAAATGCGGACTTGTTTTCAATCCAACAGTAATAGATACTTTGGGACTTTCATATATGCTTCTTAAGCATCTGTATAGAAATAAGCTGGATACTGTTGCAAAGGAGCTTGGAGTTGTACTTTCAAGCCATCACAGGGCTGTAGCTGATGCAGAAGCAACAGCCGGCATTTTCCTAAGATTCTGTGATATGCTTAAGGAAAGAGGTATCTATAATCTGGATGAGCTTTATGAAAATGATATCATAGACAGTGATACAATTAAGAAGCTGCATGGAAAGCACATAACTATACTTGCAAGAAATGATCTTGGAAGAACTAATCTTTACAGACTGATTTCGGCTGCACACGTAGATTATTTTTATAATTCTGCAAGAATTCCAAAATCACAATTAAATGATTTAAGAGATGGTCTGCTGATTGGTTCAGGAGATGAAGATGGTGAGCTGTATGATGCATGTATCAGAGGAGTTGAAGACGCAGAGCTTCTGAGACTGGCAGCATTTTATGACTATTTGGAAATTATGCCTCCGTCAAACCTTGAATACTTAATAAGTGATGAAAAAACTGCAATAGATTCCAGAGAAGATATTGTTGCAATTAATAATAAGATAATATGGCTTGGAGAACAGCTTAATATACCTGTATGTGCAGTTGGAGATGTTCATTTTCCTGAGAAAAAAGATGCTGTATACAGGAAAATAATTAAATATTTTGAGCTTTCAAATAAGGGCAGACATTTTAATGAGGAAAGATGGAGTGCTCCTCTGTATTTAAGGACAACAGAGGAAATGCTTAAAGAATTTAGTGAGCTTCCAGAAGCTTTGCGACACAAGGTTGTTATAGAAAATCCTAATGAACTTGTAAAAAGATGTGAGCGTATAGCACCGGTCAGACCAGATAAGTGTCCTCCTGTTATCGAAAATTCAGACCAGCAGCTGAGGGATATTTGTAATGATAAGGCTCATGAAATGTATGGTCCGGAGCTTCCAAAGGAGGTTAGTGTAAGGCTTAATAAGGAACTTGATTCAATTATATCAAATGGCTATTCGGTTATGTATATTATTGCACAAAGGCTGGTATGGGATTCAAATGATCATGGATATCTGGTTGGTTCAAGAGGTTCTGTAGGTTCTTCACTTGTAGCTACGATGGCGGGAATTTCCGAAGTTAATCCGCTTCCTCCACATTACAGGTGTCCAAAATGTCATTATGTTGATTTTGATAGTGAGACAGTTAAAGAATACGCTGATAAGGCTGGCTGTGATATGCCAGATATGAACTGTCCGGTTTGTGGTGAAAAGTTAATTAAAGACGGCTTTGACATCCCGTTTGAAACCTTCCTAGGATTCAAGGGAGATAAGGAGCCTGATATAGATCTTAACTTTGCAGGAGATTATCAGGCAAAGGCACATGCATATACAGAGGTCATCTTTGGAAAGGGCCAGACCTATAAGGCTGGAACCATAGGTAAGGTCAAGGAAAAAACGGCTTATGGATATGTGCTCAGATATAATGAGGATCATGATATAGCAGGTATGCGAAAGGCTGAAGTAGAGCGTCTGGCAATTGGCTGTACAGATGTCAGAAGAACTACAGGACAGCATCCAGGAGGAATAATAGTTCTTCCTCATGGCGAGGAAATGAGTACATTTACACCTATACAGCATCCTGCAAATGATATGTCAAGTCCGGTTACCACACATTTTGATTACCATAGTATTGATCACAATCTTTTGAAGCTGGATATACTTGGAAAGGATGACCCTTCAATGGTAAGGCAGCTTCAGGATATTACAGGACTTGATCCTATGGATATCCCTATAGACGATCCAAAGGTAATGTCCTTGTTTCAAGATACTGTGGCTTTAGGAATTACTCCTGAGGATATCGGAGGAACCAAGTGCGGCACACTGGGTATTCCGGAGTTTGGTACTGATTTTGCTATACAGATGCTTCTGGATGCCAAGCCAAAATATATTTCCGACCTTGTAAGAATAGCAGGTCTGGCACACGGAACTGATGTATGGCTGGGAAATGCGCAAAAGCTTATAAATGAAGGAAAATGTACTATTCAGACAGCAATATGCACAAGAGATGACATTATGATCTATCTCATAAATAAGGGAATAGAGCCGGGAGATGCCTTTAAAATAATGGAGCTTGTTCGAAAAGGTAAATTCCCTAAGGATGCGAAGCATGAAGAATGGTGCAAGATGATGAGTGAGCATGGTGTACCAGACTGGTATATATGGTCATGTAACACTATAAAATATATGTTCCCTAAGGCACATGCGGCGGCATATGTTGTTATGTCATGCAGAATTGCCTATTATAAGATATATTATCCTGCAGCATATTATGCTGCTTATTATACAGTAAAGGGTAAAGGCTTCGACTATGAAAAAATGTGTGTATCTCTTCCTATACTTAGGCAGAATCTAAAGGAACTTAGAGAGAAGATAAGTCAGGGCAAGGATAGCACAGATAAGGATGATCTGATATTAAGAGATATGCGTATCGTTGAAGAAATGCTTGCAAGAGGTGTGGAGTTTACACCTATAGATATTTTCAAGGCAAAGGCAAGAGTGTTTCAGGTAACTGAAGATGGAAAGATAATGCCTTCCCTTAACTCTATTGCTGGTCTCGGAGACAACGCAGCTGATTCAATAGAAAAGGATGTAGTAAATGGTCCTTATCTTAGTCTTGAGGAATTTATACAGAGAACAAAGGTATCAAAGACAAATGCTGAACTTCTCAAATCACTGGGACTTTTAGGCAGTATACCAGATACCAACCAGTTAAGTATTTTTGATCTGTAAAATAAGGCTTTTTACGCATTTTACTAAAAAATATGTCATAATTAATAAAATAAATTGAAAAAAAATATATATAATGTTATATTTAGTATATTCTTTTAATGTATAGTTTACCAATAGGTTTAACTATAAATGTTACTTATTTCATTTAACAGGAGGATAAAAATGAAAAAAAGAATGTTAGCACTTGCATGTGCGGCTGCTATGGTTCTTTCACTTGTAGCTTGCGGTGGAAAGACAGAAGAAACAGCAGCAGAGACCAAGGCAGAAGAGACAACAGTAGCAGAGTCACAGGCTGAGGAGTCAAAGGAAGATGTTAAGACAACTTCAGATTCAGCTGATGGAAAGTATGAGCTTGCACTTGTAACAGACCTTGGAACAATCGATGATAAGGCATTCAACCAGGGTGCATGGGAAGGTCTTAAGAAGTACGCTGAGGAGAATAATATTACTTATAAATATTATCAGCCACAGGAAGGTACAACAGATTCATACCTCGAGACAATCGGTCTTGCAGTAGAGGGTGGAGCTAAGCTTGTTGTATGTCCTGGATTCCTTTTTGAGGAGCCTGTATATCTTGCACAGGAGCAGTATCCTGATACATACTTCATCCTTCTTGATGGAGAGCCACACAGCGGAGATTACTCAGAGTATAAGACAGGTGACAAGGTTATGCCTATTCTTTACGCTGAGGAGCAAGCTGGATACCTTGCTGGTTATGCAGCAGTTAAAGATGGAATGACAAAGCTTGGATTCATGGGTGGAATGGCTGTTCCAGCAGTTATCAAGTTTGGTTATGGATATATCCAGGGAGCAGATGCTGCAGCTAAGGAGCTTGGAGTTGATGTTGAAGTAATGTACAACTACACAGGCGGATTCGCAGCTACACCTGAGGCTCAGACAATGGCAGCAGGATGGTACAAGGCTGGTACAGAGGTTATCTTCAGCTGTGGTGGAGCAGTTGGTAACTCAGTTATGACAGCAGCAGAAGCAGATACAAATAAGAAGGTTATCGGTGTTGACGTTGACCAGTCTGTAGAGTCTGAGACTGTTATCACATCAGCTATGAAGATGCTTTCAAACTCTGTATATGATGGTATCAAGGCATACTACGATGGAACATTCCCAGGTGGAAAGACTTCTGTATTTACAGCAGCTAACAACGGTGTTGGACTTCCAATGGAGACATCTAAGTTTGAGAAGTTTACTCAGGAAGAGTATGATGCATTATATGCAAAGCTTGCAAATAATGAAATCGAGATCAAGAGCTTCTCAGGAGAGAACAATGATCCTACAGTTGATCTTACAGAGTTAACAAATACAAAGGTTACATTCGTTAAGTAATCACTATAAAGGGCTCCATACAAAGGAGCCCTGTTTTTATCAAAGAAACTAATAGGAGGAGGACCTCACATGGGTGAAAAAGTAAGTTTATCTCAGGACAGCGAATATGTAGTTGAGATGCTTAATATTACAAAAGTATTCCCGGGAATTATCGCTAATGATGACATCACAATAAGATTGAAAAAAGGTGAGATTCTTGCACTTTTAGGGGAGAATGGAGCAGGAAAGTCCACTCTTATGAGCGTACTTTTTGGTCTTTATCAGCCAGAAAAAGGTGTTATAAAGGTTAGGGGAAAAGAAGCAAAGATTAATGGACCACTCGATGCAAATGCACTTGGAATAGGAATGGTGCACCAGCATTTTAAGCTTGTAGACAATTTTACAGTTCTTCAGAATATCGTGCTTGGACTTGAGACTACACAAAAGGGTGTTCTCAAGATGGATGAAGCAAGAAAAAAAGTCATGGAGCTTTCAGAAAGATATAATCTTATGATAGATCCAGATGCTAAGATAGAGGATATTACAGTTGGTCAGCAGCAGAGAGTCGAAATACTTAAGATGCTCTACAGAGATAATGAAATACTTATATTTGATGAGCCAACAGCTGTTCTGACACCTCAGGAAATTGGAGAACTCATGGACATCATGAGAAATCTGATCAGTGAAGGAAAGTCAATACTGTTTATCACACACAAATTAAACGAAATCAAGGAAGTTGCAGACAGATGTGCTGTTTTGCGACGTGGAAAATATATAGGAACAATAGACGTTGCTTCTACAACTAAGGAAGAAATGTCTGAAATGATGGTAGGCCGTAAGGTAGAACTTAAGGTAGATAAGAAGGATGCCGATCCTGGAAAGACAATTCTTAAAGTAGAAAATCTTAGAGTTGCAGCTGGAATCAGAGGACACAAGAAAGATGTTGTGAACAATGTTTCATTTGAAGTAAGAGCAGGAGAGATTGTATGTATTGCCGGTATCGATGGTAATGGACAGTCAGAGCTTGTTTCAGCTATTTCAGGAATTGGACCTATGAATGGTGGAGAGATTTATATCAATGGAGAGAATATGACTAAGCATTCTATCAGATATAAGAACACACATGGTCTTTCACACATTCCAGAGGATAGACATAAATATGGTCTGGTACTCGATTATACACTTGCATATAATACAGTTCTTCAGCAGTATTTTGAGCCTCAGTTTTCAAAAGCTGGATTCCTTAATGAGGGATCAATCAATAAATATGCTGATGAGCTTATAGATAATTATGATATCAGAAGTGGAGAGGGTGCCCAGACTATAGCTAGATCTATGTCAGGTGGAAACCAGCAGAAGATAATTGTAGCACGTGAAAATACAAGACCACATGATGTACTTCTGGCTGTACAGCCAACAAGAGGACTTGATGTAGGTGCAATTGAATATATCAATAAGGAAATTGTCAAGGAAAGAGATGCAGGCAAGGCAATTTTACTTGTTTCTTTGGAACTTGAGGAGGTTATGAATCTTTCTGACCGTATTCTTGTAATGTACGAAGGTTCTATAGTTGCAGAGCTGGATCCTAAGCAGATCACGGTTCAGGAACTTGGTCTTTATATGTCAGGTTCAAAGAAACAGGAAGTTATTGGAGTTGGTGAGTTTGCTCCAACAGGAAAGCTTGCAGTAAGGAAGGATGGTGAGTAAGGAATGGCAGATAAAAAAGCAGCAAAAGCTAAAAAGTCAAATATAGGATTTTTATCATCTATTTTTGCGATACTTATTGGCCTTCTTGTAGGATTTGTAATTCTTCTTATTTGTAATCCTTCACAGGCATTACCTGGATTTTTAACGATTATTACAGGTTCATTTACTCATGGAGCAAAGGGCGTAGGACAGATATTCTATTATGCAACACCTATAATTCTTACAGGTCTTTCTGTAGGATTTGCATTTAATACAGGTCTGTTCAACATAGGTGCATCAGGACAGTTTATGGTTGGAAGCCTTGGAGCAGTTATAATTGGTATACTTGCTAAGGATCTTGGACCTATACAGTGGGTTGTAGCTCTTCTTGGTGGTATGGCTCTTGGTATGCTTTGGGGTGCAGTTCCTGGTCTTCTTAAGGCATATTTCAATGTAAATGAAGTAATTGCTTCTATCATGATGAACTACATTGGAATGTATAGTACAAACTGGATAGTAAAATCATCTCCAGCACTTTTTAATGCTCTTCGTAATGAGTCAAAAAACGTTGCTGCAACAGCAAATATTCCTAAGATGGGGCTTGATAAGCTGTTTCCGGGTTCTTCATTAAATGGAGGATTCATTATAGCAGTTTTAGCTATTGTAATCATATGGGTAATCCTCTACAAAACAAATCTTGGATTTGAGCTTAAGGCTTGTGGACATAACAGATTTGCTGCAAAATATGCAGGTATCAATGAGAAAAAGAATATTATGCTTGCTATGATGATTGCCGGTGCTTTGTCAGGACTTGCAGGAGCAATAGTAATGCTTTCAGGAACCGGAGCACATATTAAGATCGTTGACGTTGTAGCAGGAGAAGGATTTACAGGAATCTCAGTTGCACTCCTTGGATTATCACATCCATTTGGAATCCTTGCTTCAGCTATTTTTATCGCTTATCTTACAGCAGGCGGATTTTATCTTCAGTTGTTTGAGTTCTCAACTGAGATCATTGATATTATTGTTGCAGTTATTATATACTTCTCAGCATTCTCACTTATTGTTAAAATCCTTATCAATAAGTTCAAGCAGAGAAAGAATGATAAGGCAGCTGCCATAGCTAATGCAAATGCAGAGCCGGGAACAGAAGACAAGGAAGGAGGTAACAAGTAATGGATGTTTTAAATTTTATTATTCAGCAGACAATGTATTTTAGTATTCCGTTGCTTGTTGTAGCTCTTGGTGCAATGTTTTCAGAGCGAAGCGGAATTATAAATATTGCTATGGAAGGTATTATGATAATGGGTGCTTTTACAAGTATCTTCTTTATCAATATATCTTCAAAGATGGGAATGGCAGGACAGCTTCAGCTTGTTCTTGCAATACTAATTGCGGCAGCGACAGGAATAATCTTTTCTTTATTCCATGCCTATGCTTCGATTTCAATGAAGGCGGATCAGACAATTTCAGGTACAGCACTTAATATGTTTGCGCCAGCATTTGCTATATTTATAGCCAGAGTTATTCAGGGAATACAGCAGGTACAGTTTACAAATACCTTCAGAATTACAAATGAAACACTTGCAAATATACCTATAATAGGTGCAATGTTCTTTGATGAGGCATATATTACTACATACTTAGGTTTCATTATCCTTATAGTCTCTGTATTTGTTCTTTATAAGACAAAATTTGGTTTAAGACTTAGAGCCTGCGGTGAAAATCCTCATGCAGCAGATGCAGCAGGAATAAATGTACATAAGATGCAGTATGCAGGCGTTATAATTTCAGGAGCCTTGGGCGGATTGGGCGGACTTATATTTGTAGTTCCTACATCAGTTAACTTTAATGCAGATGTAAGTGGATACGGATTCCTTGCTATAGCAGTTCTTATTTTTGGACAGTGGAATCCTGTTAAGATACTTGGAGCTTCTCTTTTCTTTGGAGTTATGAAGGCTATTTCAGCTTCATATTCAAGTATTCCTTTACTTGCTGGTCTTGGTATTTCAAGCTATTTCTACAAAATGGTGCCTTATATAGTTACTCTTATAGTTCTTATCTTTACATCAAGGAATTCAAGAGCACCTAAGGCAGAGGGTATACCATTCGATAAGGGACAAAGATAATAATTAACTATACAAAATTCACAAAAAGCATTGGGGAAATAACCAATGCTTTTTTGTTTTTACTAAAAAACAATTAATAGTTAGAAACTTGTTTGCTTTAACGCGAAAAAGTGGTAAACTATTAAACATTGACAGCCTGTTTAATATATTTTTGGGCTGGACAGCTTAATAAGCTGTCAGTTAGGGGTGAGTTATGGAAAAAAGCAGAGAGAGGTTTACATCCAGAATAGGATTCATATTGATATCCGCAGGATGTGCCATAGGCCTTGGAAATGTTTGGAGATTTCCATACATTGTAGGACAGTATGGCGGCGCAGCATTTGTTCTTATTTATTTAGCCTTTTTGATTATTTTCGGACTTCCTATAATGGTAATGGAATTTGCAAATGGAAGAGCATCCAAGAAGTCAGTAGCATTATCATATGAGGAACTTGAGCCTAAGGGAAGTCATTGGCACAAGTTTAAATGGTTCCATATGGCAGGCAATTATATTCTTATGATGTTTTACACTACTGTTGCAGGCTGGCTCGCTTATTACTTCATAAAGTTTGTAAAGGGCGATTTTGTAGCAGGTATGGATGCTGAGATGGTAGGCGCAGAGTTTAATGAAATGCTTGCCAATCCTTTGCTAATGTCAGTATTTATGATTATGACTGTAGTTATATGCTTTTATATCTGTGCAAAGGGACTTCAGAAGGGGGTTGAAAATGTATCAAAGAAGATGATGGCATGCCTTTTAGTTCTTATGATAATAATAGCTATCAACTCATGTATGCTTCCTGGAGGAAGGGAAGGACTTGAATTTTACCTCAAGCCTGATTTTAACAAGATGAAGGAAGCTGGAATATTTAATTCAGTATATGCCGCACTTGGACAAGCCTTCTTCACATTAAGTATAGGCATAGGAGCATTAGCTATATTTGGTTCATATATAGGAGATGAACAAAGATTAGCAGGTGAAGGTATAAATGTATTAGTACTTGATACTTTTGTAGCATTTGTATCAGGACTTATTATTTTTCCAGCTTGTTTCGCTTACAATGGAGGACAGACAGGTCAGGGACCAAGTCTTATCTTTGTAACTCTTCCAAGTGTATTCAACAATATGCCTCTTGGAAGATTGTGGGGATCTTTGTTCTTCATATTTATGACATTTGCAGCTTTTACAACAGTTATAGCAGTATTCCAGAATATAATCTCATTTGCAACTGATCTTACAGGCTGTTCTGTAAAGAAAGCAGTAATAGTAAATGGAATTATTATCACTATTTTATCCTTCCCATGTCTCTTAGGATTTAATGTTTGGTCAGATGTTCAGATCTTAGGTGGAAATATACTTGATTTCGAAGACTTTATAGTAAGTAATAATATATTACCTATAGGTTCGGTTATATATCTTATTTTTTCTACCCAGAAGTTTGGATGGGGATGGGATAATTTTGTTACAGAGGCCAATAAGGGTAAAGGAATAAAATTTATGACAGGTAAGCTGTTTAGATTTTATGTAAGCTATATAATACCTGCTATCATTATTTTTATTCTTATAATGGGTTATAAGGACAAGTTCTTTGCATAACTTAATAAATATCTAATATTTAAACATAAAGTTGAAATGTAAAACAAAATAAAAAACCGCTTGACTTTTCTAAGATGATGCTATATACTAGCACACGTGCTTGAGAAAGTGCAACCGAGGCGTGGCTCAGTTTGGTAGAGCGCTGCGTTCGGGACGCAGAGGTCGCGTGTTCGAATCACGTCGCCTCGATAAGCGGTTATGGCCTTGTAGTCAAGCGGCTAAGACGTCGCCCTCTCACGGCGAAGGCCCGGGTTCGATTCCCGGCAAGGTCATCTTATTTAAAGCTTACATTTTAAGAATGTAAGCTTTTTTTGTTTTATTTTTGCAATTAGTTTGCATTTAATACTTTAATGTGATATAATATCGGATATTTTAGCCCGATAAAGGCTATTATAATATTGTCTATCGATTTTTTTTTGTATCAACATGTCCTTCCTGCAAGGATGAATGACCACGTGCTACGGAAAAATGTAGATAGAACAGTTTTTAGGAGGAAAAATGGGAAAGTATATTACTAAAAGAATTTTACTCGCTATAGTTACAGCTTTTGTAGTTGCTTCAGCTACATTCTTTGTAATGAATATGGTTCCTGGTGGACCTTTCCTGGGAGAGAAGGCGGTTACTCCTGCAGCAACAAAGGCACTTGAGGCTAAGTTTGGTCTTGATAAGCCTTTATCAGAACAGTATTTAACTTATATGGAAGATCTTCTTCATGGAGACCTTGGCATCTCAGTTAAAAAGAGAGGACGTACAATTAACCAGATTATTGCAACCAAATTCCCTGTGTCAGCAAAGCTTGGTGGAATCGCAATTGTTCTGGCATTTTGTGTGGGTGTACCACTTGGCTCATATGCAGCCTTTCACCGAGGTAAGATTATAGATAATCTGATTATATTGTTTACGACGGCTGGTATAGCGATACCTAGTTTCCTTTCCTCAACATTGCTTATGTATATTTTTTCGGCAAAGCTTGGACTTCTTCCGTCTAAGGGCTTAGATTCCTTTGCTTCGTATATAATGCCGGTTGTAGCACTTGCTCTTTATCCTACAGCTTATATGGCTAGACTTATGAGGTCATCAATGCTGGATGTTATGGGACAGGATTATATGCGTACGGCAAGAGCAAAGGGTGTATCAGAGGTTAAGTCAATTTTTAAGCATGCGCTTAGAAATGCCATCCTTCCTGTTGTTACATATTTAGGACCATTGATGGCTCAGCTTATGACAGGATCATTTATAGTAGAGAAGATATTTACGATACCTGGTCTTGGACATGAGTTTGTTGGTGCAATAACATCAAGAGACTATCCGCTGATAATGGGAACAACAATTTTCCTTGCTGTATTCCTTATTGCGATGAATGTAATTGTTGACATTCTTTATGCTATAATTGACCCACGTATTAAGCTTAAGTAAGTAGGAGGATTTCATGGAAGAGAATAAGATAAAAAAGAATAATTTATCACTTCAGTTAAATGTAGACGATTTCGTTCCTGCTACAGCTGATGAAAAACTTAGTATTGTAAAGGAAAGAGAGTCTGTAAGCTTTTTTAAGGATGGAATGAGACGTTTCCGTAAAAATAAAATAGCTATGGGAGCTCTTATCGTAGTTCTTATAATTTTGTTTTTAGCATTTATAGTTCCCATCTTTTACCCATACAGCTATGATGTTCAGATGAAGGGAGCAGAGAGACTTGCTCCTATGCAGTATTCTGAAGCAGAGCTTGAGCTTATTGCTCAGGGTGAAAAGGTGTTCCCACATATACTCGGTACAGACCAAAATGGTCGTGACTATGCAATAAGAGTTATGATGGGTGCCAGGGTTTCACTTACTGTAGGTATAGTTGCTTCAGCCCTTATTCTTATAATAGGAGCTACATATGGAGCTATAGCAGGATATTTTGGAGGTAAGATTGACCTTTTCATGATGCGTATCGTAGATATGCTTTATACAGTACCAGATGTACTTATTATCATCCTGCTTGCATCAACACTTAAATATCCTTTGGAAAAGCTTTCTACCTTACCGGGATTTTCATGGATTACGGTTATAGGACCAAATATGATATCTATGTTTCTTGTATTTGGACTTCTGTACTGGGTAGGAATGGCTCGTATAGTCAGAGGACAGATCATGATTCTTAAGCAGTCTGAGTATGTTACTGCTGCAAAGGCTTTGGGTGCAGGCAATGGAAGAATCATTAGAAAGCATCTTTTAACAAACTGTATAGGTACTCTGATCGTTACAACAACACTTCAGATACCTTCATCAATATTTACTGAGTCATTCCTTAGTTTTCTTGGACTCGGCGTTCAGGCACCTATGCCATCACTTGGAAGCCTTGCTTCAAATGCACTTAATGGTATGCAGTCATACCCGTTAAGATTATTTGCTCCTGCATTTATGATATTTATCATAATACTGAGCTTTAACCTTCTCGGAGACGGACTTAGAGATGCATTTGACCCTAAGCTTAAGAATTAATTAAAGGAGAGGGAAAATGACAGATAAAATATTAGTAGACATAAAAAATGAACGCCTTTCCTTCTTTACTCCGGCTGGAGAGGTAAAGGCTCTTAATGATGTATCAATCAGGATGCATGAAGGAGAGGTTCTTGGAATAGTTGGAGAGTCTGGTTCAGGTAAATCTGTAACTGCTTATTCAATTATGGGACTTACAGCATATCCTGGTAAGCTTATAGGCGGAACTATCGAGTTTAATGGACACCGAATTGATCAGATGTCAGAGAAGGAACTTAGAAAAATCAGAGGTAAAGAAGTAAGTATAATTTTCCAGGATCCTATGACATCACTCAATCCTGTCTGGACAATAGGAAACCAGATAGAAGAGGTTATACTTCTTCATACAAATAGAAATAAGCAGGAAGCTCATGAAAGAGCCAAGGAGCTTCTTACTTTAGTTGGAATAAATGAGCCAGAGAAGAGACTTAAGCAGTATCCACATGAGCTTTCAGGTGGTATGAGACAGAGAGTTATGATAGCGATTGCTCTTGCCTGCGAGCCAAAGCTTCTTATTGCTGATGAGCCTACAACTGCTCTTGATGTTACTATTCAGGCTCAGATACTTGAACTTATGATGAAGCTTAAGGAAAAGCTTGGAATGGGCATACTTATGATTACACATGATCTGGGTGTTGTTGCAAGTATGTGTGACCATATTGCAGTTATGTATGCTGGTAAGGTTGTAGAATATGGAACAACAGATGATATATTCTATAATCCTAAGCATGAATATACCAGAGGTCTGCTTAAATCAATTCCTAATCTTCATGAGCAGACATATCAGAGACTTGTACCTATCGAGGGCCAGCCTGTAGATATGCTTAACCCGCCAAAGGGTTGCCCTTTTGCAAACAGATGTTCATCATGTATGAAGATTTGTCTTGAAAGTATGCCTCCATATACTTATCTTTCTGATAAGCATTACAGTGCATGCTATCTTATACAGAAGGAAGAATTCGAAAAGGAAAATGGAGGAAGTCTGTAATGGAAGATAAAGATTTATTGGTAATAGAGCATCTTAAACAGTATTTTCCTGTAGCAGGCTCAAAGAAAGTAGTTAAGGCTGTAGACGATGTCAGCTTTACAATAAAAAAAGGTGAAACACTTGGACTTGTAGGTGAATCAGGATGTGGTAAAACTACAACAGGACGTAGCATACTCAGACTTACTGAGCCTACAAGCGGAAAGATTATCTATGATGGAGAGGTTCTTTTTGACTCTGAGAATAAAATCAAGAAGAATATGGTGCCATACAGACAGAAGATGCAGATAGTTTTCCAGGATCCATACGCATCGCTTGATCCACGTATGACAGTAGGAGATATAATTGGAGAGGGTATTGATATACACAAGCTCTGCAAGACATCGGAGGAGAGAAGAGAAAGAATACTTGGTCTCCTTAAGCTTGTTGGTCTTAACTCTGAGCAGGCTAATAGATATCCTCATGAGTTTTCTGGAGGACAGAGACAGAGAGTAGGTATTGCAAGAGCTCTTGCTGTAAATCCAGAGTTCATAGTTTGTGATGAGCCTGTTTCAGCACTTGACGTATCTATTCAGGCACAGGTTGTAAACATGTTTGAGGATCTTCAGAAGGAACTCGGGCTTACATACTTATTTATAGCTCACGATCTTTCTGTAGTTAACCATATTTCTTCAAGAATAGGTGTTATGTATCTTGGAAATCTTGTTGAGCTTGCTCCTGCGGATGAGCTTATTTTCCATAGTGTACACCCATATACAAAGAGCCTTATATCTGCTATTCCTATAGCAGACCCTAAGACTGCGAGAAATTCAAATCGTATTGTTCTGTCAGGAGAAGTTCCTTCACCACTTAATCCTCCTTCTGGATGTAGATTTAGGACAAGATGTCCTTATGCAACAGAGCAGTGTGCTGAGTGTCAGCCGGAGTGGCGTGAAGTTTCAAAGGGTCATTTTGCTGCCTGCCACAATATTGAAAAAATAAACTAATAATTTGCCCCGATAAGTCTTTTAGTTATAAAACAAGGCTGAATCGGGGTTTTGCTTATACATATTTGATATATTACAGGAAAATATTCAGCTTTTATCTTATGCTTTGCATAACTAGATATAATATTAGGTTATATAAAAGGCTGTTCCTGAAAAAAATTTATAAAAAGTTGAGAAAAGTATTTACTTTTGCAATTTATTATGGTAAAGTGACGAAAATCGAAAAGCAAAGAACAGATTTAAATGTTTTAAGCTTTAGATATAAAAAAGGAGGAATAATTATGAAAAAGAAATTAGCAATTCTTTTAGCTTCTGTTTTAGCGTTTTCAGCTATTGCAGCAGGATGTGGCAAAAAAGATGCTCCTGCAGCTGATACTCAGACTGAAGCTCAGGCTACAGAGGCTGGCGATGCAGCAACAGCCGGGGGAAATAATGTTCTTAATGTACAGATAGGTCCTTCACCAGAGACAATCGATCCAGCACTTAACTCAGCAATTGACGGTGCAAACATGATTCTTCATGCATTTGAGGGTCTTACAAAGTTTGACAAGGACAACAACATTGTTGGTGGTTTGGCTGAGTCTTGGGATGTTTCTGAAGATGGTAAGACATATACATTCCACCTTCGTGATGGACTTAAGTGGTCAGATGGCTCACCTTTAACAGCAAATGACTTTGTTTATTCATGGAAGAGACTTGCTGATCCTAATACAGCAGCTCCTTACGGATCAATCATCAACGTTGTAAAGGGATTTGAAGAGGCAGCAAATGGTGATGTAGATAAGCTTGCTGTTTCAGCACCAGATGATAAGACATTTGTAGTAGAGCTTAACAATCCATGTTCATACTTTGATAAGATTGCAGGCTTCCTTGCATGTGTACCTGTACAGCAGGCTACAATAGATGCAAATGGAGATGCATGGGCAATCAATCCTGAAACATATATTACAAACGGTGCATATACCATGAAGGAGTTCACAGACGGAGATAAGATCGTTTTCGCTAAGAACCCTAACTACTGGGATGCTGCAAATATCACATTTGATGAGATAGTATTCAACCTCATTGAGGATTCAAATGCTTCTTACACAGCATACCAGAATGGTGATCTTCAGATGATCAAGGATGTTCCTACTGAGGAAATTGAAGCCTTAAGAGATAACGAAGAGTTCAATATAGCTCCAATCCTTGGAACATACTACATATCTTACAATTGCCAGAAGGCACCTTTTGATGACCCAAGAGTACGTGAAGCTCTTACACTTGCTATCGATAAGAAGTATGTAGCAGAGACTATCATGCAGGGAACATATTCTCCAGCTTCTAACTTTGTAGGTCCTGGTGTTTCAGATGCAGTGGATGGAACAGAGTTTGAGAAGGTTACAGTTGAGAAGTATGGTAACCACTATGATGTAAATAATTATGAGGCAGATCTTGAGAAGGCTAAGGCACTTCTTGCAGAGGCTGGATATCCAAATGGAGAAGGCTTCCCACAGTTCTCATATCTTACAAATGATGCTGGATACCACAAGCAGTTAGCAGAGTACCTTCAGCAGGCATGGGCTGAGCTTGGACTTACATGTACAGTTGATATTCAGGAGTGGAAGACAGTAACAGCTAACCGTAGAGCAGGTAACTTTGATGTAGCTCGTAACGGATGGGTTTATGATTATGATGATCCTTCAAACATGATTGAGTTATTAGAGACAACTAATGGAAATAACGATGGTAAGTTCTCTGATCCTGAATTTGATAAGCTTGTAGAGGCTGCAAGAAGCACAGGCGATAAGGCTGAGCATTATGATCTCCTTCATCAGGCAGAGCAGGTTCTTCTTGAGAAGTCAGCTTGTGGACCAATAGCTTACTACAATGATTTCTGGCTTCAGAAGTCAAATCTTAAGGGAACTTGGCATAGCCCTTATGGATACTGGTACTTCATGTACGGTACATTAGAGTAAAGAAAATAATATTATAATGTCTGTAATATTATAAATAAAAAAAGGATTTCCTAATATTTAAGGAGATCCTTTTTTCTTGTGGAAAATCTTTGATCAAATTATTGATAAATCATTTTAATGAAAACTATCTTTAAGATAAAATGCCTTGTTGACATTTGATTTTTGATTTTGTTATTATTAAATTCGTTATATAAAAATATGATGTGAAAATGCTGGATAAAAATACGATATAAAAATACGATATAATAATATTATATATAGGTGATTATAGAAATGACAGTAGCTCAGAATAAATTTAAAGAAAGAGATCTGACAAAGGGAAATGTTACAAAATCAATATGGCTGTTTGCACTTCCGCTTATTTTTGGAAATATGCTCCAACAGCTTTATAATATAGCAGATACCTTGATTGTTGGACGTTATATTGGAGCAGATGCCTTGGCGGCAGTCGGCTCTTCATATACGCTTATGACACTGTTAAATTCTATAATTATGGGCTTATGTATGGGAAGCGGTGTTATGTTTTCCATGCTTTATGGAGCAGGAGAACAGGAAGAATTAAAGAAAAGCTTTGTGCAGTCGTTAGTGTTTACAGGTTTATTTGCAATAGTAGTTGAGGCTTTATCTGCCTTTTTCTTAGATGCGTTAACTGTTTTCATGAATATACCTGAGAGTATAGTAGATGAAACCAAGGCTTATCTATCTATAATTTTTTTAGGGATTATATTTACCTTTATTTATAATTTTCTGGCATCAATATTAAGAGCTATAGGAAATTCTTTGATTCCATTAATATTTTTGATGTTTTCAGCTGGATTCAATATAATTCTGGATATTGTTTTTGTATTGTATTTAAAAATGGGAATAGAAGGTGCTGCCATTGCTACAGTTGCTGCGCAGTTTTTTTCTGCATTAGCGCTTTTGATTTATATAGCAAAGAAAATACCAGATATATTACCACAAAAAAGACATTTTCATATAGAGCTTGTAATTATGAAAAAAATCATTTCATTTTCAATGCTTACATGTATACAGCAGTCGGTAATGAATTTTGGAATACTTATGATACAGGGGCTTGTAAATAGCTATGGTGTAGCTGTAATGGCGACTTTTGCTGCTGCTGTGAAGATAGATTCCTTTGCTTATATGCCTGTACAGGATTTTGGTAATGCATTTTCTACATTTATAGCCCAAAATAAGGGTGCTGGTAAAATGGACAGAGTTAAAGAAGGTCTGAAATCTGCTATAATTAGTGCAAGCACATTTTGTGCTGTAACCTCTTTGATTATATTTGTTTTTGCAAAGCAGCTTATGACGATATTTATAGATTCAAATGAAATTGAAATTATAAATATAGGAATAGAATATCTTCACATAGAAGGTGCATGTTATATAGGAATAGGATGTTTGTTCTTATTTTATGGACTATATAGGGGACTTGGAAAAGCAGGATATTCAATTGTTCTTACAATTTTATCTCTTGGAACCAGAGTTGTGCTTGCTTATGCTTTGTCACCAATATTTGGAATAACAGCTATATGGTGGTCTATACCAATAGGATGGTTCCTTGCTGATTTTGCTGGATTTGTTGCGTTAAAATTTGTAGCAGGTATTAATCTTGATAAAAAAATAAGTATGTGATATATTAAGATACGATATTTGCTTCAATGGCGCAGCTGGTAGCGCACATCACTCGTAATGATGGGGTCGCCGGTTCGAATCCGGCTTGGAGCTTTTTTTATTTTAATGAGATGACAATTCATAGGGGAGAACAAATGTCTGAATCAAATAAAATTGTAAGCAATAAGAAGGTAGATGAGGCTTATGCCTCGTATATTGCAAGTCAGAATAATAACAGGATAGAAAATAATTTCAAGACACTTTTAGCTGTAATTATTGGATCTGTTATTATGGCTTTTAATATGAGATCCTTTATAGAGCAGGGTAATCTTGTTCCGGGTGGAATTAACGGAGTAGTAGTTCTTATACAGAGAATCTCGGAAAAGTATTTTGATATGCAGATTCCATTCTCAATTTTATCCTTCCTATTTAACTGTTTTCCTGCATATCTGGCTTATAAGACAGTAGGAAAGAAATTCACTATGTTTAGTTGTCTGTGTATAGCCATAATGTCAGTTATAATTGATTTTATGCCAGCCTATCCTATAACATACGATCCACTTCTTATAGCAGTATTTGGAGGAATAATACAAGGCCTTGCGATAAGCTTAATCCTTAATGCTGGTGCTTCGTCAGGTGGAACAGATTTTGTTGCTATGTATTTTTCTGTTAAAAAAGGCATTACAACCTGGAATTATGTATTGCTGTTTAATGCTGTGGTTGTATCAATATCTGGCTTGCTGTTTGGTATGGATGTTGCGCTCTATACAATAATTTTCCAGTTTGTACAGACACAGGTGCTCAATACGCTCTATAAGAAATATGCAAAAAAGACTGTGTTTATAGTAACAGATATGCCACAGGAAGTATCAGAAAAAATTATGGCAGTTACTCATCATAGTGCTACGATGTACAGGGCAGAGGGGGCTTATACACATCAGCCAAGATATATGATATATACAATTATAGGTGCAGATGAGGTTCAGCAGGTAAGAAAACAGGTTAGAAGTGTAGATAATAGGGCTTTTATAAATATCATGAGCTCTGATACAGTCTCGGGTAATTTTTATGTAAGACCATTGTCATAAATTATTATTACAAGAAACTATAAGAGATATCATAAAATTCTCAATAATTTTCAATAAATAAAAAAGTGCTTGCAAAAGAGAGAAGAATGTGATAATATAATCTGCGTTGCGGAAGTGTCGGAATTGGCAGACGAGCAAGACTAAGGATCTTGTGGCCGTTAGGTCGTGTGAGTTCAAGTCTCATCTTCCGCATTAAGGAATCAGGTAGTTACCTGGTTCTTTTTTGTGTTTAATGATAAATTTGATTTTTATTTACCTTTTTGTCAGCACGCCTGGAACTAAAGTGTAAATAAACTTTTTACTTCATAGTTTATTTTATAAATAAAAAGTGCTTGCAAAAGAGAGAAGAATGTGATAATATAATTTGCGTTGCGGAAGTGTCGGAATTGGCAGACGAGCAAGACTAAGGATCTTGTGGCCGTTAGGTCGTGTGAGTTCAAGTCTCATCTTCCGCATTAAGGAATCAGGTAGTTACCTGGTTCTTTTTTGTGTTTAATGATAAATTTGATTTTTATTTACCTTTTTGTCAGCACGCCTGGAACTAAAGTGTAAATAAACTTTTTACTTCATAGTTTATTTTATAAATAAAAAGTGCTTGCAAAAGAGAGAAGAATGTGATAATATAATTTGCGTTGCGGAAGTGTCGGAATTGGCAGACGAGCAAGACTAAGGATCTTGTGGCCGTTAGGTCGTGTGAGTTCAAGTCTCATCTTCCGCATATTTTATTTGCAGAGATGGCGGAATTGGCAGACGCGCACGGTTCAGGTCCGTGTGATAGCAATATCATGAGGGTTCAAGTCCCTTTCTCTGCATAAATATTAAGAAGTACTATATTAAGGATGTATGAAGTTCCTTCTATAGTACTTTTTTTGTGCCATAAAAGCTATTTATGTATATTAAATAAAAAGTGCTTTCTAATTTATTACAATTCTATATATTTTTTAGCTTCTTCGGTAAAATAAATTTAAAAATTTCTTATGAGAAGTTTTATTGTATTATTTTTACAATAATTTATAATTTAGATACAAACAAATACAGAAAATATCTGATAATTATTGCTACATGAGATTTTGCATAAAGTTTTGCATTTCGGTGAAATGTTTGTATATATATTTACGTATTTACTGTATAGAAGTTTTGCTTTACTCGAAAGGAGATATATTTTATGAAGAAGAGTTTAAGAATGCTTGGAGCAACTGCAGCATTTACATCTTTATTTGCTATGAGCGCATTTGCTGCAACAAAGATTACACAGGTTAATTTTTATGCTGCACCTAATGAGGACAGCAGTCTGGAGGCTGGAGTTATAACAGAGCCTGGATTTTTCACAGATTCAGACCAGTTTGAGATTTCAAACGTAAGTATGGTAGAAGGAACTTCATATAAGTCTCCTAGAACCTTTGAAGTTACTCTTTCAGCTAATGGAGATTATTATTTCCCAGATGAGAAGGAAGTAAGCGTTAATGTTAAGGGAATTGAGTCAATCACAAGAAAGAACACAGATGATGAGTATCAGATGACAATTAAGCTTAAGGCTTTCCCTTACTACCAGTGGAATGCACCTGAGATTACTTCAGATATAACAGGAACAAGCGTTAAGTGGGATAAGAAGGGTGCACCTAAGGTTGAGTATATCGTAGAGTGGACAGATAAGAACGGAGAGGATAGATCACGTACAGGAACTTCTACAGGATCATCTTTATCACTTTCAGCTTACAACAAGGAAGCTACAGAGCATGAGAAGGAAGATGGCAAAGAGGATAGCGTAGTGACAGGCTTTGCAGTAAGATCTGTTGGTACAGCTGGAGAAAATAAGAATACTGCACCTAGCCCATGGGCTGTAGCAGGTTCAGTTTCACCTGATAACTATGATTTTGTAACATATGAATCCTGGTCAGAGATCGTTTCATCAGATGGAAGCGCATCTTCAGGAGCAACAGGCGGTGGATCTACAGGAACAAGTGCTGGATGGCAGGGATCAGGCAATGACTGGTACTGGAGAAATGCTGATGGCACATACGGAACAGGCTGGATCTGGGATGGACAGAACTGGTACTTATGTGACAATACAGGACGTATGCAGGCTGGATGGTACTTCGATGGAACAAACTGGTTCTATTTAAATGAGGCACACAACGGAACATATGGCTGCATGCTTACAGGATGGCAGAATATCGGTGGAAATACCTTCTATTTCAACCCTGTATCAGATGGAACAAGAGGAGCAATGTTCGTAGGCTGGAAGACCGTAGATGGTGTTAACCGTTACTTCAACGAGGCACACGATGGAACATATGGAAGACTTGTTCAGTAAGAATTTATATAAGAATGGTTTTTTATAAATTTTTATGCTAAAATAAATGCTGTGTGGAAACACACAGCGTTTTTTTTATGCGATTTAAAATAATGTAATAGAAAGGACTGGGCTTAGGCTCAGATTGGCTTTATGTTAGAAATAAAAAATTTAAGCTACAAGGTTGAGGATGAACTGGGACAGAAGGAAATCCTTAATGATGTTAGCCTTACCATTCCGGATGGAAAATTTATTGTTATTACAGGACCAAATGGCGGAGGAAAGTCGACCCTTGCAAAGCTTATTGCCGGCATATATGAATCTACAAGTGGACAGATAATTCTTGATGGTGAGGATATTACTAAGGCAGGTATCACAGAGAGAGCAAAGTCAGGTATAAGCTTTGCTTTTCAGCAGCCTGTAAGATTTAAAGGGATTGAGGTACTTGATTTACTCAGACTTGCTGCTGGTAATCCTCTTATGACCACGGCTGAAGCTTGTAAATATTTAAGTGAAGTTGGTCTTTGTGCAAAGGACTATATTAACAGAGAGGTGGATGCTTCACTTTCGGGAGGAGAGCTTAAGCGAATAGAGATAGCTACAGTCCTTGCACGTAAGTCAAAGCTTTATATTTTTGACGAGCCAGAGGCTGGTATAGACTTATGGAGCTTTACAAATCTTATTCAGGTATTTGAACAGATAAAGAAGGAAACCAGAGGAACTATCGTTATAATCAGCCATCAGGAACGCATACTTGATATAGCTGACACTATAGTAGTTATTGAAAAGGGAAATATAGCAAAGGTAGGAAGTAAGGAAGAAATTCTTCCACAGATTCTTGGAACAGATTCAGCCTTTAGCATGTGTCATATACAGAATTAAGGGGGAGTTTGAAAATGATAATTGATGACATAGAAAAGAGAATACTTGCCGAGGTTGCGGATATACATAAAACTCCTACAGGCGCATATAATATAAGATACAATGGAGAAGCTCAGGATAGAAAATCTACAGAGCATATCATAATAAGCAATAAAGAAGATGGCAGCGGAATAGATATTAATATTGTAGATGGAACTAAAAATGAAACCTGCTGTATTCCAGTTGTTATAGCAAAGACAGGACATCATGAGAGTGTAAAGAATGATTTCTTTATAGGCGAAGATTGTGATGTAGTTATAGTTGCCGGATGTGGAATACATAACTGTGGTGATCAGGATAGTTCACATGATGGAATACACAGATTTTATGTAGGAAAGAATTCAAAGGTAAAATATATAGAGAAGCACTATGGAGAGGCAGATGATGGTTCAAAGGGTGGAAATATAATGAACCCTTCTACAGAAATCTATCTTGAAGATGGTGCAAGTCTTGAGATGGAATCTACCCAGATCAAGGGCATAGATTCTACAAAAAGATATACAAAAGCAGTAGTAAAGGAAAATGCCAGTCTCATAATAAAAGAGAGATTACTTACAAACGGAACCCAGTTTGCTGAATCAAAAATAGATGCAGAGCTTGTTGGAGATAATTCATCAGCTAATCTTATAAGCCGTTCAGTTGCTACAGATAAATCAAAGATTTCATTTATTTCTAATATAGCAGGACGGGCTCTTTGTAATGGACACACAGAGTGTGATGCAATCATTATGGATGATGCAAAGATACTTGCAGTACCAGCTCTTGATGCTGATCATCCGGATGCAGCGCTTATTCATGAGGCAGCAATTGGTAAGATCGCAGGAGAACAGCTTATCAAGCTTCAGACACTTGGACTTACAAGAGAAGAGGCTGAGGCAGCAATTGTAAATGGATTTCTTAAATAAATTAAACTGACCTGAGCATTGTTTAGATATGCGGAGGTGACATATGGATGTAAAAAATTATAGCTGTATCAGAGAAATGATAGAGGCGGATGAAAGACTTCGCCTCAGTCGTTTTGCGTCATTTTCAGATAGTACTGAGGGAAGAGATTTTCCTCAGGAAAAGTGTGATATTCGTACAGAATACCAAAGGGATAGAGATCGTATAATTCATTCAAAGTCATTTCGCAGACTTAAACATAAGACTCAGGTCTTTCTTGCTCCATATGGAGATCATTATCGTACCAGATTAACACATACACTTGAGGTGTCCCAGATAGCAAGAACGATTGCCCGTTCTCTTAGACTTAATGAGGATCTTACGGAAGCGATTGCACTTGGACATGATCTTGGTCATACTCCATTTGGTCATAGTGGAGAGGCTGTGTTAAACAGATTGTGCACGGATGGATTTGAGCACAGCGAACAATCAGTAAGAATAGTTGAGGTGCTTGAGAAAGACGGCAAGGGACTCAATCTTACAAAGGAAGTAAGAGATGGGATTCTGAATCATCAGACGAGAAGTCATCCTAAGACTCTGGAAGGTCAGGTTGTAAGACTTTCGGATAAAATAGCATATCTTAATCATGATGTTGATGATGCAATAAGAGCAGGACTTATAGTTGAGTCAGATATACCTTCGGAATTTACTGATGTGATAGGAACTAATGTAAATATGAGACTTAACTCCTTAATACATGATGTAATAAAATGCAGCTTCGATAAGCCTTCTATAGAAATGAGCCCTTCACACGAAAAGGCTATGCAAGGTCTTAGAAAGTGGATGTTCCAAAAGGTATATATTGGTGGAAGAGCAAAGGCGGAAGAAGCGAAGGCTCAGCATATGATAGAACTTCTGTTTGAATATTACATGAAATATCCTAACAGCATGCCTGTAGAATATACAAATCTGATTGAAAGAGGCGCATCCAAAGAAAGAGCAGTATGTGATTATATATCTGGAATGACAGATAATTATGCAATAGAAAAATTTGAGTCCTTATATGTTCCTGTAGGCTGGCATGTAAGATGATTTATCAGGATAAAAATGAGATATAGTGAAGAAATAATAGAGCAGGTTAGAAATGCAAATGATATAGTGGATGTTATAGGACAGTATGTCCGTTTAACAAAGAAGGGGTCCAATTATTTTGGACTCTGTCCTTTTCATGGGGAAAAAACAGCTTCATTTTCTGTAAGCCCACAAAAACAGATATATTATTGCTTTGGCTGTGGCGCAGGAGGCAATGTTATAAGCTTTATAATGGAATATGAAAATTATACATTTTCAGAGGCATTAAAATATCTTGCGGACAGAGCACGCATAGAGCTTCCTACAGAGAGTAGTACTGAGCATAGAGGATTTTCAGAGCTTAAATCCAGACTTTATGAGATTAATAAGGTAGCGGCTTTATTTTACTACAACAAGCTTATCAAGGGCGATAATAAAACAGGCTACAGGTATTTTAGTGGGGAAAGACGAATTTCAAATAAAATGATAACTCATTTTGGACTTGGATATGCTGATAAAACATCGCCTGACGAGTTATATAGGTATCTTAAGTCTAAGGGCTTTGCTGATGAAGATATCAGTAAATCTGGATTATGCATAATAGATGACAGAGGAAATAAGGATAAGTTTTGGAACAGAGTTATGTTCCCTATAATGGATACCAACAACAGGGTTGTAGGCTTTGGAGGAAGAGTTATGGGGGAAGGTATGCCTAAGTATCTTAATTCTCCTGAAACTCCTATATTTGATAAATCAAGTATTTTATATGGACTTAATTTTGCAAAAAAATCCAGAAAAAATTATATTCTTATCTGTGAAGGTTATATGGATGTAATAGCTCTTCATCAGGCTGGTTTTACAAATGCCGTTGCTTCGCTTGGAACTGCATTTAACGAAAGACATGCCAGACTTCTAAAAAGATATACAGATAATGTAATTCTCACTCAGGACAGCGATAAGGCTGGTACAAATGCAAAACTCAGAGCATTTCCTATATTAAGGGAAGCGGGGCTCAATGTTAAAGTTCTGGATATGGGAGAGTATAAGGATCCAGATGAGTTCATTAAGGCAATGGGACCTGATGCTTATGAGGAAAGAATATTAAAGGCCAAGAATGCATTTCTCTATGAAATTGAGGTAATAAAAAGTAGCTATGATCTTTCAGATCCGGCAATGAAGACACGCTTTTATGAAGATACAGCGGAAAGGCTTTGCAGCTTTACAGAACCACTTGAGAGAGATAATTATGTGCAGGCTGTCAGCCATGAGCATATGATTCCTTATGAAGAGCTCAAGAGTATGGTTAATATCAAGGCACTCTACAAAGGAATGAAGACAAAAGAAAATCAAAGATTTGATCCGGATAAAGAAGTGATAGCTGATCTTGAAAAAGAAAAAAATGCATCAAGGATGATGGATGACAGACAAAATAAATCTGTAAATAATAGACAAAATCAATCAGCATATGAAAAGAGAAGGCAGGAAAGATTAGATAAGTCTGTTCTTAAATCGGAAAGACTACTTCTGTCATGGATGTGTGCCAGACCCGAAATCATAGACAAGCTGTCGGCATATATAGGACTTGAGGATTTTACAGAAGGAATATTCAGGGATACTGCAGCTGAAATAAAAAGACAGCATAAAGAGGGAATACTTGATCCTGCAAAAGTCATGGATATATATGCAGATGAGCCAGAAAAGAGAAAGCAGGCAGGTGCAATCCTAAATGCAGATGCGCTTTACAGGGGTGTTGAGGATATGAGTACAAGAGATCTCGAAAAAGCTGTTAGTGAAGCGGTTTCTAAGATAAGATTGCATGGAATCAATGAGGAGATAGAAAAATCTGGAAATGATATTTACAGATTTCAGGAACTCATGAAAATGAAAAATGCTTTATCCAGACTGGATATAAAGCTGTAAATTACATAATAAGATTAATTAGGAGATAAAGATGCCTGTTTCAAGCAGATTGACAAAAATTGTTGAGCTTTTGGATGAAGTGAAGCTTTTAGTAGATGTGGGCTGTGATCATGCTTATGCATCGATAGAGGCAGTAAAAAATAAAAAAGCAGGCTCGGTTCTTGCCTGTGATATCAGAAAAGGACCGCTTATGCAGGCTGAAAATAATATAAAAAATGCAGGTCTGGAAGATCAGATAAAAACATTTCTTTCAGATGGTATAAGAGCAGTTATTAAAAATGACTACAAGCCTGATGGAATGATAATAGCAGGTATGGGTGGTAAGCTGATGCTTGATATATTAAAGGCAGTTCCTACTGATGGCAAAGTAGATAAAAATCAGAAGGCAACTACAAAGAAGGCAGTTGAGCTTCTTAGAAATATGAAAGCTATAGTCTTAAGTCCACAATCTGAGCCAGATCTTGTGAGACATTTTCTTATAGATGAAGTAAAGATTGATATTTATGATGAGTATAATATTTATGATGAGGGCAAATATTATACGCTTATTAAGCTAAGACCAGCTGAAAATGCAGTCTGCAGAAGTGATGAATATGAACATGAAGCCTTGTATAAATATGGTCTAATATCTGCAATAAAGGCAGAGGATACATTTATAGAGGGACTTTTATTAAGTAAAAAAAGATATGAAGAAGCTTTGGAAAAGTGTAAAAGCAGCAATGCTGCCAATGTTTATGAGAAGCTAACTGAGCTTGAGAAAAAGATAAATGAAATAGATTTTATATTAAATTATAAGGTGAATCAGCTATGATATATACTGTCTTAGATATTAAAAATGAAATAGAAAAGCATTTTCCTGTTAATTATGCAATGGATTGGGACAATCCCGGACTTATGGCAGGAAGAAGTGACAAAAAGGTAAATAAGATAATGCTTGCTCTGGATGCTACAGCAGAGCTCATTGATCACGCTGTTTCCCAGGATGTCGATATGGTAATAACACATCATCCTTTAATATTTAGAGGCATAAAATCAGTAAACGATGAAACAGCAATAGGAAATAAGCTTTTAAAACTCATTGAAAACGGAATTTCTCTTTATTCCATGCATACAAATTATGATATAGCTCCTGAAGGAATGGGAAAAGCTGTTTCAAAGAGATTAGATGCCAGCATAATATCACCTCTTGAAATAACTGGAGATGAGTCAGGAAGTGAGATAGGAGTAGGTTTTATTGCTGAATTAAAAAATAAAAAAGGCACAAAGTCCTTAGCTGAAGAAATAAAAGAAAAATTCGGACTTTCAGGTGTTTTCTTTTATGATGCGGGAAAGGACATTAGCAGAGTTGCAGTATGTCCGGGCTCTGGAAGGGGAATGCTTGGGCATGCACTTAGTAATGGATGTGATGTCCTTATTACAGGGGATATGGGGCATCATGATGGTATAGATGCTCTGGATGAAGGAATCAGTCTGATAGATGCAGGACATTTTGGATTAGAGCAGGTATTTGTTGAGGAAATGTGTGAATTTATTGCTTCACATTTTGAGGGGATAGAAATAATAAAGGATGAAAAAGCATACAGACAGGTTATTTGAATAAAACTAGGAGGTATGTAGAATGTTTAAAATAAGCTATAGGGGAATTACCAATTGCTATCATGAGGGGACAGCATGGAAAGATGTAGCTGTGGATTTTCAGAAATATTATAAGGATGAAATATTGCTGGTTCACAGTATTAGTGGGAATCATCTTTTTGAGCTTAACAAAATGATAAAAAAGGATGCAGAGGTAGAATTTGTAACATATAGAGATAAGGCTGGAAGAATGACCTATGCAAGATCTGCTATTTTGATATTGCTTAAGGCATTTTATGAAATAGCAGGAAGTGAGCATATAGACAAGATTCAGGTTGAGTTTACGATAGGAGGTAATTTCTATATAGTTCCTAAACTGGATTTTGAATTAGATGAAGAATTTCTCATCAGAGTTAAAGAAAAAATGGAGGAACTGGTATCCAAAAATATTCCTTTTACAAAGAAAAGCATGCATGTAGATGATGCAATAGAAAGCTTTAAAAAGCATGGGATGACAGATAAATCGGAGCTGTTTAAGTATAGAAGATCTTCTAGCGTTAATGTATATGAATTAGATGGATTTGAAGATTATTTTTACGGTGCAATGTGCGCCTCTACAGCTTATATCAGAGTATTTGACCTTATAAAATATCAAAAGGGATTCGTGCTTATCCTTCCTGATTCAGATGATCCAGAAAGGCTTGCTGCTTTTAATCCATCTGACAAGCTTTTTAAGGTACAGTCTGAATCCTGCGACTGGGCTGACAGAATAGGGATAGGAAATATTGCTGACCTCAATGATGCTATATGTAAGGGCAGAGCCAATGATCTTATAATTATGCAGGAAGCATTTTTTGAGAAGAAGATAGGAGAGATTGCCCAGCGAATTTCAAAAAAGGATAAAAAGATAATTCTTATAGCAGGTCCTTCAAGCTCTGGAAAGACAACAACAGCAAACAGGCTGGCATTCCAGCTTATGGCTTATGGAATAAATCCACATATCATATCAGCGGATGATTATTTTATAGATTATGACAAGAGACCAGTTGATGAAAATGGAAAACCAGATCTTGAGTCACTAAGTGCGGTTGATACAGAACAGTTCAATGCTGACATGCTGGATCTGCTTTCTGGACAAACTGTGGAAATGCCAAAATATAATTTTAAGACAGGAAAGAGAGAATATAAGGGAAGATTTTTGAAGCTGGAAGAGGATGATGTACTTATTATTGAAGGAATACATTGTCTTAATGATAAATTTTCAGAAAAACTGCCTAATGAAAGCAAATACAGAATCTATGTTTCAGCTCTTACCCAGCTTAATATAGATGAGCATAACAGGATTCCTACTACAGACTGCAGATTGCTTAGGAGAATGGTAAGAGATAACAGGACAAGGGGACATTCGGCTAAACAGACTATAGCAAGCTGGCCTTCAGTAAGAGCCGGAGAGGAAAAGAATATTTTTCCTTATCAGGATAATGCAGATGTTCTGTTTAATACGTCGATGATCTACGAGCTTGCTGTTTTAAAGACTTCAGCCGAACCTTTGCTCTTTGATATTGATAAAAATGATCCTGAATATCTTGAGGCAAAGAGATTACTTAAATTTCTTGATTATGTACTTAGCGTTTCACCAGAAATAATTCCAAAAACATCTGTAATCAGAGAATTTATAGGTGGTTCATGCCTTGACGTGGGCTGAGTTGTGCTTGACATTTTAGCAGGTATGAGTATAATAAACGCGAGCAGTATAAACGGTCGCTGCTGTCTATGACAGGAGAGGAAAGTCCGGGCTTCATAGGGCAGGATGCCTGATAACGTCAGGTGGGAGTGATCCTAAGGAAAGTGCAACAGAAAGTATACCGCCTTTAGTAAGGTAAGGGTGAAATGGCAGTGTAAGAGACTACCGGCAATCTGGTAACAGAGTGCGCATTGTAAACCCCATCCGAAGCAAGTCCATGAAGGAGTAATATGGCTGCCCGTCATGCTCCGGGTAGGACGCTTGAGTTATATGGTGACATATAATCTAGATAGATGACCGTTCTCGACATAACCCGGCTTATAGTACTGCTCATTTATATGATTTTTAAGACATACTCGTTTGTAGTGTGTCTTTTTTTGTTTTATATCTTTAAATGAAACTAAACAAATATTTAAAATGTTTTATAATGGTCAAAACACACAAAAATAATAAAAAAAAATAAAATTTTATGGTTAAATAGCTAAGTTTGTGATAAAATAGAAAAAGCTTATTAGTATATACAGGAGGATAAAAATGGATAAACCTAAAATGATTATTACAATCGGCAGAGAGTATGGAGCTGGTGGTAAGGCTGTAGGTCAGGCACTGGCAGAAGAACTTGGTATTCATTTTTATGATGAAGAGCTGATTAAGATTACATCTGAAACTTCAGCTATAGGAGAGCAGTATTTCAGGCTTGCGGACGAAAAGGCAGGCAATAATCCTATTTATAAGCTGTTTGATTCTAAGAAACCTTCTATAGGAGAGCCAAAGGTTGGAGATAAGATGACAAGCCCGGAGAATCTTTTTAGATTTCAGGCAAAGACACTTAGAGAGATAGCATCAAGGGAATCCTGTATCATCGCAGGAAGAGCTGCAGATTATATTTTGAGAGAAGGAAATATTCCAAATGTTGTAAGTATATTTGTCTATGCTGATATGCCAAAGAAGATAGAAAGAATTATGGCCTTAGAGTCTGTTAACCGTGATACTGCTGAAGAGCATGTCAAGAAAATAGACAAAGAAAGAACAGAATTTTACAGCTACTATACAGGTAAGGACTGGCTGGATATGCAGAACTATGATCTATGCATCAATTCATCAAAGATAGAATATCCGCAGGTAGCACAGATAATAAAGGATTTCATGAGAACTAAGGGGTACGAGATTTAATATAAAGAAGAGCTCATGAGAATCAAGTTTTAAGAGATAATAAAATGTTATCTCAGGGGAATTAAGCTTTACAATAAAAAAATGTGTGTGAAATATACAGCTATTCAAAAGATAGCATAAATCGCGCCATACTATAATATGAGAAGGGAGACATATCATGAGGGCGTATAAAACAAATGATATAAGAAACGTGGTATTATTAGGACATGGAGGGGCCGGAAAGACAACAATTGTCGAAGCATTGGCACATGTTACCGGTATTACCGCAAGAATGGGTAAGACTGATGATGGAAATACTATCAGCGACTATGATAAAGAGGAGCAGAAGAGAAAATTCTCCATCTCAACTTCAGTTATTCCTTTAGAATATAAGGGTGAAGCAGGAGATATTAAGATAAATCTTCTTGATACACCAGGATACTTTGACTTCTGTGGAGAGGTTGAAGAGGCACTTGCAGTAGCTGATGCTGCGGTAATTGTTGTGAATGGAAAGTCAGGCGTCCAGCCTGGAACAAGAAAGGCATGGGAGTATTGTGAGAAGAATTCAATACCACGTCTTTTCTTCGTTACAAATATGGATGATGATGAGGCTTCATTCAGACAGCTGATTGTAAAACTTAATATGGAATTTGGACGTAAGGTTTCACCTCTTCAGATACCTATCAGAGAGGATAGAAAGTTTGTTGGATATGTCAATGTAGTTAAGATGAAGGGCCGTCATTTTACTAAGGAAAGTGAATATGAAGAGTGTGCTATTCCTGACTATGTAGCAAAGCAGCTTGATACTGCAAGAGGCTCACTTCTTGAAGCTGTAGCAGAGACATCTGACGAATATATGGAGAGATATTTTGAGGGTGGTGAGTTTACTTATGAAGAAATTTCATCAGCTCTTAGAACAAATGTTTCAGAATGTAATATAGTTCCTGTTATTATGGGATCAGGTATCAACTGCCAGGGCATGAATTCACTTCTTCAGGCCATTGATAAGTACTTCCCATCACCTGATTACAGAGAAACTGTAGGAACTGATCTTTCAAGTGGAGAGAGATTTACAGCAAAATGTAAACCAGATGCAAACCTTACAGCTTTGGTATGGAAGACAATTGCAGATCCATTTATAGGAAAATACAGTTTATTAAAGGTTGTTACTGGCGTTCTCAAGGCTGACAGCGTTATTTATAATGTTAATAAAGAGCAGGACGAGAAGGTTGGAAAGCTCTATGTACTTAGAGGAAAGGAAAGCATTGAGGTTGATGAGCTTCAGGCAGGTGATATCGGAGCAATTTCTAAATTAACAGTTACACAGACTGGAGATACTATAGCTCTTAGAAATGCACCTGTAGCTTATAACCCTCCACAGATAGATACACCTTATACTTATATGGCTTATAAGCCAGTAAATAAGGGAGATGATGATAAGGTTTCAGCAGCACTTCAGAAGATGCTTGATGAGGATCTTACACTTAGAGCTGTAAATGATGCAGAGAACAGACAGTCACTTCTTTATGCTATTGGCGAGCAGCAACTGGATGTTGTTAAATCAAAGCTGGAGACAAGATATAAGGTACAGATTGAGCTTTCAAAGCCTAAATTTGCATATAGAGAGACTATTAGAAAGAAAGTAAAGGTACAGGGCAAGCATAAGAAACAGTCTGGCGGACATGGACAGTACGGAGATGTTATCATGGAGTTTGAGCCTTCAGGAGATCTTACTTTACCTTATGTATTTGAAGAAAAGGTATTTGGAGGAGCTGTACCAAAGAACTTCTTCCCGGCAGTAGAAAAGGGAATTCAGGAATGTGTATTGAAGGGACCTATGGCAGGCTATCCTGTAGTTGGTATTAAGGCAACTCTTATTGATGGTTCTTATCACCCTGTTGATTCTTCTGAAATGGCATTTAAGATGGCTTCAAGCATAGCATTTAAGGAAGCTTTCGTGCAGGCAAATCCTGTAATACTTGAGCCTATTGCATCACTTAAGGTAACTGTTCCTGATGATTATACAGGAGATGTTATGGGAGATCTGAACAGAAGACGTGGAAGAGTTCTTGGCATGAATTCAGACCACAATGGAAAGCAGACTATAGAGGCTGATATACCTATGTCTGAGCTTTATGGATATGGAACAGATCTTAGATCAATGACTGGAGGAATGGGAAGTTTTGCTTATGAGCTTGCAAGATATGAGCAGGCACCAAATGATGTCCAGAATGCTGTTATTGCAGCAGCTGCCGAAGCAAATGCTTAAGTAAAATATATTTTTTTGAAAATTGATATTTAGCATAGAAAAAGACGCATTAGTGCGTCTTTTTCTCTTATCCGTTAAATCTTATTAAGAAGAAATCTGGCTCTTGCTTCATCATCTTTTCTAACAGGTAGGCTATAAACTGTTTTTACAGCACTATCACGAGAAAATAAATAGTTGTTTCCACGTAAATTATTGGATGAAAGTCTTAATTGGTTGTTTGTGCTGGTATCTTTGTATGGAATACTATTGTTTGCGAGAATGTTCTTTGCAATAAAGAATTTTTCCATACTTAATGTAGTATATACTTCAATATATTTTTTGAACAATGACTATTCCTCCTTTTTGCGAAAATTTACAATAATATTTTACAATAGAGAAATATTATATGTAAATAAAATATATAAAAATAACATAGGCAATGATATAGGTATAACATGGATGTCCAAAGTTTTAAATATGTTTGCAACAGGTCTTTTAGTGTGATATACTTCTCACTGAAATGAGACTATAAGGAAAGGTAAGAATTATGCAGGCTACACGTAAATTAAATGATGATATTATTTGGGTAGGAGCTGATGATAGAAGACTCCATCTTTTTGAAAATCTTTATCCTCTTCCACATGGTGTATCTTATAACGCATATCTTATAAAAGATGAAAAGACAGTGCTTTTGGATACAGTAGATGAAAGTGCAATTTCACAGCTTATTGAAAATGTTGAGCATGTTCTTAATGGCAGAAAGCTGGATTATATTATTGTAAATCATATGGAGCCAGATCACTGTAAGGGTATTAAGCGCATTCTCGAATTGTATCCTGACTGTAAGATGGTAGGAAATGTTACAACATTTAAGTTTTTTGACCAGTTATTCGACACAACACTTTCAGATGAAAGAAAGGTAGTTGTAAAAGAAGGAGATATATTAGATCTTGGCTCTCATAAGCTTAGATTTATATTTGCACCTATGGTTCACTGGCCAGAGGTAATGCTTACTTATGATGAAAAGGACAAAGTACTTTTCTCAGCAGATGCATTTGGAACCTTTGGAACCCTGGATGGAAATATCTTTGATGATGAGATCGATTTCAACTCATCATGGCTTACAGATGCCAGAAGATATTATACCAATATTGTAGGAAAATACGGACCACAGACCCAGGCTGTTCTCAAGAAGGCAGCAAATCTTGATATTGCAATGATAGCACCGCTTCATGGACCAGTATGGAGAAACAAGCTTGGTATGTTTGTAGAAAAGTATGACATATGGTCTTCATACAGAGTTGAAGATCCAGGCAGTGTTGTAATTATTTATGGCTCTATGTATGGAAATACACAGGAGATGTGCGAAGCTCTCGCATGTATGCTTGGAGATATGGGACTCAAGAAGATAAAGGTATATGATGTTTCTGAAACAGAGAAATCATACCTTATTGCAGAGTGCTTCAGATGTGAGCATCTTGTTTTTGCAGCACCTACTTATAACAATGGTCTGTATCCAAAGATGAAGGAGTTTATCGAGGATATGAAGATGCTTAACCTTCAGAACAGAAAGGTTACAGTGCTTGGAAATGGTACCTGGGCACCACAGTCTGGAAAGTGCATGAAGGAAATGCTTTCTGAGATGAAGAACATGGACATTTCAAGTGTAGATATTACTGTTAAGTCAAGATTAAAGGATTCCGAAGCAGGTTTCCTCAAAGATATTGCAAACGACATTGTATCAAGACTTGGAAAATAAAACTATTTATAATAAAATTATTCATAAGACCGGAATAAACCGGTCTTATTTTTGTGCAATAAGCATAAAAATAAGAATAAAAAATTGTAAGTTATATACGTTTACAGAATCAGGTTAAATAATATATAATCTGTACACAAAATTTAAGAGAACGTTTACGTAAAAATTAAACCTAAAATATTACGTAAACAAATATCTAAATGGGGTGTAAAATAAATGGCAGGAAAGGTTACATTAAAGCAAATAGCAGAGCAGGCAGGAGTTTCTTTAACTTCAGTTCACAGAGTCCTAAATGGTAAGGGAGGATGTAGTGAGGCTGTGACAGAGAAAATCCTGCGGATAGCACAGGAACAAGGGTATAGTGTAAACGTTGCAGCTTCAACATTAAAAAAACAGCCAATGCACATCGCACTTATTTTTCCTTTAAGAGCAAAGGGCGGCAAATATTTTCTAAATCGTATACTTGAGGGATATCTGACCATGAGAGATGAGATCAATCCTTTTAATATTATTTTTCAGGAATTTTATACGAATGTATCTGTTACCTCAGAATTCGACATTCAGACAGAAACAATACTTAGAAATATTTATAATGACCAGCCGGTCCACTATGACGGTGTATTGGTATATGGATTAAATCTTAGTCCAAAAGCTGAAGGATATCTGAACAGAATAGTAGGAAAGGGGACAAAGGTTGTTGTCCTCGAAAAATGTTCAGAGAGTCTGGAAGATATTTGCAAAGTCGTAGTAAATGATGCAGTAGCTGGCTCCATGGCAGCTGAGCTTATGAGCAAATTTATTTATGATAAGGGCTCAGTTCTTGTGTTTGGACAAAATATGATGAATGGTACAGATATGAATAGTAGTAGTTTTTGCAATCTTTTAAGTAAATTCAGGCCTGAACTAAAGATTGTAGAGGTGCCACTTAATCTTGATATCAATCAGGAAAAGCTTATTGAAGAAATAATGCGAAAATATGATGATATTCAGGGTGTATATTGTACCTGTGCCAGACATACGGCCTCACTACTTAAGACTATAGAGGAATCAAAGCTTAAGCCTAAGTTTGTAATTGGAAGCGAGCTATTTGACAGAACATATGAGGCACTTAATAATGACGTTCTGGATGCAGTTATTGATAAAAGACCTCACAAGGTAGGCTATAAAGGACTTCAGCTTCTTATAGCAAATCTTTTAAAAAATGAACCTCTGCCGGCACTCTATCAGGTTATGCCTAGAATAATATTAAAGGCTAACTGTAACTATTTTTATGATGAGATCAAGGAGAAGCTTTATGGAGAGGACAGCTAATCTGAACAGTGATTATGTTCAAGGTGTAAAAAATGCACCAGCATTTGGAATGAAGGATAAGATAGGATACCTTCTTGGTGATTTGGGATTTAACAGTCTGCAGGTTATTGTTAACAGCTATTTAATGCTTTTTTGTGTTAATATACTTGGCATAAGTGCAGTACATTTTGCATCAATAGTATTTTTATGCAAGGCTCTTGATGCACTTAATGATACCTTTATTGGACGTACTGTAGACAACAGGCCAGCAACAAAATATGGTAAGATGAAACCATATTTAAAGAAGTTTGCTATTCCATATATGATTTTCACAATAGTATTATTCTTTAATGTGACATCAATGCCTTATTTCCTTAAGATTGCATGGATTTTAGTAATCTACTTTATCTGGGGTATAGTTGGTACATTTATCAACGTGCCTTATGGAGCAATGAGCAATATCATTACTACTGATCAGGTACAGAGAACAGAGCTTTCTAACTTTAGATCAATTGGATCATTTTTGGGAGCAACAATTCCTACAACTGTAGCACCTATGCTTCTTTTTGACCAGAATCAGGATCCTATTGCCAGCAGATTTATTGTTTTAACGGTTATCTTTGGAATATTCTGTGTTGTATGTCTTACAGTTGCACATAGCCTTATCAGAGAAAGAGTAATAGTTGCAGATGTAGCTGAGGTACAGGGAAAAGAAAAGATAAATTATTTACAGATTGCAAAATCTTTCTTAAAGAATAGAATTATGATAGCTGTTGTGCTTTCATATGTAGTTACTAAGTTATTTACCCAGCCAGTATCTATGATAAATCAGTATGTATTCATGGTATATTTTAAGGATACAGATGCTCTTTCAGTAGCCTCAGCTTTATCAATGATTCCTATGCTTGCAGGAATGCTTGTTATAAAGCCACTTGTAAAGAAGTTTGGTAAGAAAAATCTTATAACCTGGCCTATGTTAGGAGCGGCTATATGCTATGGAGTAACAGCCTTTCTTCCTATGACCCCTATGAGCTGGGTAATAGCCCAGTTCTGTGCTTCAGCATGTACAGCGGCTTTAGGCTTATTATTGTGGTCTTTAATAGCAGATGCAGTAGATTATCAGGCATATCTTACAAAGACAAGAAATGATGGAACTGTTTATGCTACAATAACATTTATCGTATTCTTTGCAGCATCAGCATCAACATCTATAATAGCACTTATGCTTGAAGTACTTGGATATGATGCAGCGCTTGGATCAATGGGACAGCTTCCGGGTGTAGCAGAAAGATTAAAGATGTTTGGCGGAGTATGGCCTATGCTTGGAGTATTACTCATATTTATATGTTATAAATTCATATATAATATGAATGATGAGGATATGAGAAAGATAAGCAGTGAGGTTAGTAAGCTTTAATGATTTACTGCTGATATGCAAACAGACATCTGAAAATGTATATGATTATATGAGGAAATATGAAAATGAATGGTCTTAAACATTTTGTTACAGAGATTGCACCAAAGACTTGGTGTTTAAGTGAGTTTAATCTTGTGAATACTTTCTTGATTGAAGGTGAGGACAAGGCTGTTCTTATAGATACTGGCTGTGGCATCGGAAATCTATACAAAAGTGTAAGAGAGCTTACTGATAAGCCGCTTGTAGTACTTTTAACGCATGCTCATTTTGATCATGATGGAGGTATAGAGCAGTTTAAGGATTTTCCTATTTATATTAATGAAAATGACGGAAAGAATCAGTCTGCTAATATGGAAAATATGAAGGCTTTGTTTGGAACAGCTAATCTCAATGAAGCTAGAAGATTTTACATAAAAACAAGAGGTCCGATAAGATGTCCTGAAATAGATCTTGAGGAGCTGTATAGCCTGATTCCTGAAGATTCTACAGAGCACAATTATGAATATATCCCCCTTGAGGATGGTATGGATATTGATCTTGGAAACAGGATATTGCATGCAATTCACACACCAGGACACACAGATGGGGAAATGTGCATTCTAGATGAGCAAAGCCGTGTTCTTTTCAGTGGTGATACTGCTAATAAGGGTATTATCTTAATGAGACAGCCAGATAATGATACAAGACTCATTAAAATATGCATGAATACAATGAAAAAGCTTTGGGATATAGAGGATAAATATGATGTTCTTGGAGCCGGACATGATGCAGTAACTATGTCTAAGCAGATAATAAAGGATTATCTGGATCTTACCGCAGGTCTTTTGGATGGAACTATTACTGGAAAATATGAGGAAAGTGGTTTCAGAAAGGGCGATGTAGCAAGATTAGGACTTGCTGAACTCTGGTATCAGTGCGATGCCTAAGCTTTTTGAAAATAAACACAATTTGTACATAAATAAACATTTAATGAAAAAATATAAGAAGATTAGAAAAAAATGTAAGAATTTGGTGACTTAATTTGTAACATTATTTTTGTTATACTAAGAGCATGAAAGATTTTTTTAGAAAAAGCATTAGTATAACAGCTTCACTTTTATTAATGCTGTTTCTTTGCAGCTGCTCATTATTTACAGAAAAGGAGACCCGTCTGAGCAGTCAAAATGCAGAGACAACAGCATTAATGCATTCTGAGGAAGTTAATACCTCTAGTGATAATAAAGCTTCTACGGAAATAACAGACACAGCTGTTACAGAAGAAACAGTTGAAAGTACTATCAAAGAGAATGAAGAAAAACCAATAGGAAGTCTGGATGCCGGCTACGAAACAGCTGAATTTGTTGTTGGCGCCGCACCTAAGGAAGTTCGTGTGCTCAAATCTTCAATGGCACCAGAAGCACAGATTCCTATCCCTACAGCTCTTACAAAGGAAGTTGTTGCTGAGGATGGTTCAGTCTCTTTAGCAGTAGAAGAACCAGAAAAGCCATATGAAAATATAGTATGGAATTCATGTAAAATAGAGGGAAGCGAGGTCGTATTAAGAGCATCGCTTAACGGCTCTATTACTCCTTCAAATACAGAGATGGGTAAGGATACCAATATTTACATTTTGGAGCTCCAGCCATATGAGGATGATATAGCAGGGCATAGATATGTTTCAATGCTTCCAAAGAATAGCGAGGATCTTACTTTCAGACTTCCTCTTTATATTAATGATGAGGAAACCAGATTGTACAATAAATTCGTTGCCTGCATTTGGGATGGAACTAAGTATATTCAGGTTTCGAGTCCAGCCTATATTACAAATCCGGAGTATATTGCAAAAAATAAGGATCCATATATGGAGCCTATAACAAAGAAAGGACTTCTTATTGAGCGTTCCCAGATTGCAGATGCAATGGAGCTTGGAGTTCATAGTGTTATTGTAAATATCCCTTACAATGCACTCTTTGGTGAAGGAATAGATTATACCTATGAGGGGGAAACCTATCATTTTAATAAGGAAATTGTAGAAGACTTTGATCGTACTATTTCTACATTTTCCAATAAGCAGATAAATGTAAATGCTATCCTGTTAAATGGCTGGATGGACAGTACACCAGATTATTATTATCCTGGCACCAGGAAATCAGGGGCTGCCTTCTATCATTTTAATTCAAAAACAGAAGAAGGATACAAGGCAATAAAGGCAATAGCTTCATTTCTTGCTGAAAGATATTCCGGGCAGAATCCAAACTATGGAAAGGTACAGAACTGGATTATTGGAAATGAAATCAATAATCAGCATTGGAATTATATAGGTCCAATGAGCCTTGATGAGTACGTTAAGGAATTTGAACGTAGTTTTAGAGTTTTCTATACAGCTATCAAATCAACCTGTGCGAATGATAGAGTTTATTTCTCAGTTGACCATCACTGGATGAATGAGGCAAATGGATATACCAGATACAATGCCAAAGAGATTATAGAAAAATTTGCTAATAATGTTAATCAAAATGGAAATATTGACTGGGGATTAGCTTATCATCCTTACAGCGTTCCACTTGTTGAGCCGGAATTCTGGGATGATACACAAACAGGCCTTGTTAACTATACAGAGAATTCACCTATAGTTAATTTTGCTAATCTTTCTGTACTGACAGATTTTATGCAAAAACCGAATATGCTTGACAGACAGGGTGAAGTAAGACATATTATTCTTAGTGAACAGGGATTTACATCGCAATCATTGAGCAGAGGTAAGGTAGAAGAGCTTCAGGCAGCAGCATTTGCTTATGCATATTATATTGTTGATTCCAATCCTTATATAGATACCTTTATACTTTCCAGACAGATAGATGCACCGTCTGAGGTAAAGAATTCATGTGCTTTTGGACTTTGGACAACAGAGTCAACAGATGATGGAAATATTTATCCGGCTATGCGTAAATATATCTGGCCAGTATTTAGAGATATAGATAAGAAGCATTTCACACTTGAAGCTACGGAGTTTGCAAAGGAAATAATTGGCATTGAAAAATGGTCTGATGTAATTCCTGATTTCAAGTGGAAAGATTTAGAAGATTAATTTGTAAAAAGGTTTTCAATGAAAAAGTTTTTAGTGAATTTCATAGCAATTTCAACTTTTGCTTTAACTGTATCCTTATCAGGCTGTAAGAGGTATGAGCCGGCAGCCTATAATGAGGATTACGAAGAAGAGGAAACGACTAAGATAGAACCTATAACTGTAGCTGAGACAGAGACTGTTGCTGAAGAGACAGTCTCTGTTCCTGTAGACAGCAGAAATGCAGTAAGAGTAAAGGGAATATATCTTGGAGCTAAGACGCTTAATAATCCGGAGTTTATGGCGGAGGTATATAAGCAGCTTGATGAGACGGAGCTCAATGCAGTTGTAATCGATATAAAGGATGACAATGGCAGGGTTACCTGTGATATGGACATACCGGTTGTGGATGAGCTTGGAGCTGAAAATGGTGACATACCGGATATTTTGAATGTGATGCAGGAGCTTAAAAAGAGAGATATATACTGTATTGCAAGAATAGTTGCGCTTAAAGATCCTTTTATTGCTGAGAAAAAGCCTGAGTGGTCTCTGCATAAGGCGGATGGCAGTTTATTTAGAGATAATAAGGGGGATGCCTGGGTAAATCCATATAAGCAGGAATACTGGGACTATCTCCTTGATATTTCAAAAGAAGCAATCGAATTAGGCTTTGATGAGATTCAGTTTGACTATATTAGATTTTGCACAGAGCGAGGAATCGATGAGGTCGTTTATGATGAGCAGGATACACTTGGAAGAGATAAAATCAGTATTATTACTGAGCTTGTAAGCTATCTTTCAGATTCTCTCAGAAAAGAAGGAACCTTTGTAAGTTGTGACGTTTTTGGAACTATAATAGGAAGCCCTATAGATGCAAGGTCGGTAGGACAGAGCTATAATCAGATGGTAGAAGCTATAGATTACATTTGTCCTATGATATATCCTTCACATTATTCTACAGGAAACTTTGGATTGGAACATCCTGATAAGGATCCATATGCATGTATATTAGGCGCACTTAAATTGTCTAGAAAAGAGTTGCAAAAGACAGCTGAGGATGGTGTAAATCAGGCAATTGTAAGACCATGGCTCCAGTCATTTACAGCTTCATATCTGGGTGAGGGCAACTACATGGTCTATGATGGCAAGGCAGTCAGAGACCAGATAAGAGCGGTATATGACAGCGGATATGATGAGTGGATACTGTGGTCAGCTTCAGCTAATTATTTTTATGATGGACTACTTAGTGACAGAGAGGCTTTAGAAGAAGATCAGGAAATAGCAAAGAAGCGAGAAGCTCAGAAGCTTGAAGAAGAAAAAAAGACAGATGAACTTTCAGATGAGCTTAAGCAGGCACTTGAAGGTGATGAGCTTAGCGAGAGTGATCAGGAAATTCTTCTACAGGATGGGCCTATAGTTGTTTATGAAGAAAGTGAGACAGTTCAATGAGCGAGAAATTAAGACCAGAGCTTCCTCTTAATTCAACTTTTCATTTAGAAGATGAACTCAAAAAACTCCCGAATTCCCCGGGAGTTTATTTAATGCATGGACCTAAGGATGAAATCATCTATGTGGGAAAGGCAGTGAATTTAAAAAACAGAGTAAGACAGTATTTTCAGTCTCCGAATGGTAAAACAGCAAAAATACTGAAAATGATATCTCTTATAAGAAGATTTGAATATATTGTAGTCGATTCTGAGCTTGAAGCCCTTGTACTCGAAAATAATCTTATAAAGGAGTACAGGCCAAAATATAATACTCTTTTGAAGGATGATAAGACTTATCCGTATATAAAGGTGTCCGTTGATGAAGCTTTTCCAAGGGTATACAGTACAAGAAAGGCAGGAAAGGATAAGGCTAGATATTTTGGCCCTTATACTTCAGCGCTTGCTGTAAAGGAAACTATAGATCTGTTACATAAGCTCTTCAAGATAAGAACCTGCGCGAGAAATCTACCTAGGGATATTGGTAAGGAAAGGCCCTGCCTTTATTATCATATAGGTCAGTGTGATGCACCGTGCAATAATGGAATCACAAGTGAAGAATATAGAAAACAGATAAATAAAACTCTGGAGTTTCTATCAGGAAAATATGATGAAGTCAAAGCTTACCTAAATGACAAGATGAGTGAGGCCTCAGAAGCTTTAGAATTCGAAAAGGCTATAGAATATAGAAATCTTTTGAAAGCTATTGATGACATTTCTGTTAAACAAAAGGTAAGTAGTGTTACCTCGGATGACAGAGATATCATAGGAATTAAGAAGGATGAAAAGGATGCGGTCAGCCAGGTTTTCTTTATCAGGGATGGAAGACTTATAGGAAGAGAGCATTTTCATATAGATGTGGATGAAAATGATAAAATAGAAGAAATAGTTTTGTCCTTCCTTAAGCAATTCTATACAGGAACACCATATATACCAAAGGAAATATGGATACAGTCAGAGATAGAAAACAGAGATTTAATAGAAACATGGCTCACAAAAATAAAAGGGCAGAAGGTTAAGATAATCACACCTAAAAAAGGACAGAAAGAAAAGCTTGTTGAAATGGCAATTCAAAACGCCAAGATTGCTCTTGAAAGAGATAATGATAAGCTAAAAAGAGAAGAGCTGCGTACCAAGGGAGCTCTTTCAGAAATCAGAGAGCTTCTAGGGATGGAAAAGCTAAGCCGGGTAGAGTCATTTGATATATCAAATACAAATGGATATGAATCTGTTGGCTCGATGGTAGTATTTTCAGACGGACTTCCTAAAAAAAATGATTATAGAAAATTCAAAATAAGAACAGTCAAGGGACCTGATGATTATGCTTCGATGAAGGAAGTTCTGACAAGAAGATTTGAACATGGTTTAAGGGAAATAGAAGAGGACAGAGAGAGCTCATTTACACGTTTTCCGGATCTTATTATGATGGATGGAGGAAAGGGACAGGTCAATATTGCAAAGGAAGTACTTAGAGAATTGCAGATAGATATACCTGTGACTGGTATGGTAAAGGATGACAGGCATAGAACCAGAGGACTTTACTACAACAATGAGGAACTCCCACTTGACCTTCATTCGGAAGCTTTTAGACTTATAACAAGGATTCAGGATGAAACGCATAGATTTGCGATAGAATATCACAAATCATTAAGAGGTAAAGCTGCAACTAAGTCTATCCTTGATGATATTGAGGGCATAGGAAGTACAAGAAGAAGAGCACTTATGAAGCATTTTAAGTCAATAGAAGAACTAAAAGAGGCTAGTGTAGAGGAACTGGCGGATTTGCCTGAAATGAACATGAAAGTTGCTCAAAATGTATACAGCTTCTTTCATCAGCATTGACAATAGCATAATAATGCTTTAAAATTTTTAACTTATAAAGATGTTTATTATAAAACAAAAATTATAGATATATTTTGGAGGCAGAAATGGCAAATTACAATCATCAGGCCATTGAAAAGAAATGGCAGGAATATTGGAACGAAAATCCAATTAATGTGAATGACGGCAAGAAAGAAAAATACTATTGTCTTGATATGTTCCCTTATCCATCAGGCAGTGGTCTACATGTCGGACACTGGAGAGGATATGTTATTTCTGATGCATGGTCACGTTATCAGCTTATTAAAGGAAAATACGTTATCCATCCTATGGGATGGGATGCATTTGGTCTTCCAGCAGAAAACTATGCTATAAAGAACCATGTTCATCCTTCTGTTTCCACAGCAGAAAATGTTAAGAATATCAAGAACCAGATTAAGCAGATCAACGCACTTTATGACTGGGATATGGAAGTAAATACTACTGATCCTGATTTCTACAAGTGGACTCAGTGGATATTTGTAAAGATGTTTGAAAATGGACTTGCATACGAGAAGGAGTTCCCTATCAACTGGTGTCCTTCATGTAAGACAGGACTTGCAAATGAAGAGGTTGTTGACGGATGCTGCGAAAGATGTGGTTCCCCTGTAACAAAGAAAAAGCTTAGACAGTGGATGCTTAAGATAACAGCATACGCTGAAAGATTATTAAATGATCTGGATAAGCTTGAGTGGCCGGAGAAGGTTAAAAAGATGCAGACAGAGTGGATTGGAAAATCCTATGGTGCTGAGGTTGATTTTAAGGTTGCAGATGGTCCATGCAAGGATGAAAACATAGTTGTTTATACAACCCGTCCTGATACACTTTACGGAGCAACCTTTATGGTACTTGCTCCTGAGCATCCGCTTGCTGCAAAGCTCTGCGACGATGAGCACAGAGAAGCCTGTGAGAAGTATATTTATGATGCTTCTATGAAGTCAAATGTTGATCGTATGCAGGATAAGGAGAAAACAGGAGTATTTACAGGAGCTTATGCTATTAATCCTATAAACGGCAAAAAGGTTCCAGTCTGGCTTTCAGATTATGTTCTTGTAGATTATGGTACAGGAGCAATTATGTGTGTTCCTGCTCATGATGACAGAGACTATGCATTTGCAAAGAAATTTGGACTTGATATAATACCTGTTATTTCACCTGATGGAGAAGATGTAGACGTCTCAGAGAAGGCCTATACAGAGGCACAGGGAAAGATGATAAACTCAGGTGAGTGGAATGGAATGGAATCAGCTGAGCTTAAGAAAAATGCGCCTCACATTATTGAGGAAAAGGGCTTTGGAAAGAAAACAGTTAACTATAAGCTTAGAGACTGGGTATTCTCGAGACAGAGATACTGGGGAGAGCCTATTCCTATAGTTCATTGTCCACATTGCGGAAATGTTGCTGTTCCTGTTGAAGAGCTTCCATTAAGACTTCCTGATGTAGACAAATATGAGCCTACAGGAACAGGAGAGTCACCACTTGCTGCAATTGATTCGTGGGTAAACTGTACCTGTCCTAAGTGCGGTGCTCCAGCTAAGAGAGAAACAAATACTATGCCACAGTGGGCAGGCTCATCATGGTATTTCCTTAGATATGTAGATAGTCACAATGATAAAGAGCTTGTAAGCAAGGAAAAGGCTGATAAATATTTACCTGTAGACATGTATATAGGTGGAGTTGAGCATGCAGTACTTCATCTTCTTTATTCAAGATTCTATACAAAGTTCCTTCACGATATTGGAGTTGTGGATTTTGATGAGCCATTTACAAAGCTTTTCAATCAGGGAATGATTTGCAAGAATGGAAATAAGATGTCTAAGTCAAAGGGAAATGTCGTATCACCTGATGACATGGTAAGAGATTATGGCTGTGATGCATTGAGACTTTATGAGCTCTTCATGGGACCACCTGAGCTTGATGCAGAGTGGGATGACAGAGGAATGGACGGAGTTTACAGATTTATAAACCGTTTCTATAAGCTTTGTCAGGATTCTAAGGATAAAGATATTGAAGCTACTAAGGAAATGATCACAGAGAGACACAAGCTCATCCGTGATATAGAGACAAGATTTGATTCGTTCAGCCTTAATACTGTTGTATCAGGATTCATGGAGCACAATAATGCTCTTCTTGATATAGCGAAGAGAGAAGGTGGAGTAGACAAGGAAACTATTCGTACTTTTGCTATTTTACTTGCTCCATTTGCTCCTCATCTTGCAGAAGAGGCATGGCATGAGATGGGCGGAACAGATACTGTATTTAAGGCAGGCTGGCCTGTTTATGACGAGAGCCAGACTGTTGAAGATACAATAAAGGTTCCTGTTCAGGTAAATGGCAAAGTAAAGGCTGTTATAGAAGTTGCAGCTGATTGTGCAAAGGAAGAGGTTCTCAGTATTGCGAAGGAAGCTATTGCAGGTAAGGTAAATGGTGATATTGTCAAGGAGATTTACGTACCTAAGAAAATAGTAAACCTTGTTGTTAAATAAGAGGTAAATTATAAATTGAATCTTACTGATAGTAACATAAAAAAAATAAGAGGACTGATAGTATTTACAGTCATAGTTTTGATCACAGGCGCCAACTGGCGTCTGTGTATTGGCTTATTGCTAAGAATTGTTAGCATGCTTTCGCCTTTCATAGTCGGAGCATGCATTGCTTTTTTAATTAATATACCTATGAAAGCAATTGAAAGCAGGCTTAATATGAAGGAAAAATATAAAAGAGCTGTAAGTCTGCCGCTTTCAATCTTTTTTATAATTTGTGTTTTGATAACCGTTATAATGCTGATTATACCTCAGCTTATAAGCTCATTAGCTTCATTGCAATATAAGATACCTCCATTCATTGATGCCTGTGTTAATTATATTGCTTCAGTTTTTAATACAAATCCTGAACTTGTAGAATATCTGGAAAATATTGAAATTGACTGGACAAGTCTTTATAAATCATTGCAGGATATACTTACAAGCGGAGTTTCAGGCCTGTTATCTGGATCTCTTGGTATAGCCAAGGGTATTGTAAATGTATTTACAAATATTGGCATTGGCATTGTATTTGCTATATATATACTTATTGGCAAGGAAAAACTTAAGATACAGTTTACACATCTGCTTCAGGCTTTAATAAATAAGGAAAAGGCAGCTACAATAACTAATATACTTAAGCTTGCTGACAGAAAGTTTACAGCATTTTTCCAAGGACAGTGTCTGGAAGCTTGTATACTTGGCACTATGTTCTTTATAGTTCTTTCTATACTCAAGATGCCATACGCTGTGCTTATAGGAGTACTTATTGCAGTTACGGCACTTATACCTGTTTTTGGAGCCTTTGTGGGTTTATTTATTGGAGCATTTTTAATGTTGCTTCAGTCCCCACTTACTGCACTTGTTTTTGTTATTATATTTTTCACACTTCAGCAGGTCGAAGGAAATCTGGTATATCCTCATGTAGTAGGAAATTCAGTCGAGCTACCGGCTATATGGGTGCTTGCAGCAGTTACAATAGGTGGATCTGTATTTGGAGTAATCGGAATGATAGTGTTTATTCCACTGTTTTCTGTGATGTATACCTTACTTCAGGGCTATGTAAGATCAAGAATAAATGAAAATACAAATATAAATTTAGATTCAAACCCAAATACAGATGAAGCTGATTCATTAGAAAAAGAAAATACTTAAGTTATAAGGAAATCAAATTTAAGGTAAATATAAGAAATTTAGTTTATATTTATTGTATACTATAACTGTATGAAATAATGAATAAGGGGACTTATTACAAATGAAAATCAATAAAATTGATGATATAGATAAGTTTCTTGATAGTATAGATGAATGTACTGGAAGGGTCATGATGGTTTCTGAGGATGGAGACCGCATAAATCTTAAAGGAAGGCTGGGAGGCTATTTAAGCCTTGCGAGTATCATTTCAAATGACTTTATTAAGGAACTTGATATAGAGATAGATGATCCGGAAGATATCAAACTATTATCTTCATTTCTTATAGTATAAAGAGGTAGATGTATTAATGAATTCAAATGACGAAAGAAGAGGAAGAGCATCTCATAGAGGATCTGCTTCTGTAAGAAGATCAGGTTCACATTCGGATATGGCTTCCAAAAGTTTAAGTAAAGAAACAGAAAGAAAGACTAATACTGTTAATAGAACAGAAAGGCAAATGAACTCTGCCTCTAAGGCAAGACAGCAGCCTGAGAGAAGAGACAGAACACCGGTTAATATTTCAAATCCTTCAAAAACAGACTCTTACTATAGGAGTAGTTACAGAAGCTCTGAGTTTTCTGGACAGAAAACTCATGTATCTTCAGATAGAAAATATAGAGAAGAAAATAATAATCAATATAGCGGTAGAAGATCTGAAGGAAGAAGCAGTAAAAGTGGAGGCGGAAAAAACAATAATAATTTGATTTTCGCTGGAATAGCTTTTGTGATTGCACTGGTTTTATGCATTTTTATTGCATTTAAATTTGTTAACAAGGGTGAAACAGAGAAAGAAACAAAGCCAGCTGACCCAAATGAAATTATTCAGGATGCAGTAATTGATCTGAGTCTTTTAGTCGAACCAAAGCCAGAGGCTACAGAAGAAGCAAATAGTGAAAAAGATGAAGATAAGACTGTAGATTCTGATCCTTCAAAATTATACATAAAGGGTATGACACTTGATGAAATAAGGGAAGCTATATCTAAGAATTATGACTGGTCTTTGAAAATCGTTAATGAGGATGCAGAGGTTGGTGAAGTTGTAAAACCTACAGTTGATGCCAATGAAACAACAGAGGCTGCAACAATGGGAGATGCAGAGAAACCTGACCAGCTGTTAGAACCTGCCGCAGCTTCTGAAAGAACAAGTGAAAGCCTCACAGTTTCAAATGAGATACATATACCAGATCTTGTTTCTTTAGGTATAGACGAACTCATCAAGAGCATAAGTGATAATGAAAATGCCTTGAGAAAGGAACTGGCGGCTTCAGAAGCAGAGACAGAAACGGAGAAAAAGAAGAGAAAAAAGGAATCCGAGACTGAGGAAGAAGTAAAGCTCACAGAGTATAAATTGGAGCTTCCAGCTTATGATACCTTTATAGAGGAAGCAGTTTCAAATGCTGAGACAATGTGGTATAAGGCTCCAAAGGGTGGTGGAATAGGCTCTTATGACAAAGAAACCGACAGCTTTATCATGGAAGGTGCCGAAGATGGCTTCGAGGTTGATACAGAAGCTTTAAAATCCGAGCTTTCAGCGGCTATAGATGGTGGTAACTATACAGAGTCTGTTCAGGTACCAGGAGAAGTTATCAAGACTGATATGAAGGCTGTTAAGGCTGAATATAAGACTCTTGCTTCTTTTTCTACAAAAACAACAAACAATAGTGTAAGAAATAATAATATCAAGATAGCATGTGAAAAGCTTAATGGTACTATTGTAAAGCCTGGTGAGGAATTTTCATTTAACGATGTAGTCGGAGAGCGTACAGCCGAAAAGGGATATGGTGCGGCCGCTGCATATAATAATGGAGAGGTAGTTCAGGAAATAGGCGGAGGTGTATGTCAGGTTTCAACAACCTTATATAATGCTGTTTTAAGAGCGGGATTAAAGACAACAAAGAGACAGTCACACACCTTTAAGCCTAGCTATGTAACACCGGGCTGGGATGCGACAATAAGCTGGGGCGGTCCGGATTACAGATTTGCAAATGTTCCTTCAAGAGCAGAATATTCAAATGACAAGACTTATGCAATAGGAATAAGGGCTCATTATGCAAATAATGAGGTTACAGTTTCTATTTATGGAAGACCTGTTTTGAAAGAGGGATACAGCTATGACCTTGAATCCAAGAAGATAAAGGATATAGATATAGTAAGAAAACCTATTGAAGAGGGAAGTGATAAACAGCCTACTGAGGGAAGTATGGGATCACAGTGGTCTACAGATGTCATTATTAAGAAGGATGGTAAGGAAATAAAGAGAGAATATGACCATAAGACATATTACTCAGGACATATACAGTACTATCTTGAAGAAGTTCCTACTGAATCAACAGTTGAATCAAGCTCTGAAACAGGACCAAGTGAGCCAACAGAAGCAGTTGATGTTACAGGACCAGATGGCGGACCTGGAGTAAATATGACTGGCAGTCCAAATCCAGAAGAGCCTGACAATACAAGACCATCGGATCAGCTTGATAATAATGGACCGGGAACAGATGAAGTATCGGGACAGGACAGACCGGGAGATATGGTTGAAACATTTCCTAAAGAAACATCAGCTGGATTTATAGATATTTTTTAAAATATCATAACATAAATCTCTATACATGAAAGGAGTATATGCTATGAAAAAATCGTTGCTACTATTATTGGTTTTTACATCAGTGTTAGCATTTTCAGGATGCAAAAAGAAATCAAACATACAGCCAACAACTTCGGAAGCTGTTGAAGAAACTACAGTTATGGCTGAAACCGAGGAAAGCAGTACAGAGGCTATAGAAATTGATACTGAAGAAACAGAAACAGAAGCAAAAGTAGAGGAATACCTTGACAGAGAAGCTTCAAAGGAGCTTATCTGCTTTATGGATGGTAAGGACGAAAAAATTCCTTCTTCTTTATATACAGGAGATGCTTATTCCATATACATAATTGATGAAGGCTGGGAGCATAGCGGGGAGAACATAGATGGCTTTACAGCAGATGTCTGGAAAAATAAAAACACAAAGAAGGATGTTTTATTAAAGGTTATTGCTCTTAAGGATAAAAATATGATGGAAGCACATGAATACATCAAGGCTTCCTATTCAGAATACGGACTTACTGAGGATAAGCAGGGCGGTCTTGGAGGTATGAATGGAGCCGAACAGATGATGGAAGCAAGATTCTATAATTCTGATGATCAGATTTATGCAGTTATTGTTTCATATCCAGCATCCGAAAAGGATGACATGGGCGTTATGCTCTATGCTATGGCGGATAGCTTCAAAAACTAATAAACCCGTGATTTAAAAAAGTACATGCATATGCATGTACTTTTTCTTATACTAACTTGTATTAAATTTTACTTATTGTTATAATGATAACAAGATTATGCCCTAATTTTAGGGAATCTATATATATAATCACTTATATATCAATATATAGGAGGAATATTCCAATGGCAAGACAAATGAAAACCATGGATGGAAACCAGGCTGCTTCACATGCATCATATGCATTTACTGAAGTTGCTGCTATCTATCCTATTACTCCTTCATCAGTTATGGCTGAGCATACTGATGAGTGGGCAACTGACGGAAGAACCAATATTTTTGGTCAGACTGTTCAGGTAACTGAGATGCAGTCAGAGGCTGGAGCAGCAGGTGCTGTTCACGGATCTCTTGCAGCAGGAGCACTTACAACAACTTATACAGCTTCACAGGGACTTCTTCTGATGATTCCTAACCTTTATAAGATTGCTGGTGAGCAGCTTCCAGGCGTATTTAACGTATCTGCCCGTGCACTTGCTTCACACGCACTTTCTATTTTCGGTGACCATTCAGACGTTTACGCTTGTCGTCAGACAGGTTGTGCAATGCTCTGTGAGTCATCTGTACAGGAAGTTATGGATCTTACACCAGTAGCTCATCTTTCAGCTATCAAGGGCAAGGTTCCATTCATTAACTTCTTTGATGGATTCAGAACATCTCATGAGATTCAGAAGATCGAGGCCTGGGATTACGAGGATCTTAAGGATATGGCAGACATGGATGCTATTCAGGCTTTCCGTGATCACGCTCTTAATCCTAACCACCCATGCCAGAGAGGTTCAGCTCAGAACCCAGATATCTTCTTCCAGGCAAGAGAGGCTTGTAACCCTTATTACGAGGCACTTCCTGCTATCGTACAGGAGTACATGGATAAGGTTAACGAGAAGATTGGTACAAACTATAAGCTCTTTAACTATTACGGAGCACCTGATGCTGAGCACGTAATCGTTGCTATGGGATCAGTTAACGATACAATTGAAGAGACCATCGATTACCTTCTTGAGAAGGGTGAGAAGGTTGGTGTTATCAAGGTTCGTCTTTACAGACCTTGGTCAACAGAGGCTTTCGTTTCAGCTATTCCTGAGACTGTTAAGCAGATTTCTGTTCTTGACAGAACAAAGGAGCCAGGAGCACTTGGTGAGCCACTTTACCTTGATGTTGTTGCAGCTCTTAAGGATACAAAGTTCAAGGATGTTCCTGTATTTACAGGTCGTTACGGACTTGGTTCTAAGGATACAGCTCCTAACCAGATCGTTGCTATCTTCAATAACAGAGATAAGAAGAGATTTACAGTTGGTATCGTTGATGACGTAACTAACTTATCACTTCCACTTGGACCAGCACTTGTTACAACACCAGCAGGAACAACTAACTGTAAGTTCTGGGGACTTGGTGCAGACGGAACAGTAGGTGCTAACAAGAACTCATGTAAGATTATCGGTGATAATACAGACATGTATGCACAGGCATATTTTGACTATGACTCTAAGAAGTCTGGTGGTGTAACAATGTCACACCTTAGATTTGGTCATAGCCCAATTAAGTCAACATACCTTATCCGTACAGCTAACTTCGTAGCTTGCCATAAGCCAGAGTATGTTAGAAAGTACAATATGGTTCAGGAACTTGTTGACGGTGGAACCTTCCTTCTCAACTGTCCATGGAATGCAGAGGAGTTAGAGACTCATCTTCCAGGACAGGTTAAGAAGTACATCGCTGAGCATCATATCAATTTCTATACAATTGATGGTGTTAAGCTTGGTATCGAGACAGGAATGGGACCAACACGTATCAATACAATTCTTCAGTCAGCATTCTTCAAGCTTACAGGAATTATCCCAGAGGAGAAGGCTATCGAGTTAATGAAGGCTGCTGCTAAGGCTACTTACGGACGTAAGGGTGAGGAAGTTGTTAATAAGAACTATGCAGCTATCGATGCTGGTGCTAAGAATGTAGTTAAGGTTGAAGTTCCTGAGTCATGGCTCAATGCTGAGGATGAAGGACTTGATTACCCTGTAGCTACAGGCGCAAGAAAGGATGCTGTTGATTTTGTTAACGATATCCAGACTAAGGTTTCAGCCCAGGAAGGAAACAACCTCCCAGTTTCTGCATTTGCTGATTATGTAGATGGTTCAACACCTTCAGGAACATCAGCTTATGAGAAGAGAGGTATTGCAGTTAATGTTCCACAGTGGAATCCAGATAACTGTATCCAGTGTAACTTCTGTTCATATGTATGTCCTCATGCAGCTATCAGACCTGTTGCTATGACAGAGGATGAGGCAGCTAAGGCTCCAGCTGATATGAAGATGAAGGCTATGACAGGATTTGCAGACAAGAAGTTTGCTATCGTTGTATCAGCTCTTGATTGTACAGGTTGTGGATCATGTGCTAACGTATGTCCTGGAATGAAGGGCGAGAAGGCACTTACAATGATTCCACAGGCAGAGGCATCTTCACAGGAAGCATTTGATTATGCTGTAACTCTTCCAGACAAGCAGGATGTAATTGATAAGTTCAAGGCTAACTCAGTTAAGGGATCTCAGTTCTGCAAGCCACTCCTTGAGTTCTCAGGAGCATGTGCAGGATGTGGAGAGACACCTTATGCTAAGCTTATTACCCAGCTCTTTGGTGACAGAATGTACATTGCAAATGCTACAGGATGTTCATCAATCTGGGGTAACTCATCACCATCAACACCTTATACAGTTAATGCAAAGGGACAGGGACCTGCATGGGATAACTCACTCTTTGAGGATAATGCTGAGTTTGGTTATGGAATGCTTCTTGCTCAGAATGCAATCCGTGATGGAATTAAGAACAAGGTAACAGCATTAGTTGCTGAGACATCAAATGAAGAGGTTAAGGCTGCTGGACAGAATTACCTTGACACATTCTCAGTTGGTGCTACAAACGGTGCAGCTACAGAGCAGCTCGTTGCAGCTCTTGAGGCATGCGGATGTGATGCAGCTAAGGATATCCTTGCATACAAGGACTTCATGTCAAAGAAGAGCCAGTGGATCTTCGGTGGAGATGGATGGGCTTATGATATCGGATTTGGTGGTGTAGACCATGTTCTTGCATCAAATAAGGATATCAACATCATGGTATTCGATACTGAGGTTTATTCAAATACAGGTGGACAGGCTTCTAAGGCTACACAGCCAGGTGCAGTTGCGCAGTTCGCAGCTGGTGGTAAGGATGTTAAGAAGAAGGATCTTGCTTCTATCGCAATGAGCTACGGTTATGTATACGTTGCACAGATCGCTATGGGAGCTGATATGAATCAGGCTGTTAAGGCAATTGCTGAGGCTGAGGCATATCCAGGACCATCACTTATCATTGCTTATGCTCCATGTATCAACCATGGTATCCGTAAGGGTATGGGCAAGGCTCAGACAGAGGAGAAGCTTGCAGTTGAGTGTGGATACTGGCATAACTTCAGATTCAACCCACTTGCAGAGAATAAGTTCACTCTTGATTCTAAGCAGCCAGACTTCACAAAGCATCGTGACTTCTTAAATGGAGAGGTTCGTTACTCTTCACTTGCACTTAAGAACCCTGAGAGAGCAGCTAAGCTTTACGCTCAGAACCAGGCAGATGCTGAGGCAAGACGTAAGTACCTTGAGGGACTTGTAGATCTTTACAAGGCATAATAAAATAAATATATAGCTTGAGCTATATTAGTGGATTGTAAATTTCAATCTTATATAAAAGAATCTAGGACTCTAACGAGCCCTAGGTTCTTTTTTTTAGTAAAATAATACTTATAAATTGTAAAATGACAAAATAGTTCGATTGACTATATAAACGTTTAGTTATAAAATAGTTCGTATACGAACTATTATTTTGTAAAGAGGAACATTTATGGAGTATAGGACTTGTTTGAATATGAGATGTCTGCATAGCTATATAAGACGTTATGCTTATAAATTGTACAGTCGTAAAAAGTTAGAAGACTGTAGCTTGGGAAATATGCTTGTAGTTGACTATATATACAGAAATCCTGACAAAGAAATATATCAGAAGGATATAGAAAGAATCTTTTATATGAATAGAGCCACTACCTCCAAAATGCTCAAACTTATGGAAGAAAAGGAGCTGATAGAAAGAAGGGTTTCAGAGAAGGATTCAAGGTATAAAGCAATTTTTATCAAAGAGAAGGGCTATGAGCTTCAAAAGGTATGTGTTTCTGTCTTTGATGAGCTTGAGAAGACAGTAAATAGTAAACTTACAGCTGAGGAAGTTGAGCTCTTAAATAAAATTTGTTTTAAATTAATAGATGGTTTGAAAGGAGAGATAGATATTAATGATTAAAATACTATACCAGTCTGTGCGAGAATTTAAAAAATCAAGTGTCAAGGCTCCTATTTTTGTTACGCTTGAGGTTATTATGGAATGTATTATTCCGTTTATAACAGCATTGCTTATCAATGAAATTAAAGCAGGATGTGAATTTTCAGTAATCCTGTTCTATGGAGCAATACTTATAGTATTAGCAGGGTTTGCTTTATACTTCGGTAAGAAAGCTGGCATGGAATGTGCAACAGCTGCCTGTGGCTTTGCCCACAATTTAAGAAAGGACATGTTTTACAAGATTCAGGATTTTTCTTTTGAAAATATTGATAAATTTTCAGCCTCATCGCTTGTGACAAGACTTACGACTGATGTTACTAATGTGCAGATGGCATATATGACACTTGTAAGACTTGCCTTCAGAAGCCCTCTTATGCTTGTATTTTCATTTACTATGGCATTCATCATGGGAGGAAAGATGGCATTTATTTTCTTCCTTGTGATTCCTGTACTTGGATTTGGACTTTTTTTGATCATAAGAAAGGTAATGCCATTATTCAGGTCAGTATTTGATAAATATGACGAATTAAACAATTCTATTCAGGAAAATATTAAAGGAATGAGAGTTGTAAAATCATTTGTAAGAGAAGATTATGAAAAGAAGAAATTTGGTAAAGCATCTAAGCAGCTTGCATCTGACTTTACTGTAGCAGAAAGAATAATTGCATTAAATAACCCTCTTATGCAGTTCTGCCTGTATACGGTAATGATTTTTGTGCTTTCTTTTGGCTCATATACCATTATCACAAGCAGAGGTTTAGATCTTGATGTAGGACAGTTTTCGGCTTTGTTAACTTATAATTTCCAGATTCTTTCTAACCTTATGATGCTATCAATGGTATTTGTGATGATTACCATGGCTGAAGAGTCAGCAAAGCGTATTACAGAGGTGCTTAAGGAAGAAAGTACACTTACATCACCTGAGGATGCTGTTACTGAGGTAAAGGATGGCTCTATCGAGTTTAAAAATGTTAGCTTTAAGTATTCTAAAAATGCTGAAAAAGCAGCACTTTCAAATATTAATTTGAGCATCAAATCTGGAGAAACTATAGGAATAATTGGTGGTACCGGTTCATCTAAATCAAGCTTTATCCAGCTTATTTCAAGACTTTATGATGTTACAGAGGGTGAAGTCAGGGTTGGAGGAGTTTGTGTTAAGGATTATGATCTTACAGTTTTGAGAGATCAGGTAGCAGTAGTGCTTCAGAAAAATGTTTTATTTTCAGGAACAATAAGAGAAAACTTAAGATGGGGAAATAAGGATGCCACTGATGAGGAAATAATTGAAGCATGCAGACTCAGTCAGGCCGATGAATTTATTCAGCATTTTCCGGATAAGTACGATACTTATATAGAGCAGGGCGGAGCAAATGTATCAGGTGGACAGAAACAGAGACTTTGTATAGCAAGAGCTCTGCTTAAGAAGCCTAAAATCCTTATACTTGACGATTCAACAAGTGCAGTTGATACAAAGACTGATGCCCTTATACGTCAGGCCTTTTCAACCTATATTCCAAATACAACAAAGCTTATTATAGCCCAGCGTATTTCATCTATTCAGGATGCAGACAGAATAATGGTTATGAATAATGGATGTTTAGATGATATAGGTACTCATGCTGAGCTGCTTGAGAGAAATAAGATATATCAGGAGGTATATTATTCTCAAAATGGAGAAAAGGGGGAGAAGAATGAATAAAGAAGTTAAAGCTAAAAATAAAAAGAAAGCTAACAAAGGAACACTTCCAAGACTTATAAAAATGGTATTTGGATTTTATCCAGTGCTTCTGCCTTTTATTCTTGTATGTATTCTTATAAATGCTGTTGTAAGCTCTATTCCTTCACTTTTTCAGCAGCAGATAATTTCTTTGATTGAATTAAATTGGAGAGATGGAAACTGGGAAGCAGTAGGGCCAAAGATATTATCCCTGGTTTTCATTTTGCTTATACTTTATGTGATATCTCTGATAGCTGGATTTATTTATAATCAGGGAATGGCTATCATCACACAAGGTACTCTTGATAAGATGAGACAAAAGCTGTTTGGAAAAATGCAGGATCTTCCTATAAAGTATTTTGATACACATAATCATGGAGATATCATGAGCTATTATACAAATGATATCGATGCCATGAGACAGCTTATTTCACAGTCAATACCACAGCTTATGATTTCGGGTATTGCAGTTATTACAGTTTTGTCTATTATGACGTTTTTCAGTGTATGGCTTCTTGTGGTAGTTCTCTTAGGCGTTATGTTTATGCTGATGGTAACCAAGAAGATAGGTGGAGGATCTGCCAAATACTTCATGAAGCAGCAGAAAGCTATAGCAAAGACTGAGGGCTATATTGAGGAGATAATGAATGGCCAAAAGGTCGTCAAAGTATTTAATCATGAAGAGGAAGTAAAAGACGATTTTGATAAAATTAATGATGAACTGTTCAGAGTATCTGAAAAGGCAAATCAGTATGCAAATACTCTTATGCCAGTGCTTGGAAATATAGGAAATATTATATATGTTATAGTAGCTGTGGTAGGAGGACTTTTACTCATTACAAATGCTCCTAATTTAAGCCTTTCAGGCAAGGTGCTTAGCATAAGTATTTTAGTTCCATTTTTGAATATGACAAGAATGTTCTATGGAAATATAGGACAGGTTTCAAACCAGATAAACTCAGTTGTTATGGGTCTCGCAGGTGCTTCCCGTTTATTCGAACTGATGGATGAGCTTGCTGAGGCTGACGAGGGCTATGTTGAGCTTGTAAATGCCAAAGAGGTTGACGGAAAGATTGAAGAGTGCAGTGAGCATACAGGAATGTGGGCGTGGAAGCATCCACATAAGTCAGATGGAACTATAACATATACTAAGCTTTCTGGAGATGTAAGATTACAGGATGTTGATTTCAGCTATGATGGCAAAAAGACAGTTCTCCATGATATAACACTTTATGCTGAGCCTGGACAAAAGGTGGCCTTTGTTGGTGCAACAGGAGCCGGAAAAACTACTATAACTAATCTTATTAACCGTTTCTATGATATAGCAGATGGTAAGATAAGATATGATGGAATCAATATAAACAAGATCAAGAAATCATCCTTAAGAAGTTCACTTGGTATAATACTTCAGGATACAGTATTATTTACTGGAACAGTAATGGAAAATATAAGATATGGAAGACTTAATGCAAGTGATGAAGAATGTATCGAAGCAGCTAAGCTTGCAGGAGCAGATGATTTTATAACAAGACTTCCTGACGGTTATAATACAATGCTTAAATCAAATGGAAGTAATCTTTCACAGGGACAAAGACAGCTTTTATCTATAGCAAGGGCAGCAGTTGCTGATCCTCCTGTTATGATTATGGATGAGGCTACATCCTCAATTGATACAAGAACAGAAGCAATAGTACAAAAAGGCATGGATGCACTCATGCATGGAAGAACTGTTTTTGTTATAGCACACAGACTTTCTACTGTTAAGAATTCAGATGTGATTATGGTATTAGAGCATGGACGAATAATTGAAAGAGGAAGTCATGATGAGCTTATCGCCCAGCATGGCAAGTATTATCAGCTTTATACAGGTGCATTTGAATTAGAGTAAAATATTGCAAAGTAATTTTTGCATCAAAAAACCGGAGCAGACATAAGCTGTTCCGGTCTTTTATTAGAAATATTATAAAAATTGAATTTAAAATTATTCTTAATAACTTATCTATGCTTATTAAGAAGTGCCTGTATCTTGGCTGAACTGTGCATTGCATTTTCAAGAGATACGTCGTAGTTGAAGGAATTAATAATTGAAGCAAGGTATTTACTTAAGTCAGCTTCATAATACCACTCCTTCTCATAAATGCTCTGAGGTCTGTAGTTAAGGTTTGTTGTGATGACACAGTCAATATAATTCTTGGCATAGAAGTCATCAAACTTATCAAAGCCTGATGTGAAAAGTCCGAAAGTACAGCAGACTATAACTCTCTTTGCACCTCTTTCCTTAAGCTCTCTGGAAGTGTCAAGCATTGATTCACCTGAGGAAATCATATCATCAACTATAAGTACTGTCTTATCTTTTACTGAGGAACCGAGGAATTCATGTGCTACTATAGGGTTACGTCCGTTTATAACCTTTGAGTAGTCACGTCTCTTGTAGAACATACCCATATCAACACCTAAGTTGTTAGCAAGGAAAACAGCTCTGTCCATTGCTCCTTCGTCTGGAGAAATTACCATAAACTCATCTTTGTTGATACTAAGCTCAGGGTCATATTTAAGCATAGCTTTTACAAATGAGTAGGTTGGCATGAAGTTATCAAAACCGCTCAATGGTATAGCATTTTGAACTCTTGGATCATGGGCATCAAAGGTTATGATATTTTTAACTCCCATGTTTACAAGTTCCTCAAGAGCCATAGCACAATCGAGAGATTCTCTCTTTGAACGTTTATGCTGTCTTGATTCATAGAGGAATGGCATAATAACGTTTACTCTGTGAGCTCTGGATACTGAGGCTCCGATTATTCTCTTGAGATCCTGATAGTTATCGTCCGGAGACATGTGATTTGTAAAACCATTAACTGTATAGGTGTTTGAGTAGTTTGTAATATCACAGAAGATAAATTCATCTACTCCTCTTACAGATTCTTTGATAACACCCTTAGCTTCACCACTTCCAAATCTTGGACATTCAACATCAAGAAGAAATGATTCTGGAGCAAAGCCTCTAAGCGCCAGATTATTCTTGTGAGCGTTCATCAATAATTCAATGTCGTTCTTTCTAAACTGGACAAGCTTCTTATCTACCTTTTCTGCCAGATTTTTAGCACTTATATGGGCAGCGATTTTTAGAGGAGCTATTGGAAAATCCTCAGTAATGAATTCATTTGACATAATTTACCCTTTCTTTTTTGGTCTTTTAAATGTATAAATGTATCATTTTCATTATAATCATAGCATCTGTAAAAAACTCTTGCAATAAAATCGAAAAAAATTCATTGTATAAAATATTGAAATATAATAGACCTATGCTGTATACTAAATGATAATGTAATTAATTAGATAATATTTAAAAAATGAAATGAGGTAATAATGAGTAAACCAATCGTAGCAATAGTGGGCAGACCTAATGTAGGTAAGTCCACCTTATTTAATGCGCTAAGTGGAACTAATTTAAGCATAGTTGAAGATACACCGGGAGTTACAAGAGATCGTATTTACGCAGACTGTGAGTGGCAGAATCATAATTTTACTCTTATAGATACAGGAGGAATAGAGCCTGATTCAGGAGATGTTATTCTTAAGCAGATGAGAGAGCAGGCTGAAATAGCCATTGCTACAGCAGACGTAATAGTGTTTATCACAGATGTAAGAGATGGTGTTGTTGACTCAGATCATCATGTTGCAAACATGCTAAGAAAGAGCAAGAAGCCTATTATACTTTGTGTTAATAAGGTAGACAGCTTTAAGAAGCAGCAAAATGACGTTTATGAGTTTTATAATCTTGGACTCGGAGATCCAGTTTCGGTAAGTGCCCAGGGCAGACTTGGCATAGGTGATCTTCTGGATGTAATAGTTGACCATTTTCCAGAGGGTGCTGAGGATGAAATAGAAGATGATCGTCCAAGAATTGCAATAGTAGGAAGACCTAATGTAGGAAAATCATCAATAATTAATAAGCTTCTTGGCGAAAACAGGATGATAGTTTCTGACATTGCTGGAACTACAAGAGATGCAGTAGATGCTGAAGTGGTACATAATGGTGAGGAATATGTATTCATCGATACAGCTGGATTAAGAAGAAAATCTAAGATTAAAGAGGATATTGAGAGATATTCAATAATTAGGACAGTTTCAGCTGTAGACAGATGTAATATTGCTGTAATAGTCATAGATGCAACCAAGGGAGTAAGCGAACAGGATACTAAGATAGCTGGTATTGCCCATGAAAGAGGTAAGGGGGTTATCATAGTTGTAAATAAGTGGGATGCTGTTGAGGATAAGGATGACAAGACCATTTATAAATATACCGAAGAGTTAAGACTTAAGTTTGCATTTATGCCTTATGCCGATATTATGTTCGTATCTGCAAAAACAGGACAGAGACTTGTGAAGCTTTATGATGAGATTGACAAGGTCCGCCAGTCACAGACACTTAGAGTCCAGACTGGTGTTATCAATGAGATTATGGCTGAGGCCTGCGCTATGAAACAGCCACCATCTGATAAGGGTAAGAGGCTTAAGCTTTATTACATCACACAGGTTTCTGTTGAGCCACCTACATTTGTTATATTTGTAAATGACAGAGAGTTGTTCCATTTTTCATATCAGAGATACATTGAAAACAGATTAAGAGATGCATTTGGCTTTGTTGGTACACCTGTGCACTTTATCATACGTGAAAGAAAGGACAAGGATTCATAATTAATATGGAGAGACTGATTTGTTTACTTGCTGGTTATGCTTTCGGGTGCTTTCCTACAGGTTATGTCTATGCAAAACTACATGGTGTTGACATAAGAAAAAAGGGAAGTGGGAATATAGGCTCTACCAATGTACTTAGAAACATGGGACCTAAGGCTGGACTGATTACAATGTTAGGCGACTTTGCAAAAACTATGCTTCCTATTTTCATAATATCACAGGCTTTTAGTTCTCAGCCGGAGTTGAGATATCTGTATATGGTATATACAGGGCTTGGAGCTATACTTGGACATAATTATCCGGTTACGCTCGGATTTAAAGGCGGTAAGGGTGTAGCCTGTACAGGTGCGATGATCATACTTTCAGATCCTGTTATATTTGGTGTCTGTCTGATACTGTTTTTAGGAACAGTTTTTATTACAAAATATGTATCGCTTGGCTCATTGCTTGTTGCAGCAGGATATTTTGTGACTAACATGGTACTTATGTATTCAGGAAGTAAGATAGGCTGGGGAGCAGGAAGTGTGATTATACCAGAGTATAGAATGGAGCTTACAATAGTCGTATCACTGGTTTCAGCACTTATAGTTTTTCAGCATAGAACAAATATTGTACGTCTTTTAAAAGGCACTGAAAATAAGCTTTCTTTCGGAAATAAAAAATAAGGCAGGATGTATAAAATGGCTAAAATAGGTATAGTAGGTACAGGTACATGGGGTACAGCATTAGGTATCCATCTTTCTAATAATGGACATGAGGTTGAGCTTTGGTCAAAATTTCCTGATGAAATAGAATCTCTTTCGAAGAACCATACACATATTAATCTTCCTGAGGCTGTGATACCGGATGGTGTAGCTTTTACTACAGACCTTAAGAAGGTATGTATGGATAAGGACATAATAGTTATGGCTGTGCCTTCGATATTTACAAGACAAACTGCCTGTCAGATGAAGCCTTATATAAGAGTGAATCAGATAGTGGTCTGTGTAGCCAAGGGCATAGAAGAGGATACTTTAAAGACACAGACGGATATTATAGAAGAGGAGCTTCCTATGGCTGAAGCAACTGTGCTTTCTGGCCCTTCACATGCTGAGGAGGTAAGCAGAGGAATTCCTACAGCTGTAGTTGTCGGTGCACGCAATAAAAAAACTGCTGAATATATACAGAATGTTTTCATGAGTACAAGATTCAGAGTTTATATATCACCGGATATACTTGGCATAGAGGTCGGCGGAGCTCTTAAGAATGTAATTGCGCTATCGGCAGGTATGGTTGATGGACTCGGTTATGGAGATAATTCGCTCGCTGCTTTGATAACAAGAGGCATTACAGAAATGGGGCGACTGGGAACAGCTATGGGTTGCGATCTTATAACCTTCTATGGTCTTACCGGACTTGGAGATCTCATTGTAACCTGTCAGTCAAAGCATAGCCGAAACAGAAGAGCTGGTGTACTTATTGGTAAGGGTTATAACTATGAACAGGCAATGGAAGAGGTAAAGATGGTTGTTGAGGGTGTTTATAGTGCTAAGGCAGGAAAACAGCTTGCCATGAAGTACAATGTAGAAATGCCTATAGTTGAAGAGGTAAATCAGATTCTTTTCAATAATAAAGCTCCAAAGGATGCAGTTAACGATTTATTATGCAGGGATAAAACTGTTGAACACCCAATGTTGTCATGGGACAAGTAATTTATTTTTTATGATATTTATATAAAAATAATATATAAATTATACAATATTCATAAAAATTAATAAGTATAATAACCTAAAGTTATGAAAAGAGGCTTTTTCGCCTCTTTTTTGTTATTATTGTTCTCTTTCGTTGACACAAATTGAGTATGTGCATATAATCAAGCACAAGATTAAGAAATACTTAATTGAAGTAATCAGAGGAGGAAAAGAGTTATGAAAAAATTTATGACAGCAGCAGTAGCGATGGCAATGGCAATGTCACTTGTAGCATGTGGCGGAAGTGATAAAGAAACAGCCAGTGCATCAACATCTAACACAGATTCTAAGGAAGGAGCTACTTTTGTAATTGGTAACTCCGGACCTCTTACAGGTGGAGCTGCAGTATATGGCAATGCAGTAAAAAATGGAATCCAGCTTGCAGTTGATGAAATCAATGCAGCAGGTGGAATTAATGGATATCCTGTTAAGTTTGTATGTGAGGACGACGAGGCCGATGCAGAGAAGGCAGTAAACGCATACAATACACTTAAGGATCAGGGAATGCAGGTAATGGTTGGAACAACAACTTCAGGAGCTTGCCTTGCAGTATGTGCTGAGACAGCAAATGACAACATGTTCCAGATCACTCCATCAGGAACAGCAGTAAAAATCACTGAGCCAGAGAATGTTTTCCGTATGTGCTTCTCAGATCCTGAACAGGGAACAAAGGCAGCTCAGTATATAAGTGAAAACAAGATTGCACAGAAAGTTGGAGTTATCTACGACAGTTCTGATCCTTATTCAGCAGGTGTATATGAGAACTTCGCAGCAACCTGCAAGGAATATAGTCTTGAAATTGTAGCTGCTGAAGCATTTACATCAGAAAATAAGACTGATTTCAAGACACAGTTACAGAAAATGAAGGATTCAGGAGCAGAGCTTGTACTTCTTCCATTCTATTATACAGAGGCTTCACTTGTACTTAAGCAGGCCAAGGAAATGAATTTCGCACCAATATTCTTTGGATGTGATGGTATGGATGGAATTCTTGATCTTCCTGATTTTGATAAGTCTGTTGCAGAGGGACTTTACCTTCTTACACCATTCTCAGCAGAGTCAACTGAAGAGCCTACAGCAAGCTTTGTTAAGAACTATCAGGAAAAATATAATGATATTCCTATTCAGTTTGCAGCAGGAGCATATGACAGCGTATACGTTGTAAAGGCAGCTATGGAGAAGGCAGGAGTTAAGCCGGATATGTCAGTTAGCGAGATCTGTGATGCAATGAAGGCAGTTATGACAGAGATTCAGGTTGATGGTGTTACAGGAAAGGGCGTTACCTTTACTAAGGAAGGTGAGCCTAACAAGCAGCCTATGGCAGTAGTGGTTGAAAATGGAGCATATAAGCTTAAATAATATATTATTTTCATAATAATAAAGATTCTACCTAAAGGGCTGCTTTTGACAGCCCTTTAGTGGTATTTTATGTAATGAAAATTCATAAATAAAAGGAAACAGATACGAAGGAAAGGATAGGCAGATGGCAAGTTTTTTTTCATATTTAATTAATGGAATCAGTCTTGGTTCTATATATGCTATTATTGCTCTTGGTTATACCATGGTATATGGCATTGCGAAAATGCTTAATTTCGCACATGGAGATATCATAATGGTAGGAGGTTTTACAGTATTTATAGCCTGTTCGCAGATGGGGCTTCCTCCTATGGTAGGCGTACTTCTTTCAGTAGTAGTCTGTACCTTACTTGGAGTAACAATAGAAAGAATTGCATATAAGCCACTTAGAGGAGCTTCTCCTTTGAGTGTTTTGATAACTGCTATAGGAGTAAGCTATTTTCTCCAGAATGCAGCGCTTATAATATTTGGGGCTGATACAAAGTCATTCAGATCTGTTATCAACATTCCTCCAGTTTCATTTATGAATGGACAGGTCAATATTTCAGGTGAAACAATGGTAACAATAGCCGCATGTATTGTGATTATGATTACGCTTACCCTGTTCATAAATAAGACTAAGGCTGGGCAGGCCATGCTTGCGGTTTCAGAGGATAAGGGTGCAGCTACACTTATGGGTATCAATGTCAATAAGACTATTGCTGTTACCTTTGCAATAGGTTCAGCTCTTGCAGCTATAGCAGGTGTTCTTTTATGTTCAGCATATCCTGTTCTTTCCTCAACAACTGGTGCCATGCCTGGAATAAAGGCCTTTGTTGCAGCAGTTTTTGGAGGAATTGGTTCTATACCTGGAGCTATGATAGGTGGAATACTGCTTGGTGTTATAGAGAATTTTGCCAAGGCGTATATCTCATCACAGCTTTCAGATGCTATAGTTTTTGGAGTATTGATTCTTGTTCTTTTGATTAAGCCTACAGGAATTATGGGCAAAGTTATTCAGGAAAAAGTATAAAGCAGGTGAAATACAATGAAAAAAATGTCAAAAAAAAATAAAACAAATCTGATAACCTATGGCATGGTTTTGGTATTTTACCTTATTATGCAAGGTTTAATGATGAGTGGACATATGAGCTCACTTATGAAAGGACTTATGGTTCCACTTTGCTATTACATGATACTTGCGGTTTCTCTTAATATCGTAGTAGGAGCTTCAGGCGAGCTGTCACTTGGACATGCAGGATTTATGTGTATAGGCGCATTTACAGGTGCGATATTTGCAGTTACAGGAGGAAAGAATCTTCCACCTATGCTTGAGATAGTTATAGCTATAATATTGGGAGCTTTAGTTGCAGCAGTATTTGGATTCCTTATTGGAATTCCGGTTTTGAGGCTTAAGGGAGACTATCTTGCAATCGTTACACTTGCCTTTGGAGAAATAATAAAGAATGTTGTAAGTGCAGTTTTTGTAGGTCTGGACTCAGCAGGTTTTCATTTTTCTCTCAAGGACTCAATGAGCCTCAATCTGCTTGAAGGCGGAGAAGTTATAATAAATGGACCTCAGGGTATTACCGGACTTCCTAGAAATGCCACTTTTACCATAGGAATAATACTTGTTTTCATAGCTTTGTTTATTTCCCTTAATCTGCTTAATTCAAGACATGGAAGAGCAATTATGGCAATAAGAGATAACAGGATAGCAGCTGAATCAATAGGACTTTCAGTTTCTAAGTACAAGATGATGGCATTCGTGATTTCTGCTGCACTTGCAGGAGCTGCTGGAGTATTGTATTCACATAATCTTTCTACTATTCAGGCTACAAGTAAGAACTTTGGATATAACCAGTCTATCATGATACTTGTTTTTGTTGTTCTTGGTGGAATAGGCAATATCAGAGGTTCACTTATAGCGGCAGTTGTACTTACAATCCTTCCAGAAAAGCTCAGGTTCCTTTCGGATTACAGAATGCTTATATATGCAATAGTTCTTATTGCTATCATGCTTTTAAATTCAGCACCTAAGGCTGTTCAGTGGAGAAGCCAGATGCTTGATCGTTTACATGCAAAAAAGAAAGTAAAGGAGATAAGTAAAAATGAATAAAAATGAAAATCTTCTTTCAGTAGAAAATTTAAGTATATCCTTTGGCGGACTTAAGGCTGTAGATAATTTTTCTATAAAAATTAAAAAGAATGAGCTTTATGGACTGATAGGACCTAATGGAGCTGGAAAAACAACAGTTTTTAACCTCTTAACAGGTGTTTATAAGCCAGACACTGGCTCCATCTTACTTGATGGAACAGAGCTTACAGGAAAAAACACAAGAGAAATCAATCTTTCAGGAATAGCAAGAACTTTTCAGAACATCAGATTGTTTGATAAGCTTTCAGTGCTTGATAACGTAAAGGCAGGACTGCATGAACATCATAAATATGGCCTTTTAGACAGCATTTTCAGAACACCAAAGCTTAAAAGAACGGAAAATGAGATGACAGAAAGAGCTCTTGAAATTCTTAAGGTTTTTGATCTTGATCAAGAGGCTTCATATATGGCATCACAGCTGCCTTATGGTAAGCAGCGTAAGCTTGAGATTGCAAGAGCGATGGCGACAGAGCCAAAGCTTCTGCTTTTGGATGAACCGGCAGCAGGAATGAACCCTCAGGAAACAGCTGAGCTTATGGAAACTATACGTTTTGTAAGGGATCATTTTGATATGACTATCCTTCTTATCGAACATGATATGAAGCTTGTAAGCGGTATATGTGAAGAGCTTACAGTGCTTAATTTTGGACATGTACTTTGTCAGGGTGAAACAAAGCAGGTTCTTAATGATCCTGAGGTTATTAAGGCGTATTTGGGAGAGTAAGGAGGCTGTTATGGAAAAAATATTAGAAGTAGAAGAACTTAATGTCTTTTATGGTGTAATCCATGCTATCAAGGATCTCTCATTTTATGTAGGAAAGGGAGAGATTGTGACCCTGATCGGCGCTAATGGAGCTGGCAAGACAACAACACTTCAAACAGTAACTGGACTTATTCCAGCCAAAAGTGGAAGTGTTAAGTATGATGGAAAAAACATTACAAAGGTTCCAGGACACAAGCTTGTTTCTGAAGGAATAGCTCATGTACCAGAGGGAAGAAGAATTTTTGCAGATCTCACAGTATATCAGAATCTCATGCTTGGAGCATATACAAGAAAAGATAAAAATGAGATAGCAGCTAATCTGGAAATGATATATAAGAGATTTCCTCGTCTTGCTGAACGTAAGGAGCAGAGGGCAGGAACTCTTTCAGGAGGAGAGCAGCAGATGCTTGCCATGGGAAGAGCACTTATGTCAAATCCAAAGATGATCCTTTTAGATGAGCCTTCCATGGGTCTTTCTCCTATTTATGTAAATGAAATATTTGACATCATAAAAAAGATAAATGAAGATGGGGTTACAGTACTGCTTGTTGAGCAGAATGCAAACAAGGCTTTATCTATAGCTGATAGAGCATATGTACTGGAAACAGGAAAAATTGTTCTTGAAGGAAAGGCGTCAGAGCTTATGGAAAATCCACAGGTTAAGGCAGCATATCTTTCCGAATAAAATAAAAAATCTCCTTTTAGTCAGGTAACCTAGGTTTTCCTGCTAAGAGGAGTTTTTTTGTTATACTTTAATACCACAGCCTAATAATGAAAACTTTGTGTATTATCTACTTTGTTCTTTATTATTTAATTGTTTTATTATATAATATTCATAAATATAATGTATAATAAATATAAATATATATAGAAAATCTACAAAAAAATGCATGATGTACAAAATTATATAATTGTGAACTTTGTTGTATATTTTGAAAATTCATAAGCTTGAAGACAAGGAAGGAGGCTGTGCTATGAAATTAACATTTATAGGAGCATGCCATGAAGTAACTGGTTCTATGCATCTTTTGGAGACAAAGGATACAAAGATACTCATTGACTGTGGTATGGAACAGGGAGGAAATGTATACGAAAATGCTGAGCTGCCTGTTGCATTTAACCAGATAGACTATTTATTGCTTACCCATGCCCATATTGATCATGCAGGCATGATACCTTATGCATACAAAAATGGCTTTAATGGCACGGTTATTACTACTAATGCATCAATGGATCTTGACAGTATTATGCTTTTGGATAGCGCTCACATACAGGAGCAGGAGGCAGAATGGCAGAATAGAAAGGGAAAAAGATCAGGAAAGGGGTTGGTAGAGCCGGCATATACAGTAGAAGAAGCCAAACAGGTCATTAAGCAGTTTAAATCCATACCTTACCACCGTCTTACAGAGCTCAGTGATACTGTGTCCATACAGCTTATTGATGCAGGACATCTGTTGGGCTCTGCCAGTATAGAAATCTATATCAAAGAGGATGGTATTGAAAAGAAAATAGTATTTTCAGGCGATATAGGTAATTTCTCAAAGCCTCTTATAAGAGATCCTGAGTATATAACAGATGCTGACTATGTAGTAATGGAGTCTACCTATGGAGACAGGTTGCACGACAGAGGTTTAAATCATATTGCGGAGCTTGCAGATATTATACAGAGAACCTTGGACAGGAATGGAAATGTTGTTATTCCTGCATTTGCAGTAGGAAGAACTCAGGAAATACTTTATATGATAAGACATATCAAAGCAGAGGGACTTGTAAAAGGACATGAGGGTTTCCCTGTATATGTTGACAGTCCGCTGGCTGTGCAGGCTACCTCTGTTTTCAAGGAAAATCTGTTGGAATGTTATGATGAGGAAACAAAGGAGCTGGTTATGAATGGAATAAATCCAATCCAGTTTCCTGAGCTTAAACTGAGTCTTACTGCAGATGATTCAAAGGCAATTAATTTTGATACAACTCCAAAGATAATTATTTCTGCATCAGGAATGTGCGATGCAGGAAGAATAAGACATCATCTTAAGCATAATCTCTGGAGACCAGAATGTTCGATTGTTTTTGCTGGATATCAGGCCGAAGGAACGCTTGGACGTATCTTGCAGGATGGAGCTGACAGCGTAAGACTATTTGGTGAAGAGATAAATGTAAGAGCTCACATTGAAACTATGGGAGGAATGAGTTCACATGCAGATAGAAATGGACTTATGACCTGGATTTCAGCATATAAAGATGCTCCGTCCAAAGTATTTTTAGTTCATGGAGAGCATAGCTCAATGGAAAGTTTTGCACAGCTAATAAGGGATAAGCTTGGATTTGAGGTTGAATGTCCTTACAGTGGAAGTGAATTTGATCTTGCGAAGGCTGAATTTATTTACAGAGCAGAGCCAGTATTTATACATAAGGAAAGAGAAATTTCCGTTAGAAATAATGCTATCTATGATGAGCTTCTTGAAACCGGAAGCCGTATCAATGAGCTTATTGCTTCATATAAGGTTGGATGCAACAAGGATATCAAATCCCTTACAAAGGCTCTTAATGAACTTGTAGAAAAGTGGAAAATGGAAGAATAAAAGTATTTGACGACTAATTTGAAGATGTCCCCGTCATTGACGGGGATATTATTTTTAGTTTATGATAATAGAAAATATTTATTATAGAGGAGTCAAATAAATTGGGAGTTGTAAGTATTTTCACTGATGGAGCTGCAAAGGGAAATCCAGATGGACCTGGAGGATATGGAGTTGTGCTTCAGTATACAGATAATAAAGGTGTTCTACATGAGAGAGAACTCTCACAGGGCTACGTACAGACAACAAATAACCGCATGGAGCTTATGGCAGCTATAGCAGGACTTGAAGCACTTAACAGACCATGTATGATAGATCTTTATAGTGATTCCAAATATCTGACAGATGCCTTTAATCAGCATTGGATAGATAACTGGGTTAAAAATGACTGGAAGAGAGGGAAGTCTGGACCAGTTAAGAATATAGATCTTTGGAAAAGACTGCTTGATGCAATGCAGACGCATAAGGTCAACTTTATTTGGGTTAAAGGCCATAATGGTCATCCGGAAAATGAAAGATGTGATAAAATGGCTGTTAAGGCAGCTATGAGTGGAAATCTTATTGTAGATGAAGGTTTTCAGCTTTAAAAACTTGAAATACTTGCAGTATTATAGTATAAAATAAGATTAGTGTTAATTTATATATAAATAGATTATCAATATATTTTGAAAAGGGGAAAGAACATGCAGGTCAGAGGAGTAAATGAACTGAGAAGAATGTTTCTTGATTATTTTGAGAGAAACGGTCATCTTAAGATGAAATCTTTTTCATTGGTTCCACATAACGATAATTCATTATTGCTTATCAATTCAGGAATGGCACCTTTAAAGCCATATTTTACAGGACAGGAGATACCTCCAAGAAGGAGAGTTACTACCTGTCAGAAATGTATCCGTACAGGAGATATTGAAAATGTAGGAAAGACAGCAAGACATGGTACATTCTTTGAAATGCTTGGAAACTTCTCTTTTGGAGATTACTTTAAGCATGAGGCTATTCCATTTGCATGGGATTTCCTTACAAAGGAAGTAGGGCTTGATCCTGACAGATTATATCCATCTGTATATGTAGATGATCAGGAGTCATTTGATATATGGGTAAATGAGATGCATATCGATCCATCAAGAATCTTCAAGTTTGGTAAGGAAGATAACTTCTGGGAGCATGGAGAGGGACCTTGTGGACCATGTACAGAGATATATTATGACAGAGGTGAGAAATACGGATGTCATAAGCCAGACTGTACAGTAGGCTGTGAATGCGACAGATATGTAGAAGTATGGAATGTTGTATTTTCACAGTTTGACAATGATGGCAAGGGTAATTATACAGACCTTATACAGAAGAACATAGATACAGGCATGGGTCTTGAGAGACTTGCCATGGTTGTTCAGGATGAAGAGTCTATCTATACCGTAGATACAAACAGAGCTCTTCTTGAGGCAGTTTGTAAGCTTGCTGGAATAAACTACCATGACGACAGAGATAAAGATATTTCTTTAAGAATAGTAACTGACCATACAAAGTCATGCACCTTCATGATTTCTGACGGCATTATGCCATCAAATGAGGGAAGAGGCTATGTTTTAAGACGTCTTATCAGAAGAGCTGTAAGACACGGAAGAAAACTTGGCATTAACCATAACTTCATGAAGGATATGGCTAAGAATGTTATTGATCATAATAAAGATGGATATCCTGAGCTTAGTGAGAAAGAAGCTATGATCTTAAAGGTTCTTAGTGAGGAAGAAGAAAAGTTCAACAAGACTATCGATCAGGGTATGAACATACTCAATGAGCAGATAGAAAAGCTCAATGCAAACGGAGAGAAGGTTCTTTCAGGAGAAGATGCATTCAAGCTTTATGATACTTATGGATTCCCATATGATCTTACTGTGGAACTCCTCAATGAGCAGGGACTTGATGCTTGCAAGGAAGGTTTTGATGCATGTATGCTTCGCCAGAAGGAGCAGGCCAGAGCTGCACGTAAGCATTCAAATTACATGGGTGCAGATGCTACAGTTTATGATGAAATCGACCCACATATCACTTCAGAATTTACAGGTTATGATAAATTTGAGGATATGGGAAAAGTGCTTGTGCTTACAACAGAGGATTCAATAGTTGAAGCTCTTAGTGAAGGAGACAAGGGAACTATTATAACAGATAAGACTCCGTTCTATGCTACAATGGGCGGACAGCAGGGGGATTCAGGAGTTATAACGGCTGGCAACTTTGAATTTGAAGTATCAGAGGCTATCAACCTTAAGGGTGGCAGAATAGGACATGTTGGTATCGTTAAGTCTGGCATGATAAATAATGGTGAAGAGGTTAAGCTTAGCATAAATGCTGCTCAGAGAAATGCAACAGCAAAGGATCATTCAGCAACACATCTTCTTCAGAAGGCTTTGAGAACAGTACTTGGAGAGCATGTTGAGCAGGCTGGAGCATTCTATGACAAGAACAGACTTCGTTTTGATTTTACTCACTTCCAGGCAGTTACAAAGGATGAGATAGCAAAGATCGAGAAACTTGTAAACGATGCTATTAAGGCTGATTATCCGGTTGTTACAGAGATCATGAGTCTTGAGGATGCAAAGAAGAGCGGAGCTATGGCTCTTTTTGGAGAGAAGTACGGAGATACAGTAAGAGTTGTCCGTATGGGTGACTTTTCTACAGAGCTCTGTGGTGGAACACATGTATCACACACAGGAGCCATTGGATCCTTCAAGATTGTAAGTGAGGCAGGAATTGCAGCAGGAGTAAGACGTATTGAAGCTCTTACAGGCGATAATCTTATAAATCATTATCAGGAAGAAGAGAATCTTCTTAACAATGCAGCTATGTTATTAAAGTCTTCACAGGCTGATGTTTGCACAAAGATAGAAAGTCTTCTTGATGAGCTTAAGAAGCTTAAATCTGAAAATGAAAAGCTTAAAGCTAAGGCTGCAAGTGAATCTGTAGGCAATTCAGCTGAAAAGGCTATCTTAGTAAATGGAGTAAAGGTTCTTTGTATCAAGGCAGAGGCAGAGGATGCAAATGCACTTAGAACATTAGGAGACAGCCTTAAGGATCAGCTTGGAACAGAATCAGTAATTGTTCTTGCGACAGACAATGGAGGAAAGGTTAGTCTTATGGCTACAGCTACTGATGCAGCAGTTAAGAAGGGTATATCAGCCGGAATAATTATAAAGGAAAGTGCTGCACTTATAGGTGGTAAGGGCGGCGGACGTCCAAATATGGCTCAGGCTGGCGGTACTGATGCAAGTGGAATTGAGTCAGCTCTTAATAAGGCTGAGGAAATCATTAGAAAGCAGCTTGGAGAATAACTTTCCATATAAAATAAAAAAATATTAAAAATAATAATATTTCTTTTATAAATCCCTTGCAATAAGGGATAAAATATGCTATATTTTTTGACAGTGCAATTCAACCCCGCACTGTGTTGCATGTAAATTATTTACAGAAATCTTGCAACTGGAGGGAGGTCAGGGGTCTTTGTCAAACGTAATCGTTAAAGAGAACGAGTCACTTGATTCAGCTCTTCGCAGATTTAAGAGAAACTGTGCTAAGGCAGGAATTCAGCAGGAGATTCGTAAGAGAGAGCATTACGAGAAGCCAAGCGTAAGACGTAAGAAAAAGTCTGAAGCAGCTAGAAAGCGTAAGTACAACTAATAATTGGTAGCCCTAATTCCTTCGGGATTAGGGCTACTTTATTATGAAGTAAAGCAGATGGCTTATATACGATAAAAAGGAGATTTGTTTTGCAGGAAGAAAGATTAATAGAGATTCCAGATGAACATGCAAGAAATGTATTTGGAAGCTTTGATATATATTTAAAAAAAATTGAAAAAGAATTTAAAACTGATATCATAGAGAGAAATGGAACTATAAAGCTTGTTGGAAATCCGGCTGCAGTAAAAGCATGTGAAACAGTACTTAATGGTCTTGTGGAATTAAGCATGAGAGGTAATGATATTACTGAGCAGCAGGTTGATTATTTGATTTCATTAAGTGATACCGGTCTTTTGCAGGAAGTAGTTGAAATCGATAAGGATATAATATGCAGAAGCATAACAGGAAAGCCTATCAAGCCAAAGACCATCGGTCAGAAGCAGTATGTGGATCTTATAAGAACTAAGATGATTACCTTTGGAATAGGTCCTGCTGGTACAGGTAAGACATATCTTGCCATGGCTATGGCTATTAAAGCTTTCAAGGCAGGCGAAGTACAGAGAATTATACTCACAAGACCTGCTATTGAGGCTGGAGAAAAATTGGGTTTCCTTCCCGGAGATCTCCAGCAAAAAATTGATCCTTATCTTAGGCCGCTTTATGATGCCCTTTACAATATAATGGGAGCAGAGACCTTCATGGCTAATTCTGAAAAGGGATTAATAGAGGTTGCTCCACTTGCTTACATGAGAGGCAGAACCCTCGATAATGCATATATCATTCTGGATGAGGCACAAAATACTACGCCAGCACAGATGAAGATGTTTTTAACACGTATAGGTTTTGGATCAAAGGTAATAATAACAGGAGACCTTACACAGAAAGACCTTGATGCAAATCAGGCCTCGGGACTTGATGTTGCACTTAAGGTACTTGCAAAAATAGACGATATTGGCTTTGCAAAGCTTACTGCTGCCGATGTAGTAAGACATCCTCTTGTGCAGAAAATCGTAAAGGCATATGATGATTATGAAGCAAAGAAAGCATTGAGAGATAAAGAGAAGAAAAACTATGACCATCAATATAGAAAATGAATACAAAGATATAATTGAGCTTCCATACGAGGATATAATTGAAAATGTTGTAAATGCAGCTCTTGACTATGAGGATTGCCCTTATGAATGTGAGGTAAATGTTCTTATCACAGATGATGAAGCAATTCATGAAATTAATGAGGAGTTTAGAGAGATAGACAGGAGTACGGATGTGCTTAGTTTTCCTATGATTGATTATACTTCTCCAGCCTGCTTCGATGGTTTTGATGACAGAGGAGAGCTTTTTAATCCTGAAACAGGAGAACTCATGTTAGGCGATATAGTTATATCTATGGATCATGTATATTCACAGGCTAGAGAGTATGGACATGGTGCAGAAAGAGAGATAGCCTTCCTCACTGCACATAGCATGCTGCATCTTATGGGATATGACCATATGGAAGATGATGAAAGACTTGAGATGGAAAGAAGGCAGGAAGAAATACTCTTAGGCCTGGGGATTACACGATGAACAGCAAAAAAACGCATAATTTTATTATACAGGGCAGTATATTGGCAATAGCCGGTATTGTATGCAGAATTATAGGAATGCTTTACCGCATTCCTCTTATTGATATCATAGGAACAAAGGGAAATGGTTATTATACTTCAGCATACAGTATTTACAATATACTGCTTATAATTTCGTCTTATTCACTTCCTACAGCAATATCCAAGGTAATATCGGTAAGACTTGCAAAGGGAAGATATGCTGATGCAAGGCGTGTCCTCAGGGTGGCCTTTATATACGCAACATTTGCCGGTGGTATAATGTGTGGAGTAATGTACTTTGGAGCTGCTGCCATAGCCGAGATGATGGGAAAGCCATTCGTAGTTTATGTTTTAAAAACACTTGCACCTACCATCTGGATAATGGCCTATCTTGGAGTGCTTAGGGGATATTTTCAGGGAAGTGGAAACATGATGCCGACAGCAATATCCCAGATACTTGAGCAGATAATAAATGCTGTGATTTCAGTTGTTATGGCCTACTTCCTCTTTGCCTATGGAGTAAAGGCAAATGCCATATACAATGAAACTGAATTTTCATTTGCCTATGGTGCCGCTGGAGGAACGATTGGAACAGGAGCAGGAGCACTTATTGCACTTTTATTCTTCATACTTATTTTTGTTCTGTATGGAAATAATGTTCCAAATGAAAATATAGGAACAGACAATGTAACTTCAAGTGCTGCTGCAAGAGTTAAGATAAAAACAGCTAAAACAGAGAGCTATGGTCATATTGCCAAGGTTCTTCTTTTAACTTTACTTCCTATACTTGTAAGTTCAAGTGTTTATAACATAAGTACTGTACTTGACGATTTCATTTTCAGTAATGCAATGCAGACACTGGGGCTTGGCTCAAGCATAGTTTTGCTTTGGGGTGTTTTTGGAGAATACAGGATACTGTTTAATATTCCTGTAGCTATTTCAAATTCACTCAGTTCCTCAGTAATACCGTCGCTTTCTAATGCTGTGGCAGAAAAAAACAAGAGACTTGTAGTAAATAAAATACGTCTTAGCATAAGATTTACCATGCTTATTTCTATACCAGCATGTATCGGACTTATGGTTTTGGCAGAGCCTATTTGCAATCTGCTGTTCCATAGTGAGGATAACGAACTTCTGATAAAAGTAGTTACTATAGGTGCAGTAGCGGTTGTGTTCTTTTCCTTATCTACTATTACAAATGGTATACTTCAGGGACTTGGATATCTCAGGGCACCACTAAAAAATGCTACTATTGCCCTGATATTACATGTGGGAGTACTCTATTTACTTCTTTACGTATTTAAGCTTGGCATATATGCGGTTATAATAGCAAATATAGTATTTGCAGCTATTGTGTGTTTCTTAAACGCATTGTCTATTAAAAAGCATATAAGATACAGGCAGAATTCAAAAAAGACTTATGTCATTCCTTTTTTAGCATCAGCTATAATGGGTGCTGTAGCTGCCTTACTCTATAAGATTTTTAGTCTGGTACTTCCAGAGAGCTTTGTTCAGGGAAGATTAGGACTTACTATAATACTTTGTATATGTATAGCTATTGCGATGGCAGTATATCTTATAGCTTTATTATTGATGAGGGCATTTAATAAAGAAGAGCTCTTAGAGATGCCAATGGGACTAAGAGTATATAAGCTTGCAAGAAGAGCAGGTCTTATGCGTTAAAAATATACTGGGATGTAGATCTTGGGAGAAATATGAGTAAAATAAATAAAAAAGTATTAATAATCGGTGCCGGAGCAGCAGGGCTTGCGGCAGGAATTTCGGCGGCAGCTAATGGCGCCGAAGTTTGCATTATAGAGCATAGTGAAAAAGCTGGAACAAAGCTCTTAATGACAGGAAATGGACATTGCAATTATACAAATACCGACGTTTCACCAAAGCACTACCATGGTGACGGGATTTTTGTCAGAGAGGTGCTTAACAACTTTGGATATGAGGACTGTATAAACTTCTTCAGATCTTTGCTTATTATGCCAAAAATAAAAAAATACAGCTATGATGATACTGGCTATGTCTATCCCTGGTCTGGGGAAGCTACTTCTGTCAGAAATGCTCTTTTAGAAAAGCTTAATTCGTTAAATGTAAAGCTTTATACGAATACTAAGCCAGAGGAGATTATTTTCAGTGAAAATGAAGGATTTACAGTAAAAACTTCAAAAGGAAGTTATAAAGCAGACAGTCTTATAGTGGCAACAGGATCTAATGCTTATCCTAAGACAGGTTCGGACAGCTCCTTTTATAGATTTATAAAAGACTTTGGCCATAACTTTTATACTTTCATGCCAGCTTTGTCCATGATAAAATCCAATGATGCTTTATTGAAGGAAATAAAGGGCGTGAGAGTGGAAGCAGATGTAAAGCTCATGGTTTACTCTGACAATGATATGATGATGTATGATGAAAGAGGTGAAGTACAGTTTAATGAAAATGGTATTTCGGGCATTCCTGTTATGCAGCTTTCAAGATATGTTCCAATCTTTTTACAGCGAAGATACAGCCTTTGGCTTACGATATCTCTCCTTCCTAAGTTAAGTTCTGACGAGCTTTATGAACTTCTTAAAGATAGATACAAAATTGTAAAAGAAAATGGCTATCCTGAATACATGATGCTTTCAGGCCTGATTCCGGAAAAATTGCAAAGGGCATTGATAGAAGAATGCAAGATAGATTTTGAGCTTGAAGATGAGTATATCAAAGAACTTGTAAAAAATATCAAAGAGCTAAAGTTTGAAGTAAGTAAGGCACCTTCCTTTGATCAGGCACAGGTGTGTTCAGGAGGAGTAGATACCTTTGAGATAGATCAGCTTACTATGGAATCAAAGCTTGTAAAAAATCTCTATTTTGTTGGAGAGGTTTTAAATATAGATGGAAATTGCGGCGGATATAATCTGCATTTTGCCTTTGCTACAGGTTATATAGCAGGAAGGGCCGCTGCTGGTATGGAGAATAAAGACAAATGATCAGAATAAATCAGATAAAGCTGCCTATATTTGAAGTAGAGGGGCACTCAGAGGAAGAGCTTGTTTTAGAAAAAGTAGTAAAGCTCTTAAAAATAAAAAAAGATGGAATAAGAAAGCTAAGGCTTATAAGAAGGTCAATAGATGCAAGAGAAAAAAACAATATATATTTTGTATATACAGTGGATGTAAGACTGCATGACAGTATTGTAGGACCAGCTAAAGCTACTGAAGAAGCTTTCGTAAAGAAATTTAAAAATAATAATATTTCTGTAGTGGAAAGCATACCTCTTTCAATTTCTGAAAATGAAATATTAAAAAATTCTGATATCAGACCAGTAATAATAGGCTGTGGGCCTTGTGGACTTTTTGCTGCGCACAGTCTTATAAAGATGGGTCTTAAACCAATAGTAATAGAACAGGGCTCAAAGGTAGATGAAAGAACTGAGATAGTAGAACGATTCTTTGAAACAGGAAATCTTTCAGAAAGTTGTAATGTGCAGTTTGGAGAAGGCGGAGCTGGAACATTTTCAGATGGAAAGCTTAATACCTCTATCAAAGGACAGCAGAGTTATATCAGATATGTACTTGAACAGTTTGTAAAATATGGAGCTGACAAGGATATACTGATAGATCAAAAGCCTCATATAGGTACAGATGTTCTTGTTGACGTAATAAGAGCAATGCGCAATGATATGATTGCAAACGGAGCTGAATTTTACTTTGATACTAAACTTACTGATTTTGAAATTGAAGATGGCAGACTTAAGGGCATATGGGTTAAGAACCTTAAGAAGAAGGAAGATGCACATTTTCTTAAGACAGAAAAGCTTATTCTTGCTATAGGTCATAGTGCAAGAGATACCTTCAGCCTGCTTAAAGAAAAGAACTTCAATATGGAAAAGAAGAGCTTTGCCATGGGAGTAAGAGTTCAGCATCCTCAGGAAGTTATAGACAGAGCACTCTATGGTGAGGAAAGACTTAGTGATAAAGAAAGGCTCTTGGGACCTGCTTCATATAAGCTTACGCACAAGCTAAAGGATGGAAGAAGTATTTATAGTTTTTGTATGTGTCCTGGAGGTTATGTTGTAAACAGCTCTTCTGAAGAAAAAAAGCTATGTATAAATGGAATGAGCTATAATGACAGAGCGTCGGGTGTTGCTAATTCAGCACTTATTGTAAATATAAATGCAGAGGATTTTCCATCTGAGGATGTTCTTTCAGGTATAGAGCTTCAGCGAAGCATTGAAGAAGCTGCATATAGCCTTTGTGATGGTATAATACCATATGAAAGCTATAAAGAATTTAAAGAGGGCTGTGAATATCCGCTTGGAGAATGCTTCTATACGCCTAAGTTTAAAGGATATGCAGCAGCAGCAGATGTGCGCCACATCTTGCCATCATTTATGCAGGAAGCAATAATTGAAGGAATTGAAGCCTTTAACAGACAGATAAAGGGCTTTAATATGGATGAAGCCTTAATTGCAGGAGTTGAAGCAAGAACTTCATCTCCAGTGCGAATATTGAGAGATAAAACCGGAATGTCAAATATTTATGGTGTTTTCCCAGCAGGGGAAGGTGCAGGCTATGCAGGAGGAATTACCTCAGCAGCAATTGACGGAATAAAATCAGCCATGCTTTTATGCAATGAGCTTTTAGATAATTAAAGGATAAGAAAATGAGTAACGAAAAAACTTTAAGATATGGTTTAGCAGATAAAAAGAGAATTGTTATAAAGGTCGGATCTTCTACAATAATGCATGAAGAAACCGGAGATACAAATCTTTTATGGATGGAAAGACTGGTCAGATTTATAACAGATCTTAGAGGTCAGGGAAAGGATGTTATCCTTGTTACATCTGGTGCAGTGGCAGCAGGAAGAAAGGCCATGCATTTTAATGGAAGACCTCAAAGAATATCAGAAAAGCAGGCGCTTGCAGCTATAGGTCAGGCCAGACTTATGATGATATATCAAAGAATGTTTGCAGAATACAGTCAGACAGCGGCTCAGGTGCTGGTAACAAAGAACATTTTCCTTAATGAGGATTCACTTAGAAATACAAAGAATACCTTTAATGAGCTTTTGCAGATGGGTGTTGTTCCTATAGTAAATGAAAATGATACTATTTCAACCTCTGAGATTTCATTTGGAGACAATGATAGATTATCTGCCCTGGTTGCAACTATCTGCGAGGCAGATCTGCTCATACTCTTAAGTGATATTGATGGACTTTATACTGACGATCCTCATAGCAATCCTTTAGCAGGTTTTATTTCCTATGTTCCAAAGATGGATGAGAAGCTTCTCAATATGGGAAAGAGTACCTCGGCTTCAGATATAGGTACAGGAGGAATGAGATCAAAGATAGAGGCTGCAAGAATAGCAACAGATTCAGGAGCCGATATGGTCATAATGAGTGGTGAAAAGGTAAGTGATATTTCAGCACTTCTTCAGGGAGACAATATAGGAACTATATTTGCAGCACATAAACATGTGGATTTTGATCTTATGACCTATATAAGAGACGAATACGACAAAAATTAATTCATCCGTAGAGGAGAGAAGATGGATATCGATTTATATATTACAGATTTATGCAAGAAAGCCAAGGCAGCGTCAAGAGAGCTGGCTACAATGCAAAATGATATAAAGAATAAGGTGCTGCTTTCAGCAGCTTCAGAGCTTAGAAAAAATGCTGAGTATATCATAAATGAAAATACTAAGGATATAGCTGAAGCGGTTAAGAATGGAATGAGCGAGGCTCTTATAGACAGACTCAGACTTGATAATAAGAGGATAGAGGATATGGCCGCAGGCATAGAAGCTGTTTCAAAGCTGGAAGATCCTTGTGGAAAAATCCTTTCAGAAAACACTCTTGAAAATGGATTAAAAATAATAAAAAAATCTGTTCCTATAGGTGTCTGCGGAATTATATATGAGGCAAGGCCTAACGTTACCTCAGATGCCTTTGCTCTTTGCTTTAAATCGGGAAATGCCTGCGTACTAAAAGGCGGAAGTGCGGCTATTAATTCCAATATAGCTATTGTAAACAGTATAAAAAGAGCATTGTTAAAGGAAGGCATATCTGAAGCTGTTCTTTCTTTTATAGAAGATTGTCAGAGAGAAAGTACGAATAAGCTTATGAAAATGAATGAGTATGTAGATGTGCTTATTCCTCGTGGTGGAGCCTCACTGATAAAATCTGTTATTGAAAATGCTACAGTTCCAGTTATAGAAACAGGAACAGGTAACTGTCATATTTTTGTAGATAAATCAGCTGATCTGGATATGGCAGTAAATATTATTTTAAATGCAAAGACACAGAGAATTGGCGTATGTAATGCATGTGAGTCACTCCTCATACATAGAGATATTTTGGAAGAGGCAGTCCCTCTTATTTCAAAGGCACTTATGGAAAAAAATGTGACTATTTATGCTGATGAAGAGTGCAGAGCTATATGTAATGAGCTTATGGAGGCAAGTGAGGATGACTGGGGAAGGGAATATCTGGATCTAAAGATATCAATGAAGGCTGTAGGCTCTGTTGAAGAGGCAATAGCCCATATTAACCGATACAATACAAGGCATAGTGAAAGTATCATAACAAAGGATATGAAAAATGCAGAGAAGTTTCTCAACAATGTTGATGCTGCATGCATTTACCTAAATGCTTCAACAAGATTTACAGATGGCGGACAGTTTGGTTTTGGCTGTGAAATAGGTATTTCAACATCTAAGCTTCATGCAAGAGGACCTATGGGGCTTCCTGAGCTTCAGTCATATCATTATGAAATCATAGGAAATGGACAAATTAGGGAATAAGGAGTGACAAAAATGATTACAGAAAAGGATATAGAAAGAATAAACGAACTTTATCATAAATCAAAGTCACAAGAAGGACTTACAGCTGATGAAGTTTTAGAGCAAAAGGCTTTAAGAACAGCATACATTAAGGCTATACGTGCAAATTTAAGAGGACAGCTCGATAATATAGATATTCAGGAAGAGGATGGAAGCATTACAAATCTTGGTGAAAAATACAACAGGAAGGGATAAGAAAGTGATAAGAGAAAATATACTCGATCTGAATAGCTATAAAGAGGCTCCTTCAAATGAGCCTGAAAGACAATATTATTTTATTAAAAAGATAAGAGAAATAATAGATTTCTACAAGGATAAAGAAAAAAGAGAATTTACAGCCTGCATTACGACTTTCGGATGCCAGATGAATTCAAGAGATTCAGAAAAAATCTCAGGAATACTTACAGAGGCTGGATATATTATAACGGAAAATGAACTAGAGGCGGATTTTGTACTTTTTAATACCTGTACCATAAGAGAAAATGCAAATGAACATTTGTATGGCAGACTTGGAAGACTTAAGCAGGTTAAGAAGAACCGCCCGGAAATGGTCATAGCTATATGCGGATGCATGATGCAGGAGGCAGACGAGGTTGATAAGATGAGAACCAAATATCCATATGTGGATCTTATTTTTGGAACTCATAACTTTTATATGTTTGCTGAACTTTATTATGAGCTTCTTGCAAAAAGAGCAGGTATTTATATTTCAGCTGAAAGCAAAAAACATGAAATGGTTGCCAGCTCAGACAATGACCTTCACAAGGCTGAAAAGCTGAAAAACTACGATACAAAAAAGAATAAAGATGAGCTTCAGAAGCTTAATACAAGACCTGTTGTTTCAGTATGGAAGGACACTGAGGATATAGTAGAGGAACTTCCTTCACTTAGAAAATATCCATTTAAGCAGGGTGTCAATATAATGTTTGGGTGCAATAACTTCTGCTCATATTGCATAGTGCCTTATGTAAGAGGAAGAGAAAAGAGCAGACTTCCTGAGGAGATAATCAAGGAAATTCAAAAGCTCGGAAAAGACGGCGTTAAGGAAATAATGCTTCTTGGACAAAATGTTAACTCCTATGGAAAAAATCTTGAGAAGCCAATGAGCTTTGCCGAGCTTCTTAAGCTTGTAGATGAGGAAGCTGGTAAATGTGGAATAGAAAGAATACGTTTTATGACTTCCCATCCTAAGGATCTTTCGGATGAGCTTATTGAAGTAATGAAAAATGGAAAGCATATATGCAGACAGTTCCATCTTCCTCTTCAGTCAGGCTCAAGTAAGGTCTTAAAGAGAATGAACAGGCATTATGACAGAGAAGGCTATATGCAGAGAGTTTATAAGCTAAAAGAGGCTATGCCGGATATATCAATAAGTACGGATATAATCGTTGGTTTCCCGGGTGAAACAGAAGAGGACTTTAATGAAACGCTCGAAGTCTGCAGGGAGGTTGAATACGATTCCGCATTTACATTTATATATTCAAAGCGATTAGGAACACCAGCTGCCTCATATGAGGATCAGATAGATGAGGAAGCTGTAAAGAAGCGTTTTGACAGACTTCTTGAATTGCAGAATAATATTTCAGAAAAAAACTGCAAAAAGCTTTTAAATAAAGAGCTTCCAGTTCTTTTTGAAGAGATAAACCAGCAGGATAAGAGTCTTATAACAGGACGACTTGAAAATAATGCCATCGTGCATGTAAAGGGAGATGAATCCTTGATAGGAACCATCCATACTGTAAGATTAAAGGAAGCACATGGATTTTATTATATAGGAGAGATAATCTAATGGCTGAGCAGAAGCTGTCACCTATGATGGCACAGTATATGGAAACAAAAAAGCAATATCCTGATTGTATACTTTTTTACAGACTTGGGGACTTCTATGAGATGTTCTTTGAGGATGCAACAACCTGTGCAGAGGAGCTTGAGCTTGTACTAACAGGTAAAGATTGTGGTCTTAGTGAGCGCGCTCCAATGTGCGGAGTTCCTCACCATGCCGCTGATAATTATATTACAAGATTGGTAAAAAAAGGATATAAGGTAGCAGTTGCAGAACAGCTTGAGGATCCAAAGCTTGCAAAGGGTATTGTAAAAAGAGATGTAATAAAAATAGTTACTCCGGGAACCATAACTGCAGGAGAAGCCTTGGAGGATGCCAAAAACAATTATCTCATGTGTATTGCCTATGTCTGCAATCAATATGGTATTTCTGCATTAGATATTACAACTGGTGATTTCTTTGTAACCCAGGTTAGTGAACTAAAGGAATTATATGATGAGATAAACCATTTTACACCTTCAGAAATTATTTGTAACAATGAGTTTCTCATGTCAGGTGCAGATATAAGTATGATAAAGCAAAGATGGCATATAGAGCCGTCTGCTGCCCCTAACCATTATTTTGATGAGGATAAAGATAAAGAACTTCTCGAGGAGCATTTTCATGCTGATATAAGAGGTTTAGGCATAACAGACTATTTTGCAGGTGTGATATCCAGTGGTGCATGCTTAAATTATGTATATGATACCCAGTTTTCAAATGTAAGCTATATAACCTCCATTACTCCTTACAAGGTAGGTCAGTATATGATACTAGATTCTTCAACTATGAGGAATCTTGAGCTTCTGGAAACATTAAGAGAAAAGGAAAAGAAGGGAAGTCTGCTCTGGGTACTGGATAAGACAAAGACAGCAATGGGAGCAAGACTTATGAGGAATTTTATTTCAGAACCTCTTATAAACCGTTCTGAAATAATAAAGAGACAGGATGCTATCGCTGAGTTTAATCAGAGATTTATAGACAGGGAAGAGATAATAGAATATCTAAGACCTGTATATGATCTTGAGAGATTGCTTGCAAGAATCAGTACGGCATCAGCAAATCCTAGGGATCTTCTCGCGTTTAAACAGTCTGTTTCAATGATACCGCCAATAAAGACGGTGCTTAAATCATTTGAATCACAGCTTTTGCAGGAAATATATGAGGGGCTTGATGAGCTTCCGGAAATCTGCAGTCTGCTTGAAGCTTCAATAGATGAGGACTCCCCTGTTTCTATTAAAGATGGAGGTATTATAAAAGCTGGATTTGATGATGAAATAGATAAGCTTAGATCCGCCAAAACAGATGGAAAAAACTGGCTTCTGGAATTGGAACAAAGCGAGCGTGAAAAAACAGGTATAAGAACTTTAAAGATAAAATATAATAAGATTTTTGGATATTGCTTTGAGGTAAGCAACAGCTTTAAAAATGACGTACCTGACTACTTTATAAGAAAGCAGACACTTTCAACAGGAGAAAGATACACAACAGATAAGCTTGAAGAGCTGGCTCAGGTAATACTGAGTGCAGACGATAAGCTTAAGGCCTGTGAATATGAAGCCTTCTGCAATATAAGAGACAGGATTTCGGCAGAAGCGGAGAGGATACACAGACTTAGTAAGGCAGTTGCCTATCTGGATGTACTATGCTCACTTTCTGTTGTTGCACTTAGAAATAATTATATAAGACCGAATATAAATGAAAAGTCTGTACTTAATATTAAGGACGGAAGACATCCTGTAGTTGAACTCATGCTTTCTGCTGGACAGTTCGTTGCAAATGATACAAAGCTCGATAACAATGACGATAGGATTGATATAATAACAGGACCAAATATGGCCGGAAAATCAACCTATATGAGACAGGTTGCCCTTATAGTGCTTATGGCACAGATTGGTTCCTTCGTTCCAGCAAGCAAGGCCGATATCTGTATATTCGACAGGATATTCACAAGAGTAGGAGCTTCGGATGATCTTGCAAGCGGACAGTCTACATTCATGGTAGAGATGACAGAGGTTGCAAATATTCTTAGAAATGCTGGAAAAAACAGCCTGCTTATCTTAGATGAAATAGGAAGAGGAACATCTACCTTTGATGGTCTCTCCATTGCCTGGGCTGTGGTTGAGTTTATATCAGATATAAATAAAATTGGAGCAAAGACCTTATTTGCGACACATTATCATGAGCTAACTGAGCTTGAAGGGAAAATACCGGGAGTCCATAATTTCTGTATTGCAGTTAAGGAAAATGAAGATGATCTCATTTTCCTAAGGAAAATCATTCCTGGCGGAGCAGATAAAAGCTATGGCATAGCAGTTGCAAAGCTTGCCGGTGTACCTAAAGAGGTTACAGACAGGGCTTATGAAATTTCAGAGGAACTTAAATCTGCGGATATAACAAAAGCAGCCCATGGTATAACAAAAGCTAAATCAAAGTCTAAGGCAGCAGTAAGTTCAAGAGAAGAAAATAAAAAAGTGACGGAAGTTATAAAGACTATAAAAGCAGCTGATCTTAAAAATATAACACCAATAGAAGCACTTTTATTGTTAAACGATATACAGAAGAATTTGGTTTGATTTTATAAACGGAGGCTTAAATGATCAAGGTTCTTAGCAAAGAGACAATTGATAAAATAGCTGCCGGAGAGGTAGTAGAACGCCCTGAAAGTGTTGTTAAAGAGCTTTTGGACAATGCAATAGACAGTGGTGCAACGGCCATAAATGTGGAGATCAGGGATGGCGGAATAGCGCTTATAAGGGTTACTGACAATGGCTGTGGCATAAGACATGAGGAGATTTCTACAGCATTTTTAAGACATGCTACATCTAAGCTTAACAGTGCAGAGGATCTATACAGAATAAATACCATGGGATTTAGAGGCGAGGCCCTGGCATCTATTTGCGGTGTTGCCCAGGTTGAAATGATAACAAAAAGAAAAGAGGAACTCCTTGGCAGCAGATACAGGATAGAGGGTGGAATAGAAAAGGAAATTGAAGAGATAGGAGCTCCGGACGGTACAACTATCATAGTCAGAAATCTTTTTTATAATGTTCCTGTCAGAAAAAGCTTTCTAAAAACAAAGGTTACAGAAACAGCTTATGTTTCGAATGTATGTGAGAAAATTGCTCTTTCTCATCCAGATATTTCATTACGCCTTGTTTCTGATGGCAGACTTCTTCTTCATACGATTGGGAATGGAAATATAAAGGATGTTATCTATACAGTCTATGGAAGAGATATAATAAGAGAATGTATAGAGCTGGACTCAGAATATGCAGGAGGGATAAAGGTTCAAGGATACATAGGCAAGCCTATCATTGCCAGGGCAAAAAGAGATTTTGAAGTTTTTTATGTAAATGGCCGTCATATAAATTCTGATATAATAAGAAAAGCGGTAGAAGATGCCTATGAACCATTTATGATGCAGCACAGGTTTCCTTTTGCACTTATTATGCTAAATATTTCTCCTGAAACTGTAGATGTAAATGTACATCCCAAGAAATCCGAGGTAAGATTTTCGGATTCAAAGCTTATTTATGATGCAGTAAAGGCTGTAATAAAAGATGCATTGCTCGGAGATATAGTTATTGCAGAGCCAAAGCTTGAGGAATTAAAGAAGACGGCGCATAATGAAGCAAAAGAGTTTCAGCTTAAAGAAGCTAAATATACAGAAGTTAAGGATAGCGCAGTAAAGCCTCATATTAAAGAAAAAACAGAACCTGATATATTAAAAGCAGAACCATTTGAAATAAAAAAACAGGAAAAAAATAAGCAGGAAAAGTTTGGAAAACCGTATTCATTTTCAGAGTCAAACCCAGAATCAGATGTTCTTAAGGAAAATGAATCCAAAGTTTATGCGAAAAACCTGGAGAATGAAAAAAAAGAACAGCTAAGTCTTAAGCTTCCATTTTTTTCAAATGAACATGTTCCGTATTTTAAGCTTATAGGTCAGGTTTTTGATACATACTGGATAATTGAATATGAGGATTCTTTGTACCTTATCGACCAGCATGCGGCTCATGAAAAGGTAAACTATGAAAAGCTGTTGAACTCAGTTAAAAATGGAAGCATAACTAGTCAGCAGATATATCCACCAGTAGTCCTTAGTCTTTCTCTTCGGGAGGAGGAGCTTTTTGAAAAATATTTTTCAGCTTTCGAAAAGCTTGGATATGAAATAGAAAAAACCAGTGACAGAGATTATTTTATAAGAGCCGTGCCAGCTATGCTTCCAGAACTCAAGGATTCGGAGCTTATAAAGGAGCTTATAGATGGACTTGATGAAGAAAGAGGAATGCAGACTTCAGATTCATTGCTTGATAAGCTTGCCTCAATGTCATGCAAACAAGCTATCAAAGGTAACAGAAGAGTCGACAGGATAGAAATGGAAGCACTTATAAAGGAGCTTCTTAAGCTGGAAAATCCTTACAACTGTCCGCATGGAAGGCCGACTATTATAAAGTGGACAAAAAAAGAATTAGATAAAATGTTTAAACGAATAATCTGATGCAGAGGTAAATAAAAATGGATAATAATGAAAAACAAAAGCTTATAGTTATTGCCGGCCCAACTGCAGTAGGAAAAACCAGATATTCTGTAGAGCTTGCAAAGAGAATAGGCGCTGAAATTGTGTCGGCAGACAGTATGCAGGTATATAAATACATGGATATAGGATCAGCAAAGGTAACAAAGGATGAGATGCAGGGCATAAAGCACTATCTTATAGATGAGGTTGAGCCGCATGAGGATTATAATGTAGTCAGATTTCAGGAAATGGCAAAAAGAAGTCTTGACGAGATTTACAGCAAGGGTAAAATCCCTATACTCTGCGGAGGTACAGGCTTTTATATTCAGGCTCTTTTATACGATATAGATTTCACAGCTGAGGATGACAAAAGTCAATCGGATGAGATAAGAGCAGAGCTAGAAAAAACCGCCTTAGAAAAGGGAAATGCATATGTTCATTCTATGCTTAGTGAAATAGATCCGGAATCTGCAAGGCTGATACCTGAAAATAACTTAAAACGTGTTATCAGAGCTATAGAATTTTATAGGCTTCACGATGAAAAAATATCAGAGCATAATATGCGTGAGGCTGAAAAAAGATCAGAGAGCAAATATGATCTAAGATTCTTCGTACTTACAGATGAGAGGGAGAAACTCTATAAGAGGATAGATCAAAGAGTTGACAAAATGCTTGAAGCAGGCCTTTTGGAAGAAGTTACAAAGCTTAAAAATATGGGTATTTTAAAAAGCTCAACTGCCATGCAGGGAATAGGTTACAGAGAGCTGTATTCATATTTAGATGGAGAAATATCTCTTGATGAGGCAATAGAATTAATAAAAAGAAATTCCAGACATTATGCTAAGAGGCAGCTTACCTGGTTTAAGAGAGAACAGAAGGTTAACTGGATAAATATAAGTGAAATAAAGGAAGTTACAGATGAATTTGAAAAATATTTATGGTGAACTTGGAATATGTTCTAAGGTTATTGATTATTGTGAAAATATAGCTGAGTCATTAAAGGACAGATTTTATGAGATTGACAAGGTTGCAGAGTATAATCAGCTTAAGGTAGTAAAGGCAATGCAGGATGCACATACCTCAGCTGAGTGTATGCTTGAAACAACTGGATATGGATATAATGACATTGGAAGAGATACTCTGGAAGAAGTCTATGCAAAAGTATTTCATACAGAGGATGCGCTTGTAAGAAGCCAGATTATCTGTGGCACACATGCTCTTACAGTAGCGTTGTTTGGAAACACAAGACCGGGAGATGAGATATTTTCACCAGTTGGAATGCCTTATGATACTCTTCAGGAAGTTCTTGGAGTAAGAGAGGCAAGAGGATCATTAAAGGAATATGGAGTTTCTTTCAATTATGTAGATCTTCTTCCTGATGGCAGCTTTGATCTTGAGGGAATAAAAAATGGAATAAATGAAAAGACCAAGCTTGTAACAATCCAGCGAAGCAGGGGATATTCTGACAGACATACTCTTTCGGTCAATGAAATAGCTGAGCTCATAAAGTACATCAGATCAATAAAGAGTGATGTTACCATTATGGTTGATAACTGCTATGGTGAATTTATTGAGGAGTTAGAACCTACAGATGTAGGTGCTGATATGATAGTTGGTTCTCTTATAAAAAATGCCGGAGGTGGTATTGCTCCTGTAGGAGGATACATAGCCGGAACTAAGGAATGTGTTGCAAATGCTGCATGCAGACTGGCGGCCCCGGGACTTGAAAAGGAGCTTGGCCCATCACTTGGAAATAACAGACTTCTTTATCAGGGATTCTTTATGGGACCACAGGTTGCAGCTTCAGCTGAAAAGGGAGCTATTTTTGCAGCAAATGTATATGAAAGACTTGGATTTGATGTTGCGCCAGATAGCATTGAGGACAGGCATGATGTGATTCAGGCTATAACCTTCCATAATCCGCAGGGGGTTATTTCATTTTGCAGAGGAATTCAGAGGGCGGCAGCAGTTGATGCCTTCGCGGCTCCTGAACCTACAAAGACACCGGGATATGAATCAGAGATAATTATGGCAGCAGGCTGTTTTATTCAGGGATCATCAATAGAGCTTTCAGCGGATGGTCCTCTTCGTGAGCCATATACTGTATTTTTCCAGGGCGGACTTACCTGGTATCATTCAAAGCTTGGAGTAATGATGTCACTTCAGCAGATGATAGATGATGGATTTGTTAAAAAAGAACAGCTTATTTAAATCTTACGATATTTTAAAAGCAGTATGGAATACCTTCCAACTGCTTTTATTTTGTGATAAAATAAAATATCTATGCGAAAATGTACTTGTCCGGAAACAGGGAGTTTAAGTGTATAGAGATAAAAAAATGAAGGAATTGCCAAGTGACCTTAGACCATATGAAAAGTGTCTTAAGTATGGAGCAGATGCTTTAAGTGATACTGAGCTGCTGGCTGTAATAATCAAAAATGGCACAAAGAATAACAGTGCCATAATGCTGGCAGATGAGCTTATCAACTACAATAACTCAGATAAGGGAATAGCAAACCTGATGTATCTTACCCGTGAGGAATATAGGTCAGTAAAGGGAATAGGCGATGTAAAGGCAACAGAGCTTCTATGTATCTGTGAGCTGTCAAAGCGTTTGTGGCGCAGGGAAATGTTTAAGGGACATAATATTAATTCTCCAAATATGGCAGCGAGCTATTATATGGAAGAACTCAAATATTGCAATCAGGAAAGAGTCTATATTATGCTTTTAGACACAAGATCAGTATTTTTAAAATCAGTCATGATTGCAAAGGGTACAGTGAATCTTGCTGTTATATCTCCCAGAGAGATTTTTTACGAGGCCCTGATACACAGAGCGGCTGCCTTCATTCTCATTCATAATCATCCAAGCGGAAATGCAGATCCAAGCAAAGAGGATATAGTATTTGCAGAAAAGCTTAAAGAGCTTGGAAGTTTGATGAATATACCTTTAAGGGATTCAATAATCATTGGAAATAATTGTTATATAAGTATGCTAGAGAAGGAGCTTATATAGATTTTATTTTAATAAATCAAGGGGAAATACTCATGGATAATAAAGGTTCAAAATATCTATTGATTATACTTACGGTACTATGTACGGTTATGATAGTTCTAAGCTCTATACAAAGTGGAGCTATGAACCCTATCAGAAATGCAGTAGGATATGTACTTGTTCCTATAGAGAAGGGCATAAATACAGTAGGAACAGCCATATATAATGAACTTACTGAATTAAGAAATCTTAAGTCAGCCTATGCAGAAAATGAAGAGCTCAAAGAGCGTATAGATGTTCTTGAAGAGGAAAATAACAGACTAAAGGCTGAAAGTCTGGAACTTGAAAGAATGCGTGAGCTCTATAAGCTGGATCAGACCTATATGCAGTATCCAAAGGTTGCAGCCAGAGTAATAGCCAGAGATTCAGAAAAGTGGTTTCAGGTATTCAGAATAGATAAGGGCTCTGAGGATGGAATCATGGTGGATATGAACGTAATGAGCGGAGAGGGACTTATCGGTATTGTTACAGAGGTAGGCGCTAATTATGCTACAGTAAGAACAATAATTGATGATGAATCAAATGTATCAGCGATGTCACAGCATAGTGCGGATAACTGTTTTGTCAAAGGTGACCTCACACTTTATGAAGAGGGTATGCTTAGGATAACCAATATAAATAAAAGTGCCCATATCAATGATGGTGATGCAATAGTTACCTCAAATATAAGCACAAAATTTCTTCCTGGACTACTTATTGGTTATGCAACTGATATAGAGATAAATTCACAGCATCTTACAAAGTCAGGAAAGCTCATACCTGTTGCTGATTTTGATAATTTGCAGGAGGTTCTTGTTATAACCCAGCTTAAGACTGAAAATGGAATCGTTGATCCGGTTAATTAAAACTAAGTTAATGATGGAGGTATAATTTGTTATTAAAAAAGAAAATAAAAAGAATAATGCTTTATATGCTCCTTATACTTACGGCATTCATAACGCAAACGTGCATATTCCCTTTAATGCCACTGTTTTCTGCAAAGCCAAATCTATTGCTTATACTAACCTTCAGCTTTGGATTTATGTATGGATGTAACACAGGTATGCTTTGTGGTCTTTTTTCAGGTCTTCTGATGGACTTATTTTATACAGGTCCATTTGGATTCTACAGCCTTATATTTGTTTATATAGGTTATATAAATGGTCTGTTTTCCAGATATTATTATGACGATTTTATTACACTTCCACTGATATTATGCACAGGAAGTGAGCTTATATATAATTTATATATTTATGTTTTACGTTTTTTGTTAAGGGCAAAGCTTGATATAGGATATTATTTTTTCAATATTATTCTTCCGGAGATAGTATTTTCAGTAATAATCACTCTGATTATTTACAGACTGCTCCTGAAACTCAATAAGAAGCTAGATAAATTACAGGATAGAAGAGGACAAAACGTTGCTTAAAGAAATCTGGGAAATAGTTAAAACATTTTTCATAAAGCTGTTTCAAAGCAGAATATTTGCAGTAGGAGTAATACTATTTACTCTTTTTGGCGTGCTTTCAGTACGTTTATTCAATCTTCAGATAATCAATGGGGAAAATTATAATGAAGAATTTATTGAAAAGATTGAAAGAACGGTAAAAACACCAGGTGCAAGAGGAAATATATATGATGCAGACGGCAACCTGCTTGCTTATAACAAGTTAAGCTACAATGTCACTATTATGGACAACGGAGCTTATACAAATGATTATAATGCAAGAAATATCATGCTTTATAAGCTGGCTACGATACTTGAGAAGCATGAGGTGCCAGTTGTATCAAGATTTGAAGTTGCTTTGGATGAAAATGGAGACTATGTATATACAACGACATCTGAAGCCGCAAAAAAAAGATTCCTTGCAAATATGTATGGCGTTACAACAGATAAGCTGGATCAGCCAGATGGTAAATATCCATCAGATATTAGTGCCTATGATGCAGTCATGAAAAAGGTCGATGATTATGCCTTTAACAGAATTAAAGACGAAGAAACAGGAGCGCCAATAATCCCGTCCGACAAAACTTTACTTGATATGGTAAAGATTCTCTATACCATGAGACAGACTGCCTTCCAGAGATATGAAACAACTACTATTGCGCAGAATATCAACGAAGAATGCATGGCAGAAATACTCGAAAACCAGTCAGAACTACAAGGAACAGCTATAGAGGAAACATATATCAGACAGTATAATAATGCCAAATATTTTTCGCATATAATAGGATATACAGGAGCTGTACAGGACGAAAAGCAGCTTGCAGAGCTTCAAAAGACCAATCCTAACTATGAAATTACCGATATAGTAGGAGCAACGGGAATAGAGAAAACCATGGAAACAGCCCTTCAGGGAACTAAGGGTGAAAAACATATGTATGTTGACAGCTATGGACAGATTACGAAGGTAATATCAGAGACAGAGCCAAAGGCAGGAGATGATTTCTATCTTACTATCCAGCAGAACCTGCAGATTGGCGTATATCATCTTCTGGAACAGCAGCTTGCAAGTATTCTCGCAAACAAAATAGTCAATATGCCGGCTTCTGAAATTCCTAATGCAGGAGAATCTTCAAATATAGTTATTTCAGTTGATGATGCATATTTTCAGCTCATAAATAATAATGTGCTCAATACATCTCATTTTACAGCTGAGGATGCAGGTCAGGCAGAAAAACAGATAGCAGCTGCATTCGAATCACACAAAAAAAATGTGCTTAACGAATTAAAAGCAGAGCTGTTGAATGAATATGCCAAACCAATAGAAGAGCTTTCAGACGAAATGGTTGCATACATGGTATATATCTACGACTATTTATGCAAAGATAATGTTGGTATAGTTAATGTGGATAAAATCGACCAGCAGTCAGAAAGCTATATTGCATGGAAAAATGATACCATAAGCCTGAGAAATTATTTATTTTCTGGAATATCTTCAGGCTGGATCGATACCTCCAGATTAAAGAATAAAGAGATAAGCTCAAAGTATGAAGATGCTACAGCACTTTATAATCAGATAATTGATTTTGTTATGGATGAAATTTCTGAGGATCATAGTTTTGATAAGTTAATTTACAAATATATGATTATAGATAGAACAGGTGTAAGCGGCAGACTTTTGTGTATGGCCTTGTATGAGCAGGGGATTTTGACATGGAATCAGGAAAAATATGATGCTCTTAATGCAGGAGATGAAAATTATGCCTACAGCTTCCTTATAAACTGTATACTTAATATCCAGATTACACCTGCACAGCTTGCACTTGATCCATGTATGGGATCTGTAGTTATTACAGATGTAAATACAGGAGATATTAAAGCTCTTGTTACTTATCCGGGATATGATAATAATAAAATAAATGACAGTGAATATTTTTATAAATGTCTAAATGACTTATCACTGCCACTTATAAATTCAGCGACCCAGACCAACAAGGCACCTGGATCTACATTTAAACCTATCAGTGCCATAGCAGTACTTGAAGAAGGTAAAATGGGCTTAGAGGAAACTGTCAACTGTACAGGTTCATATAAGGAGGTCGATCCTCCAATCAACTGTTGGATCAGACAGCCAGGACATGGACCACTGACTGTACAGCAGGCAATTGAGAATTCATGTAACTACTGTTTTGCAGAATTTGGTCACAGACTTTCTATGGTAGAGCCTGAAGAAGGAAGTGAAACAGATGAACTTCAGTACAGTACAGTTGAAGGTGTTAATAAGCTCTATAAATATGCAGCTATGTTTGGCCTTGATAGAAAATCAGGTATCCAGATAGACGAGAAGGAGCCACATATATCAGAGGAAGATCCAGAGCGTACAGCTTTTGGTCAGGCTACACATTCCTTCAATAATGTACAGCTTGCAAGATATACTACAGCACTTGCAAATAATGGAAGACTCTTTAATCTTACGTTACTTAAATCAGAAACGGATGCAGATGGTAATGAAAAACAGCGTTTTCCTGCTGAGCAGATAGGAACAATAGAATTAAAACAGTCAACATGGGATATAGTACATCAGGGACTTAGAGATGTTATTACTACCGGAGCGGCTAAGAGAGTATTCAATGGCTATAAGACTGTTGAGATAGCAGGTAAAACAGGTACAGCCGAGGAAATCAAGACAAGAGGTAACCACGGATTCTTTATTTCTTATGCACCTTACAACAATCCTGAGATAGCTGTAACTACAACAATACCTTTCAGCTATTCATCTGGTAACTCAGCTACACTTGCAAGAAGAGTATATGATTACTATTATGGAGCTACAGATCTTCCAACCATAGTATCAGGTACAGCAAGAGGAATTGAGATGGTTAACATAATTGATGGCTAAGCTATCTGTACAAAATTAACTAAAAAAAGATAAAAAAACGTTTTTTTTAGTGACAATATAAGAAAGAAAGAGTATACTTAGACAAAAGATGAAATTTGACTATGATTTAAAATATTATAATTTTATGCTTTTACTCTTTGTTATCGGTGTAAATATTTGCGGTATTTTTATAGTTAAATCGGCTGCAAATATGAATGATTCAATTGTAACAAAGCAGATTATAGGAACTCTTGCAGGAATATGCTTGTGTATTATATTTTCCTTTATAGATTATAAAAAGCTTATAAAATATTACGGAGCAATTTATGTAATCACTATTATATTCTTAGTAGCAGTTCTTATTTGGGGAGCTACGCACAAGGGAGCCGGAAGATGGATAGTTCTTCCTGTTATTGGACAGATCCAGCCAGCAGAATTTTCTAAAGTAGGTATAATAATATTTTTTGCGGGGTATTTTGACAAGCACAAGGATGATTTAAATAATATACCAATTTTCTTTAAGTCAGTAATATTGTTTGCTATACCTGCGTTACTTATATTTGCTGAGCCAAACTTAAGTACAACAATAATTGTAACAGTAATTTTTGCTGGTATGTTTTTTGTGGCTGGCTTAAGCTTCAAGTGGATAGGTGGTACCTTACTTACTATCCTTCCTATACTTGGAGCTGTGCTTTACACCTTTACAACAGACCTTTATAAGAAGCTTCCATTTATAAAGGATTATCAGAAGGACCGTATCCTTGGTCTTCTTTATCCAGAGAGATTTCCGGATATATTCCTTCAGCAACAGAATTCTATAATGGCCATAGGCTCTGGCGGTTTATATGGCAAGGGCTTATATAATTCAGATATTAGCTCAGTTAAGGCTGGTAATTTCCTTATAGAGGAGGATACAGACTTTATTTTTGCCATTATTGGCGAGGAGCTTGGATTTAGAGGCTGTATGCTCTTATTGATGGCTTTTATAGTTATTCTTTTCCTTATTCTAAATATTGCAAGCAGAACCAAGGAAACAAAGGGAAGAGTATTATGTGTTGGAATAGCTGTATGGATTGGTTTTCAGACTTTCACAAATATAGCAGTTTCTACAGCACTTTTTCCTAATACTGGAGTAACGCTTCCGTTTATAAGCAGAGGTGTATCTTCGTTATTAGCTTTATATATTGCAATCGGTATTGTTTTGAATATCGGACTTCAAAGAAAAACATACAAATAGTTTTATAGGAAGAGGGGTTTATATATGAACGTAGGCTTAATAGCACATGATTCTAAAAAGAAGCTGATGCAGAATTTCTGCATTGCTTACAGAGGGATTTTGTCAAAGAATGAGCTTTATGCTACAGGAACAACAGGAAGACTGATTGAAGAGGTGACAAATCTTCATGTGCATAAATATCTTGCAGGACATCTTGGCGGACAGCAGCAGATGGCAGCTCAGATAGCTAACAATGATCTTGATATGATTATTTTCCTGAGAGATCCTCAGCAGCCAAAATCACATGAGCCAGATGTTAATAATGTGGTAAAGCTTTGCGATACTTACAATATTCCTATGGCAACAAATATTGCTACAGCTGAGCTTCTTATCAGAGCATTGGAGAATGGAGATCTTGAGTGGCGTGAAGCTTAAATTACTTTGTTTATTATTAGCTACATGTGGTATGTTATCCGCATGTGGCAGTGGTTTTGATAACAAATATAATATTTCTGAATTAGATGTAGGTAAGGTCTATTCAAATGAAGAGGGGCTGAAAGCTGATGGCTTTGCAGCGTCTCTTTGTGTACCTGAATCTGATGAAGCATTTAATACTGACGGAGTTAATGCAGAGGCCTTTGCCTTATTTGATATAACGGATAAGGAAATAATTTCGCAAAAAAACAGCTTTGAGAAGGTTTATCCAGCATCCACCACAAAGATTCTTACCTGCCTTGTAGCACTGGAAAATAGTAACTTAGATGATATAGTTACAGTACCAAAGGAATCAGAAATTACGGTTTCAGGTTCATCAATGGCTGCATTAAGACCTGGAGACCAGCTTTCAATGAGAGATTTGCTTTATGGTCTTATGGTACCAAGTGGAAATGATGCCGCGGTGGCTATTGCCCATCATATCTCTGGAAGTATAGATAGCTTTTCAAAACTTATGAATGAAAAAGCCGTAGAATTAGGTGCAACACATTCTAATTTTATAAATCCACATGGACTTCCAGATGATAATCACTATACAACAGTATATGATATGTATCTTATTTTTCAGGAAGCATTAAAGAATAAGGATTTCTTAGAAATTGCCAATAAGAAAGAATACACAGCAACAGTTACATCGGCTGACGGACAGCAAAGAGAGGTTGTCTGGAAGAATGGAAATGGATTTCTTAGTGGTAAGTTTACATTACCTGAAGGAATAAGTATTACAGCTGGTAAGACAGGGCATACAAGTAAGGCAGGCTTTTGCCTTGTATTAGCAGAAAAAGATACAGACGGACACGAATATATTTCAATAGTAATGAAAGCTCCTGTATATGAAGAGCTATACAGTGGTATGTCAAACCTGATTTCAAAAGGAAAATAATATATAAATCAAATTCAAGACTTTAGTCAATTTATACAAAAAGTTTCTTGATTTACAATACGTTTTGTAATATAATCTAAATATCAAACATACACCTTTCAGGAGGAAAAGAGATATGATAGAGTTAATTGTAGGCAGCAAGGGTAAAGGTAAGACAAAGGAGTTACTTTCTAGAGCAGAGTCAGCAGTGAAGTCTGCAATAGGTAGCGTTGTTTATGTTGATAAGAGTTCACAGCACATGTATGAACTTTCAAATAAGATCAGACTTATAAATGTAAGCGGATTCCCTGTCGATTCAGAAGATGGTTATATTGGATTTATAAGTGGTATTATTTCACAGGATCATGATCTTGAATATATGTTCCTTGATAGCTTCCTTACAGTAGCAAATCTTTATGGAACAGATATTTCATCTGCAATTGATAAGCTTGCTCAGTTGTCAGATAAATACCATGTGAACTTTATAATAAGTGTTTCCATGGATGCTGAGGATTTACCTGAAAGCTGTGAAAAATATGTTACGGTGAAACTATAATTAACGAATGGTAAATAATAAAAAAAATAAAAACAAAATATTAAAGCTAAGAAAACAGTTCAAACCCAATGTAGGCATTCTATTTTTCCTAATAATAGTTGTCTACATTGTTTTTGCGTTCATTTCTTATCAAAAAAGAGAAAAAGTAATGGTATTTGAGGTCGAAGAAGGAAATATAGTTAAGGAACATAACTATACCGGACTCATTTTCAGGGAAGAAGTTGTTAAGAAAGCAGAGCTTACAGGCTATGTTAATTTTTATTTGCCTGAGGGTAAAAAGGCTGCAAAATATGACAAGATATGTTCAATTGATGAAAGCGGCAATCTCAAGAACTATATTAAGAGTAATTCATCTGAATTTAATGAGCTTAGTAATTCCAACCTTGCGGAAATAAGAAATTATTTAAATGGATTTTCACGTCAATTCGATAATAATTCATTTAATATGACTTACGATGCAGACATGTCCTTAGAGTCACTTGTAATGGATTTTTCTAATAGAAATGTGCTCTTAGGAATGTCAGATAAGCTTAAAGCGGCTGGAATTAATTTTAATGAATTTTCAGCGAATCAGACAGGCATGGTCTCTTATTCGATTGATGGCTACGAGGGACTTAAAATAGACGATATTGAAGAGTCCTGGTTAGACAAAACAAATTATAAGAAGACAGTTATTCATTCAGGTGACCATGTTAATGAGGGGGATGATCTGTATAAGATAATCACTTCTGATAAGTGGCAGATAGTATTCAAGCTTGATGAAAATGATCTGGCAGAGTTTGGAGATAAGAAGTCACTGGTTGTTCAGTTTGGAGATAAGGATCTAAGCACGACAGGAGATTTTCATTCAATAAGAGGAAAAGACGGAAATTCATATGGAGTTCTTGAATTTTCAAAATATCTTACGCAGTTTAATGCCGAGAGATTTACAAACTTTGAGATTGTTTCAAATGATGTTTCCGGATTAAAAATACCTGAAAAATCCATTACAAAAAAGGACTTCTGTATAATACCTAAAGAATACCTTTTTACAAATGATGATGGAGAACAGGGATTTTATAAAGAGAATCTTTCAGAAACCGGCACTTCAACACAGTTTATCAGTACAGACATATATAATGAGGATGAAGAATACTGTTATATAGAGTGTAATGACAATACAGAACTTAAGGTAGGAGATTATATTACTAAGCCTCAGTCAACAGATAAACGTTATCAGATTGGTCCGGTAAAGCCACTTGAAGGCGTCTATAATGTTAATAAAGGCTATACTGTATTTAAGCGCATAGAACCGCTGGAAATGGCAAATGGATACTGTATAATCAAAAAGAACACTTCCTATGGACTGTCGGTTTATGATCATATTGTTCTTGATGCATCTACAGTTTCAGATGGACAGCTTATTTTCAGATAAAACTTTAAAATAAATAAAGCTTTAAAATAAAATTCGATTTGGAGTTAAAATGGGTAAAAGTATTAATCTGCTTGAAGGAAAAATAACACCAACTCTTGTTAAACTAGCTATTCCTATAATGGGAACCTCACTTATCCAGATGGGCTACAATCTTGTAGATATGATATGGATAGGAAGACTTGGAAGTGGTGCTGTAGCTGCAGTAGGTGCAGCCGGTCTGTTTATGATAATGGCTTATGGAGTCACCTGTATACCTAAAATTGGAGGTCAGGTTTCAATAGCACAAAGCTTAGGCTGTGACAAGAAGAATTCAGCAGTCAGATATGCTTCAGCCAGCTTACAAATAGGAGTTTTTCTTGGACTTATATTTGGATTTATCTGCATTTTATTTAACAGGCAGATGATAGATTTCTTTAAACTAAGCGGAGACTCAGTTATAAAAAATGCAAGGATATATCTTGTTATAGTATGTGGACTTGTAATATTTCAGGTTTTAGACCAGGTTATAGGCAGTATTTTTAATGCAATGGGAAATACTGTTATCACATTTAAGGTTACTACTATAGGACTTCTTATTAATCTTGTCTTAGACCCAATGCTTATATTTGGTATAGGTCCATTTCCAAGACTTGAGGTTGCAGGAGCAGCTATAGCAACTGTGCTTGCCCAGGTAATAGTATTTATCATTTATTTAAATGTAGCAATAAAAGAAGAGGTAATATTCCGGAAAATTAGAATTTTAAGAAAATGCTCAAAGGAAAGCTATTTTACAATCTTTAGAATTGGTCTTCCATCTGCCATGCATGAAGTTATTTTTTCATCAATATCCATGGTAATTGCAAGGCTTATTGCAGGATATGGTGATGCTGCTATTGCCGTTCAAAAGGTAGGCGGTCAGATCGAATCTATGAGCTGGATGATGGCCGGAGGATTTTCTGTAGCAATTAATACTTTTATTGCACAAAATTATGGTGCTGGAAGATTAGACAGACTGGAAAAAGGTTTTAAATCGGCCTTTATAATCATGTCAGTATGGGGACTTTTCACCAGCTTCCTGCTTATGGTATTTCCGGGATTTTTCTTCAGGATTTTTATAAATGAGCCAGATGTTATACCTATGGGCATAGATTATTTAAGAATCATAGCTTTAAGTGAGATATTTATGTGTATGGAAGGTGTTGCAACAGGTGCTTTCCAAGGACTTGGAAAGACCGTTTATCCTTCAATATGCAGTGTTATATTTAATTTATTCAGGATTCCGGCGGCTATTTTCTTATCCAGAACATCTCTTGGACTCAATGGAATATGGTGGGCTTTAACTATTTCATGTGTATTAAAGGGAACAGTAATTCCACTGTGGTATATTTCTATTTTCAGGAAAGTTAAAAAGTCCATGAGTAAAAATGTCAGCTTAAGCTAATCAAATGGTAAATCAACTAAAAAATAAAGACAAGGTGTCAGCTTATGAGTAAAACAGTAAAAAACATTTTGAATATTTTTATGATTTTATTAGGTAATTCTGTATATGCGCTTGGAATAGTCATGTTTGTACTTCCAAATGGGCTTATTACAGGAGGAACGACCGGTCTTGCCTTAACAATGGATCATTTCTTCGGTTTTCCTATATCAGTATTCGTAATGATTTTTAATGTTTCAATGTTTACTTTGGGACTGTTTATATTAGGAAAGAAGTTTGCACTTACAACGCTTATAAGTACATTTTATTACCCGTTTATACTTGGAATATTCCAGCGTTTTCCAAGCCTTGCCAATGCTACTGATGACAAGATGCTTGCCACTGTATGCGCAGGAATTATGATTGGCTTCGGAATAGGAGTAGTTATCAAAGCTGGTGCATCTACTGGCGGAATGGATATACCTCCTTTAGTATTAAATAAAAAATTTGGATTGCCTGTTTCAGTTATGATATACCTGTTCGATTTCAGCATTTTGATACTTCAGATGCTATTTTCAAATATAGAGCAGACCTTATATGGTATTTTATTAGTGTTAATATATACCTTTGTCCTTGACAAAATACTTACCTTTGGAACTGCACAGACACAGGTAAAGATCATCAGTCAAAGGTATAAAGAAATTAATAATGCAATTATACATAAGTTAGACAGAGGCTCAAGCTTAATACATATTACAACTGGATATCTTGAAAACGAAGAAATGATGGTTTTATCTGTTATATCCAACAGAGAGCTGCCACAGCTTAAGCAGATAGTAAATGACATTGATCCTGATGCATTTTTAACTATAAGCCGCATATATGAAACTAGAGGAAGAGGATTTTCGCTGCAGAAAAAATACTTAGAGCAGAGATGATATTGTAAAAATATAGAGAAGAGGTTACAAAATGAGTGTTTATGCATTATATTTTAGTCCTACAAACAGCACAAAAAAGATAACAAACATAATAGCAAATGAATTTGGCAGCTTTAAGGAAATTGATCTAAGCAAGCAGAACTTTGAATTTGATGGAGTCTTTAATGAGGAAGATATCTGCATTATCGGAGTGCCATCATATGGCGGAAGAGTACCAGCTGTTGCTATTGAAAGAATAAAAACTCTTAACGGAAATAAGGCAAAAGCTATACTACTAGCAGTTTATGGAAATAGAGACTATGAGGATACACTTAAGGAACTGGAAGAGTGTATGACAGGTAATGGATTCAACTGTATCGCAGGAATAGCAGCGGTTGCAGAACACTCTATTATGCATCAATTTGCAACGGGACGTCCTGATGAAGAAGATAAGCAGGAACTTGTGGATTTTTCAAAGAAAATATTGGATAAGCTAAATGCTGATGCAATACAGAATGAATTAAATTTACCGGGAAATTATCCTTATCGTGAATATAATGGGGTTCCTTTGAAACCAAAGGCTGGAAAAGCATGTACAAGCTGTGGACTATGTGCAAAGGAGTGTCCAGTAGGAGCTATTCCAATTCAGGAGCCTAACAAAACAAATAAAGATGTATGTATTTCATGTATGAGATGCATTGAGTTATGTCCTAACAAGGCAAGAAAATTAAATCCGATTTTATTAAAAGTTGCCTCTAAGAAACTTGAGAAAGTTTGTGAAACAAGAAAGAAAAATGAGCTTTTTATATAAAAAGGTAATCATTGCAAGGAATTTACAAGATATTAAAACGCCGTAGTCTTACAAGAACATATTGTTCCTGTGAGCCTCGGCGTTTTTTTCTTCCTGTATAAATTCCAGTCTTCTTATTAGATAGAAGATTATTATTTCTAAAGAAATTATATTTTGACTTTATTTTTTATTATATCTTGGATTTTTTATTGCCTCAGGCCAGCCTGGAATGTTTCCATCACAAATCATTCTAAAGAGCCTTTTGTCAGCGCCTGGATTTTCTGCATAAATTTGCTTAAGCAGATTTTTGACATATTCTCTCTTAGTATTTCCATCCATAGGACATGGATTTTTACATACTGGTAAATTCATCTTTTTTGTAAAAGAAATTATGTCAGCTTCATCCACAAAGATAAAAGGTCTTATGACATAAAGCTCAGTTCTGTCTAAGTAAGTCTTAGGAGAGAAGGAGTTAAATCTTCCTTCAAAAATCATGGACAGCATCATAGTTTCAATGAGATCATCCTTGTGATGAGCATAAGCTATTTTATTAGCACCAATTTCCTTAGCCTTGTCATTTAATGCACCCTTACGCATCTTGGCACATAGAGCGCATGGATTTGTTTCCTTTCTCACATCGAATAAAACCTCACCGATTTGAGTACCAACTATATAGTATGGAATATCCAGGTTTTTGCACAGTTCCTTTACTGGTTCAAGATTAATATTTCCAAGTCCAAGATCAACAGTGATTGCGCTTAAGGTAAATTTCTTTGGATAAAAACGCATTAAAGCATGCATAACTATGAGCAGAGAAAGAGAGTCCTTTCCAGCTGAAACTCCAACTACAATATGATCTCCGTCTGAAATCTGTTCATATGTATCAATACCTCGTCTAGTTAAGCTTAAAAGCTGTTGTAAATCCATATATTTTATATCCTTTTCATTTAGTATGATTTATCTGTCGATTTATTATAGATGGAAAAATGAAACAATGCAAGTAAATATATTTTATGTTATCATATTAAAGATAGTGTAAATCAAATATTAAGATAACAGAAATTCTGTCAAAAATAAAAAGGATAATTTATTTAAGCTAAAGTTTAAGGCATGAATAAGAAAGCGCATATATGAAAAAATTATCAAATAACAAAGCATATTTTCATCTTCCGGGACTATTTGAATTTTATGAGCTATATAAGCTATATCTGGAATTATATAAAAATCATAGGGAATATTTTTATGACTACTGTGAGATTGGATCAATATATGGAGCACCTTCAGACTGCATGTGGGGAGGCGGACGTATAGAAGATGCAGATACAGAGCCTAAAGAGGTTCTTTCTCTACTTAGAAAATATAATATTTCAGGCAGACTTACTTTCAGTAATTCACTACTTTCAAAGGAAGATCTTTCAGACAGAAAATGTAATGAAATCTGTAGATTATTCGGAAAATACGTGAACAATGGAATTATCATACACTCTGACTTATTACTTCAATATATACAGAATTATTATCCGGATTTTTATTTTGTATCCTCCACAACAAAGGTATTAACAAGATTTGATGAGCTTGTAAATGAAGTAAACAGAGAAGAATTTGCCTATGTCGTTCCAGATTTTAGATTAAATAAGGAATTTGATAAGCTTAAAGACCTGAATCAGGAGCAAAAGGATAAAATCGAATTTTTATGCAATGAATGCTGTTATTTTGGCTGCAAGGATAGAAAAGAATGTTATGAGGCTATAAGCAGGAAGAGTCTTGGTATAGATATGAGGGAGCATTTTTGCAAAGCACCGGAAGGAAACGAAGGCTATAGATTTTCAAAGGCAATGGAAAATCCTTCATTTATCAGTGTCAAAGATATTAATGATATATATTTACCAATGGGATTTTCTAACTTTAAGTTGGAAGGCAGAGGTTTAGGCAGTGCTTTGGTTTTGGAAATCTTACTTTACTATATGGTAAAGCCAGAGTATCAGATACATGTAAGAGAGGCGATATATTTAGATAATATGCTGGATTTATTTTAGGATCTATTACATTGTTACGTATATCAGAAATTGGCGTTCACAAAGATGTTGAAAAACATTGAAAATTTTGGTGCAAATACTATATGATACTTACAATTCCATGTTGTATGTGATAAACTGTTGTTGTCCATTTGGGCATTTCCTCCTTTGACCTAATTTAAACGGTTGGCGAACCTGTTTTCATTATATCATTGGAGGTCTTTTTTCATAACGCTAAAGCTTCTTCTTCCACCTGCATAGCAGGTGGTTTATTGTTTTATAAAGTTCGTTTTTGCTTTTATCAAAAACTCTCATTCTAAAACAGGGCTTTGCCCTAACAAAAAGAGGGATGTGAAAAAACTCGATTGAGTTTTTCACATCCCTCAAAAATAACTTCATTAAATATTACTTTTCTGTATAACTAGGTTTAAGATGAACCTTGCTGTTCATTGCAAATGCTGCGATTACAGAAATTATAAGGATAACAATGTTACCAATAATCTGTGGGAGAGATGTTGATACAAGAAGTATAACAACTGAAAGCAATGCAATGATTATTGAAAGTGCACATACTACCTTAAGCTTTGTATCCGATACATGGAAAGCAGATTTGTTCCAAAGTTCAGGAAGTTTTTTAGGAAGATTTAATGCAGCCATAGCTATAACCATACGAATAATAGTAAAGAGAATTACTGTACTATTAGCAACTGTATTAAGATCAAGTCCTATAATTATTGGAACGATACCAATGAGATAGAAGATGAGAAGTATATATGGAAAACTTCCATATTTTTCATTCTTTTTAGCAATCTGCTTTGGAAGCCATCCATCTTCACAAGCCTTGGCAACAGGGTAGCAGAGCATTCCAATATTGAAATTAAGTGTTGTAAGTAAGGCAAACATAGCACCACCAACAACAAAGAAGGTATAAACTGTTTTAGGCATAAATGCTGCAGCAGAAACGCTCAAAGGCTGATTTGCAACCTGTTCTACAGGAAGAACTCCGGCTGCTACTGTAGACATGATAGCATAATACTACAGATGCAGTAGAAGCAATTATTACAAATGGAATATCCTTTGTAGGATTTTTTGCTTCAGAGCTGTAGTTTACAACATACTGGGCACCGCCGGTTGCAAATGTAAGGTAAATAGAAGCAAGTATAAAGCCAGTAGGACCTTTTGTAAGGAATCCGTTAGTAAAGTAGTCTGACTGCACATGGCCTAAACCAAGGGCAATATATGCTGCAATTGCAATGGCAAGGACAACGCAAAGAATATTCTGAAGTCTGGCTGCCTGCTTAACACCGAAGAAATGCATTCCAAACAGAATTGTCAGAACGACGAAGCAAATAAGTTTTGCATTTACTCCGGGAAAGATTGAAAGAAAGTAATCCGCAAATGATAAGGTAAACATGCTTATAGCAAGAGTTGTAAAAAGCTGTATATAAACATAAATACCTGCCCAGCGCTGCCCGTTTAATACAGCAATCTGGCTGTACTGGCCACCGATGAAGTTGGCTGTTCCACCGATGTATATTTGAGGAAGCATAGCAGTAGTAATAGTGACAATTCCTGCAACTATATAAGCCAGATTGACACTTCGTCCTGTAAAACCAATAGCTATACCGGTCATAGTCATGATACCTACTCCGATAATCTGACCTACTGCCATTGAAAAAAGATCCATACGTGATAATTTTTTGTTATCCATAATGTAGTCCCCCTAATGATAACATATGCTTCTAACACATTAAAATCATGTTAGATATTAACGATATAGTTCTGTTGTGATCCTGTCTAAGGCCTCTTTAAGCATGCTTCTAGGACATCCAACATTTAGTCTTAAATGCTCTTCCCCGCCTGGTCCAAACCATGGTCCAGGAACACATATTACTGAAGCCTCAAGAGTAACTCTCTTGAATATTTCAGTATCTCCAAGCCCAAGTCCTGAGAGGTCAAGCCAGCAAAGGAAGGTTCCTTCAGGTCTTATCATTTTAACCTTAGGCATCTTAGTTTTCACATAATCCTCTACAAAATCTACATTTGACTCCATGTATTCAATTTCCTGCTTAGCCCATTCAGCTCCTTCAGGAGAGTATGCAGCTGTAAGGCTCTCAATACCAAATGTATTCTTTACATCCAAAGACATAGCTACCTGCATATCTGTAAATGCTTTCCTTATATCTGGATTAGGAATAATACTTACACTTGATTTTAAACCTGCAATATTAAAGGTCTTGCCAGGTGCTGTAAGATGAATGAAATTATTAGCATATTTTTCATCCAGACTAAGAATAGGATACTGGGTGTGGCCTTTGTAAATAATATCGCCATGTATTTCATCTGAAACGAGCATAACATTGTGCTTTAAGCAGATATCAGCAACCTTTGTAAGCTCATCCTTAGTCCATACACGGCCTACAGGATTATGCGGACTGCATAAGATCATAACTTTGTTAGATGGTTCAGCACAAAGCTTTTCAAGTTCATCAAAATTCATCTCAAAATGGTCATCACGCAATACGAGAGCATTGTTTACGACTTTGCGTTTTGCTCTTTGCACGATAGATGCAAAAGGATCATATACAGGCTGCTGGATGATAACACCATCACCTTCATTACTAAATGCTCTTATAGCAATATTAATTCCGGACACTACAGATGGAAGATATCCAATCCATGATGGGTCCACTTTCCAGTTAAATCTGTAATCCTGCCAAAAGCATACTGCTTTGAAGAAGTCGGCCATTGGAGCACAATAGCCAAAAATCTCCTTGTCAACACGGTCATGCAATGCATTAACTATGACGGGAGCACAGGCAAAATCGGTATCAGCCAGCCACATAGGTATCATATCTTCAGGAATTGGTCTGTGAAGATATGATTCTACTGCCTTTGAATGCCACTTCATATCGTTAGTTTGCTTCCTGTCAACTATACGATCAAAGTCATAGTTCATTAAAAACACCTCCTAATAATTAGTTTAAATATTAAACAGTTTACTTGTTAAACTAATTATATTATTTTAACAAAATGTTGTCAAATGAAATTGATATATTTGTATATATTTGATATAATCTACAAGAACTTAATGGATAGAGGGAAATATTAATGAGTTATTTTAGCGAATTAGACAAATTAGTAGAGAATTTATACGAAGTTGAAAGAGTTATCAGAGCTATGGAGAAGCAACCGCATACTTATGGATCTGAAGAATTGCTTTATTCTGAGGAAGCACATACATTAAAGTTAATAGCAAAAAATGAAGGAATAATCCAAAAAGAGCTTTCAGAGATTATGTACAGAACTAAGGGAGCCACATCAGTAATTATCAATAAATTAGAGAAAAAAGGCCTCATTATAAAAGCATCTGGAAATAAGGATCAAAGAAAAAACAGTCTTTATCTTACAGAAAAAGGAAAAAGAGTTAATGAGTATCATATAAAATATGATGATGAAAGACTTCCAGACTGGTATTACAATTTAAATGTAACTGAGGAAGAAATGCGAGTTGCAAATTCAGTTATTGAGAAAAGTATTAATTTATCTAAGGATATTTTAAATGGAAAATATAAGGATAATTCTTATTAATGATTTAGAAATATCTATATTTATTCGTTAAACTATGGTTTTGCGAATAAATATGGGTTGATATATATAGTCTTAAAATATATAATAAACTTACATTTAATGAAAATATATAGTTTATTTAAGGAGTACTCTCTTTTATGGCAGAATTAAGATATCATGATCAGCAGGCAAAATCTGATTATTATAAACTCAAGGATATATTGGATAAGCTTCCTGTTTTTTGTAAGGATTTTTTTAGAGGCATAGAACCTAGAACGCAATCACGAACAAGACTTGCTTATGCTTATGATCTAACTGTATTTTTTCAATTCTTAAAAAATACCAATCCTCTGCTCAAGGACAAAGATATTAATTCTCTTACAGTTGACATATTGGATAAGATAACTGTTAAAGATATTGAAGAATATATGGAATATCTTAAATACAGACCAGATGAAGATAATAATGAGGTTATAAATAAAGAAACAGGCATTAAACGTAAAATTGCATCACTGAAATCATTTTATAATTATTATTATGAAAATCAGGATATTAAGACTAATGCTCCTGCCCTTGTCAGACTGCCAAAGATAAAGCAGAAAGACATCATAAGACTTGATTATAATGAAGTTGCAAGACTTCTGGACGAGGTCGATTCTGGAGAAGGACTTACAGAAAGGCAAAAAAAATTCCATACACTTACAAGAAAAAGAGACCTCGCTCTCATCTCTCTTCTACTTGGAACCGGCATGCGTATATCAGAGTGCATAGGCATAGATATAAATCAGATTAATTTTGAAGAAACTGCAGTAAATATACATAGGAAAGGCGGTAAAGAGGAGACAATTTATTTTAGTGATGAAGTTTTGGAACCGCTTCTCTCCTATTATGAAGAACGTAAGCACATAATACCAGCTGAGGGCTCAGAGATGGCCTTCTTCTTATCTTTACAAAATAAACGCTTAAGTGTTAGAAGTGCTGAAAAGCTTGTAAAGAAATATTCAGAAATTGTCACCCCTCTTAAGCATATTACACCGCATAAGTTAAGAAGTACTTATGGAACTCATCTGTATCAGGAAACCGGAGATATTTATCTCGTTGCTGATGTACTGGGACATGCTGATGTCAATACTACAAAAAAGCACTATGCTGCTATTGATGAGGACAGACGTAGATCTGCAAGAAAAGCTGTTAAATTGCGAGAAGTGTAAATATATTGAATATGGTAATAGAATCATAACCACCGGCTTAGCCGGTGGTTTGTTTTCTAAAACAGGGCCTTGCCCTAACAAATATAGTCAAGACAACCTATATAGGAGGAAGTCTTGACTATTAAAATTTATCATGCATATAAAAGTCTACCTTTTGGTTCTGGAATATCTCGTTCAAGCTCTTTAGCTGTTTCTAGCCATTCAATAATGATTTGTTCAATATTCTCCAATGCCTCAGCAGGGGTTGAACCATCAGCCATACATCCAGGAAGCTCTGGAACATCTACTATCCATTTGTTATCGTCTTCAGACCAAAAGATAATGCGTTCATATTTTGCCATGCTTACACCTCCCTTTTGTATTTACCTAATCCGCTAGCTTTTCTTATATTTTACACAGTCTTAAATACTAAACCTTACACCCCATGCAGTTTTTTAAACTGCTGCGGTGACAGCGAGTACGCCTTTTTAAATGCTCTATAAAAGGTGGAATAATCTGAGAAGCCTACCATTCTTGAGATGTTTTCAATGGCTTCTCCATTTAGTATATAACTCTTGGCAGATATGAGTCTGCGCTGGGTTACATATTTGTAAAAGCTGACATCCATTTTTTCGTTAAAGAGCTTTGATATATATTTCTCGCTTACATAAAAATGTGCTGCAGTTTGTGACAAGCTGATTTTGTCCTCAAGATTCTTCTCAATATAAACCAAAATATTATCGAGAAGCTCTTTCTTTTCAAATAAAGGCTCTATTGCTTTGCTATGATTATACGCCCTTGATATATGAGTTAAAAGCATGATTATAAGACTCATTACACAAGCCTCATATCCTTCCTGCTTTGTTTCATATTCAATATAGGCCTGCTTAAATAGATCTTTGAGAAATTCCCAGGCACTGTCTTTAGTCCTAAGCAAAATGGGACTATCAAGTATTTTAAAATCACTCTTCTCTTCCAGCTTTTTTATAAAATCCTGACTGATCCAAAGTACATAGCGGTCGTATGGCTCTACTAATCTGTCCAGATATAGAGGCCGGTGGCTTATTCCCGGTGGAATGAAAATGATATCTCCTCCTATTATATTGTATCTGTCAGTTCCAAGGAGATATTGGATATTTCCACCTTTGCAATATAAAACTTCGTAAAATGAATGGCTGTGAAGAGTAACTGTATCATCTGTGTAATTTATATCATGTATACAGTCTACAGTATCAGAGTCCATTTCCATTTCCTGGTACATATTAGAAAGAACTACACCGTCAGCTATAAATGCATCCTGAAGTTCTCCATTGTTAATTTCCTTCTTATTATAAAGGTCTAATAGCCTTGTATATGATTTGAATTTAGAAAGTTTCATAAGCGTTTCCCTTGCAAAAAAGCGTAAAATATTAAAATTATATTTGAATTATAAAATTAATATAAATCTATTTTTCTGTTTTTGCAATGTTTTGTGCCAAAAATGCAATAGTAATTGTAATAATACTATAGTATGGTATATAGCAGTTACATAATCGATCATGTAGAAACAGGAAAATTTTAAAAAAGTTTTAAGTAAAACTTGTATTTTTAGGAGGATGACAGAATGAGTCAGAACAAAGTACGCCCTTTTGGTGTAAGGGACCAGATTGGCTATGTATTTGGTGACATGGCAGGAAGCTTTGTTAATTTATTTGTAGATGCTTATTTTTTAACATTTTGTACTTATGTACTTGGTATTTCACCAAGCTGGATGGCTGGTTTATTCCTTGTAGCCCGTCTTTGGGATGCTATCAATGACCCTATCATGGGATCATTCCCAGACAGATGGACTCTTGGTAAGAGCGGTGATAAGTTTAAGCCATGGATCAAGTTATTTATGATTCCACTTGCTTTATCAGGTGTATTATGTTTTTCAAACGTTCCTTTTGAGGGTATTGCTCTTCATGCATGGGTTGCATTTACATATGTATTATATGGAATGAGCTACACAGGAACAAGTATGCCATTTGGTGCTATGGCAAGCGTTGTATCTACTGATCCTATCGATCGTTCAAAGCTTTCAAGAGCAAGAAGTATCGGTGGAACAGTTGTTGGAATAGGTGCTCTTTCTATCGTTCCTATCGTATGCTTCGATAAGGATTCAAACATCATTCCTGAGAGATTTACAATGATCGCTGTTGTATTTGGAATCCTTTGTATCGTATCTTATCTTCTTCTTTGCAACTTAACTCCAGAGAGAGTTAGACAGGAGAAGGTTGAAGGCGAGAAGTTCAACTATGGTGAAGTCTTAAAGGCTGCATTCAAGAACCGTCCTCTTATCGGTGTTATGGTGGCTACTGTAGGAAGCATGCTTTTCATTACAGGTAGCGGACAGCTTAGAAGCTATATTTACAAGGAGTTCTATCAGAGCACAGAGTTCATGTCTCTTGCAAGTATTGGTACTCTCCCAGTTATGATCGTATGCTTCATCCTTGTACCTAAGATCGTATCGAAGTTTGGTAAGAAAAATGTTATACTTGTTATGAGCTCATTGAACCTCATACTTTCATCATTAATTTTATTTATCCAGATTCAGGATCCACTTGTTTATACAGTACTCAACCTTATTGCAACAATCGGACAGACTGCATTTACAATTCTCATCTGGGCACTTGTTACAGACTGTCTTGATTACAGTGAGTGGAAAATGAATATCCGTGCAGACGGAAGTATGTACAGTATTTATACATTCAGCCGTAAGATTGGATCAACTATTGCATCTACTGGTGCTGCTTCTGCTCTTGCAGCAATCGGATATGTTTCAGGTGTTAACGCTATCCAGCCAGCTGAGACAGTAAATAGCATTTATTACCTTGTTAATGCTGTTCCTGTAGTAACCTGTATCCTTGAGATTGTTGGAATCGGCCTTATCTTCAATCTTAACCAGAAGGAAACTGCTAAGATGTATAAGGAGCTTGCAGAGCGCAGAGCAGCAAAAAACTAATTTTAAAAGATAAGGAAAATACTTAAAATGAGCAAGATAGATTTACATGTACATTTAAGCTATGAAAGCGTTCCAAAATCTAAAGACTTGTTTGTAAGCAGCTATGAAGAGATGCTTCCACATTTTAAGGAATTAGATATTAAAAAAGCAGTTCTTATGTCAAGCGGAGATAGCAACTCTCCGCTTCCTATGGGAACTAATTCAGAAAACTTAAAGATCGTAAAGGCAGATCCAGTTCATTATGCATGGATGTGTAATCTGGATTATACAGAGGATTACGATACTATATATGAAAGACTTTGTGAATTAAAAAAGGATGGCGCTATAGGAATTGGCGAATTAATGATAAATAAGAAGTTAAATCATCCTTTTTTTGCAAAGCTATTTGAGGCAGCTGGAAAACTTTCTCTTCCAGTACTCTTCCATATGAGTCCTGAAGAAAATTACAGCTATGGTGTTGTGGATGAGCCTGGTCTTCCATTGCTTGAGGAATGCTTACAAAAATATCCAGATACAATGTTTATTGGTCACAGCCAGACATTTTGGATAGAGATAAGTAAAGATGCACCTAAGCTTAAGGAAGAAAGAAATCAGTGGGGAAAAGGACCTGTTATTGAGGGTGGTCGTGTTCCATACCTCTTTGACAACTACCCTAACCTTTATGGAGACTTAAGTGCAAACAGCGCAGGCTGTGCAATGATGAGAGATCCTGAATTTGGCCTTGGCTTCCTTGAGAAAAATGCTGACAGATTGTTCTTTGCTACAGATATGGTAAATACGGATATGGTATTTCCGCTCGGAGCATGGCTTGATGAGAAGCATAAAGAAGGTGCTCTCTCTACAGAGACTTATGAAAAGATTTGTTATAAAAATGCTGAAAGAATATTCAATATCTGATATTTTCTTCAAAGTATGAAAGGAGAAGAAAAGTATGAATCTTCGTACAAGAATACTTCCTCGCATGTTAAACAGTGAGGTTGAGGAATATTTAAAGGAAAATGATATAATTATTGTACCAGTTGGTACAGTTGAAATGCACGGTGGTATGCCTTTAGACAGTGAAACAGTTATAAGTGAGGCATTTGCATTAAAGATGGCAGAAGCCTGCAATGGACTTGTATTAACAGGACTTCCATATTTCTACGCAGGAGCTACTGCTACTGGCAGAGGTACTGTTCAGGTATCAGTACGTCAGGGTATAGATTATTTAAGTGCTATAGCCCACAGCTTATTACGTCAGGGATTTAAGAGACAGATATATATAAGCTTCCATGGACCTGCACATATGACCTGCAGTCCTATGGTAAGAGATTTCTTTGATGAAACTGGTGTGCCTATACTCTACATGGATCTTACAATGCAGATGTTTAATAAGGCAAAGGATCTGTTTAAATCAATGGATAGCTTCCATGCTATAACAGTTGGCGCATATAAGCTTATGAACAGACTTGAGGATGTTCCTCTTACAACAGAGTTCTATCACAACAAGCCACAGTCATGCATGAAATTTGATGATATCTTTGGTCTTGCTTATCAGAGTGCTGCTATAGGTTACTGCTTTGGCGAGCCTACAGACCATATGAGTACTACTGCTATTCCAGATGAGGAAACAAGAAACAAGCTTGCGGATGAAGGAAGTGAGATCATTGAAACTCTCGTAAACAGAATTGATCTTAATCACATTGTTGATCAGATGAGAAACCTAGAAGCCTACAACAAGGAAAATGAGCAGAAATATCCATGGATGCCAAGTGCATACAATAATAAGTAATAATTTATAAAGTTAAATAAAAAAGAGCTATGAAATGATTACAGTTTTTTCTGTTAAGATTTCATAGTTCTTCTTTTGTTAAATACTATTTTTATTTTTTAATTTATCTATTTTGCTAGAAAGAGGTATCATCCAATATATTCCTGTAGCTGTATCCTCAAAACAGTAATAATGAGGTCTATTACCTGCTTTATTTCCCTTGAGATATGGATCAGGCATGTCTTCAAAGAACTTATCTTTTATGATATAAAATCCTGTTTTCTTCATTTGTTTCACCTTCTATATAGAAAAAGTCCTTCGCCTATAGGCGAAGGACTAAACTTTCAACCCAACCATTTATATACCGCA
>JAUNDV010000030.1 GCA_030525875.1 Eubacteriales bacterium
ATTTCTTATATGATTTACAAAGCTATCATTTATAAGTGCTGATGACGGTATTTTCTCAGCAGCCTCGTAATAATTGTTATTAAGCTTTTCTTCATCACCCTCTGTTAATTCAACTTCTCTTCTGTCAATAAGCTTAATATCAATATCTGTATTTTGCCCTGACGAACTCATTAATACCCAGTCAAGATATGAATGGGCCGATGAAATAACTCCAACTGAAAATTTATCTTCTGGCAATTCCACTGAAAGCTTTTTTAGCTTTGTTTCTGGATTAGGAATTGCAGCAGTCATGATAAGCTTTTCCTTAGCTCTCGTCATAGCAACATAGAGTACTCTTAGTTCTTCTCCAAGATCATCCAAGTATTTTTTTCTCTTTATTGCATCCTTCTTTAAAACGGGATACTTTATCCGGTTTTCAAGATCATAAAAATCAGATGCAACTCCAATATCTCCCTCTGTTACAATCTTTTCATTTAAATCCTGTCGGTTAAACTGTTTTCCCATGCCAGAAAGAAATACTATTGGATACTCCAGTCCCTTTGACTTATGTATAGATACTATCCTTACAATATCATCATTGTCGGATACTACTCTGGCTGCTCCATAATCCGCCTTATTTTCTCTAAGCCTCTCTATATATCTTACGAAGGAAAATAATCCATGCAGACTTGTCTTTGAATAGCTCTCAGCTCTTTTTAGGAGCATATCAAGATTTTTTCTCCTCAGTTTTCCCAAAGGCATCGCACTCATGCATTCATAATATCCTGTTTCCCTGTAAATTCTATATAACAAGACATGTACTGGAAGAAAGCTTGAAAGCTTGCGGTAAAGATCGAGTTTTGACAAAAAGCTTATGCATTTGTCCTTGATAACAGAGCCTCTCTCATCTGTAGCCTTCCATTCATCTGCACAATACACAAGTGCTTCATACATATTGCCGGCACCTGCTGTATTTTCCTCGGTGCTTAAATTATATGTACTCCTTATATAGGCAAGCTCAGAATCGCTTAATCCGCCTATCATACTTCTTAAAGCTGCTGTAAGCGGTATATCCTGATTAGGATTATCTATAATATTTAAGTAGGAAAGTATTATCTCTATTTCAGGAGCATCAAAATATCCTTTTGAATTTTCATAATACACAGGTATTCCCACGTAACTTAACTCTCTGGCATATTTTTCAGCTCTTTTTCCGGGCGCCCTCATCAAAATGACAATATCGCCATAGCTTGCTGGTCTGAGCTTACCACTTTGCTTATCTGTAACCATAAAAGCAGATCTTCCGTCGTCAATTCTGCTCTTTCCTACAAGCTGATTGATCCTGTCAGCTATATATTTAGCTTCATAGCTGTCCTTATCAGCATTGCTGTCATCCTCAGCTGATTTTGTATTTATTATGCAAAGCTCGGTTTCATTTCCACTAGAAGCAGGATATGAAGCCCCAAGCTTAAGACTTTGATTATCATCATATTCAACTCCGCCGAGCTCTTTTCGCATAATACAGCGGAAAATACTGTTGACCGAAGATATTACCTCTTCCCTGCTTCTGAAATTCTGATTTAATTCAATCTTGATATTTTTTCCACTGTCCTTGTAGGAGGCATATTTATCCATAAAAAGCTCTGGCTTTGCAAGTCTGAATCTGTAAATACTTTGTTTTACATCTCCAACCATAAATACATCTGGTCTTCCAAATCTTTCAGCGGAAAGAGCCTGTATAAGTGCTTCCTGCACAAAGTTGGAATCCTGATATTCATCTATCAAAATCTCATCAAACTGCTCAGAAAGCATATCAGCTATTTTACCAGGAACCATCTTTCCATCTTTATTTTCATAAAGCAGCTTTAAAGCTAAATGCTCCATATCGCTAAAATCCACAAGATTTTTTTCTCTTTTTTTTCGTTCAAAACGCCTGTTAAATTCTCCTGCAAGTCTTAGTACAATTTCATTACTAAAAGCCGCTTCCGCAACAGCAAAGCTAACATCCTCAGCTGAAAGTACTGCATAAGTCGGTTTTAGCTTTTCTTTTATATAGGTCTTAAAATCATCTATATATTTTTTTACAAGCTCTTTAAGAGAAGTATCATATTTTTTTCCTCTTACAATTTTTAACCTTGAAGGTGCATACTCAATGAGTACATTATACAGATCATCATAGGTCTTTGAAGCTAAAATATCTTCACCTATTTCCAAAAGCTCATCTATATTTTCAAGATATGGCATAGGTCCATCAGCTTCATAGCAAAACTCTCTGGCATATTCCAGTCTTTCTACATGCTCCTTTGTGAAATTTCTGACATCCTCCATGAGAAACTTAAACCATTCTGTATCCTCAAAGTCCCCATTTTGTTCCTTTCTGCATTCACTAAGTTGCTCCTCTAAAGTAAGCTCTGGCCAGGGATTCGAATTTAAAATGTTAGCATTTGATAATATTATTTCTGAAAGTCTTCCATCTGTACCATTTCCACCAAAGGCCTCTGCAAAATCATTGAATCTGCTATCCTCAGCATCATAATATTCTTCAATCATCTCACTGACAATGTCATCCTTTAGCAGATTCAGCTCTCCCTCATCAGGTACTCTGAATCCCGGATCAATTTCCAGATACTGATAATGCTGCTTTATAAGATTTTGACATATACTGTCTATAGTTGATATTTTCGCCCTTGGAAGCAATGTTTTTTGTAATAGCAGATCTTTATTTTCAGGCTCAGCTTTAAGCCTTTCTGAAATCGCTTTTCCTATTCTTTCTCTCATCTCCTCGGCAGCTGCCTTGGTAAAGGTCATAACAAGCAGCCTGTCTAGACTTATTTTATCTGTGTCATCACATAATCTCTCAATTATCCTTTCGACCAGCACGGCAGTTTTACCGCTTCCCGCAGCAGCAGAAACAAGAAGATTACAATTTCTCTCTTTTATAACTCTCTCCTGAGCTTCAGTCCATTTCATTTTCTGTATCCTGCCTCTCCGTCATACTAGTCTCTTCCGCGCCGTACTCCTTCTTAAGACGGCTTAAAATCTCCAGTTCATCTATCTTATAAATCTGTCTGTACTTAAAGCCTTCCATCCTGTCATCGAATCCACAAATACTATGATACTTACAATAATCACAGCCTGTTCTGTCATTTGTCATATATGGTCTGATATTAATATCTCCATTTAAAATTTTATCTGCATCCTCTTTAATTATTTTTCCAGTATGCTTCATAAGATATGAAAATGTTTCCTCTGTCGCACCTTTTTTACCGATCAGATTAACTGTAGTTTTTCCCGGTGCCTTATCAAAGGCCTCAATTGCCTCAGCAGCATTATTTACTAATCCATCTGGCATAAATTTTTCGAGCATAAGCTCTTCCATTGGCTTTTCTTTGAAATAATCCTCAATATCTATAATAGGATTAGTAACTCTGTAATAAAACATACCTCCTGGTACAGCTGTTTTATTATCTCCTTTACTTCTTCTCTCAGCCTCTCTTATCGAAATGTCCATATAGGTCACAAGCTGAAGCTGTATTCCCTGATAAACAAGTGAAAGATCAAAGCTTGTACGTCCTGATTTATAATCTATTACCTTAACAAATATCTTCGAATCCTTCTCACTAATATCTACCCTGTCTATCCTTCCTCTAAGCTCTAAATTCTCCTCTTTGATTGAAAATGGAATTTCACATCCAAGTGTAATAAAATCTCCCTTTACAAGCTGTTCTCTTATGGCCCACAAGGTTCTGGCTGTAATTTTTTTAACTATTCTGCTTATATAAACATTTCTTGCTGATGACTGCATAATCTGATCATTATATTCTTCAATAACTCTGTCAACAGCATTTTCAGAAAGCTTTGAAAGCTCATCCTCGCTGACAGACTGTATAAGCTTATCAGCTTTACCAAGTTCGCTAAAAACAAGCTCAATAGCCTGATGATACAGATTTCCTATATCAAAGGCTTCTATGTCAAACTGTTGTCTTTCCAATAATCTAAGGCCATATCTAAGAAAATGTGCATAAGCGCATTTTTCATAGGCTTCAATCCTCGTTACAGAACCATAAAGCTTGCTTCCATACAGCATCATGGCATCTTCCTTTGATATCTTATCCTCATCATGATTATATGCTGAGGCATCAAGTATCATTTTCGACCTCTTTAAAGTTTCCCTGTCCTCCTTGAGATAAGCATACATTGAAAGCCTTCTATTATCAGCTTCAGTCTCATGTGTAAGTTCTGAAAAATATAAAAGAGCTTCAGACTTGGAATAAATCATATCTTCATCGGATAATTCGCTATATTCACTTATTTCATTTTTAGCCTTAAGCTCCTTGATTACCGAAGAAGGCTTCAGCCCTGTACCCTCACGGTCAGAATATGAATAAGACATAATAATCTTCATTAAAGGCTTATTCATCAGCAGATAAATATAATAATTTTGAATGCTGATATCCTCTCTGTCAATAGGCGCAAGTTCTATCTGTACCTCCCTAAGCAGTTCCCTCTCCTGATCAGTGAAAATGCCTCCACCACTTACTATCTGTGGTAAATATCCCTCATTTGCCCCTACGATATATAAAATATCTATATCATCAAATCTGCTTCGTTTTAAATCTCCTACGATAACCGCATCCAGAGTCTGTGGTACCATACCAGCTTTCAGGTCCGCTGCTCCAGCTTCAAATATTTCTGTAAACTCCTCAAGGCTCATTTCTTCATTACCTAGCAGATTTGAAATACTGTCTAGTAAGCTATGAAGCATTTCATAAAATTCCTCATTTTCCTTAGCTTCCCTTATATAATCCAAATTGTAGAGGAATTCTGAAAATACTCTGTTTCTTTCATCCAGATCTATCTCCTGAATAAATTCTTTAAGAAATACTATTCTTTCCGAAATCAATGAAACCATGCTCATCTTATCCTGCAATATAAAGACCGGTCTCATCAAATTTTCTTTATATATATTTAACTCAACAAGATTTATCCCCTCAGCACCCCTATATGTATTATTCCACATTTTCTCATATGCTTTTCTGCCTCTTATACCCTTTGCACGGATATAATTGTCAAAAATGTCTGCCTGATGAATATTATTGTGATATATCTCGTCATCAGCTCCCATATTGATGGATAAAGCATTCTTTGCATATCTTAATACATCATCATAGGCGTATCCATTATTGATAACCGCAAGCGCACTTCTTACAAGTTCAATAGAAACATTTCCCATTCCACTTGAGGTATCATCAATAAAGAAAGGAATACCTGCATCATAGAAGCTGCGTTTTATTAACTCTCTGTAGCCTTCCGGATCAGAAACAGCAACAGCTATATTTTTATATCTTATATGCTGCTCTTTTTCTTTATTTAGCACATTCTCTTTATT
>JAUNDV010000021.1 GCA_030525875.1 Eubacteriales bacterium
CAAGGAAATTCCTGCGTTAGTATTAGAAGCAGTTTTGGAATAGGTTTATTACTTATTATTTTATCTATTGGTATTACATATCTGTATCCTTTTCCTGTTTTAAGATGGAGTATTTTCGTTATAATATCAATTTTTATTATTTTGAAAAGAGAATACTTTTTTAATTTGGTAAAAACAGTTCGAAATAAATAAAAATAGGAGTGATGAGTGATGATAGGTCTGATAAATATACAATGGTTTGATAATCCAGGAGCAGTTTTACTGGCGTATGGTTTACAAGAGACTATTAAAAAGCTTCAACCAAATGAAGAAATAGTGATTATAGACTATGCTGCTGGAGGTTCAAAATCAGCAGATATAAGTTTATCGAAACAGTTATTTTATAAGGTAAAAAATAAAGCTGTTAATGCTATTTTTTATTTAAATTCAGACAATAGAAAATTCAGGTATGAACTTAAATGCCGACATGAAAAATATGAAAATTTTAGATCTGAATACCTGAATAGGACGTCAAGGACAACTGAAACTAATTCGGATATTTTTTTGAAAAAATTTTCTGCCTGTATAGTTGGAAGTGATGTGGTTTGGAAACCTGAAATTGCTGAAGAAGAACATTCAAAAATATATTTTTTACAGTTTGCAGGAAAAAATACAAATAAAATCGCTTATGCAGCAAGTATAGGAACGGATAATATGAGTATTTTGGAAAAGCTGAAACCAACTTATAAAAATCTTATATCAGATTTTGACTTTATTTCTATGAGAGAAGCAACAGGTGCAAAGTATATAGAAAATCTAACAGACAAAAAAGTATATAATGTATTAGATCCTGTTTTTTTATTAAATGCTGAAACATATATCAGTCTTATTAAAGATATAGCTCTTCCATGCAAACAAAAATATATATACTTGTATATGCTTACTTATAATGAAGATTTAGTATCATTAGCTATTAAAATTGCTGAAACAAATAATTATAAAATTATTTATGATTTACACACAAAAGAAAATGTTATATTAAAAAACAAGTTTAAGGATAATGGAATAGCATCAGTTGCAACAGGACCTCTTGAATTTCTTTCATTGATTAATAATGCTAGTATAGTTTTATGTGATTCGTTTCATGGTACAGCTTTTTCAATTATTTTACATAAAGAGTTTTACACATTTGGAAACCACAATGGTGGCATAGATATAAGTACAAGAATGAAAGAGCTTTTGGAAAAATTTTCGTTAGAAGATAGGTATGTAAATAATAGTACATTTACTATTAGACCAATAGATTATGCTATAGTTGATAAGAAAATAGAAAATTATCGTAAAGATTCTATTGATTATCTGAAAATGGCACTAAGTAATTCATTTTGAAACTAATATTATAAAAGATAATATCAATAACGTATAGAAGGTTAAATTGCATTTACTGAAAATCTAAGACTTGCTTAATGCCTTAAATGATTAAAAAGAGAGATTATAATTATGAGAAATAATATTTCACAAATTGAAGATTGCTGTGGATGTGGAGCATGCATGAGTATATGTCCTAAGCAATGCATTTCTTTAAAATATGATAGTGAAGGTTTCTATAAAGCATATATAGATGATAGTAGGTGTATTAATTGTGGACTTTGCTTTGACAGATGTCCTGTGAATCCATCAATTACAGGTAAATCAAATGACAAGGCTATAGATATAGTTGCCTATGCTGCTGCCTCAAAAGATTCTGAAATATATTCAAGAAGTTCATCTGGTGGAATTTTTTCTGTGATTGCAAAAAATGTATTAAGTAAGCATGGCACAGTATTTGGATGTGGTTTAAATGAAGATTTGAGACCTGTACATATGGCTATCAGAGAAGAAAATGAATTAGATAAGCTCAGAAGAAGTAAGTACGTTCAAAGCTATATGGGGGATATATACAAGGATGTGAAAGAAAGCCTTGAAAAAGAAACTGACGTTCTTTTTGTTGGTACGCCTTGTCAGATTGCTGGATTAAGAAATTACTTAGGAAATGATTACGAGAAGCTTCTAACTATTGATCTTGTATGTCATGGAGTTCCTAGCCCAAAGATGTATATGGATAATATTCATTATATAGAAGAAAAAAAGAAAGAAAGTTTAAAAAGCTATGATTTTCGCTTGAAATCATTACAGTCAAAGAGATACTTTACATATACATATACATATACATGCGGTAAGTCTGAAGTCAAGCCTTATTACAAAGATGCATTCTATAATGCATTTTATGATATGCAGTCTCTCAATGAAATTTGTTATAAATGTCCATTTAGCAACATGGAAAGACAAGGCGATCTGACCATAGGCGATTATGAATGGGGGAAAAAATATCATCAGGAATTTAAAGATTATGATGATATCAGCTGCATTCTATGCAACACAGAGAAGGGCAGAAGAGCTCTTGATGGAGTAAAGGATGTACTTAATCTTTCTCAGACAAATATAGAATGGATAATCGAAAGAAATAAGAATCTTGTTAGGCCAACTGTTAGACCAAGTTATAGAAATAAAATTTATGACGATATCAAAAGGCTTGGATATAATAAATGGGCTGACAACTATTTTCATTCATTGCGTTACTATAAAAAAACACCATTACTTCAGCCAGCTGTAAAATTAAAAATCAAGTTAAACAAATTGATGGGAAAGGTATAAGTGTTTTATATTTTGTAATGTGCTATACTACGTAAAAACATTATATAAATATTTCAAATTTTACTAATGTGAGGTTATAAAATGAAAGTTTTAGGCGTTATTCCAGCTAGATATGGATCAACCCGTTTGCCGGGAAAAGCACTTAAGGATATTCATGGACATCCAATGGTTTGGTGGGTATATAAAAGAGTCTGCGAGTCAAAAAGACTCGATGAAGTTATTGTGGCCACAGATGATGATAGAATTAAAGATGCTTGTGATAAAATGGATATTCCTGTTATTATGACATCTGACATTCATCGTGCAGCAGCAAATAGATTGCAGGAAGTGTCTGAAAGTATAAAGGCGGATTTCTATCTACAGTTAAACGGCGATGAACCATTAATAAATGTTCAGGCTATCGATGCTGCGATTCCGGATTATGTTCCTCAAGATGTAGAGTTTGGCACAAATATTATTACAGAATTGAATGATCCTGCACAGCTTATGGATCCGTCAAATATTAAGATGGTTTTCGATGATTCAATGAAAGCTCTTTATATGTCGAGAACACCGATTCCATATCCATTTAAATCAATTGATTTTCAATATTATAAACATGTTGGTATTATTGGATATAATAAAAAAATGCTTGATTTTTATCAGTCATCCAAGCCAGGTAAGTTTGAGCTAATTGAGGGAATTGATACATTGAGGTTTCTTGACTATGGAAAAACGTTGCAATTATCTTTAGTTCATGACTGTCACAGTCTATCTGTAGATACAGAGAAAGATTTGGAAATGGTTATTAAGATGATAGAAGAACAGGGGATTAATTATAATGAATAATAATGATCTGAAATTACTTGATTGTACACTTCGAGATGGTGGCTATGTCAATGACTGGAAATGGGGACATGAAGTTGCTAGGAATATAATTCATGCACTTACCCAGGCAAATGTTGATGTCGTTGAAGTTGGGTTTCTTAGGAATGTAGATACCTATGATCCAGATATTACTGTATGTAATCACATTGAAGAATTAAATAAACTTTTACCGGCTGAAACCGGCTCTACTATGTATTCAGCTATGGCTATGCGTAGTAATTATGATATCAATAAATTATCTCCATACTGTGGTAGTGGAATAGAAATGATTCGTATTACTGCCCATGATTATGACATTGCTGATGGTATGGATTTTGCTCGTGCTGTAAAAGCAAAGGGATATAAATTAAGTATAAACCCAATTAATATTATGGGTTACTCTGATGAACGTATACTTTGGATTTTAAAACAAGTAAATGATATTCATCCATATCAGTTTTCAATTGTAGATACTTTTGGAAGTATGAAACGAAGAGATCTTGATCGTATTGTTAGTCTCGTAGACAATAATCTTGATAAGGATATAAGAGTTTCTCTTCATTTACATGAAAATATGTCTTTGAGCTGTTGCCTTGCACAAAATTTCATTGATAGACATTTAAACCGTCCTGTAGCTGTTGATGCTAGCCTGATGGGAATGGGAAGAATTCCGGGTAACTTGCCTATCGAATTAATTGCAGATTATTTAAATGATTATACAGATAAAGCATATGATATTGATTATATGATGGATGCTATACAGGATTATATTGCTCCTATTAAAGGAGAAACAAAATGGGGCTATACTCCGGCATATTTCTTATCTGCAAAATTTAATTTACATAGAAATTATGCAGAGCACTACTTGGAAAAGGGTGACCTGACAAACAGAGACATAAACCATATTTTATCTCGCTTTGATAGAAGTAAAACAACAGCATTCGACAAGGAATATGCTGATAAGCTTTACAATGAATATAAAGAAAACCATATAGACGATTCAATAGCCAGACTTGAATTAGAAAACAAGCTTCAGGGAGAGACAGTCCTTGTCATAGCTCCTGGCTCATCTATTAATCTGTATGAAAGTAAAATTAAGCAGTTTATTGAAGCTGAAGATCCAGTAGTAATATCAGTCAATTTCTGTCCATCTAATATAAAAGTAGATTATGCTTTCTTCAGCAATAATAAACGTTATGACCAAGTTGCTGATTACAATTGTAAAGTAATACTTACATCAAATATGGAAAATTGTAATACAGGTGATTATTTAATTGATTATAACAGTGTTTCTGGAGCATTCAATCAAGGATGTAACAGCCTTATTATGGTTTTGAAACTTTTAAAGCAGTCTAATGCTTGTCGTATTGTTGCTGCCGGAGCTGATGGATATGAGATTGGAAAGAATAATTACTTTACAGGAGCTTTCAGAAGCGGTACATCTCATGGCAACGCATTTAATATTGCAGTAACAGATGCAATCAAAGCTCTTGGTGTTAAAGTCGAATTTTTAACGCCTTCAGCTTATAATATGAATAGTGACATAGATATTCAGGGGTAACTTATGAATAAAAAATTCAAACTGGTTATAATTGATGTAGACGGAACCATGACTGATTCTGGAATTTATTATGATGAACATGGTAATGAGCTAAAGAAGTTTTGTACCAAGGATGCAGCCGGTTTCTTTGCCGCTCATCAGATAGGATTAAAGATTATGGTCTTAACAGGAAGAGAATGTGTAGCCACAACTCGTCGTATGTCCGAGATGAAGGTGGAATATTTATTCCAAAATGTTAAGAATAAAGTTGAATTCCTCAAAAGATTTATGGAAGAAAATGATATTTGTAAAGATGAAATTATCTATATTGGTGATGATTTGAATGATCTGCCACCAATGAAGTTAGTTGGATATATTGGATGCCCTCAAGATAGCTGTCCAGAAATTAAAGAAATTGCAGATTACGTTAGTACGGTTAAGGGCGGATATGGTGCAGTAAGAGATGTGATTGAGCATATTCTTCGTGAGTCTGGAGAATGGGAAGAGGCTATATCAAAGGTTTACGGAATAGGTATTTAAATATGTTGGAACAATTAAAAAAACAGGTGTTCGAGGCTAATTTAGATTTAGTTGCCAAGGGTGTTGTAATATACACATGGGGTAATGTGAGCGGTATTTCAGATGACAGAAAATATATGGTCATAAAACCATCAGGTGTTGACTATGAAAAAATGTCTCCTGAAAGTATGGTTGTCGTTGATGTTGAAACGGGTATGGTAGTTGAAGGAGAGTATAAACCATCATCAGATACAGCAACTCATTTGGAGCTTTATAGAGCATTTTCTGATATGAAAGGTATCGTACATACTCACTCTATAAATGCAGTTGCATTTGCACAAGCTGGAATTTCAATTCCAGCTTTAGGAACGACCCATGCAGATTATTTCTATGGAGCTATTCCATGCACAAGAGAGCTTACAAAACAGGAAGTTATGGAAGCTTACGAAGCCAATACCGGTAAGGTTATTGTTGAATGTATCAATGAATTAGGTTATGCTCCAATGTCAATACCGGGAATCATTGTGAAAAATCATGGCCCCTTTGCTTGGGGAACAACTCCTTCAAACGCTGTTCATAATGCCGTTGTTATGGAAAATGTTGCTGAAATGGATTTGAAAACATTAATTTTGAATCCAAATGCTGAAATGAAACAATATGTCCTTGATAAGCATTACATGAGAAAGCACGGCCCAAATGCTTATTATGGGCAAGGGAATGTGTGATATTTTTTTGGAGGTTAAGTATTATAGATAAGGATATTATTTATGGAAAATTCGAATTTAATAACAAATCATATCCATTTTTCTTTGCTAATTATATAATTACTGTTACACAAACTCCATATGAATTCAATAATGATTTCATTAATAATTATCATTTCGATTATCTTAGAGGTGTAGCTAATAACAATAAATATATATTCTTTTTAGACTGTGATATTGTTGGTGGACAACTTGGACCAATTAGTCGTAATCTGCAATTAGTCTGTAAAGGATATGTACTATCTGATTCTTCAGAAGATTGTTATGATCAAATTAAATTTTTTTCATCTGCTCTTAATGCTTTTTATTCTCCGCACCGAGCTATTGAAATAAATCATAAGGATATTCTTTTTAGTGTGCAAGGATTAACATTCAAAAATTATGAGGATACATCACGAAAATTTTCATGTATAATAAATGGAGAGCATATTGATTGTATTTTGCTCTTTCGTTCTTCTGTTACATTAAAACCAGAAGATAGCAGTATTGTCTCTGTTAATACTACTTTTTCAATGAAATTTTCTGAATCTAAATCTGTTACAAAATTAGCTCAATATTATCTTTACTTGCATGATTTTTTAGTGTTTGTTAATTTCAGAGCTGATGTTCCAATAGATAATGTGATTCTTTATAAAAAAGTAGAAAATGAAAAATATGCTAAAATCGGTACAGCTATGTTTTGTCAACGTGATTGTAGACAATATTCCGCAGATAATAAACGAAGCATTTCATATAATGATCTTCCAGACAAATCTCTCCCTAATATTTTTTCTAGTATAGGAGAACGCAGGGAGCAAAAATGTTATAATCCTTTTTTTATTCCTTTAGATGACAAGGATGCAAGGTATTTTAACAGTGCTAAATGGTTAATAACAGCAATTAGCTTTGAAGGTGAATTTAATCGAAAATATCCAGAATACAAATACAATAACGATGAGAAATTTAAAAAAGCTAAAGATCTTCTAATTTCAACCATTGACAAAGTTGTAGCAGAATCTGAAGTTTCAATAAATAACAGGTCAAATGCAGCACTTAATAGTTTTCGTAACATTATTAGTCATACAGATACTACAATTAAAGAAAAATTTCAGTTTTGTATGGATAATTATGTAAATGAAATTACTCCTTTAATTAAAAAATATGTTACTGCAGAGGGTATTGATAAAGATACCAATTTTTCACAGGCATATTCAGATTATCGCAATAATATTGCACATGGTTCAATTCTACCTATTTCTAAAACAGAGAAAATTACTTTTCAGTTAATGAAGTGTTTTATATATGCGCTTATTTTAGAGGCTGGCGGAGTCCCACGCGAAAAAATTAAAGACATTATTACACGAATGTTTTAATTTAAATCAAACTTCTGTATTTTAGTAAACGCCAAATATGAGTACCTTTTCAGAATTATTAGATGCTGAGATACTAGGCTTATCATTAAAAAATTTAAAAAGTTAAGTACTTAACTTTTTTGACTTTGCCACAGGAGAAGTCATGAAATTGCACACAAGTTTAGTTGTACAACAAAGCTGTTTAAGTGAATGGGATGAAATGATTAGAGACTGTCAAAGCAGACCAGAAGTATTGTGTAGCAGCTATCATTGTAGTAATCGCTATTTATTATATGGATATGCCATGCTATAATTAAATATAATTTGTTTTGAAATAGGTGGATTTATGATAATTAAGTATACAGAAGAACAACTTAATACAATAGATAAGTCACTTCTTATTCAGATGTGTCTTAATCTTCAGGAAGAAATCATAAGATCTAATAATAATATTGATTTGCTTACCAAAGAAATTCAGTCTCTCAATGAGAATATGGATACTATGATGGCACAGCTTGTTCTTTCAAACAAAGCTCATTTTGGACGTTCATCTAAAAAGGCAAATGATCCAGCTCAGCTCTCTTTTATAAAAGTTGATGGTTCATTTACAAATGTGAAGTAAGTTAAAATTGATGTCCATCCATCAACTTGATCACATATACAGCAATGTAAGCAGCAGAGAAAGGTAGCAAAAGTAATGTGTGAATTTAAAATTCAAGAGTTAACACTTTTTAATTATAGGAGATTCGAAAATAAAAAATTCATATTAAATCCTCAAATGAATGTTTTTGCTGGAAAGAATGGTTCTGGTAAAACAACTGTATTAGAAGCTGCCAATGTAATGCTTGGAGCATATCTTGCAGCCTATAAAACTTACGTGCCTTCACGTTTTGTTTATAATATAAAATCAACGGATGTACTACAGAAAGCGCAAATTTCTGAAGACAACTCAGTTCTTACAACGGGTATGATTTCACAATATCCATGTAAAATCGGTTGTACAGCAAAATGGAATAGATCCCAAGGCAGATCATTCAGATAATGGGGTTATTCTTCCGTTAGTACTTTATCCCAGTGCAGCAAGATTATGGAAAGATGGAACAGTTCTTCCATTTCAGATGCTTAGTGACGGCTATAGAAATGTTATAAAGATAATTCTCGATATAGCAACAAGAATGTGTATTTTAAATCCTTATTTAAAAGGAGATGCACTTAAAATGACACCTGGAATTGTTCTGATAGATGAAATCGATTTAAGCCTTCATCCGACTTGGCAAAAACGTATCATTGGAATTTTAAAAGAACAATTTCCAAAGGTTCAATTTATCTGTGCAACTCATTCACCATTTATTATTCAGTCACTTGACGATGGTGAATTAATTACATTAGATCAACCATTAGACACTGAATATTCTGGTGAAGGTATTGAAGATATTTAGGTAATTATTTATGGCCAGATAGGGATAACATAGCATTAGCTTATTCTTATTTGTATGGAATTCCGGTGGTAAACAAGAATATATTAAATAAATTAGATCCATCTGGAAGTTACTATGAAAAAGCAAAAAATACATATGAAATGGTTGATTTGGGAAATGAGCCATCATTAAAAAAAGGAAATAAGGATAGAAGATTTTTAAATCGAAATACTGCATATCATAAAGCGTTGAATTCTTTGGAAAATTGGAAGCATATAAAAGAATCACCGGAATTATTTAAAAATGATATGATAAAGCAAATTTTGATGACAGCAACAGCAGAAGGCTTCTTTTCTGTTTGGATGACTGTATTCTCTGATGAACCACAAATTTTGTTGGCATTGATTGAGGATTTTTCAGGAACGAATAAATTATATTATGATAGTAATGGAAAAATCAAGTTATCCCTTTAGGCTCACTGATATGGATTTGAGCAAAACAATTGACATTTTCATGTAAGCAATAATACAACTTTAAGCATGAGATCGGATGGATCGCCTCTTCTTTTAAATTAATGTCAAAAATGAAAAGTATTACGAAATGAATTCCCCAAGGAGTGGTAGAAGTCATTACATTTTCAGAAAGCAAGGCTTTATGCCAATTACAATACCTAAGCATAAACCAATCAAGAGAGTATATGTAGAAATTGTAAGACAGGTAGTAGAAAGCGAGGTAAAGGATGATGAAGATACTGAATGATTATATGTCCGCACCCTTTCGTATGGACATTGTTGAGGACAAAGATGAAGGTGGATTTGTAGTTTCATACCCAGATTTACCTGGTTGCATTACCTGTGGCGAAACAATGGAAAGTGCTATAAGAAATGCACAAGATGCAAAAAAAACATGGATTGAAGCAGCATTGGATTATGGCGGAGTCAGATACAATGTGGAATTATTATCTGATAGGTTGTTAGAAATATTGAACGGGGCTGTTGCAAAAGTAAATCAATCTGATTTGATGATTTTGTGACATCCCCTATTTTTTTTTAGTAAACGCCAAATAGTGAATGCCTTTTCAAAATCATTGGATGCTGAGATACTAAGCTCATCATTATAAAGTCTAAATAGTTTAGTACTTAACTTTTTTGACTTTGCCACATGAGGAGTCATGAAATCTCATACAAGCTTAGTTGCACAACAAACCCGTTTAAGTGAGTGGGTTGAAATATGGTAATTAAGTATACAGAAGAACAACTGAATAATGTTGATATATTTTTTTAGGATTTATACAAATAAATAGTGGGGTAAAAATGTTAATAGATGAAATAAGGTCAGGTGAGTCAAAGAATCTTAAGTTTAAGGCAGAGGTTCCCAAGAAGAGCGAAAAATATATAAAAAGTGTTATTGCATTTGCTAACACAGCAGGGGGCAAGATTATTATTGGTGTGGATGATGAAACACGTGAAATAGTAGGTGTTGATAAGAATGAAGTGTTTAAGATTATGGACAACATCACCAACACCATTTCAGATATGTGCTACCCTCAGATATTTCCCAATATTGGGGTAGATACTATTGATGGCAAGAGCGTGATTGTGGTTGAAATATATCCAGGGGCAAGTAGACCATATTACATCAAATCACTTGGAAAAGAGGCAGGTACTTATATTAGAGTTTCGGGAACATCAAGACCTGCTGATGAAGCGATAATAAAAGATTTGGAATTGCAGGGAACTAATCTTTCTTTTGATGAGATGGTTTGTGTTGAACAGAAGTATGATGCGAAGGCAGCTGAAATATTATGTAAGGCTATCAGGAATCATATGGTAGAAGCAACACGAACAAATAGTGAAAAAGAGAAAGTAAAAGATATTACTGTGCAGAATTTGGTTAATTGGGGTGTTCTGAAAAATATTGAAGGGATATTGGTACCGACAAATGCTTTTGTTTTATTGACGAATAACACATTTCCTTTTGCCAAAATTCAGTGTGCATTATTTAAAGGTACTGAAAGGGTTGTATTTATTGATAAGAGAGATTTTGAAGGTCCTTTGTATGAACAGATTGAGGAAGCCTATGAATTTGTACTGAAACATATCAATTTGGGATCAGAAATAAGTGGGCTTGTCAGAACAGATGCATATGAATTGCCGACAGAAGCTATCAGAGAGGCTATTGTAAATGCTACAACACATAGAAATTTCTTGGATAGGGCATGTGTACAGGTAGCAGTATATGATGACAGAGTAGAAGTGACTTCTCCGGGAATGCTTTATGGTGGCTTGACAATAGAGCAGATTAAGGAAGGTGGTTCCAAAATTCGCAATAGATGCATCGCGGAAGTATTTAGCAGGATGAAAATTATCGAAAGCTGGGGAACAGGCATTAAGAGAATGTTCAGTTCCTGTAAAGAATACGGAATTAGGGAGCCGGAACTATTAGAAATAGGAGATAGTTTCCGGGTTAATTTGTATAGGCCTTCTTATAGTGAAGTGCACCAAAGTGTACCAAAAAGTGTACCAAAAAGTGCACCAAATGATATAAATCAAACACAACAAAAAATTATAGAGATGATTTTAAATGATTCCAAAGTAACACAGGCAACAATGGCTAAAGAACTGGGAATAACAACGAGCGCGGTTAAGAAAAGTATAAAAGAATTAAGTGATCGAAGGATTTTGAAGCATACTGGTTCATCTAGAAGTGGATATTGGGAAGTACTGGAAGGTGGAGATGTATCAAATGATAAATAACCGTATTATAACCGTATAGAAACAAAAAAGATGATAAAGTTATATTTGATCGAATAGATAGAATACCTGTTTTGATTAAAAAATACATATAAATTCCGAAATCGGAATAAATTTTGTAAAAGCAAAAGTAATATAGTATAATGGGAATAAATCCAAGTAAAGGAGGCATTCACATGATCATAAGACAAGAATATCTGGAGCAGCTAATAAGTTGGAAAGATGAGATGGTGGTAAAGGTAGTAACCGGAATCAGACGCTGCGGCAAGTCTACCTTACTTCTGCAATATCAAGATTATCTTCGTAAAAACGGTATAACTGAAGAACAAATCATTTCTATTAACTTTGAGGAACTGGAATACGAGCATTTATTAGAATATCATCTGCTTTATAGCTATATCACAGAACGACTTTGCGAAAATAAAATGACATATATCTTTTTGGATGAGATTCAGAAAGTTCCGGATTTTCAAAAAGCTGTAGACAGCTTATATGTAAAAAAGAACATAGATATTTATATTACAGGTTCAAATGCTTATATGCTGTCCGGTGATCTTGCAACCTTGCTTACTGGAAGACATGTTGAGATATCTATGCTTCCTTTATCATTTAAAGAATATTTTAGTATTGCTGGTGGGAATCCTGAAGTAGCCTTTGTAGAATATATGAAAAATGGAGCTTTACCATACATTGCTGTTATGGATAAGACCGAGGAAAAGGTTGATACCTATTTAGAGGGAATTTATAATACAGTCATTGTAAAGGACATTGAAGATCGACAGAGCCGTAAAGAAAGTGATCCGGGAAAGCGGAAGATAAACGATATTGCATTGTTAAAGAGCATAGCAAGATTTTTGGCAAGTTCTATAGGAATCCCTGTTTCTGTTAAATCCGCAGCAGATTATCTTATTTCAAGTGGTCGCAAAGTCTCGCCAAATACTGTAAGTGACTATATGGAAGCCCTCTCAGAATCATATGTATTTTATCCTGCTGAGCGCTTTGATGTGATTGGAAAACAACTATTAAAAACAAATAAAAAATGGTATATGGTAGATTTAGGATTGAGAAATCATATCCTGCCAAGGCGAAATTATGATTTAGGCTTTTCTATAGAAAATATTGTTTTCTTTGAATTATTGCGCAGAGGGTATAAGGTAAATATCGGGAAATATGAAAATTCAGAAATTGACTTTGTTACACAAAAACAAGGTATACTGACTTATTTTCAGGTAACAGCTGATATGACAGCTAAAGCAACTTTTGATCGGGAAATGAGCCCCTTCTATAGAATTAAAGATAATTATGAAAAAATAGTTTTGACCTTGGATCGTTTTTCAATAGGAAATTATGAAGGAATTAAAGTTATTAATGTATTTGACTGGCTGTTAGAAAATGAATAACAAAGGAATCTATCAAATGAACAACACACCTCATTTCAACAAACATAAGCTCAAATACACAAACAACGACTCCGTCTTTAACATTCACGAAGGTTTAGTTCCATACTTTAGCTTTAAGATGCTGGATGATACCGGACTTTGTAAAAATGCCTTCACGACTAAGCTTGGCGGAGTTTCTACAGGCTGTCTTGAGAGTCTTAATTTAACAAGCCGTAAGCCGGGTGAAACAGAGGCCAATATATATGAAAACTACAGAAGAGTATGTGCAGAGCTTGATGTAGATATCAATTCGATTACACTTTCTGACCAGACCCATACTATCAATGTCCGTCGTATTACAGAAGAAGATATTGGTAAGGGACTTACAAAGAAGAGAGATTATAATGATATTGATGGTCTTATTACAAATATTCCTGGCGTTACACTTGTAACTTTTTATGCTGACTGTGTTCCTCTTTATATTCTTGATCCTGTTCATAAAGCAATAGGTCTTAGTCACAGTGGCTGGAGAGGTACTGTGGGAAGAATGGGAAAAGTTACTATAGAGAAAATGCATGAGGAATTTGGAACTGATCCTGCTGATTTAATCTGTTGCATTGGACCTAGCATCTGCAGAGAATGTTTTGAAGTAGGTGGAGAGGTTGCCGTGCATTTTCAGGAATTTGATCAGGTAATCTATGATCAGGATCATAAGCTGCTTGAAAAAGGAGCAAAAATATCCGAGCATAAAAAATATTATGTGGATTTGCACGAGGCTAACCGCCAAGTCTTCCTTGCAACTGGTGTAAAGCCAGAGCATATAGCGGTTACAAATATCTGCACTCACTGCAATTCTGATCAGCTTTGGTCACATAGAACGACTTGTACGAACAGGGGTAATCTGGGAGCATTTTTCTGTCTAAGATAAGCTTCCCCAGATTGTACAATTATATATAATACTATTATTTCGAAAGGAAACATATTTCAAATGAATCTACCTCATATAGGCTTTCGTAATTTAAAAACAGCCTTTGCAGCAGCTCTATGTGCACTCTTATATGCTATAACGGACCGCAACCCCACCTTTGCCTGCATTGGTGCTATATTTGGCATGGGTACAGATATGGACAATTCCAAGCTTCATGGAGGGAATCGTCTGTTTGGAACTATTATAGGCGGTCTTCTTGGAATAGTTTTATTTTGGGTCTATCTGCAATTTTATCCAGAAGCTGGCCATAGTTTTTTTCTTGTGGTTCTGCTCTTTATTGGAGTCATCATTTTGATACTTCTCAGCCAGTATTTCTGGGTTGGTGCCGTACAGCCTGGAGGGGTAGTGCTTTGCATTATTTTGTTTAATACCCCGGTTGAAACCTATGTGAGCTATTCCATAAACCGTATCATAGATACAGGCATAGGTGTTCTTGTAGCTTTGCTTATAAATTATCTGCTGCCACGTCACAGACTTGTAGCATGGAAAAATAAAATACTTGGGATTGTGAAGGCTAAATAAATTAATTGTATATATGGCGATATATGAGTTTTTTTCTCATATATATTTACGTAATACGAAAAAGTGGTATAATATTGTATATAGTAATTGGAGGTACTTGATATTATGTTATGCCAATTTACATTTAAGAATTTCAAAAGTATAAAAGATGAAATGACTTTTGATATGCAGGCAACGGCCATATCAGAGCATGAAGATAGAATCATAAAAGATAGAGATGGTGAACTGTATCTGCCAGTTTCTGCTATTTATGGTCCTAATGGTGGTGGAAAATCAAATGTACTTGAAGCATTACATTCATTAGTAATAAAAATATTACGACCACTATATGCAACTGATGATAGTAATGATCGTTATTTTCAAATGCGAAGAACTACTATAGAACCATTTGCTTTTGGTGAACAAGAAAAGGAAAAGCCAACGGAATTTGAATTATTCTTTCGCACTAAAGTTGCTGAATATCGCTATGTTTTAACAGTAAAAAAAGATATCATTTTATATGAAAGCTTAGACCGTGTAAAATTTGATACAGGTAGAAAATCGGCTCTTTTTGAACGTTCAAAAGATAGAATTGAATTGAAAGGAACATTATCAAGGCTTAAAATAAGTGATGAACTATCTGATACATTGACACTGCTTTCTTATTTGGGAATTACACATAAAAAAAATGAAGTTGTAAATGATGTTCTTAATTGGTTTGAATACGGAATTGAGTTTTTAAATTATGGAAATCCTATCCAAGAGCTTAAGGTAGCAATCGCTACTTCTGAAGATGTAAAAAAGCTTTTTTTACAAATGATTCAGGAGATGGATCTAGATATTACAGATTTTAGATTTGAAATAAAGGAAAATGACAGAGTAGTAGTTTACACCAAACATGTTGTTTGTGATAATGAATTTGAACTTAATTTATCTGAAGAGTCAAGCGGCACACAGAAGCTTTTTGGTCTTTTACCTTTTATTGCAGATAGTCTTGTTACAGGAAAGACACTTGTTATTGATGAATTAGATGCTAAAATTCACCCTGCTTTATTGCGGTATATTATAATGTTATTTAATGATATGAAAATTAATCAACATGGGGCACAATTAATTTTTACATCACATGATTTATCTACAATGAATAGTGATGTATTCAGAAGAGATGAGATTTGGTTTGTCGCAAAGGGGAATCAGCAGAATTCAAAACTTTATTCTTTAGTTGAATTTAAAACAGAAAATAATAAATCTGTTCGTAAGGACGCTAAATTTGATAAACAGTATCTAGAAGGTAAATATGGGGCTGATCCATACCTCAGAAAGATTATAGATTGGGGGAAAGTCAATGCCTAAAAAAGCAGGAATGGAAGTATGGAAGAAAAAGCGTTTACAAGAACATCTTGAAAAGAAAGAATTCAGATATTACATCTTTTGCGAGGGTCAACAAACAGAACCGTCATACTTTCAAGGATTTAAGAATTGTATTGAGGAAAATCCAATTTATCGTGATATGGTATTGATAGAAATAGAACCATGTCAAGCAGAGACACTGCGAGTTATCGGTATGGCAGAGAAGTATATTAAGAAAAATAAAATAGATAAAGGCCAAATTTGGTGTGTATATGATAAAGATAGTTTTCCAGCTAAAGATTTTAATGGTGTAGAAAAAAGAGCGGAACTTTTAAATCAAGAAAATCCAAATTTGCAATACAACACGGCTTGGAGTAATGAATGTATTGAATTTTGGTTTCTTCTTCATTTTGCTTACTATACGTCGAATAATTATCGAACAGAATATATATCATTTTTGAATGATAAATTTATAAAATTAGGAATTGGAAAATACCAAAAAAATATGAAAGATATATTTACAATTCTTCAAAATAATGGCAATCCTAAGTTGGCTATTCGATACGCAAAACGTATTATCAAAGATGGACAAGGGGAGTTACCATCAAATATTGCTCCAGGAACTAAAGTATATGAGTTAGTAGAGGAACTTGTGAAATATTTTCCGGAAGAAATAAAGAAAAAATATATCTAGTTAGATATGAGTTATTTTTTATAAAATATAAATAAATCAGGAGATATTTTATTATGGCAGAAAGCAGAAAAAATATTATTTTAACAGGGGATCGACCTACAGGAAGACTTCATATAGGACATTATGTCGGCTCCATTAAGAGGAGAGTTGCTCTTCAGAACAGTGGTGAATTTGATGACATTTTCATTCTTATAGCAGATGCCCAGGCTCTTACAGATAATGCCGGCAATCCACAGAAGATCAGAGACAATATAGTTAATGTTGCTCTTGATTATCTGAGCTGTGGACTTGATCCCAAGAAGACAACCATATGCATCCAGTCAGAACTTCCAGCTCTTCCTGAGCTTGCATTTTACTATATGAATCTTGTTACAACAGCGAGACTTGAGCGTAATCCGACTGTCAAATCAGAGATTAAGATGAGAGGCTATGATGATGGCAGCGATACAAACAACAATACCCAGGGTATTCCTGTTGGCTTCTATACCTATCCTATTTCCCAGGCAGCAGATATAACTGCGTTTAAGGCAAATTGTGTACCTGTAGGTGATGACCAGCTTCCTATGCTTGAGCAATGTAAGGAAATAGTTCACAAATTTAACCAGACCTACGGTGACGTGCTTGTAGATCCTAAGATCCTTCTCAATGAAAATGAGACCTGCCGCAGACTTCCGGGTACGGATGGAAAGGCTAAGATGAGTAAGTCGCTTGGAAACTGTATTTACCTTTCAGATACAAAGGAAGATCTTCACAAGAGAGTTATGTCTATGTATACTGACCCAGATCACATCAATATACAGGATCCGGGCAAGGTTGAGGGAAATGCAGTATTCACTTATCTTACTGCTTTTGCAAATGATGAGCATTTTGCTAAATACTTACCTGAGTACAAGAATCTTGATGAAATGAAGGAGCATTACCAGAGAGGCGGTCTTGGTGATGTTAAATGTAAGAAATTCCTTGAAAAGGTTCTAAATGAGGAGCTTGATCCTATAAGAGAGAGAAGGGCTTACTGGTCACAGCATATTCCTGAGGTATATGAGATCTTAAGAAATGGAACAGAGAAGGCAAGATTAGTTACAGATGAGACTCTTAGAGAGGTTAAATCTGCTATGATGATCAACTATTTTGATGATGATGCGCTTATCAGTGACTGGACAGAGCAGGCTGGAAATTAATGTGTGCCTGGAACGGACATGGGCTGAGAGGCTCCATGCTGGAGGATATCATAAACCGCACAAATGAGAGCTACAGAGTTAAAAATCTCTGTGTTATCCAGAAAATTCCCACGCCGATAACTCCGGTCGAAATGAATAAGAAGAGACAGATAACTCTCGCATATTTTGATATGAAGAGTACTGTAGACTATATTGGTACAGTTCAGGGCATTCCTGTCTGCTTTGATGCCAAAGAATGTGCAACCGACACATTTCCGCTTCAAAACATTCATGAGCATCAGATTAGCTTTATGCATGATTTTGAAAGGCAGCAGGGAGTTGCCTTCCTCATCGTTTACTATACGGTGAGAGACGAGATGTACTATATTCCATTTAGGGATATTTATTCATTTTGGGAAAGGATGGAAAGTGGCGGCAGAAAGTCCTTCAGATATGAGGAAGTAGATAAATCCTATAAAGTTGAAAGAAAAGGCGAGTTTTTGTGTCATTATCTTGAGGCTCTTGATAAAGACTTAAGGCTAAGAAAGAACATATAAAAGACATGCACTAATCACTTGTGAAAACTTGTAAAAATTAAGAAAAAGGATATAAAAATACTTGACAAAAATATTAACATCTGATAAATTACTCTAGTATGCCGCTTAAGAAAGGTATAAGTTTTGTGTGCATTTTTTATAGCAGACAAACACCCGTTTTAGCGAGTAATGATAAAGAAGGAGGTACCTGAAATGTACGCAATTATTGCAACAGGCGGAAAGCAGTACAAGGTAGCCGAAGGAGATGTCATTAGAGTTGAGAAGCTCGGAGCAGAAGCTGGACAGACAGTAACTTTTGATCAGGTTCTTGCAATCGGTGGAGAGACTCTCACTGTAGGAAGCCCATTAGTAGAAGGCGCAACAGTTACAGCTACAGTTACAAAGGAAGGCAAGGCTAAGAAGGTAATCGTATACAAGTACAAGAGAAAAACCGGTTATCACAAGAAGAACGGCCACAGACAGCTTTTCACAGAAGTTAAGATTGAAAAGATTTCAAAGTAAATTCCTTATTCACACACAAAAGGAGGTGTTAAAACATGGCTCATAAGAAAGGTATGGGTTCTACCAAGAACGGAAGAGACAGTAATTCCCAGCGTCTTGGTGCAAAGAGATCAGACGGACAGTTCGTTTTAGCAGGTAATATCCTTTACAGACAGCGTGGAACACACATCCATCCTGGCACAAATGTAGGTATCGGTAAGGATGACACTTTATTTGCGAAGGTAGATGGTATTGTCAGATATGAGAGAAAGGGAAGAGACCGCAAGCAGGTTTCTGTATACCCTGAGGTTGCAGCAGCTGACTAATTTCCAAACTGAGTAAAATTTATAAAACGATTTTGTTTAGAAACCAATGGGACTGTGTTATAATATAACATGGTCCTATTTTTTACTAACACTTTTATGAACGGAGAGATTATATGTTTGCTGATACAGCGAAAGTATTTATAAAAAGCGGTAAGGGCGGAAATGGCCACGTGTCTTTCAGACGTGAGTTATTTGTTCCTAATGGCGGTCCTGACGGAGGAGATGGTGGCAAGGGCGGAGACCTTATTTTTGAAGTTGATAAGGGCATGAATACTCTTGTTGAATTCCGTCACAAGAGAAAATATATTGCAGAGGATGGAGAAGAAGGCGGCAAGAAGCGTATGCATGGTAAGAACGGCAAGGATCTTGTTGTAAAAGTACCATATGGAACCGTAGTACGTGAAGCCAAGACTGGAAGAGTAGTTACAGATATGTCAGGCGACAATCTCAGGGAGGTTATCCTCAAAGGTGGCAGAGGTGGTCAGGGCAATATGCATTATGCTACAGCTACCATGCAGGCGCCAAAGTATGCCCAGCCGGGTAAGCCGGGACAGGAGCTCGAGGTTCGTCTTGAACTTAAGGTTATCGCTGATGTAGGACTTGTTGGTTTTCCTAATGTAGGTAAGTCGACCCTTATTAGCATGTCCTCAAATGCCAGACCTGAGATAGCAAACTATCATTTTACAACTCTTAGTCCTCATTTAGGTGTTGTAGACCTTGGAGAAGATTCATTTGTTATGGCTGATATCCCGGGTCTTATTGAAGGTGCCTCTGAAGGAGTTGGTCTTGGACATGATTTCCTTAGACATATCGATAGATGCAGACTGCTTGTTCACGTCGTAGATGCAGCTTCAGTAGAGGGAAGAGATCCTATAGATGACATAGAGAAGATCAATAAGGAGCTTGAAAATTACAATCCTGAGCTTTTAAATCGTCCTATGATTATTGTTGCAAATAAGATGGATGCATGGTTTGATGATGGAGAATCAGAAAATCCTGTAAAGAGGATCAAAGATAAATATGAATCACAGGGAATCCCGGTATATGAGATTTCAGCAGCTACAAATACTGGCGTAAGAGAGCTTCTCTATGCTATTTCTGACATGCTCAAGACCTGTGAGAAGAATACAAAGATATATGACAAGGAATATGATGTGGATGCACATATGGATGATGAGCTTCCACTTAATGTATATAAGGAATCTGCTCATGTATATGTAGTTGAAGGACCTAGAGTTGAAAAGATGATGGGTTATACAAATCTCGAATCAGAAAAGGGCTTCAATTTCTTCCAGAATTATATGAAGGAACAGAAGATTATTGACGAACTTAAGAAGCTTGGACTTGCTGAGGGCGATACAGTTAGAGTAGATGGATTGGAGTTTGAATATTATGACTAGTAAACAGAGAAGCATGCTCAAGGGACTTGCTATGACCATGGATCCTATTTTCCAGATTGGAAAGAGTGGACTTACACCTGAGTTAACTGAAGCAGTAAAGGATGCCCTTGACAAGAGAGAGCTTATAAAGATAAATCTTTTAAAGAATTGTGATGACGATAAAAATGAAATCGCAAATACACTTGCAGAAAGAACTAACTCTGAGCTTGTACAGGTTATAGGCAAAAAGATAGTTTTATTCAAGTACCAGAAGGATGCAAAAAAGAGAAAAATAGAATTAGATTAATTAGATTAATCGTTAAAAATCAATTATATTTAATTAATCATTGATTATATAAGGGGTATTATGTACGATTTCACACTTCTTAGAGAGGAAATAAAAAGCAATCTTCCTTCAAAAAGATATGAACACACACTTGGTGTTTCATATACTGCCTGTGCTCTTGCTATGGCACATCAGGAAGATATTTATAAAGCTCAGCTTGCAGGACTTCTGCATGACTGTGCCAAGGCTTACAAGGGAGAGGAGCTTATAAAGCTGTGCTTAAAGCATGGTATTAAGCTTACTGATTCAGCTATTGCTGCATCTCAGGTTGTTCATGCAATTTATGGGGCATATCTTGCCGAGCAGAAGTATAATATTAAGGATGAAGACATTTTAAACGCTGTCAGATACCACACTACAGGACGCAGCGATATGTCTAAACTTGAGAAGATAGTTTACATCGCAGATTATATAGAGCCTCTAAGAAATCAGGTTTCAAACTTAAATGAAATCAGAGAACTTGCGTTTAAGGATCTTGACCTTTGTATGTATACGATTCTTAAGCAGACTGTAGATTATCTTAGTGAACATACCTCAAATATAGATGAAGATACTATCTCAGCACTTTTATTTTATAAGGAGAAAGCAAATGACAGATAATAAGATCAAAGAACTAGTTAAGCTTGCATATGAGACACTTGATTCAAAAAAGGCAAGTGATATTTCAGTTTTGGATATACATGAGCTTTCAGTTATTGCGGACTATTTCATAGTTGCTTCAGCTGACAATTTACGTCAGACTACTGCAATCTGCGACGAGCTTGAAAATAAGCTTGGAAAGGCTGGCTTTGAATGCCGTCAGGTAGAGGGAAGAAGTTCAGCAAATTGGATTTTAATGGACTACAATGATGTTATAATTCACATTTTTGATAAAGAAAACAGACTTTTCTATGATATCGAGCGTATCTGGAAAGATGGAAAGAAGATCGTAGATATAGATTCATTATGAAAATAGGCATTATAGGAGGTACCTTTGATCCTATACATTTGGGACATCTTAGGATTGCAGAGCAGGCCTCCGCTGAATTTAGACTTGACGAAGTATGGTTTATGCCTGCCGGAGATCCATATTTCAAAGAACAGCTTAAGGTAACTCCGGCAAATATACGTCTGGAGATGACAAAGCTTTGTATCCTGGATACTAATAAGAACTATCAGGTAAGCGATATAGAAGTTCTTAGGAAGGGTAAGACCTATACCTCAGATACACTTACAGAGCTTTGTTACAAATATCCGGAGCATGATTTTTATTTCATAATAGGTCTGGATTCTCTTTTCCAGCTACATAAATGGCACAGACCTGATATTATACTTGACTCTGCTGTGATTTTATGTGCTGCAAGGGATGACTACATCGATGAAGATATAACAAAGAGTATTGATACTCTAAAGAAATTATATCCTCATACAAAATGCAATATAAGAATCCTGCATAGTAACAAAATAGATATTTCATCCACTAAGATACGGGAAGCAGTAAAGGCTGGAATAGACATTAAACCTTATGTTACTAAATCTGTTTTTGAGTACATTAATCAACACGGTCTGTATATTTAAACTGATTATTTTTATTGAATTTTTATCGAAATTAGATTTGATGGTTGACATACAAACTCAAATTTAAGATAATATTGTGTAATGCTATTCGAATAAAAACGAATAATTGTGTTAGGAGTAAAATAATATGAGTGGTGTATTAAGAAATATAGCTAATAAATTCAATTTTTCTCAGGATAACGAGGATGACGATTACTTCCTTGACAATGACTATGATTATGATCAGGAAGATGATGGCAGCTATTATTCTGAAGATGATGAACCTATAGCACGACCATCCTTCTTTGGAAGAAAGTCTAATTCTGACAAGAGCCAGACACAGAAGACAGGTGGATTTCTTAATAGAAAAATAGTTCCAATCGATGGCGGTGCCAGAGATATGGAAGTTACAATGATTAAACCTACATCTATGGACGATTCCAGAAATATCTGTGATCAGCTTTTAGAAGGCAAGGCCGTAGTTTTAAATATGGAAGGTATGAATACAGATACCGCACAGCGTATTATAGATTTCACCTTAGGTGCTATTTATTCAATGGATGGTGATCTTCAGATGATATCTCAGTTCATATTCATTGCAACACCTAGAAATGTTGAGCTTTCAGGAGATTTTCAGTCCAGTTTCCAAAATATGGTAGCAGAGAAGACTAATAAACCATATTCATTTGGAGGTATGCGTTTTAATGCCTGATTCATCCAAAGCAGTTGTCAGGAAGATTTTAACTGCACTTTTCATCATTGTCGTTTTAATAGGATTTGATCAATGGACTAAGAAGCTTGCAGTAGAATATTTAATGAATAAGCCTTCAATACCTCTGATCAAAGATGTGTTGGAGCTTACTTATGTTGAGAATTTTGGTGCAGCATTTGGCATGATGCAGGGAAAGCATGGATTTTTCACTATAATTGCGATTTGTGTAACACTTTTCCTGTTATTTGCAATTGCTGTAATACCTCTTACAAAGAGATATATACCTCTTATGCTGAGCTTTGTTTTTATCATAGCCGGAGCTTTGGGCAATCTTGTTGACAGGGTCTTACATACTTATGTTGTGGATTTTATATATTTTAAACTGATTGATTTTCCTGTTTTTAATGTAGCTGATATATATATAAGTGTTTCCTGTGCAGTTCTGGTGCTGCTTGTTATGTTTTACTATAAAGATGAGGAACTGAATTTCAAATTTAGATAGTTATATATGCTAGACAACAAAATTATCAAATATACCAATAAAGATAAAATAAGACTTGACTCATATCTTGCAGCTGAATGCTCAGATATGAGTCGTTCTCGTATTCAGAAAATGATAAAGGATGCCGATATCAAGGTCAATAATGCTAAAGTTAAATCAGGCTATATGCTTTCAGAGGGAGATGAAATTGAGCTTACTATTTCCGAACCTGAGGAAATCAATATAAAAGCAGAAGATATCCCACTTGATATAGTATATGAGGATGACGATGTCATTATCGTAAACAAACCTAAAAATATGGTAGTCCACCCAGCAAATGGGCATTATAGCGGCACACTTGTAAATGCACTTATGTATCATTGTAAGGACAGCCTTTCCGGAATAAATGGGGAGCTGCGTCCTGGTATAGTTCACAGAATTGATAAGGACACTACAGGTCTTCTTATTGCCTGCAAAAATGATAAAGCACACAATTCTATTGCAATGCAGCTTAGTGAGCACAGTATTACAAGGAGATATCTGGCTCTATGCTATGGCAATATAAAGGAAGACAGCGGAGTTATAGATAAACGGATTGACAGATCCGATAAGGATAGAAAGAAAATGGCTGTGACCACTATAGGCCGTGGAAGAGAAGCCATAACCCACTATCGTGTAATAGAAAGATTTGGAGATGCAACTCTAGTTGAGTGCCGTCTTGAAACAGGAAGGACTCATCAGATAAGAGTGCATATGTCATATATAAAGCATCCGCTCTTAGGTGATGAGACCTATGGAATAAAGAAGGAAAATGATAAAGCAAACGGACAGTATCTGCATGCTGCTGTTCTTGGCTTTATTCATCCTACAACTCACGAATATATGGAATTTACAGCACCGCTTCCAGATTATTTTCTTAAGAAGCTAAGACAGCTTGGTAGCAGGCTTGATAAGGATGACTATATAAAACAATTCTACGGATATAAATCAGAGGACTAAGCATGAAAAAGGAAATGAGTAAAAAACAAATATTCGTCATATCTCTGATATCGCTTATTTTATTATCACTTATCATCGGAGCTGACTTATTTTTAAGATCTGGTAAAATGGAGCTTCCTAAGCCGGTAAATACAGAGGAAACTGTAGCTTCTGATGACAATTTTGATTATAGCTATGCTAAGATTAATTCAGCTCTTGATCTTGAAGTAGAAACAGTTTATGAGCCAGGACCTACTGAGCTTAATCTGGCATTTTTCTATCCTGAGGGAGTAGATGAAAGCAATGTAATTAATTCTTATGCAGGTCAGATCTATAGTGAACTTTCTACACTTGAGGCAAAATATCTTGCCTCATTTTATGATTTTTCTGACCTTTCACCACTTAAGCTTGCAAATCAGCTGGGACTTTCAGCACAGGCAGTAACAGGTAAATTTAATCCTGAGGATAGCTCACATAATGTATCTGATCCTCAAAGCTGGACTATAGACAGCTTCAAAAATGTACATGTTCTTTTTTATGATGGAGATGGAAATCGTATAAACGACTATTCTTCTGTACAGGAAATACTTTCCATGGCTTCTGTATATTCTTATTATCATGATCTTTATGATGCCGAAGCAATGAAGGATTATGCCGTTAAGCTGTTTGATGCCTCAAAGTCAGACAGTATCAATATCGGTGAAGTATATTATTGCAATGGCTGTCTTAACCGCTCGGTTGAGCAGGAGGCACTCGAAGTTATAGAATACGAAGAAAAGCAGAAGCAGATTCAGGAAGAGATAGCCACTGCACTTAGAGAGCATAGAGAAACAAAAAATATAGACTATGAGGCAGAATACTTAGATGATCAGGCTACAACTTATAGCTCAAATACTGTAAACTCAGGCAATGAAGCTTCTGGTAACTTATCTTCAGGTAATTTAGCTTCGGATGATTCAGCTTCAGGAAATTCAGCAAATTCCATGCAGCAAGCTAATACTTCAGAAAGCAACTCACAGACTCCTGTTGAATCTATTGCCATCAATACATCTGATGGTCTTGTAATTGTGCCTGTAAATCCTGTTTCCCAGGGTTCTATTTCTATAGAAGATAATTCTGGTTTTAGCTCAGCTACCACCGGTTCAGATAAAGAAGAGAGCTCTAACTATAATGGAGGAGTACCTGCTGGTGTTGAAACAATGCCACAGACAGAGGAAGTTGTAACTGAGAATTCAACTGAAAATGTAGATGAAAGTCAGGCCGTAGCTTCACAAGCTGAGGCTAATATACAGGAATCTGCACAGGAAACAGCGCCTCAGTCAAATCCTGTTCCTAATACAGGAGATATTTCAATCGCAACACAGGAAGCTCAGACTGCAGCACAGCCACCTGCACAAACTCAGGCACCTCAGGTTAAAAAGAAAGAAGCTCCTCTTTGCCCGGGACATGTAGATGTATATATACGTATTAAGGTAAAAGGTATTGATGACAAGAACAGCCTTTTTAAAGCTGATACTATAGGCAATGATAAGGCAAACTTCAATGACAGATGGCAGGGCTGGACAGAGGACAAGATAGAGCAGGTCAAAACATTAAATTCCTATGACTGGATTGAAAAATACGGTCTTACACTTTCTGCTTTAAGCAGCGGTGAATCTCTTACAGCTGAAGAGATAAAAGCATATATGGACAGACTTCCAGCGGATATAAGCAAGGAAAGACGTGCTGTAGTTGAATTTGCCTTAAACTCTGTTGGCAAGGTTCCTTACTATTGGGGAGGAAAGCCTGCGTGTCCAGGTTATGAAGGAAATAATTTCAATAAGATAACTTACCCTGATCATAAGGGAAGAATACTTAAAGGTCTGGACTGCTCAGGCTGGATAAACTGGGTATACCGCTCGGCACTCAATATTTCTATGGAAGCCGAGAGTACAGGTACACTCATCGGTACAGGACGAAAAATTAAAAGGGCAGACCTTAAACCGGGAGATATAATAATCCGAACAGGTCAGGATGCACATGTGGTTATGTTCCTCGAATGGACCAAGGATGGAAAAATGCTTGTAGTCCATGAATCAGCAGGAGTTACAAATAATGTAACTGTTTCAGAAATGACGGCAAACTGGCCATATTACAGAAATTTATTAGACTGATATAATTGGAGTTTATAATGAATAAAAAGGAAATTAGCGAAATAAAAAAACAGTTTACTAAGGCAAAAAAATGTATTACAAGAATCTGCGGCTGTTATTTTGATATTGATGGAAATAAAAAATTAAAATATACAACTTCCTTTTTAAATATACCTGAAGAAGAGGATCAGAAATATTTAAAGATATTCAGCTCAGTATTTTCAGGAAAAATAGGAAAGACCTTACATTGCTGCAGCTATGATAAAAATGAGGAAATGCACGGCACAGCACACAGACTTCTCATGTCATTGAGAGATAGTGAATTAACTAACGAAACTGTTATCAATGCTTTTTATGACCACATTATTGAAAAACTTCCTAAATCCCAATCCTACCTGATACTTCTTGCGCATTGTCTGTATGATGTTCCTGTGAAAGGCGATGATGGCTTTATGCAATCAGATGAGTCGGATAGCAGCTATTCCTATATCGTATGCGCAGTATGTCCTGTAGAACTTAGCGACAGCGGACTTAGCTATAATGAAGAGGAAAATAAAATAGAAAACCGTTTCAGGGACTGGATTGTTTCCATGCCTCAAAGAGGCTTCCTCTTCCCCGCATTTACAGATAGAAGCACAGATATACATTCTCTTTTGTACTATACAAAGAAGCAGGAATATCTGGAGGATAGTTTCCTCAATGAAGGCTTTGGTCTGGATACACCAGCTCCAGTCAAGGAGGAAAAAGAGAACTTTGAAGCTGTTCTTACAAGACTTGGAGCTGAGTCTCCAATGGATTTGGATGTGGTAAATCAGATTTCTGAGGAAATTGAGAAAAATATAGAAGTCCACAAGGATGACTCTGAGCCATTAAAGCTTGATAAAAATGATATTAAAAATATTCTTGGCAGAAGCGGAGTTTCAGAAAAAGCAATGTCAGAGTTTGATGAGATTTATTCTTCCTGCTGTGAGAATAATACATTTTTAGCTGAAAATATTTCTTCAGGACGTAAGCTAAATATAACTGTCAAGGATATAAAAATTTCTGTTCCGAAAGAATCCATGGGCTTTGTAGAAACAAGGATAATTGATGGTAAAAAATGTCTTGTAATTACAGCTGACGATGAAATCAGTCTCAACGGAATACCTGTAGATATAATTTAAAGGATAAAAATTATGAATGAACAAATGCTTAAGCTATATACACCAGATTATTACAAAGCATTCAAATGCAAGGCAGGAAAATGTACTGATACCTGCTGTACAGCCTGGGAAATAGATATAGATGACAATACATACAAGCTATATAAAACTAAGGCTGAGGAACTAGAGAAAAGCGGAAGTGATCCAGATTTTGCAAAAAAGCTCAAAGCCTGTATAGTAGAGGATGAAGCTATACATTTTGATTTAAGTGGAAGAACCTATTGTCCTTTTTTTACTGAAGATGGTCTTTGTGAAATTCAGTTAAAAATGGGAGAAGAAGCGCTCTGCCAGATTTGTAATGATCATCCGAGATATTACGAATATTTTCCTGACAGAAAGGAAGCTGGTGTAGGGCTTTGCTGTGAAGCTGCCTGCGAGCTTATAATGTTTAATGAAGAGCCTGTTTCCTTTGTAGAAGAGTATTTTCCTGCTAAAGATTTGCTGGGTGATGATTTCGAAGCTTCTGATAGTGTTCTGGAAGATGAGGAATACAGAAAGAAAGAGGAAAGCTTTAATGCTCTAAATGATTTTCTCTTTGATGCAAGAGCGTCTTTACTTGAAATTCTTCAAAATAGGAATTTAAATCTGTCACACAGAGTTAGTCTTATGATTAAGGATGCAGAATACATTCAGGATATGATGGAAGATGCGCTGCTCTTTGGTGAGGAATTAAGAAATCCATATGAGATTCTAGATGAGATAGAGGCTTCTGAGGATGAGTGCAGCTATGACCTCGATGAGATTAAGGCTTTGCTAAAAGATCATTCTAAAGCAATACCACTAAAAAATGAATGGCATGAGCTCATACTAAAACTTGATGACGATATTGCAAAGCTTATAGAGCTTGAAGCATCATTCCGTGAAAAATATAAAGATGCTGATTTAAGATATGAGCAGCTACTTAGCTATTTCATTTTCAGGTATGCATGTAAAGCTTTATACGATGGAGATTTTTATACCAAGGTAAAATTTGCCATAGACAGTATTTGCCTTATACATCTGATTGAGGTCTATGCATATTCTAAAAATGTTGAGCTTAACAGAGAGAATTTAATACGTATTGCCTCAGCCTATTCAAAGGAAATTGAATACTCTGAGGAAAATATGAACATGTTTATGTATTAAGTAAGAATATTATATTATTAAATATTAAAGGGACGATAAAATGTCGTCTCTTTTTTGTTGACAAAATATTGTTGACAAAAGCACTTTAGAAAGCTAAAATGCTAGCAAAAGAAAGTACAATCAGGAGGAAAATTTTATGAAAAAGCTATCAGTATTTTTATTAACCGCACTTACAGCTATCTGCCTTGCAGGCTGTGGTAAAAAGGAAGAATCACAGAGCCTAATAGTAGGATTCGACCAGGAATTTCCTCCTATGGGATTTATAGGTGAAGATGGTGAATATACCGGCTTTGATCTTGAACTTGCCGAGGAAGTGGCAAAGCGTCTGGAACTTGATTACAAGGCTCAGCCTATAGCCTGGGATTCAAAGGATGTAGAGCTTGAAAGCGGAAATATAGACTGCATTTGGAATGGCTTTACCATGACAGGAAGAGAGGACAAATATACCTGGTCCGAGCCTTACATGGAAAACTCACAGGTATTTGTTGTAAATGCTGATTCTGGTATTAAGTCCATAGCTGATCTCAAAGGCAAAATAGTAGAGGTCCAGATGGATTCATCAGGTTTAAAGGCCCTTGAAGCTAATCCTGATATACTAAACAGTTTTGAACAGCTCATTACAACACCTGATTATAATACAGCATTTATGGATCTTCAGCAAGGCGCTGTTGATGCTATATGCATGGATGTTATCGTAGCAGGATACCAGATAAACGAAAGAAAGGCCGATATGGTCATACTGGATGAGTCACTTTCCTCAGAGCTCTATGCCATTGGCTTTAAGAAAGGAAATACCGGGCTTAGAGATAAGGTCAATAAATGCTTAAAGGAAATGAAGGATGATGGCACATTAGCCCAGATAAGCAATAAATGGTTTTCTAAGGATATAACTATTATTAAATAAGGAATGGATTGTATGTCATTTTCACAGATAATTTTAGAACTTCTTAAAGGTTTTGGAGTAACTATCAATATATTTTTTATAACTGTAGTATTTTCCCTGCCCCTTGGATTATTAATTTCATTTGGAAGAATGTCTTCAAATAATTTTATAAAAGCTATAATACGTGCCTATATCTCTATTATGAGAGGCACACCACTGATGCTTCAGCTAATAGTTGTTTATTTCGGACCATATTATCTTTTTAGAGTGCAGATGGGAACTAGCTACAGAATGACAGCTATATACCTGGCCTTTATCATAAATTATGCCGCATATTTTGCTGAAATATATAGAAGCGGAATTCAGTCAATGGATAGAGGGCAGTATGAAGCGGCACAGCTTCTTGGCTATGGAAGAGCTTCAAGCTTCTTTAGGATTATACTTCCCCAGGTTATAAAGAGAATCCTTCCTTCCATTACAAATGAAGTTATTACTCTTGTAAAGGATACAGCATTTGCATTTACCTTATCTGTTATGGAAATGTTTACCATGGCAAAAGCCATAGCGGCAAGAGAAACCAGCCTTGTACCACTTTTTATAGCAGGTGCATTTTACTATATATTTAACTATGCTGTGGCTTTTATATTTGAATATTTTGAAAAGAAAATGAATTATTACAAATAATAAAGAGAGTAAGATATGAAGGTATTAGAAATAAAAAATCTAAGTAAAAGCTTTGACAATATTGAGGTTCTTAAATCTGTGTCAGTGGAAGTGTCAAAGGGCGAAGTTATTTCCATAATAGGTCCCTCTGGCTCAGGTAAGTCTACATTATTAAGATGTGCAACCAGTCTTGAAGACATAGATAATGGCAGTATAGATTTTAAAAGTTCAAGTTTTGGCATGGTGTTTCAGCATTTTAATCTATTTTCTCACTGGAATGTACTAAAGAATATAACAGATGCTCCTATACATGTTCAGAAGAGGAATAAAGATGAGGTACTTTTAGAAGGAAGGATGCTGCTTAAACGGATAGGACTTTCCGATAAAGAAAGTGCTTATCCGTTCCAGCTTTCTGGAGGGCAGAAGCAAAGAGTAGCTATAGCAAGAGCACTTGCCATGAAGCCGGATATTTTATTTTTTGATGAGCCAACCTCAGCCCTGGATCCAGAGCTTACTAAGGAAGTTCTAAATGTTATCAAATCACTTAAGGAACTAAATATAGCCATGGTCATAGTTACACATGAGATTGGCTTTGCTATGGAAATATCCGACAGAATAATATTTATGGAAAATGGCAAAATACAAGTAGAAGGAACTCCAGCATATATCAGGAGCTCAGAAAATGAACGTCTCAAAAGCTTTATTAACAGCTTTTAAAATATAAACAATAGCTGGATTTACTTAAAAATAACTAGACTTATTATCATAAATAAAAATACTTAGGGAGGAATTTACGATGAACAAAATTTATAATTTCAGTGCTGGTCCAGCCTGTCTTCCAAAGAAAGTTCTTATGGAAGCTGCTGATGAAATGCTTGATTATAAGGGCTGTGGCATGTCCGTTATGGAGATGAGTCATCGTTCCTCCATATTTCAGGAAATTATTGATGAGGCTGAACTTAGATTACGCAGACTTATGAATATACCGGATAATTACAAGGTCTTATTCCTACAAGGTGGTGCCTCACAGCAGTTTGCTGCTATCCCAATGAATTTAATGAATAATGGCGTTGCTGACTATATTGTTACAGGTCAGTGGGCAAAAAAGGCGGCAAAAGAAGCGGCAAAATATGGAAAGGTAAATATTATTGCATCTTCAGAAGATAAGAACTTTAGCTATATCCCAGACTGTGAGGATTTATGTATTGATGAAAATGCTGATTATGTATATATATGCGAAAACAATACTATTTATGGTACAAAATTTTGGAAATTACCTAATACAAAAGGGAAAGACCTTGTAGCGGATGTATCCAGCTGTTTCTTATCAGAACCTGTAGATGTATCAGACTACGCTCTTATTTACGGTGGTGTACAAAAAAACATAGGCCCAGCAGGAGTTGTTATAGTTATTATCCGGGAGGATTTGATCAGGGACGAGCTTCCTGACTATGTACCAACTATGCTTAAATACAAAACCCAGTCCGATGCAGGATCGCTGTATAATACCCCTTCCTGCTATGGGATATACATATGTGGCAAGGTTTTTAAATGGCTAGAGGAGCTAGGAGGTCTTGAAGCAATATATGATTTAAACAAAAAGAAGGCAGAGCTTTTATATGATTTTCTTGATAAATCCAAGCTATTTTCAAATCCTGTAGAAAAATCCAGCCGTTCTATAATGAATGTTACCTTTGTAACTGGAAATGAAGAGCTTGATAAAAAATTTGTAAAAGAAGCTTCTGAAAATGGTTTTGTTAATCTAAAAGGTCACAGAAGTGTAGGTGGTATGAGAGCCTCTATATACAATGCAATGCCATATGAAGGCGTAGAAGCACTTGTAAACTTTATGCACACCTTTGAAATAAAAAACAGATAATAAACAGGAGCATTTCAAATGAAAAATATATATTGTCTTAATAATATGAGTGAAAAAGGTCTTAAACGATTAAAGGATGATTATACCTTGTCGGATAAAATTGAGCAGTCTCAGGGCATACTTGTCCGCTCTGCCGAAATGAAAGAAATGTGCTTTAGTGATGAGCTTCTTGCAATAGCAAGAGCCGGCGCCGGAGTAAATAATATCCCTTTGGATGTCTGTGCCGACAAAGGAATAGTGGTTTTTAATACACCCGGTGCAAATGCAAATGGCGTAAAAGAACTTTTTCTTGCCGGTATGCTTATGTCAGCAAGGGATATAGTCGGTGGAATAGAGTGGTGCAAGGAAAATAAAAATAATGACAGCATAAAAAAGGATGCAGAAAAAGCAAAGAAAGCATTTTCAGGAACAGAGCTTAAAGGTAAAAAGCTTGGAGTAATAGGCCTTGGAGCTATTGGCTGTGAAATCGCCAATACTGCCGTTGCTCTTGGCATGGAGGTTTACGGTTATGATCCTTATATCTCTGTAAATGCAGCCTGGAATCTAAACCGCAATATAAAGCATATAATGTCCCCTGATAGCATATATAGCGACTGCGATTATATCAGTATTCATGTTCCGGTCACAGAAAACACAAAGGGCATGATAGGTGATGTCCAAATTGCACAGATGAAAAACACAGCTGTTTTATTAAACTATTCAAGAGATATAATCGTAGATGAAGCAGCCGTTTCGGAAGCACTTAAAAATAAAAAGTTAAGATATTATGTAACTGATTTTCCTAATCCACTTGTCATGAAAATGGAAAATGTAATCGTTACTCCTCATCTTGGCGCTTCAACAGAAGAATCAGAGGATAATTGCGCTGTAATGGCTGTAGATGAGTTAACAGATTATATAGATAATGGAAATATTAGAAATTCTGTTAATTATCCAGGTTGTGACATGGGTATTTGCACTACAGAGGCTAGAATAGCCGTACTTCACAAAAATATTCCTAACATGCTTGGACAGATAACAGCTGCACTTGCCGGGCAAGGAGCTAATATCGCTGATCTTACAAACAAGGTAAGAGGGGATTATGCCTACGCCCTTATTGATTTAAATACTGTTCCAAGCAAAATGACTATAGATAAGATCAAAGGTATAAAGGGAGTATGTAAGGTCAGGGTAGTTAACGGAGGGGATTAATATGGCAAATATAAAAAACTTTAAAGCATTAAGACCTTCAAATACAGATAATGCGAAACTTATATCAGCTCTGCCCTATGATGTTTACGATTCAGAATCGGCAAGAGCTGAAGTAGCAAATAATCCTTATTCATTTCTTGCAATCGATAGAGCAGAAACCTTATTACCTGTTGGCACGGATATATACAGCGACTTGGTATATGAAAAAGCAACTCATGTCTTTAATAAAATGATTGATGATGGCATTTTTATAAGAGATATTGAAGCCTGCTACTACATTTACTCACTATGTATGGATGGAAGAACTCAGACAGGTCTTGTAGCCTGTACAGCCGTCGATGATTATTTAAATGGCATATGCAAAAAGCATGAAAATACTGTCCTTGCAAAAGAAAATGACCGCATAAAACATGTTAGAAGTCTTAAAGCACAGACCGGACCTATTTTTCTGACGTACAAAAATGTCAAATCAATAGATGAAATAATTTCTAAGGAGCTGACAAACGAACCTATATATGATTTCACTGCGGAAGACGGTATCAGGCATACTGTATGGAAAATATCCAATCCTTATACTATTTCACTTATAGGAAAGGAATTTAGCGAAAAAGTTCCTTATACTTATATAGCAGACGGACACCACAGGGCAGCAGCTGCTGTTAAAAATGCTCTTGAGCTTCGTGGTAATACAAATATTTTAACTAGGCGAAGTGAAGAGACGAGTCATGTTTCAGATAAATATCAAGGCACAAATAAGAATCCATGTACAGATATGAATCAAGACTCTGATAAGGAATATGATTATTTTCTTTCCATTCTCTTTCCTGATAATGAGCTTATGATAATGGACTATAACCGTGTTATCAATGATCTTAACGGGTTGACAGCTACAGAGATTCTTGAAAAACTTTCAAGAAAATTCAAGCTATCGGTAATAGAGGAAATAGCAGATGGAATTCCTGAAAGAAAGCCTGAGATGAAAGGTCATTTTCATATTTACTTAGATAAGATCTGGTATGAAATGAGTATTAGAGATGAAGTACTTGCGAAAATCCAGGCTGATGTTATTGACAGTCTTGATGTTTCCATAATACAAAATTATGTGCTTGAAGATTTATTTGATATATCGGATCCAAGAACTGATAAGAGGGTGAATTTTGTAGGTGGAATCAAGGGTATCAAGGTACTTAAGGAGATGGCTGACAAAGCCAATGGCATGGCTATATCAATGTTTCCTACCTCTATTTATGAAATTATGGTGGCAGCAGACCAAAATAAACTTATGCCTCCAAAATCCACCTGGTTTGAGCCCAAGCTAAGGAGTGGTTTACTTATACATACAATGTATTGACACTGTAAATAAGAAAATATACAATGGATGTATTTAATCGGAGGTAGTTTATTATGAATACTGCAAAATGGAATGAATTCTTTACTCTCGTAGATGACTGCTATGGATGCATGATGGGAGATGAGGATTCTGATTATGGAAGCTGGCTAAAATCCTTTGAAATGTTCAAAGAGCTGGTTAAAGAAGAAAGAAAGGCTGATCCTTCATTTGCTCCTGAATTTGTTATGATAGATGAAGCTATGGATTTTGATTCTGATATTGAGGACTGGCTTACAGAATGTCTTGATGAAATGGATATAAATGAAGAATATGATACACTTCTTTCTATGTGTGATGACATGTTAGAGCTCTTCATATGGCCTGACGATGTGGGCTCAGATATCAGATTCCTTAAGGCAAGAACAATGGCTGCACTTAATAAAAATGTCGAGTGTGTAGATTTCTGCAAGAATTGGTTCAATGATGAGCCTCAAAATGTCATTGCAGCTACAGCCTATATCTATGCGCTTATAGGAGTAGAAGAATATGACAAGGCCAAGGAAATAGTTGATTTATTTATCAATGAAGATACAAAATGCTGTCTTGAAAATGACTTGATATTTATAGCAGCTGCAACTTTGTATCAGCTTACAGGTGATCTTGAAAAAGCCGAACAGCTAAAAAATGAGATAGAAGCTTTTGATCTTAGTATAAATGAAGATGGTGTTTTGTAAGTAGGACATATTTTATTTTATTGAATAGTTCTATTGACTTTTCTTTTTCTGCTTGATAGTATACTAATATAGAAAGTTTACCGCTGACCGATATGCGGTATATAAATGGTTGGGTTGAAAGTTTAGTCCTTCGCCGAAAGGCGAGGGACTTTTTCCATATTTCTGC
>JAUNDV010000022.1 GCA_030525875.1 Eubacteriales bacterium
AAATCGAGCTTTGATGAGGTCATCTAGTTTCTGAAGCTCTTTATGTCGCATTTTTATAATGCCATACACCAAATCAAGTTGATCACATATAGCAATCTGATTTGTCATATCAGTATCAATCACTTCATAACGAGATACATAATCATCTGTTTTAAGATTATGAAGTCCTGTAGTCTTATTTTCAAATGGTCTAGTGCCACCTTTTCTATAATTTGAAAAGAGCGAATAAAATACATATCTTGGATACCAGACCGTTTGATTCTTAATTCTTAGCAAACCGGTAAAATTATTGAATAGATATGTATTTTCTGGACCATCAAAGTAAACCACACGCCCTACCGGTTGTTTATCACTACCACCAGATTTTTCAATAATGATATCTCCTTTACGAAGATATTTGTCTTCAATTTTCTTTTTTGTAATAGTTCTAGTTACCAAATTACTATAATCAATTACTCCCTCATTTGTGAAATTAGTCGTTCTGAGTACGGGTATACCATTACCCATTTCATCATCAGTCCCCCATTCACCTGAAAGAGCTTTCCCTGTGATATCCATTAGTTTTACCATTTGTTCATCCCTATAAATCCGAATTTATAATTCCAATAAAGCCTGAAGTTCATCCATCTCCTCAGCTATCTTCATTTCTAGTTCTCTTAATTCTGTCATTATTTCAAGTGTTGAAGGATACTCTACAGGTATATAATCTATTTCCTTATATTTATTTATACTAAGATCATAGTCATTTTCCCTTATTTCATCTACTGGTACAAAGAAACTCTGCTCTGTACGTTTACGATTTTCTTCTGCCTCAAGATTATGAAATCTTGATACAATATCAGGGATATCATTTTCATTTACAGGAGATCTCTTATCATCAAGACTTAATCCATCCGCCTTCATATCATAAAACCAAACTTTGTCAGTTCCGCCATGACCTGTCTTTGTGAACACAAGAACAGCTGTAGAAACTCCTGCATATGGCTTAAAGACTCCGGATGGCATTGATATAACTGCTTCTAATCTGTTTCCATCAATTATCTCTTTGCGTATAGATTTATGAGCATTTGAAGATCCAAATAATACTCCATCAGGTACAATACAGGCACATCTTCCTCCTGTTTTTAGCATTCGAAGAAATAAAGTTAAGAATAACAGTTCAGTTTTCTTTGTTTTACATACTTTTAACAAATCTGTACTTACTATATCGTAATCCAGACTACCCTTAAACGGCGGGTTAGCTAAAATAAGAGAATATTTTTCTTTATCCGGATTCTGATCTGATAAACTGTCTCTATACTCGATTGACGGATTATCAATTCCGTGTGTCATCATATTCATCGCACCGATACGAAGCATGGTCCTGTCCATATCATATCCATGAAACATGTTGTTCATATAATGCGCCTTATTTTTAGTGTTAAATAACTCTTTTAACTTATTGTCCTTTAGGTACTTACTTACTTCAACAAGAAATCCTGATGTACCACATGCTGGATCACATACGACATCATCAACCTTTGGATCCATCATATCAACTATCATACGAATAATATGTCTTGGAGTTCTGAACTGCCCATTTCTTCCTGCAGAGGATAATTTTGAAAGCATATATTCATATAAATCACCTCTGACATCTGCTGATTTCAGCTGAGTTATGTGTTCATACATTTCATCCATTGATGTTACAACCTTATCTAAAAGTAATGCTGTAGGCAATTTAAATATTGCATCATCCATGTATTTTGAATATGCGCTTTCTTTATTTCCATGCAGATTCTTAATAAATGGAAATACATTTTCCTGCATATTGCTGTACATCTTTGCTGCTGGAAAATCATGGAAAACGCTCCACTTTAAATAACTTCCGTCTATTATTCTATCTCCAATCTGCACTTCATTTTTGAAAATACTGTTGTGAGGGATTCCGAGCATAATTGCTTCTTTTGCATGTCTATTATCCATCTCGTCTAAATCATGAATAAACATAAGATATGTCATCTGCTCTATTACATCAAGTGGATTCGACAGTCCACCTGCAGCAAATATATCCCATAAACTATCTATTTTATTTTTTAACTCGCCTGTTATCATATATGCTCTATTCTCCAGTTTTTTGTTGTATTAATGATATTATCTGCAAATCACGGTATATAAAGGTTTTAAGCGGTTTTTATTGCTAATTTTTCGCTAACCGTTCAGAAGCTTTTTTATAATTATCCGTTACTTTTGAGTTCCAGAATCTCATCTGTGTAAGCATTTAATGCCTTGCATATCTCAGCATTTCTTATTCAGCAGGATTCATTGGAACAACTGCTAATGTTTTCCCCAATGGGGCTAACAATTTTATTAAAGTGTCAATTTGAGGGCTTATATTTCCCTTTTCAATTCTCGCAATAGCCGTCTGCTTGACTCCGCTTAATTCCTCGAGCTTCCTTTGGCTTATTCCTTGATCTTTTCTAGCTTTAATTATTTCACCAATAAGTGCAACTCTCAAATTACTTTCTGCTATTTCTTCAGGAGTAAAGAGTTCAGCTCTTACTTCATCCCATGATCTACCAACTGCACTATTATTCATTTTCCATACCCCTTTCCAAAAAATCAGCCAAATATTTCTTTGCCTTTTCGATTTCTTTTTTTGGTGTCTTCTGTGTTTTCTTTGTAAAATGACTTAGTAAAACAAAATTATTTCCTATCCAGGCAGCAAACAAAATTCTATTTCTTATAGGTCTAAGTTCCCATATATCTCCATCTAAATGCTTGATATATGGTTCTCCTGCCTGAGTTCCATACTGCTTTAAAATTTCAATATAGTCATTTATTTTATTTAGATTTATTCTTGCATCTTTACTGTTTTTCTTGGCAAGTTCAAGCATATACTCATAAACTGGTTCTTTTCCTTCTTTGTCCCTATAAAAAACTATTTCATACATCTTGTTTCACCTAATCATTTGTAACTATATGATAACATTTTTGTTATCATCATTCAATACCTTTTTCGCTTTCACTCAGTATCATATCCTGAGTTTCGATAAAAATCGTACCATCACTTTTTCGATGTACACATTCCATGTTAGAAATAAGATATGCATAAGCACTTTTTATAATATGTAATTATAGTATAATTTTCCATTTATCTCCACCACTGTCATAACTTAGTTTTCTGATAAAAAAATAGAGAATACTGAAATTAATCAGTACTCTCCGAAAATATATCTTATATTTTATTTTATATATTATATATTATAATTCTTCTCCGCTTGCCTTGGCAAACTCTTTAAGTTTCTTCTTCTGCTCCTTATCAAGTGTAGTAGGAACCTGAACTACAAGAGTAACATAATGGTCTCCTCTTGCATTCTTATTATTGATAAATGGAACTCCCTTTCCTCTCAGGCGTACCTTTGTATTGGTCGCTGTTCCCGGCTTAACCTCATATTCCACTGCACCATCAACTGTATTGATACGAAGTGTTCCACCAAGTGCCATCTTTGCAAATGAAACTGGAACTGTTGAGAAAATAGTTGTATTCTGTCTCTTAAAAATAGGATGAGGTGTAACTGCAACTTCTACCAGGAGATCACCTCTAGGTCCTCCATTAATTCCTGGCTCTCCAGCTCCTGAAAGCTTAACAGCCTGTCCATCATCTATTCCTGCTGGAATATTAACCTTGAATCGCTTCTTGGTCTGAATATATCCTGTACCATAACAGTCAGGACATTTTTCTTTAATTATAGTTCCCTTACCCTGACAGTCAGGACAGGTTGTCACTGTCTGTACCTGTCCAAAGAAAGGATTGTTCTGTGTTACAGTAATCTTACCTCTTCCCTTGCATCGTTCACAGGTTTCAGGAGAAGTTCCTGCCTTTGCTCCTGTTCCATTACAGCTAGAGCAGGTATCCTTGTAATTAACTTCTATTTCCTTTTCACATCCAAAAACAGCTTCTTCAAATGTAAGTCTTACTCTGGCACGAATGCTCTGACCTCTCTGAGGAGCATTTGCTGAAGCTCCTCCAAAACCGCTTGAGTAATATGATCTTCCACCGAAGCCACCACCAAACAGATCTGAGAAAATATCGCTGAAATCCATTCCACCAAAATCAAAACCACCAAATCCTGATGCCTGACCAGCTGATGAATTAGGATCGAATGCGGCATGACCATATCTGTCATAAGCCTCTCTCTTCTTAGGATCTGAGAGAACAGCATAAGCCTCTCCTGCCTCCTTGAATTTCTCTTCAGCTTCTTTATCTCCAGGATTTGAATCTGGATGATATTTTTTAGCAAGCTGTCTGTATGCTTTTTTTATTGCTGCATCATCGGCATTTTTATCAACACCGAGAACCTCGTAATAGTCACGCTTTTGTGCCATAATCAATCTCTCAATCTATAATAATTTTTATATTATCTATGGTTCTGCCATAACAGACTTCTAGCGGGGCATATATACCCCGCTCAAGCCTTTTATAGATTATACCTCTTTGTAATCTCCGTCAACTACATTATCATCATGTGGAGCTTCTCCAGCACCCTGATTCATATCAGGAGCTGCACCGCCCTGTGCCTGCTGGGCCTGCTCATACATCTTTGTAAATACCGACTGGGATGAATTCATGAGCTTTTCCTTAAGTCCTTTGAGCTTATCTATCTGCTCTGGTGTAGGAACTGCATCTGCTGGGATTTCCTTAAGCGCATCCTTAAGTGCATCTATATCAGCCTGAACTGCTGTTCTGTCACTCTCAGATACCTTATCTCCAACTTCCTTAAGTGCCTTCTCTGTCTGGAATACGATTGAGTCAGCCTCATTTCTAGCATCGATTCCTTCCTTCTTGCGCTTATCCTCTGCCTCAAACTGCTGTGCTTCACGTACAGCCTTATCTATATCATCCTGTGACATATTAGAACCTGAAGTAATTGTAATATGCTGTTCCTTGCCAGTTCCAAGATCCTTTGCTGATACATTAACGATACCGTTGGCATCGATATCGAACTTAACCTCGATCTGAGGGATTCCTCTTGGAGCAGGAGCAATTCCATCAAGTCTGAACTGTCCAAGTGTCTTATTGTCCTTTGCAAACTCACGCTCACCCTGTACTACATGAATGTCAACTGCTGTCTGGTTATCAGCTGCTGTTGAGAATACCTGCTGGGCTGTTGTAGGAATAGTTGTATTTCTCTTAATGAGAGGTGTAGCTACTCCTCCAAGTGTCTCAATACTAAGTGTAAGAGGTGTTACATCAAGAAGAAGAACATCGCCTGCACCTGCATCTCCTGCAAGCTTTCCACCCTGTACTGCAGCACCGATAGCTACGCACTCATCTGGGTTAAGTGTCTTAGAAGCTTCCTTACCTGTAAGCTTCTTAACCTCTTCCTGTGCACAGATCATACGTGTTGATCCACCTACAAGAAGTACCTTTCCAAGATCTGCATTTACTACGCCTGCATCTCTCATAGCATTCTGTACAGGAATTGCTGTACGTGCTGTAAGCTCTGATGTAAGTTCGTCAAACTTAGCTCTTGTAAGATTCATATCAAGATGCTTTGGTCCTTCCTGAGTAGCTGTAATGAATGGGAGGTTGATATTTGTTGTAGTAGCTGCTGAAAGTTCCTTCTTAGCCTTCTCTGCTGCTTCCTTTAATCTCTGCATAGCCATCTTATCAGAAGAAAGGTCTATTCCCTCTGCCTTCTTGAACTCACTTACAAGATAGTTCATAACAGCATTATCATAATCATCTCCACCAAGATGAGTATCTCCATTTGTAGCCATAACCTCTACAACACCATCTCCGATGTCAATGATAGATACATCAAATGTACCACCACCGAGGTCATAAACCATAACCTTCTGCTCCTTCTCATCCTCAAGTCCATATGAAAGAGCTGCTGCTGTAGGCTCATTGATAATACGCTTTACATCAAGTCCGGCAATTCTTCCGGCATCCTTTGTTGCCTGACGCTGAGCATCATTGAAGTATGCAGGAACTGTAATAACAGCCTCTGTTACCTTCTCACCAAGGTAGCTCTCAGCATCTGCCTTAAGCTTCTGAAGAATCATTGCTGATATTTCCTGTGGTGTATAGCTCTTATCATCTATTGTTACCTTATAATCTGATCCCATATATCTCTTGATTGATGAGATAGTTCTGTCTGGGTTTGTAATAGCCTGTCTCTTTGCAGGATCTCCTACAAGTCTCTCTCCTGTCTTTGTGAATGCAACTACTGATGGAGTTGTTCTCTGTCCCTCTGCATTAGGGATAACTGTTGGTTTTCCACCTTCCATAACTGCAACGCAGCTGTTTGTTGTACCTAAGTCAATTCCAATAATCTTACTCATTTTCTTTTCCTCCTTGGAAATCTATCAAAAATTAAAATGTATTTATGTTAAAACCTTAATTAGTTTGCTACCTTTACCATCGAATATCTAAGTACCTTGTCCCTGAACATATAACCCTTCTGGAACTCTTCTACTACGATATTCTCTCCTACAGTATCATCCTCTATATGCATAACTGCATTGTGAAGATTTGCATCAAATTCCTTTCCCACAGCTTCTATTGGCTCTGTTCCAAGTTCCTTAAGCGTATCTAAGGTTGAACGGTATATCTTCTCCATTCCTTCAACATAGCTGCTTCCCTTTAATTCCTCTGGAACACTTGCAAGTGCTCTTTCAAAATTGTCTACTATATTAAGCACCTTAACGAGTACAGCTCTCTCTCCTTCAGCATACATTCCTGCTTTTTCTGTTTCTGTACGCTTTCTAAAATTGTCAAACTCTGCAAAGAGACGTTTGTACTTATCTGTAAGCTCATCTATCTTTTCGTCTTTTTTATCTTTCTTTAAGCTAGCCTTTTCTTCAGTATCTTCTGCACTCCCAGCACCTGTCCCAGCATCTTTTTTTTCATCTGCTGGCTCAGCATTTTCAGCAGTGGCTTCTTCAGGACTTATTGATTTATCTTCTGAAAATATCTCCTCAGAACGATTATTGCCTTCATTTACTTCCTGCTGCCCGCTAAATATATCCTGTGTCTCTTCCATCATTTCTTCTATATTCTTATCTTCTGACATCATCTGCTCCTTTATTCATTCCTTTTTAAAAGCCTGATCAAGCTGATTCATCAAGTTCTGCATAGTAGAAAGAACCTTCTCATAATCCATTCGCTTTGGACCTATAACTCCGATAACACCTCTTAATCCATCACCTATTTCATAATTAGCTGTTACAAGAGAACAATCCTGCATGTTCTGAATCGGTCCCTCTCCTCCAATATAAACCTGAAGTGCATTGGCATTGTCTTCATCGCCTTCGCTGAGACTTGTTACGGTACTTACAAGCTTCTTAAGCTGATCCTTTTCCTCAAATGCTGAGATAAGCTCACTCGCCTTATCAATTTCAGCAAGCTCTGGATATTTGAAAATATTTGTCGCTCCTGAAGTAAATATTTCTCTTTCTTCCTCAGCTTCAAGCATCTCGGCAACCGCATCAAGTACAGCCTTCACTGTTGATGAATGTTCACCTGCTTTAAGCATTATATCCGAAACAACTCTGGTTGAAATCTCAGTAAAACTTAATCCGCTAAGATGATTATTAAGCATAACAGTAAGATTTAGTACTGTTTCATAATCCAGATCTTCATCTATACTGATAACCTCATTTTTTATGATATTGCCCTCAAGTACGAGTATAAGCAACAGTTTCTTTTCTGATGGAACACTAAGCTGAAGATATTTAATCTTATTCTCTGAAAGTGAAGGTCCACTTATAAGAGCAGCATAATTTGTATCCACTGCAAGAAGCTTAACCAGATTCTTAAGAAGCATCTCAAGCTTATCCACTCTCTTTATCATGAGACCAGTTACTTCGTTAACCTTTCTCTCATTGTCCTGCATAATGCTGTCTACATAAAATCTGTAACCCTTATCTGAAGGAATTCTTCCGGCAGATGTATGTGGCTGTAAAATATATCCCATTTCTTCGAGATCGCTCATCTCATTTCTTATAGTGGCTGAACTTAAATTCAATCCACTATACTTTGAAATGGTTCTTGATCCTACAGGCTCACCGGTTTCGAGATAGTTCTTGATAATTGTTTTTAAAATAATTATTTTTCTGTTATCGAGTTCCATCCTCTCACCCGCCTTCCTTTTCTCTCTTTTTATGTTAGCACTCTGTGTCTTTGATTGCTAACACAGATATAATATAATACCGCCTGACAAATGTCAAGCGGTATGCCATCAAAATATATAAACTTTATATAAACAATATTTTATGTAAGAAGGAATTCACTCATTACCTGATTTGCAAGCTCCATTCCCCTTTTTGTAAGATAATATCTGCTTCCACTATGCGCCATAAGGCCGTTTGAAGTAAAATTTATAAGCTGTTTTCCAAAAACAGATATCAACGTTCTTCCAAATCTTAGTCTGAAGTCATCCTCTGATATTCCTTCTGTCATCCTGAGTCCAAGGAACATAAATTCTTCCATCTCTTCCTCAACTTTAAGCTTTGAAATTTCACCCCTCAAAATTGAAATAGGATTATCTTCTGAAATATACTTATCACTATTTTTAAGATCCAGTTCAAGATATTCCTTTATAGAAGATGTATTACTCCATCTCATATCATTAAAAAATGAAGCAGCTCCAATACCAAAGCCTATATAAGGAGTTCCTGTCCAGTACCCCTTATTATGTCTGCATTCAAAGCCTTGCCTTGCAAAATTACTTATTTCATATCTTGCATAGCCTTGTTTCTCCATAAATTCAAGCGTAAAATCATCAATTCTTGCCTGCTCATCCTCATCTGGTAAAAGCAGCTGTCCCTTCTTATATAAGTCACCAAAAGGTGTCCCATCTTCAACTATCAGATTATATACCGAAATATGTTCGGGCTTAAGCATTGTAACCTGTCTTAAGGATTTCTTCCATGTCTTTATACTTTGCATAGGAATACAGTCTATAAGATCTACATTTATATTCTCGAAACCTGCTTTTCTGGCAGCTTCGTAACTCTTAAGAAAATCCTCTGCTGTATGTATTCTTCCTAATATCTTAAGTTCATTATTATCAGCAGACTGAAGTCCTATACTGAGTCTGTTTATTCCTGTCGCTCTATATGTCTCAAATTTTTCCCTGAGTGCAGAGGCAGGATTGCATTCAATTGTTATTTCTGCATCCGGTATCACATCATAGTTTTTAAATATGCAGTCCATTATCAATGCGATATCCTTGGAAGGCAATATAGAAGGTGTTCCTCCACCTATAAAAATGGAGCTTACGGAGTATGGCTCACATTCCTTAGCCACCGCTCCAAGCTCCATTATAAGCTGCCTTACATATGATTCCTTGGTTTCACTATCTGATGTGAATGAAAGGAAATCACAATAATTACACTTTGCTGCACAAAAAGGTATGTGCAGATACAATTCTAAATTATGTTTCATCAGTCAACCTTTTTTGCTATCCAGACCTCTGCTACATTCCAGCCATCGTTTGTAACTGCCCTGGCCTCAGCATCTGTTTCAAAGAATATATCCAGCATTCCACCTTCTATAGCTTTGCCGCCTCTGTCTTCTACAACATATACTCCGTCAAAGTCAGAATGATTAGGTCCTTTTTTTCCTTCAACTATAATAACTGTTCCTATAGGAAGCTCTGATGAAGCTGCTATAGTATGCTTTGCTCTGGCTTCTCTACCAGAATAAAGCTTGTCTCCGTTCTTCTCTCTTGAGTATCCTGTAAGCTTGTGTTCACCCCAGGAATCGCCCTTTACGTACTTCACATCATCGTGAATATAAATCTTTTCATCTGCTGAGCTTTCATTGTCATCAGCTGAAACCACCTCAGGTATATCAGAAATTGTATCTTCTTGTTCTGAATTAACCGCAGATTCTTCGACGTCCTCCATATCCTTGGCTATCACATCTCCGTCCTGTGAAAGTTCCACACCCGGACCTCCATTATAGCCAGTTACAATCTCTTCTGCATAGGCTGGTCTGCTTAAAAGTATTATGCATGTTACAGCAAGCATTCCCCACAACAGAATAGACTTATAAGAATTTTTCATCTCTTTCCTCCATTTTAGACTGATACTGCATGTCTAAACTATAATCAGTTTTACCTCTTTCGTCAACAAAATGGAGAATATTGTAAAAACTTCGTAAGGTTTATGCATGCTTAAAAATAGCTGTAACAGCTTCAAAAATCCTTACAAATACCCTTTTTACTCTTCCAAAAAGTCCTATATCTGTACCTGCATCCTCTGCATCTACTATAGGTGTTGTCTTATCTTCATCAGTAATTTCTTTTGTTCTTAACACTATCTGCATTGAAGAAGGAGCATCATTTTTATCAGAGGTAAGGCTAATTCTTTCTGCCTCAGGATCAATATTTAAAAAATTATTTTCTTCCTCCATCTTTTCTGTTTCATCATCAAGTGTATCTTTAGCCAGCTTTCCTGATTCTCTCATATCATCTGTTGCATCAAACATTTTCATAGATCTGTCTATCATACTTATTGATGCATCTATACTCTGTGAAAGGGCATCATCTGTTGTTTCCATAACATCCTTCAAGGTATCCTGAGCCATCAAGAGTGCATTTGAGCCTGCATCAAGACTTGAACCACTCTTTTCAAATATTGCCTGTGTTGTTGTTAATATTCCTTGAAGATCTGGATACATTAAATTGAGTGTTTCATTTGTGTCTTCAATATTTTGAATTACGGTCACAAGTCCCTCTGATGTAAGTCTTGCTCCCCCTGCTGTTCTGGTAGCTCCGGATAAGAGCTTTTCTATACTGTTGCTTGTTTTATCCAGCTGTTCAAGAATATTTTTTAACTTTTCCGCCTTATCCTTAATCTCATCTACAATATTTCTAAGTGAAGCATCCTTTGTAAGCTCTATATCCGCATATTCTGCTGCAAGATCATTAAGTTCATCCTCTATCTGCACTTTTTTGTCATTGAGCTTATCTAACAGATCCCCTAATTCACTAAGATCATTTTCAGTAGCAACAGAACCATTAGACAGTCTCTTTAATCCTTCAGACATATGATCAAGTGTATCCTGAAGTTCTGATATAGAATTCACAAGCATATTTAGGTTTGTGTTGAGTGTATGAAGCTTATCCTGTGATGCGCTTATATAAGGTATCATGTCCTGCATCTTGGATGAAAGATCCTTGATTTCATTTAATGCTTCTTCATTAGCTTCAAATACTGAGTCCTTTGAAGCTTCCATCTGTGCTCTGGCTTTATCTGCATTTACAAGACTTGCTCTTATATTAATCATATCCTCTCTCATAGAAGATATTACCTCCAGCATGCTGTCAAGGCTGTCATACATGGCATCACCAGAGTCCTTCCAGGTGTCCTTCAAATTCTTTATATCCACTATATTATTAAGACTGTCCGCAGTTCCTGGTATAAGCGTAATCATAATACCGCTCATTTCAAAATCATTGGCACCAAGTCTTACTGTAAACTCCTTTTCTTCACCTGGCAGACCTGTATACATCACTCCTGAAATATTTCCTATGCTTTGTATCTGCGCACCTGGAGCGTCTATAGAATAAATCTTTTTACTATCTATAGGTATGATTACTGCAAGAAGCATATTGTTTTTTAGATAGGCATTACAATTTTCATTAGGAACAGCCTTTATATTTATCTCTATAAGACCATCTGCACCGCTCAAATGTTCTGCTTCTACTTCTACGCCATTTAACTTATAGCTAATGTCAAAATTCCATGGAAGAGATACCTGATTATTATTCATTTGTCCTTCAAAATAGAACTTCTGCCCATTTCCTTTTATATCTAATTCAAGCTTTCCATCCTTGTAATTGAGCTCATCATTTGAAGACATATTTGTTACTTTTCCATAATCACCAAAATCTGTATATTTTACATTTTTTGTGGAATTAATTCCTTTTACAATATTTACATTTTCAGGATTTCCATAATAATCCAAATTAACATACAGATTTTCATCTACATTTACATATTGCATATCCTCTGGATTTTGTGTTCCTGCGTATGCCGGTATTACAAGAGACATTATGTTTGCAAGAACCAACACGGCTGCAGTTACCTTTTTACTTCTATAATCTCTCTTTTTCATCAGTCATTCCTCACAATCAGATTTTTAAGTTTATTTATTCTTTCTTCTCTTCTCTTTTTGAGATATTTTAAGAAACGCTCCATCTCATTTTCACGAAGAAGAGGATCAATAAGTACTAGTAAAGCAGGAAGAAGTCCTAAAACAAGTAATACGCTCATCCATGCTCCTCTTCCTATAAGATGTCCAAGCTCTCCTATTGCGGATATTGTAGATATGTAATAAAGAATATATCCACAAATTGTAAGTATTGACCCAGATGTCAGTATTGCAGGAATACTTCTGTTAAGTGTCCATATAGCTGCCTTTTGTGGATCTAGCTTCTCTTTATTTCTTGCTTCAATATAGTTTGAGGTCGTAAGTATGGAATAATCTACTGTAGCTCCAAGCTGTATACAGCCTACAATTATATAACCTATATAGTTAATCTCATCTCCTGCAAAATAAGGTACTGCCATATTTAGGAAAATAGCAAATTCAATCGGTATCATTACTACTATAGGTATAGCTAAGGAATGGAAGGAAATCATTACTACTACAAATACTCCAATAAGTGATAAGGCATTTACAAGCTTGTAATCCTTAGTTATTACCGTCTTTATATCCTGTGTTGCCGGAGTTCCTCCAACAAGATATGAGTCCTCAGGATAGTATTTTTTCACTATGGAAAGAACCTCATCAGCTGCATTAAAGGCTGCTTCACTTTCTTCCTTTGTTCTTGTAAACATAAGCATTCTTGCATAATTATCTGTATGGAGAAGCTCTGTAAGATTAGATGGAAGGAAATCCTCAGGTACGCCTTCTGGAATCTTATCTACAAGAGAATCTACACTCTTCATATAAGGAAGATCTTCCAGCTCATCGCAAAGTGCCTTTTCTGTAACATTTGAAGTATTAGGAACTATTGCCATCATCATATTGGATCTTCCAAATTTTTCTATTATCTTAAGGTCATTTTCATATACCTGTGTTCCTTCACTTGCACCAACTGATGCATTTCCAAACAAAAATGAGTTCATTGACTGTGCTGTATACAGCGGTATAACTGTTACTATAGCAAAAAGCAAAATAAGTTTTCTTCCTCTATATATAAGCTTTGAAAATTTAGTGAAGTTAGGAAAAAATGATCTGTGCGCTGTCTTATCAAGAAGAGCTGACATTCTTAAAATCAGTGCTGGCATAAGCAATAGAACTGTTGCCAGTGAACAAACAATTCCTTTTGTAAGCGCAAGACCAAGGTCAAATCCTATTCTAAACTTCATAAATACAAGTACCACAAATCCTACTATTGTCGTAAGGGAAGAAGCTAGGATGGAATTTATTGCCTCATCAATAGCCGCTGTAAGTGCCGCTTTTTGTTCCATTCCCTGATCCTTGTATCTTGTATAAGCATGAAGAAGGAAAATAGAATAATCCATTGATACGGCTAACTGTAATACAGCAACAACATTATCCGTAAGAAATGAAATCGTACCCAGCATTACATTACTTCCTTTATTTAGGAGAATTGCAACACCCATAACCGAAAGAAACAAAACCGGCTCCATCCATGATGTTGTAGTGAGCATAAGTATTATGAATATCATGATTACAGCAATTACCATTATCATACTTAACTCACGTCTTACATTTTCTTCCAGTGATTTGTTCTGTGCCGCCATACCAACAAGATAGCCATGGTCTCCTACAAGCTCATTTATAGCATTTATAGCTTCTACAGTATGCTCGTCGGAATCCCCGTATTCAAAGGTTATATCCATAACAGCACAATTATCTTTGTAATATTCGTCTATGGCATCATAATCTATAAAATCGGACGACCCATATACGTCATTTGTACTATCGCACCACATGACCATATCTACTCCGGGTATAGCCTCTACAGCATCTTTGGTTCTTTTGGCCTCATACAGGTCGACATCTCTTATCATAAGACGTCCTGTTCCAGGATATCCAAACTCCTTCTCCATAAGATCAAGTCCTTGCTTTGATTGTACAAAAGAAGGAAGATATTCTGTCAGATCATAATTCACCTTTACAAAAGGCATAAAAAAAAGAGAAATTAAACACAGGAGAAAAAATACCTTTTCAATTGCTCTTGAATGTTTAATAATGAAATCTGGCAGGTAAAACTTTTCTTTTTTGTTATTCATTTCATTACTCCTTACAGTCTGTCATTTATGATTTGACTAAAATAATTATCATATATATCAAAAAGTATTAATTACTGACAAAAGTTTGTTATATGTATAATAATTGTTTAATATACTATATTATATTATTGAACTTCTTGATATTTAATTGACATTTGTCTATTTATCTGTTAGCTTATTATATGTATGATACAGATTAAATGCAATGAGCAAAGGTATGTTTTTATATACGTTAGTGTACTTTTTAATATCAAAGTGTTTAATTTTATATTTTTTTTATAATTTACGTTAAGGAAGGCAAAACTATGGCAAATGCAAAGGACAATGTCAGAGTACCTGACAGAAGAGTAAGAAAAACAAAGGCACAGCTTAGAAAGTGCCTTGCAGAGCTGCTCAAGACAAAAAAGATAAATGAAATAACTGTTAAAGAACTTACAGACATGTCGGATTTAAACAGAGGTACATTTTATCTTCATTATAGAGATGTATTTGATCTTCTGGAACAAACAGAAACCGAGATTATGGATGAATTTAATGCAGCTCTCAATAAATATGAATATGATAAAATAAAATCCCACCCTTCCCTGATGCTGGAAGAGGTCTTTAATCTTGTTAAGGCAAACAAGGACATTATAAGCACTCTGGTAGGCGAAAATGGTGATCTTAATTTCATAAATCAGCTTTTAGACATTGTTAGAGAAAAATGCCTTAAAAATATGATTGAGCTATATAAGTCAAAGAATTCAGAGCACTTTGATGTATATTTCTGCTTTATTCTCTCTGGCTGTCTCGGAGTCGTAAAATACTGGCTAAAGAATGACTGCAAGGAAAGTCCATCTGAATTAGCTCTTATTACAGAGAAAATCTTCAAAGAAGGAATTAATGTTCTGGATTAATTTTATTTAAATAAAAAAGGATCGTTTTTATATCTTATAATCAGTATCTGAACTGAATTTTACGATATAAAGCGATCCCTTTATTTACATTAGAAGATTATAACATCTTCATCTTTTGTTGTATAATTATGTTCTGTATTAAGCTTATCTATCCAAGCCTTGGTTTCATTTGTCTTAAAGCCAAACTGATTATCTGTCTGTACATTATAAAGCCATTTTGTTGTAGGCCATATACAGTTTTTTGGATTAAGTCTCTTATAAAATTCTTCATCTACTCCATTTTGTCCATGATGGCTTATCTGAACAAAATCAGCTGTAACTCCTTCAAGTACGCCTTCATTCATTAGCTGTCTTCCTGCAACTGGTCCCATATCTCCCAAAATTATGACATGTTTTCCATCAATACATATATCGTACATCAGGCTGGAATTATTTACAGCATAAACATCATTCATCTTAACCGGATCATTCATGACCTTTATAGTAAGCTTATCTGAAAGCTCTATAAGCGTTCCTTTACTTATTTCACCATGCACCCTATCCTGAGGATATTTGGAAAGTGCGTCATTAAGAACAAATACTATACCACATTCCTCTGGATCAACCTCCTGATACCATTCAGGCTCATGAAAATTGTAATAAATATTTCTTATATCTATCTCTGTACTTCTATTGTTAAGAATTTCTGTGAGTGCTCCTATATGATCCTGCTGTGGATGAGTAATGAGCCATGCATCAACATAGCCTCCCATTTCCTTGATATTTTGAAGCAGATGATCTGTATCTGCTGACACACCCCCATCTACAACTACAATCTTACCATCTGAACTCTTTAGTATGGCAGAAAGCTGCTGGGAATCCGAACCTTTATTGGTTAAAAATCTCATTTCTCCGCCTGAAAGCACATGCTCTCCATCTACATTGGTAGTTTCAGGACTGTTTACACCACCAAATGAACCCGGACCATCATACATATCCTTACTATATACTGCATACTTAGGCTTTGCTTCGTTTTCAGCCGCTAATACAGGATTATATAATCCTGCAGTTATTCCTATACCAATAAAAAAAATGAAACTGCTCTTCTTAAAATTATATCTGAACATACTGCTCTCCCTGCTCTATTTATGTATTTTCATAAAATACATACAACTATGATTTTTCTATCATATTTAAGTTTTTTTTGCAAGCCAGCTTAATACATCGTAAGCAAAATGTATGAATTATATTTATAACTGTGCTATAATGTTTTTAATTTTTCACTCAGGAGAATAAATATGTTAACAAAGGATAAAACACTTTTAAAGTATACGACTGAACTTGGAAGCAAGCTTCCCGCTCCGGGAGGCGGAAGTGCCGCTGCCGTTTCTGCCTCACTTGGCACCTCTCTTCTTATGATGGTAGCAAATCTTACAATAGGTAAAAAAAATTATTTGGAATATGAAGCAAGACTAATTGAGATAGTGGAATTTCTTACAAAAAAATATTCTCTGTTTTTAGATTTAAGTGACAAGGATGCAGAGGCTTTTATACCTCTTTCAATAGCCTATAAGCTTCCAAGAAATACAGAAAAAGAACAGCTTTTAAGGAAAAGCGAAATTGAAAAGTGCCTCTATCAGGCTGCAAATGCTCCACTAGAATTAATGAAAGAAATCAGAGCTGTCTTAAGCTATTCACAGAAATTGTGCGAAATAGGAAGCCGTCTTGCTATAAGCGATGTAGGAGCTGGCATAAAGCTACTTCAGGCTGGCTGCGATACAGCCTATCTCAATGTAATCATAAACACAAAGCTTATGCAGGATAAATCCAAGGCAAGCGTCTATGATGAAGAAGCCCTTATTTTAAAAAATGAGATTTCAGATATATGTGATAAAGTGTACAAGCTTGTATGTGATGAGATTAAAATGTGAATTTATAATATCTCTCATACAATCTGGACGTAAAATCTATATTTCAACAATATAAAATTCCTACTAAAATCTTCTAACAAACTATTTCATCTATTAAAAATGCATTATTTTGGTATATGAACAAAATTCATAATCAAAATAATGCGCTATATTTTATATCGATATTTTAAAAATTAAGGCAAGCCCTGTCACAGGTATAAGGTCTTACAAAAGTATTCGCAACCTCCAAATGTGCAGGATGTTCTCCATAAGCCTTTATATCTTCAGCATTTTCATGCGTTGTTACAAGAGCCATTTCATGTGTTGTTCCCGGAAGTGGTTTCTCAATAAATTTTACACTTAAAAGACCAGGAACCTTACCACATAATGACTCGAGGTTTGTCTTCATATTTTTGAGAAGCTCTTCCTTTTCTGAATCCGCAATTTCAGGTTTAAATCTCCACATTACAACATGAGTATACATATATTATCCTCCATATCTTTCAATGCTTTAATCATCGTCATCCAGCTTGAGTACACTCATAAAGGCCTGCTGAGGAATTACAACATTTCCAATCTGTCTCATTCTCTTCTTTCCTTCCTTCTGCTTCTCAAGCAATTTCTTCTTTCTGGATATATCACCGCCATAACACTTTGCTAATACATCCTTTCTAAGTGCTTTGACAGTCTCTCTTGCTATGATTTTTCCACCTATAGCTGCCTGAATAGGAATCTCAAACTGCTGCCTTGGGATTTCATCCTTAAGCTTCTCGCACATCTTCCTTCCTCTTTCATATGCTGAATCAGCGTGTACTATAAATGAAAGCGCATCCACTTCTTCTCTATTTACGAGAATGTCAAGCTTAACAAGCTTAGATGCCTGATATCCCTTTAGCTCATAATCAAATGAAGCATATCCTCTGCTTCGGGATTTAAGTGCATCAAAGAAATCATAGATAATTTCATTTAAAGGAAGCTCATATCGAAGGGTAGCTCTTGTTTCCTCCATATATTCCATTCCCTTATATACACCTCTTCGCTCCTGACAGAGTTTCATTATTGCACCTACAAACTCTGTTGTGACCATTATCTCAGCATCTACAACTGGTTCCTCCATATATTCAATAAGCGAAGGATCAGGAAGATTTGTAGGGTTTGTAAGATCTATACACTCTCCATTTGTCTTGTGAACCTTATATATAACTGAAGGTGCTGTTGTAACAAGATCCAGATTATATTCTCTCTCAAGCCTCTCTTGTATAATTTCCAGATGAAGAAGTCCAAGGAAACCACATCTAAATCCAAATCCAAGAGCAACTGATGTTTCAGGCTCATAAAACAAAGATGCATCATTTAACTTGAGCTTTTCCAAAGCATCTCTAAGATCAGGATATTTTGCTCCATCAGCCGGATATAATCCACAGTAAACCATTGGTGTTACCTTTTTATAACCTGGAAGAGGTTCTGCTGCCGGATTTTCTAAATCAGTTATTGTATCTCCCACTTCTGTAGTCTGGATATTTTTGATACTTGCTGTCATATATCCAACCATTCCTGCTGAAAGCTCATCGCAAGGGAAGAACTGACCAGCTCCAAAATATCCTACTTCAACAACATTATAAACAGCTCCTGTAGCCATCATTTTAACATTCTGGCCCTTTTTGAGTGTTCCTTCCTTTACTCTGCAAAATACAATAACACCCTTATACGCATCATATACTGAGTCGAAAATAAGAGCCTGTAAAGGTGCTTCTGGATCCCCCTTCGGTGCAGGTATCTTTTTTACAATCATCTCAAGCACATCGTGAATATTGAGACCTGTTTTTGCAGAAATTCTTGGAGCATCCTGTGCTTCTATTCCTATAACATCTTCAATTTCATTGACAACTCTGTCAGGATCTGCACTTGGAAGATCTATCTTATTTATAACTGGCAATACCTCAAGATCATGATCCAGAGCCAGGTAAACATTTGCGAGTGTCTGCGCCTCTATTCCCTGTGCTGCATCCACAACAAGAACAGCCCCATCGCAGGCTGCAAGCGAACGAGAAACCTCATAATTAAAGTCTACATGTCCCGGCGTATCTATCAGGTTAAAAATGTACTCCTTACCATCATCTGCCTTGTATACGGTACGCACAGTCTGAGCCTTTATAGTAATTCCTCTCTCTCTTTCAAGATCCATATTATCAAGCACCTGTGACTGCATTTCCCTCTGTGTGAGAAGTCCGGTCTGCTCAATTATACGGTCCGCAAGAGTTGATTTGCCATGATCAATATGGGCTATAATGCTAAAGTTTCTAATTAAGTTTTGATTATATATATTTGACATAGTTTAAATAATATCAGAATTTTTTTAATTTTAAAAGTATAATAGGTGTATTTATATTTATTTTCTTACCATTTAATATAAATACTGCAAAAAATAATTTGACAACAAAAAATCCCCGTTGGGTTATACGGGGAAATTCTTTTTGCTTATAATCAATCTGTAAAATGACTGATTAAAATAGTATATAAAATCCTAATTAATTATATGAACAAATTAGTTCATAGCTGCAACAGCCTTAGAAAGTCTTGATACCTTTCTTGATGCTGTGTTAGCGTGATAAACGCCCTTAGACTCAGCCTTGCTAATCTCTGAAATAGCAGCCTTGAGAGCCTCATTTGCAGCAGCCTTATCGCCTGCCTCGATTGCAGCATTAACCTTCTTCACATAAGTTTTAACCTTAGATCTGATTGCCTTATTACGCTCTGTTCTTGTCTGAGCTACAAGTATTCTCTTCTTTGCTGACTTAATGTTTGCCATGGGTTACACCTCCTTCTTCAAATATTATTTGTTTCCACTAATCCCGGACACGGACAGTTTGGTGTAAACATTCTTATATATTTTATATATAAATAACTTTTATGTCAAGTGTCCTTTATGTTTTTAACCAATCATTTTGTATTTTTATAAAAAATGCATTAAAAGCCTGAAAATAAAGGGATTTTTCTAATCATTATGAGCATAAGACTATCTTTACGCCTCATTATGAACATAAGACTATCTCTACACCTATTCTTTCAATCATGTCTCCTTGCTTGATCTTGCCTTCAGTGCTTACACAAAGCTCCAGATAACGCCTCACTTCATTAATGCTTATCCTGCTACTTTGCTGCTTTAAATTTCTAAGCTTCCAATCCTTTATATTCATCTTTGCAGCTATCTGTGCATCACTTAAATATTGATTTTGAAGCTCCTTTAGTATGTAAACCTCATTAAACTGCTTAGCAAGCATATATAGTACAGTCATGGGTTTCACCCTGATACTCAATAAGTCCTCATATATCCTGAGAGCCTTTCCAATATTTCCTGTAAGCTTCGCTGCAAACATATCAAAAACCTGATCAGTTACATTCTTTGAACATATCTCCTGTATGTCTGTATCCGTTATTTCTGTTCCTTTTCCTCTGTCATAGGTATACATAACAAGCTTCTCTGCTTCGTTATCTAGTCTTTCCATGTTATATTCATAGCTTACTAACAGCTTTTCTATATTTGCTGAGTTTATTTTTCTGCCTGCCTCTTTAAACCTTTTCAACATCCACTTTTTTATCTCAGCCTTATCTTCCTTTGTTTCAGCCCATTTTCGTCCTGCAACTTTTTTAAATGAAAATATTTCTCCTTTTTTCTTTACTAACTTATATAAGGAATTTGTTGTATCTGCCTCATCCTCGTAAAATATAATCACAGTTGATGGTGGCAGATTCTCCAGCATATCAATAACCGTATTATTTTGTGAAAGTTTAAAAAGCCTGCTTCCATCTATTAATATAACTCTGTGTTCTGCAAAAAAAGGCATCGTTGAAGAAAGTGCTGATACCTCATCATAATCTATCTCACCACTAAAGCTATTAAAATTAACACTTCCTCTTACTCCATAGTAATTTAGAAGTTCATCTCTTTTTCGCTTTTTTAAAAATTGCTCATCACCTGTTATTAAATATATATTGCTCAATTTCTTTGCTACTGCTCCTTGGTGATTTAAAATTTATACTATATCATTTTTATATGACTTATATTATTCTATATAAAATCTATATGACTTTACAACATTTTATATGGCATTACCTCAAAATGTCCTTCACTACATTCTACTATTATTGCACCATGAGAATAACTATAAAGACATTTTGCACCCTTTTCTTTGCATAAATCTACCACTCCTCTGTCTGGATGTCCATATCTATTTTTTTTAGCACATGAAAAGAATACGTATTGAGGTCTTATTAAGTCTATTAATTCCCGTGTATTTGATCCTTTACTTCCATGATGTCCAGCCTTAAAAAATGAAATACTCTTTCCTTTAAGCTCATTATTTATTGATGAAGCAGCTCTGATTTCATCCTCAGCCACTGCATCACCACTGCTTAACATATTAAAATTACCATAGTTTATCATCAAAAATGAAGAATGTCTGTTAACATCCTCTCCATCTTCTATGCCTTCCTGTATACATTTTATACTTAGCTTTTTACCTACATGCAGTACATCTCCGTCTTTTAAGTATATTGGTTTTTTATTTTCAGAAGAATAATATTTTTCTATAATTCTTTGATATTTTTCATGATTTTGAGCTGGCTTTGGTAAAATAAGCATATTAATTCCAACATCTCTATCCTCTATAAGCTTTTCTATACCATTTACGTGATCAGCATCCGCATGACTTACTATCACAGTATCAAGTCTTTTTATTCCGTAAAATCCCAATACTTTATCTATTACCTCATCATAAATATCTCTGCTAGTTGAAGAGCCTCCGTCTATCAGTACAGATCTTTTGCCATCCATAATAAGGCATGAATCTCCTTGACCAACATCTAAACTTATTATTTGAAGTTTTTCACTACATGGTCGTTTTAGTATAAAAGGAGCAAGAAAAAATAATAAAAAAGCTGCCAGGACAGATATAATTACTTTACGCTTGTTTTTCACTCTTCTATTACTACATTGACTTTTTAACGTTAAAATTATAATAAAGAGCAAGATATAATAAAATGCTATCTGCAGACCTTTTGGACGCCCAGTTCGTATCGTACTAAGTGGAAGCATATTTCCAAATATAGCCAGATTTTTAAAAAGTTTTAAAGTATAATGTGCCGGTGCTCCTAAAAGCATATATATACCTTGTCCTCTAAAATTCATCCAATGAAAAATATCTGTAATAACCCCTCCAAAAATAACTGCCATACCTGAATATATTACAAAACCAGCCAATGGAACAATTATTATATTTATTATTACTGAACTTAAATTAAGCTCATAAAAATGATATGCAAGTATCGGAAAAGCGACAAGCTGAACTGAAATACAAACTATAAGTGCTGATACAACTTTATTTAATTCCCTATCAAAATATAATTTTAAAGCCTCTATAATAATTCCTGACACACAGGATATTGCTATTACTGCTGAAAAGCTCAACTGAAAACCTGACTGAAGTAAAATATAAGGTCTAAAAAAGACTATAGCTACAGCTGAAACTAAAATAGCTGTTATCATGTCATATCCTCTGCCAAGATACATACCGGTATATTTTATAATGAGCATTATCACAGCCCGTACTGTTGAAACAGCATTTCCCGTTATAAATCCATAAATTATTGTAAAAAAAGAAGCACCAAAAAGAGATATTCCTATACCAGCCTTAAGTTTATTTAAAATCATAAAAAAACTCATCCCTGCAAAAGAAACATGTAGTCCAGATATAGATATGATATGTGATATACCAGCTTTTTGATAAATATTCTTTAAATCAATATTCATCTCAGACTTATCGCCAATAAGCATTGCTCTGAGCACACCAGCATCTTCCTCATCAAAGCTAGAACTTAGTTTGTTAAGTGCATAATTTCTTATGTTACTTAAAGGAAGGTCTGAATTTTTACTATCATCAAGCATTTTTTCACTGTGTATTCCTTTTGATTTTAAATATAATGCATAGTCAAACTCTCCAGGATTTGACGGTATATAATTACTATAAAATTCTATTGCCTCTTTCGTATTAAAGATTTTGTATTCTATATCGGCTCTTATATATCCCAATATAAATAAGGAAAAATAGAATAAATACAGCTTCAAATAAAAAAAGAAAGGCCTGTTTATAAGGTCTCTCTTTTTTTGCAATACAAAACACAGTAAAAAAATTACCGATACTATTTTGACCATTCTGTTTATATCATGGAGACCGCACATTATTCCGGACAGTACAATCAGGGCCATAAAAACCAGTGGTCGTTTTTTCATATTTAATTATTCTGTGATTCTTTCATTGTATTCTTTACTATCTTTTAGCTTATCTATCTTTCTGACAGCAGCTATTGCAAGTGATCCTGGTCCAATATGACAGGCTATTGCAAGTGGAAGAGGTTCTATAAAAAATACTGCCTTTGGCCATCTTTCCTTTGCCATGAGCTCTAGTTCTTTGGCCATTTCTTCATTTTGCGTATGTGCAAGGAAAATAAATGAATGTGATCCATCATGATCCATAAATCTATTATCTAAAGCCTGCTGTATTGCATTAAGCATGGTTTCCTTTGCCTGTGACATAGTTCTTACCTTGCTAAAGGCATCCAGCTTTCCACCATCTATCTCAAGAACAGGTTTTATCTTAAGCAGTGAGCCTAAGGCAGCTGCCGCAGGAGTTATCCTGCCTCCCTTTTTTAGATACTTGAGAGTATTTACAGTAATATATATAATATTGTCTTTTCTTGTATACTCAAGTATTTTCTTTATTTCTTCTCCAGTATATCCCTTATTTACAAGTCCAACAGCACCTTCAACTGCAAGTCTTTGCACAATGGAAACACTTCTGTTGTCTACTGGAAAAACTCTTCCTTCATAAGGCTCCTCCGAAGCTAACATTGACATTGTCTGATATGCGCCAGTCAAAGCAGAGGAAAGTGGAATACAAACAATCTGATCATACTCTTTGAGAATTTCATCCCACATATTAAGAATATCTCCAGGAGAAGACTGTGAAGTTGATACATCAGCCCCAGACTCTAATTTTTCATAAAAAGTTTCTGAATTCAGATTAATCCCCTCAAGATACTGCTCTCCATCCACCATAAAAGGGGCATTAAGAAGAAAAATGCCTTTTTCTCTAGCCTCTTCAGGCATTATTCCACTATGAGTGTCTGTCATTATCGCAACTTTCATATTTGTACGCTAATCAGATTGCTCTGATACTCCTAACCTAAATTATTTATTAATCAATCTTCTATGAGTAATGATTTTCCTGTCATCTCAGCTGGCTGAGGAAGTCCCATAAGCTGTAATAATGTAGGAGCGATATCTGCAAGCACTCCTTCCTCACGAAGCTTATATTTTTTATCTGCATTAAATAAAATAAATGGAACCGGACTTGTTGTATGAGCTGTGAATGTCTCATGTGTATTAGGGTCAACAAGCATATCAGCATTACCATGATCAGCACAGATAAACATTACTCCATCAGTCTTCTTTACTGACTCCATTGCTCTTCCTATACAGGTATCTACAGCTTCCACTGCCTTAACAGCTGCATCTAAAACACCAGTATGACCAACCATATCAGGATTTGCAAAATTACAGATGACTACATCATATTTTCCTGACTCTATAGCTTCACAAAGCTTATCACAAACCATAGGTGCACTCATCTGAGGCTTAAGATCATATGTAGGAACTTCCTTAGGTGATGGGACAAGTACCCTGTCCTCTCCTTCATTAGGAGTTTCTACACCGCCATTAAAGAAGAATGTTACATGAGCATATTTTTCAGTCTCTGCAACTCTACACTGTGTCTTGTTATTCTTGGCAAGATATTCACCTAAAGTATTTGTTATCTCCTCTTTATGGAATACAACTGCCTTATTTCCTATAGTTTCATCGTAATCCACAAAGCAGGTAAAGCATAGGTCTATTCTCTTATCTCTGTCAAAGCCTGTAAATTCATCATCACAGAATGCCCTTGTCATTTCTCTAGCTCTGTCAGGTCTGAAGTTAAAGAATATCATGCTATCCTTGTCATGCACAACACCTCTAGGCTGTCCATTTGTTTCAATTACTGTAGGTACAATAAACTCATCTACTACACCATTTGCATAAGATTCTTCCATGGCAGAAACTGCGCTGTCCGCCTTATTTCCAACGCCCTTTGTCATAGCATCATAAGCCTTTACTACACGATCCCAGTTCTTATCTCTGTCCATTGCATAATATCTTCCGCTAATTGTTGCTATCTCACCAACTCCAAACTCCTGCATCTTTGCTTCAAGCTGTCTGATGAAACCTATACCACTGTCTGGAGGTGTATCTCTTCCATCCATAAAGCAATGAACATAAACCTTCTTAAGTCCTGCTCTCTTAGCAAGCTCTAAAAGGCCATAAATATGTGTTAAATGACTATGAACTCCTCCATCTGAAACCAATCCCATAAGATGAAGAGCACTATCATTATCCTTACAGTTCTGTACAGCATTGATCAGCTCAGGCATTTCAAAAAATGTTCCTTCATCAATAGCCTTTGTTATACGTGTAAGCTCCTGATATACAATACGACCAGCTCCCATATTAAGATGTCCAACCTCAGAGTTACCCATCTGTCCATCTGGAAGTCCTACTGACAATCCAGAAGCGTATCCCTTGACAAAAGGATATTCATTCATTAACTTATCTAAATTTGGCTTATTAGCCAGTGCAACTGCATTGCCTTCTTTATCATCTCTTAATCCATATCCGTCCATAATAACAAGAACGACAGGTTTTTTGCTCATATTAATTCCTCCTCAAGGATAATACAATTTTTAATAGCTATATCTTCATAATATTAACACAACTTATTAAAAATAGCAAAGCTTCATATTAAATAAGGCAAAAAAGTCCACTCTCATACATATTGTCTTATAAATATTGTGGAAGATTTAAATAACAAAATGTATAATAGCTTCAAGAGTATTAGATGAAAGGTATATAAATTCATGGCTAATTTTAAACTAATATCTGAATATCAGCCAACTGGAGACCAGCCACAGGCTATTGAAGAGCTTGTTAATGGATTCAAAGCTGGAAATCAGTTCCAAACTCTTCTTGGTGCAACAGGCTCCGGAAAAACTTTTACTATGGCTAATATCATAGCTAAGCTTGGAAAGCCTACACTCATAATAGCACATAATAAAACTCTTGCAGCGCAGTTATATTCAGAAATGAAAGAGTTCTTTCCTGAAAATGCTGTAGAGTATTTTGTATCATACTATGACTATTATCAGCCAGAAGCCTATGTTCCTTCTACTGACACCTACATAGAAAAAGACTCAGCAATAAATGATGAAATAGATAAACTAAGGCATTCGGCAACTGCTGCCCTTTCCGAAAGAGATGATGTGATAATTATAGCCTCTGTATCATGTATATATGGTCTTGGTTCTCCTATAGACTATAAAAACATGACAGTCTCTCTCAGAGAAGGTCAGGAGTATGACCGTGATGAGGTAATGAAAAAACTTGTTAATATGCAATACAGCCGCAACGAGATAGATTTTAAAAGAGGATCATTTAGGGTTCACGGAGATGTTCTTGAAATTTATCCTTCATATTCAGGTGGTGAAGCATACAGGGTAGAATTTTTTGGAGATGAAATTGACAGAATTACATCTATAGATTCTGTAACAGGGCATGTTAAGGCTTCTCTAAACCATATACTCATTTTTCCAGCATCACACTATGTTGTTCCACACGACAAAATGGAAATAGCCTGCAGATCAATACTTAAAGAAATGGATGAACAGGTAGCCTTCTTCAAATCTGAAGATAAGCTCATAGAAGCACAGAGAATAGGAGAAAGAACCAGCTTCGATGTCGAAATGCTTAGAGAAACAGGTATATGCTCTGGAATAGAAAATTATTCAAGACATCTCACTGGATCTAAGCCAGGAGAACCTCCATATACTCTTTTAGACTATTTTCCTGACGATTTCCTAATAATAGTTGACGAGTCGCATATTACTCTTCCACAGGTAAGAGGTATGTATGCCGGTGATCACAGCCGAAAAACAACACTTGTTAATTATGGCTTCAGACTTCCATCTGCACTAGATAACAGACCGCTTAATTTTACCGAATTTGAATCTAGAATAGATCAGATGTTATTTGTTTCCGCTACACCTAACGACTATGAAGATGAACATGAGCTTCTTAGGGCAGAACAAATAATCAGGCCTACAGGTTTACTTGACCCTAAGGTAGATGTTCGACCAGTAGAAGGTCAGATAGACGATCTGGTCTTTGAAATAAAAAACGAAACTGATAAAGGTAATAAAATTCTTGTTACTACACTTACAAAAAAAATGGCAGAAGATCTGACCAAATATATGCAGGATATAGGAATACGTGTAAGGTATCTCCATTCAGATATAGACACCCTTGAAAGAAGTCAGATTATAAGAGATATGCGTTTGGATGTATTTGATGTACTTATTGGTATAAATCTCTTGAGAGAGGGTCTTGATATTCCTGAGGTATCACTTGTTGCAATTCTTGATGCAGACAAGGAAGGCTTTCTCAGAAGTGAAACTTCGCTGGTTCAGACCATAGGACGAGCTGCACGAAATGCTGAAGGCCATGTAATAATGTATGCTGATAAGATTACTGATTCAATGAGACATGCTATTGATGAAACAGAAAGAAGACGTAAAATTCAAAATGCCTACAATGAAGAACATGGCATAACACCTCAGACAATCAAAAAAGCCGTACGTGATCTCATAATCATCTCAAAAGCTGCATCTGATAATTCTGGTAAACATACTAAGGATCCTGAATCCATGACTCCTTCTGAACTCAAGGCCTTAGAAAAAGAACTTAATAAAAAAATGCGTGCCTGTGCAGCTGAACTCAACTTTGAAGAGGCTATGGTACTTAGAGACAGACTTGTTGAAATCAGAAAGCTCCTTTACTCATAAGGAGCTTTTTGATTTTTTTCTTTTTATTTAATTTGTTTTTGTTTAATCTGTCTTTATTTAATTTATCTTTGTTTAATTTTTTTAATCAACCATGTAAGCTTCGTGTATCATTCCTTTTCTATTTATACGCTCTAAAACATGTGTTTCATCATATTTTAATTCTGTTGTCTTATCTCCTATCCTTATCCTATATCTTATCGGTTCATAAGTAAGCTTTATATCGCCTCCTCTTTCAGGAATGGCTATTTTCCCTGGTGTCAAATATCCCTTTGTTTCCGGTGGTGTAAAAAAAGCTCCAGGTTTCATAGAATATTCAATATTTTTAGTATAACCATTATACTGGCATATAACATTTCCACTTACATTAAACTGATACGAACATGACGGACATCTGGATAATTCATTTTTTGCTCCATGTTTCTCTTTACCAAGATTTCTCTTACACTGGGTACAAATTAAATTGTGATTTACTTCATCTCCTGCTATTTGCTCTGCCCTTTTCTGAGTATGTGAACACAAAGCCATGTTGATTGAGCTTGCAAGATTTGTACATCCCTGTTTTCCTACATTCATACTATAACTTCCTTCTTCCTTGAATCCAGCAGCCCAGTTTATATTATTATCAGTACACAGCTCTTTAAATCTTTTTAACTCATCTCCGCTCAGATCCCAGTATCCTTTAAATTGAAGTCTTCTCTTATCCGGACTTGAACTACCTACAGAACTAAAACTCAATGTTGTGACCGTTCCTCTATATGCAGAAACTTTGTCTTTAATTTGTATCCACGGATTTTGTAATGAGTGAGAATAACTATTTATTTTAGGATCTGGTGACAGCTGATATGTACATTTTCCACTTTCACCACCAGCGTTATCTGACATATCCATATCTATATGGATTCTCACTGCATTTGCCCCTATGACTTCCGCTGAAAGATTATGTTTGTAGAAATATCCATAAAATGGTTTAGCATCAACACCTGTAAGCCTGTGCCATCTTCTATTAGTATCATTACCTACAGTTCCATATGCATAAACACCATGATTTACAATACTGTCATCGGCCTCATTAGGCTCTGTAATCTCCCAGCCACCAAATATATTTCCTTCTTCATAATCTTCCATTGTCATTGAATAATATGAGAGGAACTCTTTATTATAACCTGCTTTAAGTCCTTTTTTCTCTTCATCAGCAATCTCTGGAAATGCATTATAAAAGCTATTCCATATATCTTCTGTATATTCATCTTCGGAAATCATGTTGTATTTATATTTTACTTCAGCAAAACTTATAATGTTGAATGAATACAGAATAGCTAATATTATAACTATCAGTTTTTTCATACTGCTCCTCCTGATTCTGAAATTATTTCAAGTCTTTGACCATCTGCAAAGATTTCAATATCTGTAATCTCAGCCAGATACCAGACTTTTACTGGCATTTCATACATGATTTTTGTACCATTATCACCAAATCCTACCTCACATCTATAAATGTCTCCATTATCGGCTCTTGTTAATTTATCAGCTTTATAAACTGCACCTGCATGATCAATATCTGTAAACGACTCTGTCCCTCGTTTTTTCACAGACCATTTATAACTATTTGCGTGCTCAGTTTCCGCATTAAGTAAAAGTCTCCTATACGAATAGTCAATATCTCCAAATGATTTTTTATAAGCCTCCTTATCTTGATATTTTTCTATATATTCTATAACCTGATTAGCCTTGTTAAGTTCATTCCACCCACCTGTATTCTCTTTATCTACATTATCAGGTCCATTTCCATCACTGCCTCCTGGCAAAGTATTATTATTTTTTCTCCATAAAGCCTTAGCTATTGTTATTCCATCACTTCCATGTTCAGTTCTGGAAAGGTCTTCCTCATCGTCATTTGCTATATTGTATTTACATTTTTCTCCTATTATTTCTCCATCTCCTGAAGTTTGATTTATTTCCGGAGTTCTATTTCCTTTTAAATACCAGCCTATAAAATCATATCCTTCTCTTACTGGAGCATTTGGTTTTATTATATATTCTGTATTATCTATCAATTCAGGACTGTCTGGATTTCCATTATATATTTTCCCACCATCATTATATACAACCTCAGTCAAATAACCTTTTTGTCCATCTGTAAACTCTCCTTCACCACATTCAAATCTAAGCTTGTATCTTTTGGGTGTATATAAAGGATTAAGAGAAATCTCTTTATCATTGACATCCGTAAGATTCTTTATTTCGGCTTCAACATTTAAAATATCTCCTTTTGTTGCAATTCTATCCAAAAACATTCCTGCTGCCATTGCATTTATCGTACATACCATAGAAGCTATGGCAATAATCACTATATTTTTTTTATTATTTTTCAAAAAAATCATAATCTAATAATCACCTGCCTATATAGACTTACGAGTCTTGAATTATTTTTTTACATACAAGTTTGCCTGCTTTTTCTAGAAAAACAAAAAATGGAGAAGAAATAGTTCCTGCTTTATTTTTAACTGTATATCTTATTTCAGTGTTTAAATTAGATGAATTAAGACAAAGTGATAGTGCCCCATCTTCATCAGCCTTAAGTTTCTTATCCTTATTATTCATCTTTCTGTAAAAAATAACATCTGAAGTATCTCCTTCTGCATCCTTAATTACTGGTTTAATTCTTATAAAATAAGCCTTCTTACCTGCAATACAGTTTCCATTTTGATCTACAGTCTTATCGCTTCCTATTATTTCAGAAAATCCTTTTACTTCTGAATCTTTTTCCTCAGCCTTATTTTTTATTTGTTCAAAAACCTTAGTAGGATCTGAGGAATCTTCAATAGTCCACTCATTTCCTTTTATCTGAGTTATTGCAAATTGCATTTCTGGGATTATAAGAATTGACGGAGCAAGGTTTACATCTTTACTTTCTTCTATCTTAATTATAAATTTATATTTTTTCTCTTCTCCCGGCTTGCACAATTCAGATTTAAGAAAAATTTCTTCACTTATCTGTCCATTTCCATTGAACACAATATTTTTTAAAAGTTTTCTTCCCTCTGCATTTTCTCTATATACTGCAAGCTTGTCCCCTTCTTTAATATTTTTAATTTTCAATATAAGCTTTGGAACAATATATGCATCTGTTGAACCTTTATAAACTGTCCTAAAGTTAAAATTAAATTCATCATTTTGCTTTATTGGATCAATTTTATTATCCAGCTCATTCAGATCAGCTGATACTTTCATATCCTTTCCAGTATTATTAGGACTATTTTCTGGTAAATTAAGAGAAAGATCAGCCGTTTTTATAAGAATTTTTTGATCTATAACATCGCTAAAAAAAGCTGCCGTTATACTCATACCTGCAATAACAGTGAATAACGTTATAAACAGCATAATTTTTAAAAGCTTTTTTCGATTGATCACGGTTCTTCAACCCCCTTTGTGCCATCGACCTGCTCTATCCAATTGTTATCTTGTCTTATCTCCTCAGTGTTTCTATGTTGCATAGCATATGTTTTTATTTGCACCTCTGCTGCAGCACCCATAAAACCAACATCAGAAGACTCACTTAATTTAAGTGCTGTGGAAAACGCTTTAGTAGTTATAATTTTTCCTTCATTGACATCTTTATCTAGCTCAGGATCCTTTTGAATACTTCCTGCTAATGTAATTCCTCTCTTAGCTGTATACACAGCTTTATTAAAAGCTGTTCCATTTGAATTAGCTACTTTTACATCATTTAAAAAATATTCAATTTCAAATTCTTCAATAGCTTTCGTGTCATTATTATTTACAAGCATAAATTCAGAACCACCAATGGTCATATTTTTATCACTTTTTATGCTTATAACGGGTTTAATATCAACAGATGTTTTACCTGTATTACTTACAGAAAAATTAATATCCGATTTTTGACCTGGAACGAAAGCCTCATTACCAGCAATATTTAAAGCCTCCTCATCATATTGTATCCCTATATCCAAGGTTCCAATATTACTACTTAAATCTATTCTTTCTGTCCAATATGCCATTGACGCAATTCCTATAGACGCAACCGCAATTAATGCTATTGATATAGTTACTACTAATTTTTTTGATAACTTATTTTTTTTATTCATGCAATACTCTCTTTCATCTTCTCTGCTATCTTTGATATTTGTCCCGGAAGATTGAAAATAAATACTACCTTCCCTTTAATATCATCTGGATCAAGCAGTTCAATATCGTTTATCCTATTATTATCTCCCTTTGTAATAAGATATTTTTTCTCACCATTATTAAACGCTTCTTCATCCCTTCCAATAAGTCTGTGTGTAACATAGGTATTTCCAACTTTATATGTTATTATGTCTCCTGCATTAACATTTTCATGTCCTGCTTTTTTTAGAATTACAATAGAATGCTTTAATATTGTATTTTCCATAGAGCCACTGACTATGTACACGGGTTTATATCCACATATAAATCCTAACTCACCACTTTTTCTTTCTCTGATTCCAGCTTCAACACTCAGAAATGTTATAATGATAGAAGCCACAATCACAATATCCATAACGATCTGAATTAAAAAGCTAAAGGATTTCTTCAAAAAACTATACAAGCTTTGCTCCATTCTCATCTACTGTATACCCATCCGGAGTTTTTTCATTCATAAATAAAGATCCGTAGGTTCGTCCTCCAAGATTTTTATATATCCATCTTCCAAAAGCAGTATTAAAAAACCAATTTTGCCTATATGTATCTTCAAGCTTTGCAAAATAATACTCCTTTTCAAGTCCATTTTTATCCTTGATTTTATTCCATCCGCTTAGCATTCTTCCATTTAATTCACTTAAATAATACCAGTGTCCATCCTCTGTACTATTGAGCCATCCTGTTACAAGATTTCCTCTATTGCCATTTGATACTTCATTTGCATAGTACCATGACTCATTTTCACATCTTATCCATCCAGTCTGCATATAACCATCTTTATCAAAATAATACCAGCTCGAAGTAGCTTTAGGCTGCCCATATGGATTAAACAATAATGCCCATCCATCTTTAATATACGTTCCGTCTTTTAACTTAAAGCTCCATTTATTATCTCTTTGTTCCCAGCTTCCTTCATATGAACTATTTTTAAGTTTAAGATCAGGAACTGCATAAACCTTTGCAGCCGCCGTTTCCATAGAAGAGGTATCTAAAGTGTTATTAAACTTACCACCATTAAATCCACTACCTGCTGCATGACCTCCTCCTTGAGATGAGGGTCCATGAGAACCTCCCCCTGATGAATTTCCTCCTGACGAGCCTCCGCCCGACGAACTGCCTCCTGATGAGCCGCCTTGATTATCATCATTGCCGTCTTCATCATTGTCGGTATTTCCATCTGAATCTCCTGATCCATCTGAACCATCTATCGTTCCATTTTCTCTATCAGAAACAAGATACACAAAACGAAGATTCCTAGTTTCACCTTGAATCTCATTTCCACAGCTAATAGGGATGTGCAAACTATACTTATATTTTTCAACTTTGCCTTTATCAATGATCAACTCCGGTGTATATGCCTTACTAAAACTTCCATCATATAAGGTTTTTCCTGATTTATCAGAGATTATAAGCTTTAAGCTATCCATAAGTTTTTGACCTTCAGGATGCCCATATATTCCCTTCAGTCTGTAATATATTATGTTTCCCGTTTTATTTGAAACTTCAAGTTCTCCCTGTACAGTGTCACCAGGAATTAACGACACTTCTTCGAATATTCCCTGACGTGATATACTAATACTTTTTTTACCAGCAGACTCTTCAATATTAAGTTTTCCTGTTGCAGCATATGCAGTTATACCAGCTGTAGCAAAAAATGAACTCAATATCAGTCCAAATAGCAAAAGCAAGCATCTATCACAGCATTTACTTTTAAAATACATTTTTGAATTTCCTCCGTTTCCGGAAGATTGAAAAAAAGAATTTAGAAAATAGATAATATCCATGTTTTCAAACATGATATTGTTATAATAATTATATATAAACACATGTATATGTTCAAGATAATGACATATACAATATTAATCAAGATAATGTTAATCATTTCTAACATTTTATCAACATTTTATTTATTTACTGTTGGCAAATGCGAAATTAAAAAAATTATATAAAAATATATTTATCCATTTATGAGAATTTTTTGAAAGAGAGGATACCCGTAAGAAAAGATATCCTCTAAAATAATTAAAAGCTTATATAGTTGCCGACCTTAATCTGGTTCTTCTTGCTCTCCTTAGCTCTTCTCCTATATAAAGCCTAAGAAGATGACATACTATAAGCGTAATAGTAGAAATACAATAAAGCGAAAATATGAACTTAAAATTAGGAGAATCTATACAGCACATTGAGAAAGCCATAATAATACCCGCAATAAGCTCTATAAATGGAAGTATATAATTCTTTAAACCATATCCACAGCTTAATATAAACCTATTTATTCTTCTCAATGCAAGTTTTTGATTTCTTGTCAGATAAATCTTGAACTCTATCTTCATACTGAAGTCCTCCATAAACGTAAGCTTTATATACTT